>NZ_FOIH01000001.1:0-854584 GCF_900111535.1 Pseudomonas sp. NFR09
GCCAGTCGAACTCTGTGGAGGTCAAGGCGTGGCCCTTCTTCAATCGGCAACAAGCGGTTTTCATTCGCCTGAAAAGTTCTACTGACTTGTTCCTGCGCCCAGGCATCAAGGTAAGCGCCGCCGAGTTTACGGCACAGCGTACGCATGACTTGATACATGACTCCTATTTGAAAGGGCTAGCCAATGGCGCTACTGTGACCGTCGACGCGAGCGTTTCACTGGACGAAGCGGGGATTGAAAACAGTGCGATCAAGCTGAAGTCGGTTGCTTACAGGATTAATCGCCAGCCTGTGGTGTCAAAACACATCACTGTGGGTGCCGGTGAGCACCAGATTGTGATAACTAAAGACAGCAAAACTGCGTTTGTAAACAATCGCCAGTCAAAAACAGTGAGTGTTATTGACATAGAAAAAGCACTGGTCGTACATACAATACAAACGCCGAACAGCTTTGCAATCTCCTTAAACAATGACGGCACTAAGCTTTTAATAGGAGTAATAGCAGGCTACGCGTCAGCCGCTAATCTTGTTGCCGCTTACGACACCGCCTCCTACGCTTTGCTTAAACAAACTTTGCTATACTACAAAATGCCATTTGGCATTACCGGAATCAAGGGTACAGGCACTTATGCTTACACTTCAACCCATTACTATCATGCTGGTTCTGAACTTTATGAAATTGCAAAAATCAATACGCAAACCGGCAACGTTGAAAAATACATTCCTACGGGCACGGGGGCGGCAAGTAGCCGGCTCTGGATATCGCCCGAAAATGTCATTTACAGTTGGCTCGGCAATTGGGGGGTACGTCGACTCGATACAAGCTCAGACGCATTCATTTCCAGTGCACCTTTCCCCTCTCCTGTCAGCGACATTGCCTTCTCTAACACCGACAATAAAGGCTTCTACGTGTCGGGTTCTAGCGTGGGCACCTTTGATCGCCTGCTCAACAAGATAATAAATACAAATCAAGGCTTTAACTACGCTGTAGGAGTAGCCACTCACCCTTTTGAGGCGCTACTTTATTTAACAGAGAACGGCACTGATAAAGTACACATCTTCGACACCTCAGAAGACCAACCGAAACTTGTGAACACGCTAAGCGGCTTCAACGGCCCCCAATTTTTACAAGTGACGCCCAACGGAAAGCATCTGCTAGTCTCAAACTACCGATCGAGTACCATTGCGTTGGTCGACCTGTGACCTCCTATATGCTTGTACTCCAAAATGACAGCCCGCCCAGGACGGGACACCGCTAATAAATAAAGCCCCATATCAAAAGATACGGGGCTTTTTTACAGGTGGTGAGTTTAGGCACTCTTAGAAGTCATATCGCACCCCCACATTCACCCCCCACGGCTGGTCGACGCTCTTGCCCATGCTGCGCTCTACATCGGCGTGGACCTTCCAGTTCTTCGACACGGCCATGGCCAGACCAGCTGCCATTTCAACCCGGGTACCCGACAAATCGTTGTTGAAGCTGTGGCCGTTCACCGACACCTTGTTGCTCTGGTTGAACTCATGGGCAACGGCAGTCCGCAAGTACGGCTGCAGCACACTGCCTCCGTCCAGTTGGATGTCACGCCCGGCGGTCACACCGGCCTTGCCCACCACCGAAGCGGTACGCGCGCCCTTGGCTTGCAGGCCGTTATCCAGCTCGTAGCTCTGGCGCTGGATGATCGCCGTGGCCAACTGGCCGTAAGGTTCCACGAAGAAGCCGTCGTCCAGCTTGATGTGGCGGCCCACCTCTGCCGAAGCAGTCACTGCGTTTTGCGTGTAGTTGCCCTTGGCTTTCCTGCCGTCGCTCATCGCCACGTTGGACTCGTTGTGCAAGCGGTTGAACTTGAGCACGCCGTCGAAGTAGAAGCCGCTCTCAGCGTCCAGCCACGTGGCGTATCCACCGGCGTAGTAGCTGTTGACGGTGGCTTTGCTGCCACGGTTCAGGTCCAGGTCTGAGGTGCTGTGACCGGCCAGGAAGCCTGCCAGCCATTGGCCATCGCCACCGGACAACGGTACGTCGGCACCCAGGGTGAAACCACGCTGTGCCTGGTTGTACTGCACACCTTTATCGCGGTTGTTCACTTCAAACTTGTTGCCGTACGTTCGGCTCCACATGCCGCTCGACTTACCATCGCTGTGACGCAACTCACCCATGCGGGTACGCAGGTTGGTCATTTCACCGTAGAGCACGCTCGGCGCCGCGTTGGCCAGGGCCAGTACGGAGTGGGTGCTCGGGCTGATGACTTTATTGTCCGGGTCCAGGTACCAATCGTGGTCGCGGTTGTCACTGACCAGTCCGTAGGAATAGGTACCGACGTCCACCCGACCACCGACCAGGCTGAAGCTCGCACCGCCATCGGCAGTGCGCACGACATGCAAACGATCATCGGACAACGGGTCAGCACCGGTGCTGGCGATCAACAACTGGTGCGCGCCGGAGGAAGTACCGGTGACATTGAGAAAATCGCCGGTCAACGTCGAGAAATCCGCCTTCATGATGAAGGTACCGCCGGTGCCATTCAGGTTCGTCACGTTCAGTTGGTAAAACGCACCCGAATCGCCGAACTTGACGTTACCGCCATTCATCGACAGTTCCTTGAGTTCATCCTGGCCATCCACCAACACCCAGGTGGCGTCGCTGTTGACCGACAGCTTGTCGACGTTTTCCAGGCGACCGGTCAGGACCGCACCGTTGTTCAGGCCCACATTGGCGGTGCCACCGTTGTTGATGATGTCGCCTTTCATGGCGGCGAAATCCAGATTCAGGTCCAGGGCACTGCCGCTGCCTACCTGGATATTGCCGGCCAGGTTGCTGTTGTTGACCAGTACGTCAGCTGCGCCACCGTTGATCACCTCCAACATGTTGCCGTTGCCACCCTCCAGCGTGGTGCCATTGGCGATGGTGATAGGCGTAGTACCAACCCCCGGTGAATCCACCACGATGGCGGCACCGGTTTCCCCAACTACCCGGGTACCTTCAAGGTGAAAGCTGGCGGGTGTCGTGCCATCGGCAGTGCGGTACACATAGAGACCATTGGTGCCGCCAGTGATACTGCCGCCCTGGGCGGCCAGGTTGCCGTCGATGGCCAAAATACCGAATTCGCCACCAAGAACATCGGTACTCGTCATCTGCAGCGTACTTTCCCGCCCCAGGTTGACGCCATAGGTGGCACCTTCTATCCGGCTGTTGGACACTTGGGCGTGACTGCCTGCGGCAGCGTGCTCGCCCACGATCATCCCAATACCGCTGGCGCTGGAAATGTGAGCATCACGAATGGTTGCCTGGCTGCCGTACAATTGGACTCCGTGTTCGGAACCCGCTACGACCTCGCCGCCATTCATCTCAAAGGTCGAATTCTGCGAAGCGACGCTGAGAATCGCCGCCCCGTTGGAAATCAGTTGTGCACCGTCTTTCAAGGTGTAGCGATCAAAGTCGCTGCCTGCATCAATGACAAGCTTCTGACCTGCTCCAAGGTCCACGGCGGACACGTGAGTTGCCACCAGTGAAAAAGGCGCGATCGCCAGGATTTTGATTGCGGCAGACAAGCGCGAACGCTTGAAAAGTACATGGGTATTCATAGGGTAGAACCTCTAGTCGGATGACTGAACAAGCCAATCGATTACAGGACTCATCGACTCAGGCTTTCAGAGGCGCCGAGGTTACGTACCCGAGGAGGAACTTCATGTAGGCCGAATCTACGGCCTTGTAGGACTTTCCTTAATGAAGGATGGGCAAAGCGTTGACGCGAACCGTCAGGGCAAAACCAATAACCCCTGAGGCATTGACCTCAAGGGTTATTGGGAACGACTCAGTACATTCAGAACAGCTCGTCAGCCACAAGTACCACCGCCCAGGAGCTTACGGGTGATGTACAAAATGGAAGGATCGGACTCTCCCGGAGTGCCACCCGCTCCGACCACTTTGTAGTAAGCCTCGACACGCCCCTCGGTGACTGGGGAGATATAGGTGGCGAAAGGCACCGTAAACTCTTCGCCAGGGTGCCCGGCAAAGTGATCGATGGTGACCGTCACGGGAGGGAACTCGTATTCGTTTACTTTGACGTTCGAGTAGTAGTCATTAGGCCCATAGATCACCCACACCACGCTTACTTTGTCATCTTTCTTCAACTTGCCCGGGCTGATGATTTTGGTTTTGATACCTGACGCAACGCCATGTGCGCAATTCATGAAGCGGGTGTCGTCGCCGATACCGGAATCTATCGAATCTGGGTATTCAAGCAGTGCCAGATCTTCAATCACGAATGCTTGCACATCGATCTCGGTTGGCAATGAGTCGGTGACGTTATTGTTGGTTCCGTTATTGAGGCTGTAATGGGCGTCGTGCTCTCCATTACCGACCAAGGCAATGCCTGAGGCGGGAACCGTAATACTGAACTGTGTAGCCGTCTCATCCGGCAACGTGACGGTATAAGGCGGTGTCAACAGGGGGATGCCCTTCAGGTAGATCTGAATGCGATCACCCGCCGTTGCGCCGGTATACACATCAAAAGTGACCGTGGCATCACCCGTATCACCCGGGCCAATTTTGTTGGTCAGGCCGCCTGCCGAGGTGAGTGTGAGCAGGCCAAGGTTAGGGTTGACCGGCCCAGGACCGCCCGGATCGGGTATCAGGCCCGGTGCTGTAAGGTCCACTGAAACGTCGATCGTGGTGGAGTTCGGAGAGGGAGTACCGTTTCGAACGACATAGTAAAAAACCGCGGCAACATAGGGGGCAGTCACGCCTCCAGACGACAAAGCGGCCCATGTTATTGGAACGTCTTTAGGGAAATTTAGGTTGTTCACGGTTAAATAGAGCAGCTGCCCGTTAAAGCTGACAACGAGTTGATCGCCAATTTCATAGTTGTCGTAGCCCGTGATTTGAACATAGGCGCGATTGAGCTGAGCATCTTCCCGATCCAGCGGCGCTTCGGGCACGACAGGGTCTTGCAGGTTTGAAGGGTTGGGCTCAAGGGAAAGCGTTACATCCGTGAGGTACGGGGGAAAGGTCGTTTCATTGCCGGCGCGGTCGAGGTAGGTATACGCCATCTGATAGACGCCTGAGGACTTGGTCATTATGTCCGCGAGGGGCACGGTAACGTCTACCGGTAAATGATTGACGGGCAAATTGGTGAGAGTGGCAATCGGCGTCGAATCCGTGTAATGCCAGTAGACACGCACGCTATCGCCCACTTGAGGATCAAGCCGACCGCTGCAGGTTGCAATGAATGTGTTACCCGGCACCGCGAGCAACTCAACCGTCACTTTGCCATCGACTACCCAGGGCGGAAGCGTCGCTTTCGAAGGCCGGATCCTGGCGTGTGTGTCGTATCGGTCAATTGTAACGTTCACCGGCTCCCTCGAACTGTTAGTCGCCGGATTAAAAAACACCTCATAGGTCAGACTTTTGACACCGTGATCACCCACTTGGGCTTGAGTGAGCGTGTAAGGACGAGGCCACTGCAGGCTGGGATCGTTCAGGTTCGTGCCGAGGTCTTCACGTGGCATGATGAGCACATTATTGAGCCTGACCTCCAGTTGGTGACGCGCTCCCGGAGCGCCACCCCCTATGGTCCATTTGGGGATCTCGAACTTCAATCCTTCCAGGTAAAGCTTCTCGATATTCATCAGATTGGACTGGCCACCGGGTACATCATCCTCCGCATTCAGCACCGTTATTGGCGCAAGTGTCCCTGCTCGCGGGGCTCGGCGCGTGGATCGGGGCTCTGTCAAAACCGAGCGAACAGCCGTTTTGGAGTTTTTAGCTGCGTTGGGTGCCTTTGTACTCTTGGGTTTCTTTAAACTTGCCATCTCGGTTGACTCCGGAAGTTTAGATAACTTGTCCGTCTTGCTAACAGGTGCAAGGCCATTTCTATTAGGCACCTCCAGCATCCTTCGCACACCTGTCAACATTGACAGTTTTGAGTGTTATCGACTCAAGCATCGTCGCTGATGTTTCGCCGCACACCTTCGCAAAACGCCAAAAACAATAAGAACGTGCGCTATTTCTTTGTAAGGGGCCGGCAAACACACCTACCGAACCCCAGCATTAAGGTCGATTGTGTCCGCGTAATTTAAGCGGACGCAATTACCCTTAATATCAGGATCGCCATGCGTGAACGTAAGTCCTACTCAAAATCCTTTAAAGCCCAAGTGGTTCACGAATGCCAACAGCCCGGTGTTTCCGTGGCGGCCATCGCGATGAGTCACGGCATCAACGCTAATGTCGTGCGCCGTTGGTTACCGCTTTTTCGTGATCAGCAGGCAGTCGTGCTGCCTGCGTTTGTTCCCGTGAACGTCGCACCGGTAAATCCCAAGCCAAAGGCTCAAGCGTCGGCGGTTATTGAACTGCCATTTGGCGAGCAAACCATCACCGTGAAATGGCCTGCTTCCGACCCTGAGGGCTGCGCTCAGTTTGTCCGTGGACTTGCCCTATGATCCGCATCGACAGCATCTGGCTCGCCACCGAGCCCATGGATATGCGTGCTGGCACCGAGACCGCTCTGGCCAGGGTGATTGCGGTGTTCGGTGCGGCGAAGCCGCACTGCGCTTATCTGTTCGCCAATCGCCGTGCTACCCGCATGAAAGTCCTGGTGCATGATGGAATTGGTGTCTGGCTGGCCGCACGACGGTTGAACCAGGGTAAGTTTCACTGGCCAGGTATTCGACAAGGTTGCGAAATGGAACTGGACGCCGAACAACTTCAGGCCCTGGTGCTTGGCCTACCTTGGCAGCGTGTCGGCGCTGGAGGCACCATCACGCTGCTTTAAAATGTAATTCGCGTCTTGGCGAGCTGTCGCCAGCGATCTGCTTTGGTAAAATCCAGGGCATGACTTCCTTACCCGACCTCGACCAAATGACCCCCCGACCAACTGCGTGCGTTAGCAGCGCAGTTGATGTCGAAGGTCGACACCATGGGTAGGAAGATCCATCACGATCAGACCCTCATCGAACAGCTGACTCATGAAATCGCCGTCCTCAAGCGACACCGGTTTGCCAAGCGCAGTGAGCAGATCAGCCCGGAGCAAGGCCACTTGCTCGACGACTTGCTCAATACTGATCTTGAGGCTATCGACGCCGAATTGAGCGCACTCTTGCCGGCCCCGGCGCCAGAGCAAACACGTCAAAAACCCAAGCGTGCACCGCTGCCAGCGCAGTTTCCACGTACCGTGATTCATCACGAACAGGAAAACACGCAGTGCTCTTGCGGCTGCCAGCTTCAGCGCATCGGCGAAGATGTGAGCGAGAAGTTGGATTACACACCGGGCGTGTTCATCGTCGAACAGCATGTGCGTGGAAAATGGGCCTGCCGTCAGTGCGAAACACTGATCCAGGCGCCAGTTCCAGCTCAAGTGATCGACAAGGGGATTCCGACCGCAGGTTTGCTGGCTCATGTGATGGTGGCGAAGTTCGCTGATCACTTGCCGCTGTATCGGCAGGAGAAAATCTTTGGACGCGCCGGTTTAGCGATCCCGCGCTCAACACTGGCCCAATGGGTCGGACAGACCGGTGTACAGCTTCAAGCACTGGTTGATGCTTTGCGAGAAGCGGTTCTAGCGCAACGAGTTGTCCACGCCGACGAGACGCCGGTGCAGATGCTTGCGCCCGGTGAAAAGAAAACCCATCGAGCCTACGTTTGGGCTTACTGCACTACACCGTTTTCGGCACTTAAGGCAGTCGTCTATGACTTCAGCCCGAGTCGCGCCGGTGAGCATGCGCGTAACTTTCTGGGTTCCTGGAATGGCAAGCTGGTGTGCGATGACTTTGCTGGCTACAAAGCCGGTTCGAGAAGGGCATGACCGAAATTGGCTGCATGGCTCATGCGCGCCGCAAGTTTTTCGATCTGCACGCGGCGAATAAAAGCCAACTGGCCGAACAGGCACTGCACTCGATTGGCGGCCTGTACGAAGTTGAGCGCCAGGCACGTGAGATGAGTGACGAGGATCGCCGCCGAATACGGCAAGAAAAAGCAGCGCCGTTGGCGAAAGCACTGCACGAGTGGATGCTGACTCATCGCGATCTTGTGCCCAACGGATCAGCAACAGCCAAAGCCTTGGATTACAGCCTTAAACGCTGGGTAGCGCTGACGCGCTACTTGGAAGACGGTGCTGTGCCTATAGATAACAATGCCGTCGAAAACCAGATCAGGCCATGGGCTCTTGGGCGCTCCAACTGGTTGTTCGCCGGCTCGTTGCGCAGCGGTAAGCGGGCGGCGGCGATCATGACTCTGATCCAATCGGCGCGTATGAATGGGCATGATCCGTATGCTTATCTCAAAGATGTGCTGACGCGGCTACCGACACAGCGGGCGAGTGAGATTGACCAACTGCTGCCGCATCAGTGGGTATCTGCCTGAGTCATGCAAGGTGACTTCGGCAGACGCTTACATTTCTTTTATTAGCTCTAATGCTGCTAGTGCCGGCCCTGATTGATAACAACAAGGGGGCCTTAAGCCTAATGCCGATCAGTTAAGCCTTCTCGCTTGACCTTTGGCCGCAAGAAATCAAAATCCGATGCCTGTACTGGCATCGGATTTTTTTATGCGTCTCGCTCGGGCACTGGAACTGACCCACAACATCGCCTCCACTCCCCACTCAATCGAGGGTTTGGATTCTTTGCTCGATCCTTCTTTGGTCGAGCAGGCACTTGAGCAGGCCGGCGTAGCGACCCTGCGCAAGCGGCGCTTGCCGCTGGAAGTGATGCTTTGGTGTGTGATTTCCATGGCGTTCTTCCGGCGCATGTCGGCGTGGGATGTGGTCAGTCGCATGAACATCATGCTGCCAGGCCAGCGCCCGCTGGTTGCGCCCAGCGCCGTAGTCCAAGCCCGCCAGAGACTGGGCAGTGAGGCCGTACGACAAGTCTTCGATTTGACTCAGAAAAGTTGGCATGAGGCGGCTGGCCATCCCACTTGGGCCGGTTTGCGCCTGCTGGGTGTCGACGGGGTCGTCTGGCGAACGCCTGACACCCCCGAAAATCGAGCACGCTACGACTCGGCCAGCAACCAGCACGGCGACACCGGGTTCCCGCAGGTGCGTATGGTCTGCCAAATGGAGTTGACCAGCCATATGCTGATCGGCAGCGCGTTTGACGGTTACCGCAGCAACGAAATGAAGCTGGCTGAGCAATTGATCGAGACTACGCCAGATCACTCGCTGACTTTGTTGATCGCGGCTTCTATTCTTTGGGGCTGTTGCACCAATGGCAACAAGCGGGCACCGAGCGTCATTGGTTGATGCCACTGCGAAAAGGCGCGCAGTACGACGTTGTTCAGCGTTTGGGTCGTCAAGATGCGGTTGTCTCATTAAGCACATCGCCACAAGCCCGTAAACAATGGCCGGGGCTGCCGGAGCGTCTGATGGCGCGCCTCCTGAGCAAAACCGTCAAGGGCAAGGTATGTCAGATCCTGACGTCGATGGCCGATCCGCTGCGTTTTCCATCCGACGAAATCGTTGACCTGTACAGCCAGCGCTGGGAGATCGAGTTAGGGTTTCGGGAGATGAAGCAGACGCTGCTCAACAGCAGCTATACGTTGCGCAGCAAGACGCCCGAGATGATTGAGCAAGAGCTGTGGGGAGTGTTGCTGGGCTACAACTTGTTGCGCTATCAGATGGTGGAAATGAGTCGCCACTGTCCGGGAATCTACCCGTGTGAAATGAGCTTCACCGCATGCACCTGGGCAATTTTAGGCTTCATCAACAGTGTATCGGCCGACCGTTCCGGGAACATCCCAAAATACCTGGCCGAGCTGCATGCCTCTGCCCCGCATTATGTTCTTCCCCATCGACGGGAAGAGCGCATTTATCCTCGATCTATCAGGCTGAAATCGCCGAAATACCCGATCAAAAATAAAAATGCCAGTCAGCTTAACTGACTGGCATTAGGCCTTAAGCCCCCCTGTCATTCAACCTGTTTTCTATTGGGATTTTGATTTGCCAGGCTTCGACCGCTTACCTGCGGGCGGAGCGAGACACGTCGATCCACTAGGCCGGATAAGGTCAATCCGCGAGGGTCTGGCTGCTGACCTCCCAGTTGGGCCAGAGGCTTTATACAGGCGGTAGTAATGCAACCCAGAACCATTGGTTGGAATCAGCCCTGGCACCGTGATCAACGGGTCGAAAGGTTGGATATCCACCTCTACTACGCCGGCAATTCTGTGGGCGTCTGTCAGCTCCACTTCAAACCAGACCTGAGTCCCCGGAATAGGCGTCCCCCCACCATGGGTCGTGCGGTGACTGCTCCAGAACAACCTGACCTTATCCCCGACTTCAAAGTGAGTCGTGCTCCAGGGAATCCCCACAATGACCGCCTCATAGGGCTGAGGGACGGTGTCGCAGGTGATCCACTTATTCGGGTGATCGTTCAGCACGTTGGCTGCAAGCAGCCCCGTTAGCGTGTCCAACTCAACCCGCACTTCGGTGGCAGGGCTACGTTGATAATTGACGCCGTTGTAGGTCCAGTAATAAACGTCTACCAGTCCACCACCCGCTACGATCAAGGCCCATGGCACATACAACCGCACGTTCTGCCCGGCGACATCTCCGGGATCAACCACTTTGATATCGGCAAATGCACCGTCATTGCCCCAGAAAAGGCGCAGGTTTTCCCCCACCTCCGGATCGACGAACAAAGGCACCTCAACCAGAACAGGGCCGGGTGAGTCTGCCGGAGTGATCACGTTATCCTCAGTGACCCCTTTGACCGTTACACGCGGCAACATGGGGTTGATCGGATCGGGGCCGACCGGAGGATCACCTGCCACCGTAGCATCGACCTCAATGAAGGTGTCCGGTGAGTTTTTGGTGAGCGAACCGCGCGCAAACTGGTACCAGACCCGTACCGGGTACCGAGCGTCAAACCCGCCCGCCAGGAATATCGGCCACGCGACCTCCACAGGGATGGGCCAGATCTGTAGCGGACCTACGGTAATCGTCGCCAACACATGGGTGTTCCAACGCAGAGTAATGATATCTCCCTGCTCTGCGTCTACCACTTCGCGGATGGAGACGCTAACGCCTTGGCGGATATCATCCAGATCAATCAGGCCATCAGTTTCTGCCCGAGGCACCAAAGGCCGGAGCAAGTCTGGCAAGGAAACAAGGTTGATATCGAGCTTGACCGGATCGGAAAAAGGCCCAATGTTGCCGACACGGTCCATCAGCCGATACGACACCCACCGCTCACCGCCCCCACTGTTGCGAACAAAATCTTCGGGTATCAAGAACTGCAGCGGATCACCGTCTTCAATATGGCGCCGTTCAACGACCAAGCGGTCGACGTAATTGATATGGGGGAGGACTCCAAAGTAAACCATGACCACGTCCTCAGTGCGCATGATCATGTATCGCGGAACTTCACAGGGGATACCTGCGTCGGCGGTGAGTTCGGCATCACTCACGCCATCAAGCGTGTAGTCGTTGAATATCAATTCGGTACCCGGGTTATCCAGGTTGGGGGGGCTATCATCGACGTCAATCAGGGTTCGCTCAGACTCTCCCGTCGGCAACAATACCCCACTGATTTCGTAGTACAGCAGGCTGATACCGGGAGAATCCAACAACCATGCCGGCAGCTCTTGGGTGTAGGGGAACAGGACGGCAGGATCATAGGGACCGAAAATCTGCGCGGTATGCACATGATCGCCCTTCCAGAAGTATCGAATGTCGGTGCGCACGTTAGTGGCTGCATTATTGGGCATCCACACGCTTGGAATGGTAACTTTGAAGGGCTGGCCCCGAACTGAGAGGGGAATTTTGTGAGCGGCTTCGTCCCATAACAGCGGAAGGCCATCTTCCGGTAGTGGGCCGACCACCCCGGGTGAGGGAGCGGCACGTCCCGCTGCAGGAGTGTTCTTTTTTCTTTTGTTGGGACGGGTGTTTTTAGCGACGTTTTTTTTCTGTTGGCGCACCTTTGAGTCAGTCATCTCATTCTCCCAACGCAACCCATGATATGGCGACCTTGGGCTACTGCGCTGGCACGCACCCGCCGCCTACGGTCAGGAGAACAGTTAAAACAGAAATCGACGCCTTGGATACTGTCAGAACTAACAGGGTCCTACGGCGAAAACCTCGCTTGCGTCGTACCCAGGCGGACTCAAAGCTGCGGCACTACCCAATCAATTGCCGTTTCGCCATTCTGCTCAAGAAACTTGTTGGTCCGGCTGAAATGCCCGCAACCCAAAAACCCGCGATACGCCGACAACGGCGACGGGTGCACCGACGTCAGCACCAGGTGCTTGGTCGCGTCGATCAGCTTCTGCTTGCTCTGGGCATGCGCGCCCCACAGCAGAAACACCAGGTGCGGCTGATGTTCGCTGACCACTTCGATAATCCGATCGGTAAAGAACTGCCAGCCCTTGCCCGCATGGGCGTTGGCATTGGCGCGCTCGACGGTCATGGTGGTGTTGAGCATCAGCACGCCCTGGTCGGCCCAGCTTTGCAGGTAGCCGTGGTTGGGGATGTCGATGTTCAAGTCGCGCTTGAGCTCTTTGTAGATATTGAGCAGCGACGGCGGCGTCGGGATGCCCGGTTGCACCGAGAAGCACAAGCCGTGGGCCTGGCCGGGACCGTGGTACGGGTCCTGGCCGAGGATCACCACCTTGACCTTGTCCAGTGGCGTGGAGTTGAGCGCGTTGAAAATCAGCGGGCCGGGCGGGTAGATCTCTTTGCCGGCGGCATGTTCCTGGCGCAGGAACTCGCGCAACCGGGCCATGTACGGCAGCTCGAACTGATCCCGCAGGGCGTGTTTCCAGCTGGGTTCGAGTTTGATACGGTCGTCGTCGGTCATGGTTGAATGGTCTTGTCAAAAAGAATGAGGCGAACCCTAGGAAAGCCGACCCCGCTTGTCAATTGATCTGACACATCGACGCCACTTTCCTGCGAAGCGATCATACTCATCCTTCACCTTCTCGATTGAGGTCACGATGAACCTGCACTTCGAAGAGCTGACCGGCAGCGACGGTGCCCGCATCGGCATCGCCAGCCTCGACGCTGAAAAGTCCCTCAATGCCCTTTCCCTGCCGATGATCCTCGCCTTGAGCAGTCGCCTGGATACCTGGGCCAAAGACCCGAATATCGTCTGCGTGCTGTTGCGCGGCAACGGCCCCAAGGCCTTTTGCGCCGGTGGCGAAGTGCGCAGCCTGGCGCAGGCTTGTCGCGAAGAGCCCGGCGTGGTGCCGGCGCTGGCGGCGCAATTTTTTGCGGCGGAGTATCGCCTTGATTACCGCCTGCACACCTACCCGAAACCGGTGATTTGCTGGGGCCACGGCTATGTGCTGGGCGGCGGCATGGGTCTGCTGCAAAGTGCCGCGATCCGCATCGTCACCCCCAGCAGCCGGCTGGCCATGCCGGAGATCAGCATCGGCCTGTACCCGGACGTTGGCGCCAGTGGGTTCCTGTCGCGCCTGCCGGGCAAGCTCGGGTTGTTCCTCGGACTCACCGGTGCGCATATAAACGGGCGTGACGCGTTGGACCTGGGCCTGGCCGACCGTTTCCTGCGTGACGACCAGCAGAACGAATTGCTTGATGGCCTGCTGCAACTGAACTGGCAGGAACAGACCCCGATGCAGCTCAACAGCCTGCTCAAGGCGCTGGCCCAGGAAGCCGCCAGCCAGCAACCCGAAGCGCAATGGCTGCCGCGCCGGGCACAGATCGACGAATGGCTGGATGTAGGCGACGTGCGGTGTGCCTGGCGCGCCTTGAGCCTGCTGAGTGAGCATACCGATCCACTGTTCAGCCGTGCCGGCAAGACGTTGAGCGAAGGCTGCCCACTGACCGCCCATCTGGTGTGGGAACAGATCCAGCGCGCCCGTCACCTGTCCCTGGCCCAGGTGTTCCAGATGGAATACACCCTGAGCCTCAATTGCTGCCGTTATCCTGAATTCAGCGAAGGGGTGCGCGCGCGTTTGATCGACAAGGACCAGGCGCCCCATTGGCATTGGCCGGATATCAACGCCGTTCCTGAGGCGGTGGTGCAGGCCCACTTCGACAAGGCGTGGGAAGGTCGCCACCCGCTGGCCGACCTGTCCGATTACTGACGGCTGCGCCCCCAAAAAAAAGCGGCGCTTCATGCGCCGCTTGCCGTACAGGCCCGTCAACGGTGACCGCCGCGGCCACCTCCATGGTCGGAACCGCGACCGTGTCCACCACCATTCCCCCAATGACCTCCGCCCCAGCCCTGGTTTGGATACGGCCGGTAACCGGCACGCGGCCCGTAGTAACGCGGCGCCGGCTGGTAATAACGCGGGGCCGAGTAGTAGCGCGGTTGTGGCGCGTAGTAGCGCGGCGCGGGGTAGTAATCACGGCGGTACTGATACGCCGTGCCGCCGCCGTAGTAATACACCGGTGCCGGTGAGGTATAGACCTCGGATCGATAGTAGCTCTGGCCTCCATCGTAATAGGGCACGCAAGCGGAAAGGGTTAGACCGAGTAAAACGCTGAGCAGCAGTCGTCGATACATGGCGGCCTCCTGGACCGCGGAAGAGCGCCTCCAGCGACGCTGGAGGGCGGCACTCAACTTTCATTGAATGACGAAATATCTGACATCAAAAACTGAATCTGGTGCGTTTTCGTAATAGGTTGAAACATCTACGTGCGCTTTATCGATTCAGTAAATTTATCTGGCTCGCAACTTTCTCAATTGCGATGATGTCACTATGACATCGCCAAGGGCCAGGGAGGCTCTAGCGTGCACCCTTCGCTACCCTGCCCGGACCTGACTCATGAAAATCTCAACCAAACTGCTGCTCTCATTCCTACTGTGCGCGCTGGTCACCCTGGGGGTGGGCCTGCTGGGGATCAAAGGCGTGGTTCGCCTCTCGTCAGCGCTGGAGCTGACGTTCTCCAACAACCTGGTCTCGGTCAGCAACACGGCCGCCACCCTCAATGGCATAGTGGCCCATAACCGTGGCTTGTATCGCTTGCTGGATGCCAGCAAGGGCGACGTCTCCCCACAGGATCGCGACCGTGTGCGCCAGGATATCGCCCAGGAACTCAAGCGCAGCCAGGCTGCGTACGCCACCTACCGCGCTACGCCGCTGGAAGACGACGAACGGGCAGCGGGAGACAAGCTTGACCTGCTCTGGCCCAGCTACATCAGCAACTCCGAACGCATCATGGCGATGCTCGACGGCGGCCAGGTCGATCAGGCCCGCACCCAACTCAACACCAGCAATAACGAACTCTTCCGCCAGGCACGCGAGCTGATCCGCGTGATGATCGAGTCCAACAACCGCCAGATCAAGGAAGGCGCCATCGCTGCCGAGGAACTGCGCAACAGTGCATTGACCTGGATGATCAGCGGCATTGTGCTGGCCTTCATCATTGCGGTCATCATCGGTGTGTTGATCACCCGCCTGATCACCCGCCCCATCGCTCAAGCCGTGCAGAACGCGCAACGCATTGCCCAGGGCGACCTGACCCAGGCCATCGTCACCGAGCGCACCGACGAAGCCGGGCAACTGCTGATGGCCCTCTCGGATATGCAGGGCGGCCTGAAAAGCACCCTGGTGGAAATCGCCAACGCGTCCGACCAGCTTGCATCGGCGGCTGAAGAACTGAGTGCGGTCACCGATGAAAGCAGCCGTGGCCTGACCCGCCAGAACGATGAGATCCAACAGGCGGCCACCGCCGTCAACCAGATGACCGCCGCCGTGGACGAAGTGGCCAGCAACGCCGTCTCGACCTCTGAAGCCTCGCGCCAGGCCACCACCGAAGCCGAAGAGGGTCGCCAGCAAGTGGAACAGGCGGTGTCCGGCATGAGCTCGATGGTGGTTGAGATCAATGACTCCACGCAGTCGGTGGCAGACCTCGCCGGGCAGGTACGGGAGATCGGCAAGGTGATCGATGTGATCCGTGGTATCGCCGACCAGACCAACCTGCTGGCGCTCAATGCGGCCATTGAAGCGGCCCGTGCGGGTGAGCAAGGTCGCGGTTTTGCCGTGGTCGCCGATGAAGTGCGCGCCCTGGCCCATCGCACCCAGACGTCCACGGTCGATATCGAAAAGATGATTGGTGAAGTGCAGACCGGCGCCGACGACGCCGTCGCGGCGATGAACAAGAGCCTGACCTGGGCCAACAACACCCAGACCCTGGCGCAGAACGCCGGCGAAGCGCTGCAACGGATCACCACCAGCGTGGCGAAGATCAATGAACGCAACCTGGTGATCGCCTCGGCCTCGGAGGAACAGGCCCAGGTGGCCCGCGAAGTGGACCGCAACCTGCTGAACATCCAGGACCTGTCCACCCAGACGGCCGCCGGCGCCCATCAGACCAACGCCTCCAGCCAGGACCTGTCGCGCCTGGCCACCTCGTTCAACGTGCTGGTCAGCAAGTTCCAGCTCTGAGTGGCCTGGGCGGGGACGGCCCTGTATCGTACAGGGCCTGGCGGAATCATCCGCAACCTTGCCCGAACCAGCCCATGACCACACCCACCCTTTGCCCCGCCTGCGGTGCACGCAACGACTGCAGCCTGGCTGACCCACGTACGGTTGACCAGGCCTGCTGGTGCTACAGCGTCACCATCGACCCGGCGGTGCTCCAGGCCCTGCCCGATGAACTGCGCAACCAGGCCTGCCTGTGCCCGCGCTGTGCCCAGGTCGATGAGCAACTGCGTAGGGTTGAGCCGACGTAATGCGGGTGGATCGTTTCCTCAGTAACCTGCCGCGCTTCAATCGCAAGCAAGTGCGCCTGCTGTTGGTTGAGCGGCGTGTGGCGGTGGATGGCGTGGCCGTCAGCGACCCCCATCACGAGGTGCGGGAATTCAGCCGAGTGAGCGTTGACGATGAGGTGCTGCAGGCAGGCAAACCGGCGCGTTACTTCATGCTGCACAAGCCCCGGGGGTGCGTGAGCGCCACCTCTGATCCGCAACATCCGACGGTTCTGGATTTACTCGATGAGCCGGACAAAGGCGAATTGCACATTGCCGGTCGTCTGGACTTCAACACCACCGGCCTGATGCTGATCACCAACGACGGCCAATGGTCGCGGCGCCTGACGCAACCGCAGACCAAGTTGCCCAAGGTCTATCTCGTCGAGACCGAACAGGCTATCGGCCCCGAATACGCAATGACATTTGCCAAGGGGATGTACTTCGCCTTCGAAGACCTGACCACCCAACCTGCCGAGTTGGAGTTGCTCGGGCCGAGACGCGCTCGCTTGAGCATCATCGAAGGGCGTTATCACCAGGTGAAGCGCATGTTCGGGCACTTTGATAACAAGGTCATCGGCCTGCACCGCGAGCGCATGGGCCCCCTGGTGCTGGATGCGACCCTTGCGCCCGGCCAGTATCGGGCGCTGACTGACGACGAAATCCGACAGGTCTGACGACCGTTCAGCCGCTGATAGCAAAAAACCGCCAGGTCACCTTGCGAGGTACCGACTCGACTGCTTGAATCAGGATCACCAGTTCAAATATGACTGGCGAGTCGCCTATAACCTCCAAGAAACACCTTGCCCCGCCCGCGCTTGATCTACGGGCCTTCCAGGCAAACAGCCCGTCACAACAACACCCGTCGGCCAGCCGTCATCGGATCGACATGGGCCCTCCTTTTCCAGGCGTATGCCTACCTGTCACAAAGCTCGTGCAGAGTGATCTGCGCGCCCTACCCGCTTGCCAGGAGTCTTACGACATGAGGCCAGAAATCGCTGTGTTGGATATACAGGGTCAGTATCGGGTTTACACGGAGTTCTATCGCGCGGACGTTGCTGCAAAGACCATCATCCTGGTCAACGGCTCCATGGCCACCACGGCATCCTTCGCCCAAACCGTGAAAAGCCTGTACCCGCAGTTCAATGTGGTTTTGTACGACCAGCCCTACGCCGGTCGCTCCAAAATCCATAACCGCCATGAGCAGATGCTGACGAAGGAAGTCGAAGGCCAGATCCTGCTGGAGCTCATCGACCACTTTGCCGCTGTACATGTGCTGTCGTTTTCCTGGGGCGGTGCCGCCACCCTGGTCGCCCTCGCCCACCGGCCACGTCGCGTGGAAAAAGCCGTGATCAGCTCGTTCTCCCCAGTGATCAACGCGCCCATGCGCGACTACCTGGAACGCGGCGTCGACTACCTCGGCAACCTCGACCGCGATCGCGTCGGCCACCTGGTCAACAGCACCATCGGCAAACACCTGCCGTCACTGTTCAAGCGCTTCAACTACAAGCACGTGAGCAGCCTGGCCGAGCACGAGTATGGGCAGATGCACTTCCACATCAGCCATGTGCTCAACAGTGACCGCCTGTGCTACCTCAAGGCGGCCAGACAGATTGACATCCCGGTGTTGTTTTTGAACGGTGAATGGGACGAATACACCAGCGCCCAGGATGCCAAGCTGTTTGGCCAGCATGTGGCAAAAAGCAGCTTCAGCACGATCCAGGCCACGGGGCATTTCCTGGACATGGAGCACAAGGCCGCCTGTCGGGACAGCCGGGATGCGGTGGTGGGCTTCTTGAAACCGGAGCGCCAGGTCAGCCGATTGCGTTATCAGACCGGCCCGGCACAACATGCCTTTGCACTCTGAAACACGCCCCCTTGCAAGAGCGGGCTTGCCCGCGAAGAACGTCAACGATAACGCTCGTCTCCTGAGAGAACGTGGCGCTCTTGAGTCTTTCGCGAGCAAGCTCACTCCTGCAACGGGTTCGCTTGTCGATGTGTGAGACATCTGTAACCCACACATTTTTTTGAAGAAAAACTTCAAATCCCGGCGAACTTCTGGTACAAAGTCAGCCGCTCTGAGCGGGTATAGTTTAATGGTAGAACAGTAGCTTCCCAAGCTTCCGACGAGGGTTCGATTCCCTCTACCCGCTCCACTCAGACTCTCGTTCCGCGTCAGGTTGTCTCTGACGAGGGATGCAAAAAACCGGTCCTTTGGTGGCCGGTTTTTTTATGCGTTGAATTTGATGGGAGGGTGGCAACTGCACGCAGGCGAGTGAACCGGGTAGCTTTCGGGATACCGGCACACTTTATGCGTTGCGTGCAGTTGCCATCGAGCATGTAGCGGCTGAAAAACCATAAATAGCCTTCCCATGGTGTACAACCCAACGCGTTCCGATGAGCGTGTAGGCAACTTCGCAAGATCAGACTTCAGCGGTCAACGCGTAGATGCACATTGTGTTTTTCGGCTTTCCTCCCCCGTGGTATGGGCGGCCTGGAGTCTGTACAAGGCGTTGGCTCCTGGACCAACGCCGCCCGAGCTGGACATACCGCCAGACACTCAATCGCTTGAGTGAATTCCCCGCTGCACCACCCACGCCAACGGCAACGTCACCCCCAACATACCGGCCAGCAGCATCACCGCCACCGTCACGCCCAGCGCATCCCCCACCCCGCCGAACACCATCGGCGCCAATGCCCCGCCACCAATCGTGCCGGTGTAGAACACGGCGAACGCCTGTTCGCGTTTCTCTGCTGGTGCCAGATCGGGCACCGCACCGTACAACACCGAAGACGTGCCGTTGAGCACCAGCCCCAGCACCGGCAACATCACCATCAACCCGCTCAACGGCAGGTACACCGCCGCCACGATCAGCAGTGCCGTGCTGCCCTCCGTCAACCACACCGTCTTCATCATGCCGATGCGTGCGCCCAGGTAGCCGCAGAATAATTTGCCGAACGCACCGCCGATAAACAGCAGGGTCAGGGCCAGGCCAATACCGGCGGTGCCGGCCCCCTTGGCCTGCAGCAGAAACGGCAGGAAGGTGAGAAAACCCATGCGCACGGCGCTGTCGAGGGTGCCGGTGAGGATCAGTGCGCGTAGACCGGTGACGGAGCCTGTTCCGGTGAAGGGTTTGGCTTTTTTGGTCGAGGACGCTTCGGATGTTTGCGCAGGAATAAGCCACCACAGCAACCCCGCCGCCGCCAACCCCAGCAACCCCAGCAACGTGGCACTGGCGCGCCAACTGATCAGCGTGAGCAACAGGCCGACCAGACCGGGGATCAGGGTTTTGCCGATGTCGCCGGAGAAGTTGTACTGGGACAACGCCTGCTTGATTCCGCCACCGTCTTCGTAGGCATCGCTGATCATCGAAGACGCCAGCGGGTGTTGGCTACTGGCCCCCAGCCCACCGAGCAGCAGCGCCAGCAATAGCATCACCAGCCCGGTGGCCTGGCTCACCAACAGGTAAGCCGTGCCGGCGAGCGCGGTTCCGCCGACCAGCATCGGCACTCGACCCCAGCGTTTTGCGGCGCGGCTGGCCATGAGCTGGAACACCGCCATTATCCCGGAATAGGCACCGCGTAACAGCCCGACCTGGGCGTAGGACAAGGCGAACTGTGTTTGCCAGATCGGCAGCAGCACGTAGATGACATCGGTCAGGCCATCATGCACGGCGTGGGCGCTGCAGCCGGCGATCAGCGTGCGACGGCGGGGTGGGATGGCATTCATGGCGTCGGGATCAGTTGAGGTTTGGCGGGCCTCCAGCCGGTCAGGGCGATCAGCAAGGTCAACACCTGGAAGGTGATAATCAGCGCCACACACCCGGCCCAGCCCCAGCGTTCCCAGATCAATGCCGGGACAATGGCGCCGCAACTGCCGCCCAGGTAGTAACACGTGAGGTACACCCCCACAGCGCCTGCCTTATTGTCACGGGCCGTTGCCGTGGTGAACGCGTTGGCTGCCGACTGCGCGAGGAATACGCCGGTAGAACTGAGGGCCAGGCCCACCACGATGCACCACAAGGAAGGCACCAGCGTCAGCGCCGAGCCGCTGATGCCCAGCAGCGCAGCCACACTCAGCAGTTCGGCGTGGGGCCGGGATTTGCTGAGGCGCCCGGCGATGGGGATCACGATCAGCGCCAGCAAAAACACCATATACAGCGTGCCCAATGCAGCAGGCCCCAGGCTGAAGGGCGGTAATCCAAGGTACAAACCTGCGTAGGTAAACGCTGCGACCTGTGAGAACAACACACAAAATCCTACGGCGTAGGCAGCCAGCAAAGGCTTGCTAAAAACCGCCGAGAACGAGGGTTGAACCTTCTCTGATCGCGCACGACTCATCGGCAACAGAAACTGGATAAACCCACCCACCATCAGACTCAGCACCGCCAGCCATTCAAAGGCTTCGCGCCAGCCGACATATTCAGTCACGACGCCTGTGATGAAACGCCCGGCGAACCCACCCAGCACGGTCCCTGCCACATACAGGCTGGTGACTTCCGTCAGCGTACCGCCACGCCAGCGGTCGCCGATATACGCCACGCTGGTGGCGAATACCACCGGGATCAACACCCCCGCCACACACCGCCACACCAACACATCGGCAAAGCTGTCGGCCCAGGCGGTCATCAGTGACGGCAGCGCCAACAGCAAAGCCGCTGCGCTGATCACCGTGCGTGGTTCGAAGCGCCCGGTCAGGCGGCTGACCAACGGCGCAGTGATCGCCACGGCCAGCGTCGTCACGGTGATGCTCCACCCCGCCGCCTTGGCGCTGATGTGAAACTGCGTAGCAAATGTCTGGAGAATGCTCTGTGTGGCATACAGGTTGAGGAACGCCGCGCAGCCACACAGGAACAGGGCAAGACGGGCACAATGCAGGCGCGGTTTCATGAAACCTCTCGTTTTATTTTGTGAGGTCTTTATAGAATGGCCGGCAGGTCTTGAACCAATACCGATTTCGGACCGATCGATACCCAAGGACCAGGATGCTCGACCTACGCAAGCTGCGTTACTTTCTGACCGTCGCCGAAGAATTGCACTTCGGCCGCGCAGCCATTCGTCTGCACCTGGCGCAACCGCCGCTGACGCGACAGATCTCGGCGCTGGAAACCGAGCTGGGCTTCAAGCTGTTCGACCGCACCAGCCGCACGGTCACCCTCACCGCGCAAGGCCGCTCATTCCTGCCCTATGCACGCGGCGTACTGGAGCAGGTGGAATTGGCACAGGTGATCGCCGGCAAACTCGCGGCAGGTACGGCCGGGCAACTGGCGTTAGGCTATGTCAGCTCGATCGCACTGTCGGACCTGTTCAGCCAGGCGATCCAGGCGTTTGCCCAACGCTTTCCCGATGTGCAATTGACCCTGGTGGAATGCGCCTCGGGCAGCCTGGGTGCGCAGGTGGCAGATGGGCGGCTGGATATCGGCCTGAGTCGCCTGTTGCCCCAAGGCGAAGCGGTGCAAGCGCTGTCCCTGGGTGAAGAACGCCTGGTGGCCGCTGTGTCCAGCGACAGCCCGCTGGCCAGCCTTTCTAACGTCAGCCTGGCGCAGCTCTGTGCCTACCCGTTGATTCTGTTTCCAGCGGATTATGGCTCGGGGCTCAACCAGTCCATCGAACAGCTTTACCGGCACCACGGCCAGCCGTTACGCCCAGGCCCGACCGGGCGGCAGATCACCTCGATCATTGCGCTGGTGGCCGCCGGACAAGGCGTGGCGTTGGTGCCGGCGTGTACGCAGAGCCTGATGAATAAAGGCGTGACGTACAGGCCGTTGGTGGAAGCGGATGCGTGTGCGCAGCTGTTGGTACTGACCCGAACAGAATCAAAAAGTGTACTGGTTGATGCGTTTCTCGCAGTCATTGCACAGACGCTAAAGGTCCGGTAACGCCGCTGCAAAACCTCGCAATACCTCCTTGCGGCGCCATTCCGCCGCGCTCATACACTCTCTTGACCACCTGCCAAAACGCCGGTCATCGACCACTGGTAGGTAGAGTGTTGATAATTTCATTTCAGTGGTTATAGTCACCACCATCACACACCACAAGGAGGTGTTGTGGATAGCCGATATTTGATAGGTCACATCGTTGCGGACGGTTGGTATCTGGTACGCATCAGAGGCAGCCATCACCACTTCAAGCACCCGACAAAACCGGGGCTGGTGACGATTCCCCATCCAAAGAAGGACCTGTTGGACAAGACCGCCAAGAGCATTTTGAAACAGGCTCTGCTGAGTTAACCGTCCGTGGAGGACAACAGACATGCTTTACCCGATTGCAATTTCAACCGGCGACGACGACCACGCCTGGGGCGTGGAAGTCCCGGATATTCCCGGCTGCTACTCCGCCGGCGATGACCTGGACGACGCCATGGCCATGGCCCGCGAAGCCATTGAAGGACACTTCGAGATCTTGGCGGAAGACGGTGCACCGATTCCCAGCGCGCAAAAGGTCACCTTGCACGCCGCCAACCCTCAATATGCAGGTTGCACCTGGGCGGTGGTGGACATTGATGTCACCAAGTACCTGGGCAAGGCGCAGAAGCTGAACATCACGCTGCCCGGTTATCTGCTGAACCGCATCGATGAATATGTGCTGCACCACCCGGAAGAAAAAAGCCGTTCCGGCTTTCTGGCTTCAGCGGCACTTAAAGTGTTACAGCAGGACCACTGAACAAACCGAATTCAATCGCAAGAAACGTAGTTTCCAGTTGGGCGGCGTGGTCTAGATTCAACGCTACCCCGCCTACCCAGGAGCCCGCTCATGTCCTACGAATACAAGCTCATGCCTTCGCCTGTCGGCGTACTCACCCTCGTGGCGCGTGCTGGCAAACTCAGCGCCATCCTCTGGGCAGAAGAACGCGCCAACCGCGTGCGCCTGGGTGAACTGCACGAGGCCAATGACAGCCCGGTGTTGCTGGAGACCGAACGCCAGTTGCACGAGTACTTTGCCGGCAACCGTAACCAGTTCGAACTTGAGCTGGACTTTACCGGCACCGATTTTCAGAAGCAGGTCTGGCAGGCGCTGCTCACCATTCCCTTTGGCGAAACCCGCAGCTACAGCCAAATTGCCCAGCAGATCGGTAACCCTAAAGCCGTTCGCGCAGTGGGCGCGGCCAATGGACGTAACCCGATTTCGATCATTGCGCCGTGCCATCGGGTCATTGGCGCGTCGGGCGGCTTGACCGGGTTTGCCGGAGGGTTGAAAGCCAAGCAATATTTGCTCGCGCTTGAAGGTACTGGCCAGGTCGAATTGGCGTTTTAAGAAGCGTCGGTCAAATGTAAAAAGAAATTTCAAAGATTCCCTGCGGTCCATAACTTCATCACCCTTCCAAGGAAAACGGTCATGAAATTCTCCGCAGTCTCCCAATCCCTGTCCCGCTGGGCCGGCAGCCCGCGCACGTTCTACGCGGCAGTGGCGCTGATCCTGGCGTGGAGCTTGAGCGGGCCGTATTTCCACTACAACGACACCTGGCAACTGATCATCAATACCTCGACCACCATCATCACCTTCTTGATGGTGTTCCTGATCCAGAACACGCAGAACCGCGATAACGACATCCTGCATATCAAGATCGACGAGCTACTGCGTGTGTCCAAGGATGCACAGAATGCGGTACTTAGCCTGGATGGGCTGGATCGCAAGGAACTGGAAAAACTGCGCCAGGAATATCGCAGCATCGGCAACGCCGGCACGGTAAGCCTGAACAGCAGTTGTGGTCATGCCGCCGACGATGCGGCAGCGACCAAGACCGATTTGAACCAGGCATGAAAAAACGGCGGTTGGAGAAGATCCAGCCGCCGTTTTTTCAGTTCAGGAGACAGGCTCAACCGTCGCCTTGATGACCTTTGCCATAGGTCGACGCCAATTCACGGGCTTTTTGCAGACGCTCCTCCAGCTTGGGCAGCGTCTCATCGACCAGGGCTTTGATTTCCGGCACATCCGACGCCGCACCTTCCTGCTTGAACAGGGCGATGGCGTCTTCGTTTTCCTTCACTTGCTGCGCAGTGTAGGCCGCATCGAAGGAGTCGCCGTCCTTGAGTTCGGGCATCAGGGTTTCGGCTTTATCGACAATCTTTTCGCGCGGTGCCACGGGCAGGTCGAGCTTCTTGGCGATGGCCGCCAGGTGCTGGTTGGCCAGGGTGCGCTCGTTGATCACCTCGATGGTGTAGTCCTTGATTTCCTGGGACGAGGTCTTGGCGTGGGCCATGCGGCTGGTTTCGATATCGGCCATGCCTTTGGCCGAAGCCTGCTCGATGAATTCAGCAGGCGACTGGGCGAAAGCATTGCTGGCGCCGAGGCCCAGCAGCATCGCGAAACTGGCGGTGCGTAACCGGATAGCCATGCGGCTCATGATGGGTTCCTCCAGGGCAAAAATAGGGGCGGGGAATACACCCCGCCCTCATTTCGAATTTTGAGGGCGGTAAAGGTTTAGAAAAAACTTGTCAGTGCGACGAACGGTCATCACCGAATCAGGCGGGCTTGCCACCGTTGCAGTGTTCGCCCTCAATGGGCCGATCAGCCTTTATCGAGGGTGCGCAACTTCTGCGGCAGCCCCCACAGCAACAGCGCCGCCGCCAACAGCGCGCACACACCGATCACGTAAAGCGCCGGGGTGGTGCTGCCGGTGAGGTCCTTGATCCGCCCCACCATCACCGGGCTGACAATGCCGCCGAACTGCCCGAGGGTATTGATCACCGCAATGCCTCCCGCCGCGCCTGCACCGGCGCCGGCCAGCAACTTGGGTGGCAGGGTCCAGAAGGTCGGGATCGAGGCGATGATACCCGCGCCCAACATGCCCAGGGCGATGATCAGGAAGGTGGTGTGGTCGGCAAAAATCCCGGCACTGAAAAAGCCTATCGCCCCCAGCACCACCAGGCCGCAGACAAACTTGCGCCGCTCGCCGGTGGCATCCGACAGCCGCCCGATTACCACCATGCTGATGGCGCCGCACACATAAGGAATCGCCGTGAGCAGGCCGATCATCACCGGGCTCTGGGTGCCGGCGCTGCGGATCAATTGCGGCGCCCAGAAGTTGAGGCCGTAGGACGCCACCTGAATCAGGAAGTAGATAAAACCGAGCATCAGGAACCCGGGGATGCGGATCGCCGACAGCAGCGAACCGCCGTGCTGGTTCGGCTCATGCTTGGCGATACGGCTTGCCAGCAACGTCTTCTCTGCCGCCGTCAGCCAATGGGCGTCTTCGATGCGATCCTTGAGCAACGTCAGCACCAGCAAACCCAGGCCAATGCAAGGCAAGCCGCCGAGCAGGAACAGCCAGTGCCAGCCGCGCATTTGCAACACGCCGTCGAGGTGTTCCAGCACCAGGCCGGAGAACGGTGCACCGACCAGACCGGCAAACGCCGAGGCCAGGAACAACATCGACGTGATACGCCCACGGAAGTGCTGCGGGAACCATAAGGTCAGGTAATACAGCACGCCCGGCGCAAAACCCGCCTCCATCGCGCCGATGATGAAGCGCAGCCCATAGAACTGCCACTCCGCCGTGACAAACACCATGGCCGCCGTCGCCAGCCCCCACGACATCATGATCCGCGCAATCCAGCGCCGGGCGCCGACCTTGTACAGCATCATGTTGCTCGGCACTTCGAAGATCACATAACCCACCACGAATAGCCCGGCCCCCAGGCCATAGGCGGTGTCGCTCAGGCTCAGGTCGGCTTGCAGCTGGAACTTGGCGAAGCTGATGTTGATCCGGTCAAAAAACGCGAACAGGTAGCACACCATGATCAGCGGCATCAGGCGCCAGGCGACCTTGCTGACCAGGGCTTTTTCGGCATTGATTTCTGCGGCCGGGCGCGCGCCGGCCTGCAACGTATGAGTGCTCATGGTTTCTCTCCAGCGGGCTGCTCAGCGGCGCCCGATTGTTTTTGTTGTCTGGTACGGCGTTACAGCGTGGCGATGTAGGCCGGCGGCGCATGCAGGTCGCCGTTGCGCCCGGCCTTGGCGACCTGGCCGGGCAGGTCGTGGCCCAGCAGGGCCGGCAAGCGGCGGGACATGTGCAGCAGGTGCGGCAGATCGATCCCGGTGTGAATCCCGACTTCGTCGCACAGGTTCACCAGGTCTTCGGTGCAGATATTGCCCGACGCCCCCGGCGCAAACGGGCAGCCGCCCAAGCCGCCGAGCGCCGCGTCAAAGCGACGGGCACCGGCCTCATAAGCGGCCAGCACATTGCACAAACCCAGACCGCGAGTGTTGTGGAAATGCAGGGTCAGGTCACGGGCGGATACGCGCTGCAACACGCGCTTGACCAGGCGTTCGACCTGACGCGGATTGGCCATGCCCGTGGTGTCGGCCAGGCTGATGCCCTGGATGCCCAATTGGAGATAAGCGTCAACGATGCGCAGCACGCGGTCTTCATCGATCCTGCCCTCGAACGGGCAACCGAAGGTGGTGGCGATGCTGCCGTTGAGCCTTACCGGATGGTCGGCGGCAAAGCGCGTGATATCGCCAAACGCCGCCAACGACGCTTCACAACGCATACGCATATTGGCCAGGTTGTGGGTCTGGCTGGCGGACATCACCAGGTTCAATTCATCGGCACGGGACTCGATGGCGCGCTGCGCGCCCTTGAGGTTGGGGATCAGCGCCACGTAGATCACACCCGGTTTACGGTCGATGCCCTGGAACACCTGCTCGCCATCACGCAACGCAGGGATGGCCTTGGGCGACACGAATGAACCGGCTTCGATCCGTGAGAAACCGGCGAGGGAAAGCTGATCGATCAAGGCGATCTTGTCCGCTGTTTCGACCCAGGTCGGCTCGATTTGCAGGCCATCGCGCGGGGAGACTTCCTGCACGATCAGCGGGTCGCAATAGTCTGAAATCATTGCACCACTCCCGAGGTTTTCAGGCGTTGGATATCGGCACCGGCCAGGCCCAGGCTGCCAAGAATTTCGTCGGTGTGCTGGCCCAGGGTCGGGCCTTGCCAGTTCACGCCGCCGGGGGTTTCCGACAGTTTGGGTACGATGCCCGGCATCTTCACCGATACACCGCCGGGCAGCTCGGCATTGAGCAACATCTCACGCGCCTGGTAATGCGGGTCGCTGACGATATCCGCCACGGAGTAGATGCGTCCGGCCGGCACTTCGGCGGCTTCCAGGGCGCTGAGCACCTGCTCGATGGGCAGGTTGCTGGTCCAGTGGGTAATCGCGGCGTCGAGCAAACCGCTCTTGGCGGCGCGGCCATCGTTGTGGGCGAACTCGGGCGCTTCGGCCAGGTCGGCGCGGCCGATGGTGTGCATCAGGCGCTTGTAGATCGGGTCGCTGTTGCCGGCGATCACCACGTAGGCCCCGTCGGCGGTCAGGTAGGTGTTGGACGGCGCAATGCCCGGCAAGGCGCCGCCGCTGCGTTCACGCACATGGCCGAGCATGTCGTATTCCGGCACCAGGCTTTCCATCAGGTTGAACACGCTTTCGGCCAGGGACACATCGACAATCTGCCCATCGCCCTGGCCGGTCTTGACCCGCAGCAGCGACATCAGTGCGCCGATCACACCGTGCAGTGAAGCCAACGAATCCCCCAGGCTCACGCCGACCCGCGCCGGTGGCGAGTCCGGGTTGCCGGTGGTGTAGCGGATGCCGCCCATGGCTTCGCCGATCGCGCCGAAACCCGGACGGTCGCGATACGGGCCGGTCTGGCCATAGCCGGAGATACGCACCAGGGTCAGCTTCGGGTTGAGAGCGTGCAGCACGTCCCAGCCGAGGCCGAGCTTTTCCAGGCCGCCGGGGCGCAGGTTTTCGATGAGCACGTCGGCGTCGCCGAGCAATTGCTTGATCAGGTCCAGGCCTTCCGGGGACTTGAGGTCCAGCGCCAGGGACTTCTTGTTGCGCGATTGCAGGTACCACCACAGCGACGTGTCTTCGTACAGCTTTCGCCATTTGCGAAGTGGGTCGCCCTGGCCCATGGCTTCGATCTTGATCACCTCGGCGCCAAACTCGGCCATCAGCCGGGCGGCGAACGGCGCGGCAATCAGGGTGCCGATCTCGATCACCTTGATACCGCTCAGGGGAGCCGTCATCGGGTGTACCTCTTATTCTTGGAATGTGCGGCCAAGACTAGAGGGCCGATGCAGGAGAAATCCAACCGTCAGTTGGCAAGCAGCGTTCGCTAAACGCGAACGCTCAAATAATCGAACAACAATCGACTGACCGGTGACAGTTGGGTTTCATCGCGCACCACCAGGATCAGGCTGCGATCCGACCAATCGTCCGTCAGTGGTACGGCATGCAAACCCAGTGCGCGACCAAATAATTCATAGGCTTTCTGCGGCAGGATGCCGATGCCCATATTGGCCTGCACCATCCGGCACATCGCATCAAACCCCGGCACGTGAATGCGCAGGCGCAGCAGCTTGCCCGCCTCGCGTGCAGCCGCGTGGGTGCGCATATTGATGGAGCTGGCGGCGTGCAGGCCGACATAGTCGCTGTCGAGGGTTTCGGCGAAGGCCAGGCTTTCGCGGCTCGCCAGTGGATGATCCTTCGGCATCAGCACCACCAGTTTGTCGTGGCGATAGGTCACGCTGGGCAGGCCTTTGGTGTCGGTGTCACTGGAGCAGATCCCCAGGTCCGCGACGCCATCCAGTACGCCCTGCACCACGCCTTTGCTGGGGCGTTCTTCCAGATCGGTTTTGACTGCGGGGTGCAGTTCGGAAAAGTCCCGCAGGTCTTCCGGCAGGAACTCAATGATCGCCGACAGATTGGCCAACATCCGCACATAGCCGCGCACGCCATGGCTGTGTTCGCCCAGTTCCAGGCCCATCTTCTCGACGTTGAACAGCATCTGCCGCGCATGGTGCAGCAGGGTTTCACCGGCGGCCGTCAGGTCCATGCCCTTGGCCCGCCGCACGAACAGGCTCACGCCCAGCACCTGCTCCAGTTCCATCAAGCGCTTGCTGGCGGCGGACACGGCGATGGCTTCGCGGTTGGCGGCACGGGTCAGCGTGCCTTCCTCGAACACCGCGACGAACAACTGCAGCGTGATCAGGTCCAGCCGACGCACCAGACTCTTGTGCAGCATCAGCGACGCTCGCTGGCCAGCCGGTTGATCCCGGCCTGTTCCACCACCGGCTGCGGTGCGCCGTGGCTGGCCGCCTGCAACATGGCCCGGCCCACCGTCTCGGTACTCACCACCCAACCCGGTTTCAGCCGCCGTACAAACGACAGCAACGGCCCAAGCACGGAATAAAACCACTGATACAACGGCGTCTTCGAGCGCACGCCATGCAGCGGCTGGATCACCCCCGGCCGAAACACATACACCGCCTTGAACAGCAGGCGCAGCAAAGCGTTCTCGGTCTTGCCCTTGACCCGTGCCCACATCGACTTGCCCGCCTCGGAACTGTCGGTACCGGCGCCGGACACATAGATAAAGGTCATCTGCGGGTTGAGCCGCGCCAGGGTGCTGGCGGCGACCAGGGTGAGGTCGTAGGTGAGGTGGGTGTACCTGGCTTCATTCATGCCCGCCGATGAAACGCCGAGGCAGAAGAAACACGCATCAAAGCCTTGCAGCAGGTTTTCCAGGGGTTGGAAATCCAGCATGTCGCTGTGCAACACCTGGTGCAGCTTGCCGTGTTCCTGGGTCAGGGGCGTGCGACCGACGGCGACCACTTCCTGCACGTCGGCGGCCAGCAGGCACTCCCGCAGCACGCCCTGGCCGACCATGCCGGTGGCACCGAATAACAGAACTCTCATCCACTACTCCCTTCATCCCGCTGGTTTTGACTACCTGAGAGACAGGTCTTCGGAGGCTATCGTCACATTAGGCCCTTGCACTACCACCTTACTCAATATGGTGACAGGTGACTTCATCAAATCGTACGACGCCTCTGGGTATAGCTCGAAACACCACGATAAAAAACGCCTTGATCTCGTTACCCATTCAGTGCAGATGAATACACGCCAATGAAAATTGTAGGAAGTTACACACATCAAAATATCCGCCGACTGTCACCTCAAAAAGAAAGTCCTGACTTAACCTTCAAAAAAATTCCCATTAGTGTTATTTCTCTCCATCGCCAAGGACAGAAAAATGGAAAGCTCCAGGTCAACCAACAAATTCTCAAACTATAAAAAATCATTCAAACCTCCAACCAAGACTGGGAATCGGCCAAAGAAGGACTAACCTGTGAACTTAATGCAATCATCAAAAGCAACAACTGCTTTGTCGACCAATACGGCCGTGAACTTCAACATTTCTGCACCACCTCCTACCTCGGACTTGATTACAACCAGCAAATACTGGATGGCGCTATCGAAGGGATACTCAAAGCCAAGACCCTGCGAGTAGCGAACTCAAAAAATAGATGCAAGCTGGACATGCTCGAACAATATGAAACAGCGCTTTCAACGCTTTTCGACTCAATCTGTCTGAGCACCTTATCTTGCAGCGCGGCCAGCGCTGGATTACTGCCCTTACTTGCCAGCGGAGCGTTTACCAAAAACGTCCCCCCTACGATGATATTCGACAGACATTCTCACTATTCAATGAACTATATGAAGGCCTCCTGCGCGGATGAAACAGAAGTAATAACAGCGCCGCATAATGACATAGACTTCATTGAAGAATCATGTAAGAAACACAAGAAAGTCGCCTACGTAGCCGATGGCATCTACAGCATGGGTGGAAAAGCGGATATTGACGGTTTGATCTACCTTAAATCCCGCTATGGTCTATTTTTATATCTGGACGACTCGCATGCTCTGTCGGCTTTTGGGGAGAAAGGAAAAGGCTTCATCCGCCCTAATTTTCAAACGCTAGACGATCAAACCTTAATCGTTGCATCGCTCGGCAAATCATTCGGCGCTAGTGGAGGACTGGTTATGTTTGGTACCGAAAAACAAAAAAGTCTCATGCATCGATACGGTGGACCCAGCAACTGGTCCCAGAGTCTAAATTCTGCCGCTATTGGCGCTGGCTTTGCCTCTGTAAAAATTCACCAAACGAAGGAACTGACTCTTCTTCAAGATAAACTCCTCGCCAACATCCAATTATTTGACAGACTTATTGAAACTGCGCAGTACGGCACGAGTACTGCAATCCGTCTCGTGGCCTGCGGCGAGGCGCAACAAGCGAACACAATCGCAGCACAACTCGCCGACAGTGGCTTCTTCACGTCAGCTGTATTTTTCCCTGTTGTTCCCAGAGGAAAGGCCGCAATTCGTATAACGCTTCGAGCAGATATGACCCATGAAACAATACGTTTATTTTGCTCAAGGCTCCTGAGTCTGATAGAAGAAAATAAACGTGCTCGCTGAATTACACACGCTTCAAAAATGAAGAGTTTCAAACGGCACGATTCATATAACCCGACTTCCGACGATTTGTTCAGAACTCACGCTGGCGGTTTCCTCGTCTTGAAAAATACCACCACCCTTGTCATAGCCTGCAGTGCCGCCTTCCTCGCCCAAGTCGGCATCAGCAGCTACCTGCCCGCCGTCCCCACGATTGCACATGCACTCCCCGCCGCCGAAGACCACGTCGCGCTGGCGCTGGCGATCTACTTGGTCGGCATGGCATTGCCGATGTTGCTGTGGGGCAGCCTGGGCGAACGCTTTGGGCGTAAGCCGGTGCTGTTGGCGGCGCTCTGCGTGTATGCGCTAGCGAGTGCGGCGATTCCCTCGGCGTTCAGCGTTGAAGTCTTCTTGGCGTTGCGGCTGGTTCAAGGGTTGGGGGCAGGCGGTGTTTCGGTGATGGCGCGGGTGTTGGTGCGTGACAGCTTCAGCGGTGCATTGCTGGCAAAAGCGTTGACATGGCTGGGCATGACTTTCGTGATTGCTTTGGGCATCGGTCAATTCGTTGGGTCGTTGTTGCAGGTGGTCTTCGGCTGGGAGGCGATCTTCTACGGATTGGCGATTGGCGCAGTCGGTTTGATGCTGGTGTTGAACCGGGTGATATTCCCTGCACGGGTAAAGGTCGATACATCGGCATCTGCCTGGCGTATCTACGCCATGATCATGCAGCATCCGCCGTTTCTGCACGCGGCGTTGGTCGGTGGCCTGGGTTATGGGGTGATCATCGCCTTCAACACCTGTGCACCGTTGATTCTGCAAGGGCGTTTCGAGTGGAGCGCGGCGCAATATGGCTGGCTGGGTTGGCCAATCAGCGTGGCGTATCTGGCGGGGGCATTAATGGTCAATCGCTTCGTCGCTCGCACGGGGCGGCTGAAAATGATGGGTTGGGGCATGACCCTGGTTCTAACGGGAACGGCTGTGATGTTGCTGAGCAGTGTGTTTGCTGGCGGAATCGCTGTCTTGCTGTGGCTGCCTTACTGCGTGGCGGTGCTGGGCCAAGCGATGAGTTACCCGATCAGTTTGTCCCTGGCCAACGATGCCTCACCGGTTAGCGGCTCCTACGCCATGGCGTTGAGCGGCTTCATGCATCAGTTGATGGCCGCGTTGATCGGCGGCGTGGCGAGCCTGCTGGTGAGTCAACAGGCCTGGCCGTTGGCGGTTTTATGTGTGGTGTTGGCGGGCGCCGCATCGATATGCGTCGCCCGTTGTCGGATGGATTAAAACGCGCTGCGAAAGATCTCCTCGATCTGCCGCTGGTCCGCGCGGCGTGGGTTGGTGAGGCCGCATGCATCCTTCAACGCGTTGGTCGCCAGCAGTGGAATGTCCTGCAGTTTGGCGCCGAGTTCGCGCAACCCCGCCGGGATTTCGACGTCGTGGGCCAGGCTGCGAATCGCGGCGATGGCGGCCTGGGCGCCCTCTTCATCGGTGATGCCCTTGATGTCCGCACCCAACGCTCGGCCTACGTCGCTCAGGCGTTTGGCGCTGACGCTGGCGTTGAAGCTTTGTACGTGGGGCAACAACACCGCGTTGCACACGCCGTGGGGCAGGTCGTAGAAACCGCCCAGTTGGTGGGCCATGGCGTGTACGAAACCCAGGGATGCATTGTTGAACGCCATGCCGGCGAGGAACTGCGCGTACGCCATGTTTTCCCGTGCGGCCTTGTCGGTGCCGTCGCGAACGGCCAGGCGCAGGTTGGCGCTGATCAGTTCGATGGCCTTGATCGCACAGGCGTCGGTGATCGGTGTGGCGGCGGTGGACACGTAGGCTTCGATGGCGTGGGTCAACGCGTCCATGCCGGTGGCGGCGGTGAGGCCCTTGGGCATGCCGACCATCAGCGCCGGGTCGTTGACCGACAGCAGCGGCGTGACGTTGCGGTCGACAATGGCCATTTTCACGTGGCGGCTTTCGTCGGTGATGATGCAGAAGCGGGTCATCTCGCTGGCGGTGCCGGCGGTGGTGTTGATGGCCACCAGCGGCAGTTGCGGTTTGCTCGATTGGTCGACGCCTTCGTAGTCGCCGATATGCCCGCCGTTGGTGGCGCACAGCGCAATACCCTTGGCGCAGTCGTGGGGCGAGCCGCCGCCCAGGGACACCACGAAATCGCAGGCGCTCTGCTGCAACAGCGCCAGGCCTTTCTCGACGTTGTCCACATTGGGGTTGGGCTTGGCGCCGTCGTAGATCACCGAATCGATGTCCTGCATCGCCAGTTTCTCGGCGATCATGCTGGCTACGCCGGCCTTGGCCAGACCGGCATCGGTGACGATCAAGGCCTTGCGAAAACCGTAGTTGCGGATGGCGATCATGGCTTCGTCGAGGCAGTCGGTGCCCATGATGTTGACGGCGGGGATGAAGAAGGTGCTGCTCATGGTCAATCCTCAGAGGCTTTATGCCTACAGAATCAACCGATGACGCGTTCTGCATCTTGATCAGGATCAACGCTCGCTCGTGATAAAGTCACCGTCCAGCCGATTTCGAGTAGACCCGCCCCGATGAAGGATTTCCAGGATATAGACGCCCACCTTGAAGACTGGAGCGCACTGCGCGCGAGCCTCGACTTCAGCGGGATTCTGATCGGCAACGGCGCCAGCCGCACGATTTGGGAAGACTTTGCCTACGACTCGCTGTTCGAAAACGCTCGCACCGTCGAAGAAAAACCCCTCGGCCAATCCGAACTCAGCGTGTTCGATGCCCTGCAAACCCGCAGCTTCGAGCAGGCCCTGGGCGCGTTGAAGACCACCAGCCGGGTCAACAAGGCCCTGGCCGTCAGTTCGGCGGCACCGCGCAACCGCTATTACGCGATCAAGGAAGCGTTGATCAATACCATCCACGCCGTGCATATCCCCTGGCGCCTGGTGCAACCGTCGACGCTGGCGACCCTCAACACGGAGTTGCAGCACTACGCGACGGTGTTCACCAGCAACTACGACTTGCTCAACTACTGGGCGACCCTGCACGCGCCGGGCATCGACGATCTGTTCCGCAGCGCCGACGCCAGCTTCGACCTGCGCAACACCCGTACCGACGCCACGCGTATTTTGTACCTGCACGGCGGCCTGCACCTGGTGCGCAACCTCGACGGCACCGCGCGCAAACTGCCGACCACCGACAGCACCTTGCTCAGCAGTTTTGCGATCAACAACACCATCAAGACCCTGGACGATGTGCCGCTGTTCGTCAGCGAGGGCAAGGTGCAAGAGAAGCTCAAGACCATCCGCAGCTCGGATTACCTGTCGTTCTGTTATGAGCAACTGCTGAACCACCAGGGCGCGCTGTGCATCTTTGGCCACGAGCTGGGGGAGCAGGATCAGCACTTGGTGGATGCGATTCGCCAGGCCGATGTGACAACCCTGGCAATCTCGGTGTCGGGGCGCAGCGATGGGTTTATTCGTCAGCAGAAGCGGCGGTATTCGCAATTGTTCGACGGGGCTGGAGTGGCGCTGAAGTTCTTTGCGGCGCGTACCCATCCATTGGGTAATCCGGCGCTGTCAGTTCCTGTCGAACGCTGATCACTCTTCGCCGCTGTGCACCACCACCAATAGCTGCGCCTGCACCGGCCCCACCGAACGCAACCGATGGGGCTTCTGCGCATTGAAGTGCAATGCATCGCCCCGCTCCAGGATCACCCGTTCACTCATGAAGTCCACCTCCACCTGGCCTTCATGCACGAACAGAAACTCTTCGCCCAGATGCTCCTTGAAGGTCTTGTCGGTGAACTCCGCCGGCGGATAGATGATGAACGGCAGCAGGCTGCGTTCACTGACCTGATGGGCCAGCACCGCATAACCGGGCGAGGTGTCGGGCCGCTCATGGCTGCGCACCAGGCTGTAGCTGTCCAGGCTGACGCTGTCTTCGCTGAACAGTTCCTCGACCTTCACGTTCAATGCCTTGGCCAGTTTCAGCGCGGCGGCAATCGATGGCGTGTTGAGCCCGCGCTCGACCTTGGACAGGTAACTCTTGGTCATCCCGGACTTTTCGGCCAGGGCCTCCAGGGTGACGCCAAGTTTTTTTCTCAATAATTTCAAACGGATAGACATGCGCTGCGGTTAATCCATGCAGTAAGCGATGAGCTGTGCTTGCCAATGACACAAAGTGTCATATAGCATCTTTAGTGTCATTTGCCTTCACCCAACGACCTTGCGAGCAGCGGGAGACAGCAAATCCGACGTCCATTGAACCCTCCAAAGGACACCGATATGGCCAAGACATTAGCACTCCCGAAAGACCAACTGGTCAAGCAAGCGCTGACCCAGATGCAAAACACCCTGGCGGATAATACGTGGACCGACCGGCAAAAGCTGGCGCTCACGTGTCGCATCCTGTTCGAGAACGGCCACGACTCCGGCCTGGCCGGGCAGATCACCGCGCGCGGGCCGGAACAGGGCACCTATTACACCCAGCAACTGGGCCTGGGGTTTGACGAGATCACCGCCAGCAACCTGTTGCTGGTGAACGAGGATCTTGAGGTGCTGGAAGGCCACGGCATTCCCAACCCGGCCAACCGTTTTCACAGCTGGGTGTACCGTGGGCGGCCGGATGTGAACTGCATCATCCACACGCACCCCACGCACATCGCCGCGCTGTCGATGCTGGAAGTCCCGTTGCAGGTGTCCCATATGGATCTCTGCCCGCTATACGAAGACTGCGCGTTCCTGGAGACCTGGCCGGGTGTGCCGGTGGGCAACGAAGAAGGTGAAATCATCACCACGGCTTTGGGTGACAAACGCGCGATCCTGCTCTCGCACCACGGCCAGTTGTCCACCGGGGCGAGCATCGAGGAAGCCTGTGTGATCGCGCAGTTGATCGAGCGCGCGGCCAAGTTGCAGTTGCTGGCGATGGCGGCCGGCACCATCAAGCCGATCCTGCCGGCGCTGGGTCGCGAGGCCCATGCCTGGATTTCCCGGCCCAAGCGCCATGGCGCCGCGTTCAACTACTACGCACGGCAGAACCTGCGCCAACACGCCGATTGCCTGAACTGATCTGCCCTTTTTCGACCGGAGACTTTCCATGTCCAGCCCAACCATCCACGGCATCATCGGCTACACCATCACCCCGTTCAGCGCCGACGGCCAACGCATCGACCTCGACGCCCTGGGCCGTTCCATCGACCGCCTGATCGCCAGCGGCGTACACGCCATCGCGCCGTTGGGCAGCACCGGCGAAGGCGCCTACTTGAGTGATGCCGAGTGGGATGAAGTCAGCGCCTACAGCCTGGCCAAGATTGCCCGGCGCGTACCGACCATCGTCAGCGTGTCCGACCTGACCACCGCCAAGGCCGTGCGCCGCGCGCGCTACGCCGAGGCCAATGGCGCCGATGCGGTGATGGTGCTGCCGGCGTCTTACTGGAAGCTCAGCGAAGCGGAAATCCTCGCCCACTACGCCGCGATCGGCGACAGCATCGGCGTGCCGATCATGCTCTACAACAACCCGGCCACCAGTGGCACGGACATGTCGGTGGACTTGATCCTGCGCATCATCAAGCAAGTGGCCAACGTGACCATGGTCAAGGAGAGCACCGGGGATATCCAGCGCATGCACCAGTTGCATCGCCACAGCGACGTGCCGTTCTACAACGGCTGCAACCCGCTGGCGCTGGAGGCCTTCGTGGCGGGCGCCAAGGGTTGGTGTACGGCGGCGCCGAACCTGATCCCACAGCTCAACCTGGACTTGTACGATGCGGTATTGAGCAATGATCTGACCCAGGCCCAGGCGCTGTTTTACCGCCAGTTGCCATTGCTGGAGTTCATCCTCAAGGGCGGGTTACCGGCGACAATCAAGGCCGGGCTGCGGTTGACCGGGCTGGAAGCGGGTGATCCACGGTTGCCGGTGTTCCCATTGGCTGAAACAGCACGCAATCAATTGAAGGCGCTGCTGGACGTCGCCTGAAAAAACGCCCCGGTTCTTGCGAGCCGGGGCATTTTGGTTTTCGCGACACTTTCAAGTCTTGTCTTTGATCGTGGTCGTCGGGCCATTGGCCTTTACGCTTGCAATGCCATTGTCCCGTGCCGCTGTCGAGGAATACTGCTCGCTGGTACCAATCACTTGGTGATTGGCAGCCTTGAGGTTAAAAAACGGCTGGCCATTGCTGGCCACTTTTTTCTCATAGCGCTCGTCATGCGGGCTGTTGGTCTGCACGGAAACAATACCGTTTTCGGCTGCGTTGCGGGTGACGTAAAGCTCGCTGGTCAAAATGGTTTCTGCGTTCGCCGCCTTCAACTCGAAACGGAACTGCCCGTTGCCGCTTTTGCTTAACTCATACCATCCAGCCATGACTCTCTCCTTATCAAGTGGGATTTTGTTCACCTGCTTGTAGGATTAAAGGTCATACCCGGCTGATTACCAGCCATGGACTCAGTGAACTGTCATTTATCCGAATGACAAATGACAATAGTTCTCGATATCATTCACGACTTTTCCATGTCGTGCTTCGTCAAGAAGGATATCCATGTCTCGTCCCAAGCCCGACCCGTTGTCGGCCGATGCCTTTCGCAGGGTTTATACAGACATCCTGTATTTCCTGCGCAAACGCACGGACAACGCCAGCGACGCGGCGGACATGACCCAGGATGTCTTCACACAGTGGCTGGACTACCGCGACCGGGCCAAGGTCGAGCAGCCACGGGCGTTTCTGTTCCAGATGGCGCGCAACCTGCTGCGTGATCACTGGCGCAAACAGAAGGTACGGCACACCGTCCACTCTGATCAGGCCGAAATGGATGCGGAGCCTGTCACCGACGAGCAAAACGACCCCATGGCCGCCGCGCAACGCTTGCAACGCCTGGAACAGTTGAAAGAAGTCCTCGCCGAACTCTCGCCCCGCAGGCGAGAAGCCCTTATGCTGCACCGCTTCGAAGGCCTGAGCCAGGCGCAGATCGCCGAGCGCATGGGCATTTCGACCAGCATGGTGGAAAAGCACATCGCTTTTGCCCTGCTGCATTGCAAGCGACGCCTTCAACACGAACCCGGCACGGAGCAGCCAGAATGAACCGCCTGAGCGACACTGACGTGCAGGACATCGAAGACAGCGACGCCATCGATGCCCAAGCCGCCAGCTGGTTTGCGCGCAACCGCAATGGCGTGGGGCGTGCCGAGCGAAAAGCCTTTGCCGCCTGGCAGGCCGAGCCCGCCCATGCCCGCGCCTATGCCGAATTCGAGCAACTATGGGCAGACCTGGCCCAATTGCAGCAACTGAACAAACCCATGGCGCTGCCCAAGCGCAAACCGTCGGTGTGGCGCCCTGCCCTGGCCGTGGCCGCCGCGTTGCTGTGCGCGGTGTTGGCTACCCCTATCGGCGCGCCCCGCGAGCTGTATCACACCCAGGTCGCGGCCCATGCCAAAGGCATGCGCACCCTCAACCTGCCCGATGGCAGCACCTTGTATGTGAATGCCAACACCCGCGTACGCGTGGATTTCACCGCGCACCAGCGCATCCTGCATCTGGACAAGGGCCAGTTGTACATCGAAGTGGCCGCCGACAAGGAACGGCCGCTGTTCGTGCAAGCCGGCGAGGCCAATGTGCGCGTGGTCGGTACCGGCTTCGATGTGCGCCGCAGCCAGCAGCAACTGGTGGTCAGCGTCGCCCATGGCCAGGTCGCCTTCGAGCCGGACGCGAAAAGCCCCATCACCCTGCTGGGCGCCCGGCAACGTGCGATCTTCAGCTACGCCAAGGGCACATTGCAGCAGCAGACCCTCGCCCCCGAAGAGGTCGCCGACTGGCGCAGTGGTCACCTGGCGTTTCGCAACCGCGAGCTGGCCAGCCTGGTCGATGAGTTGAGCCTGTATCGCCCCCAGGCGCCACTGCAGGTCAGTAACACCGTGGCGCATCTGAAAGTCTCGGGCAATCTGGATGTGAATGATCCCGACGCCCTGCTCAACGCCCTGCCCGCCTTGCTGCCGGTGAAAACGGTGATGTCGACCGACGGCATCGTGAGGATCGAACCGAGCAAACAACCCCACTGAATTCTTATTTGAGAATATTTTGCATTCGCAGGTGTGGATTTTTTCAGCTGCACCGTCTTCCTCCGGTCTGAGTTCGATACGCACACCTTTTCGGCCAGTTGGCCATACCGGGGGATTTCATGTTTCGCGCGCCTTGCCACGCTTCGCACCTGTTTCTTCGACCGACCCTCTTCGCCAGCTGCCTGGTATTGAGCCTCAGTGCCCAGGCCGAGGCATTCACGCTGCCAGCCCAGGCGCTGGCCACATCCCTGAGCCAGGTGGCGCAGCAGGCTCAGCTCCAGTTGCTGTTCGACGAAGAGCTGCTCAAGAACGTGCAGGCGCCCGCGCTCAACGGCGACTTTACGCCGGAAGTGGCGATTCGTACCCTGCTGAAAAACGGCGAGTTCACCCTGATCAAGGTTGGCAGCACTTATGTCGTGCGCCCCGATGAGGGCAAGACCACCAACAGCGGCGCAATCCAACTGGACGCCTTGAGCGTGATAGGCACTGGTACCGAGGTCGACTCCAGCACCGTCGGCCGCTCGACCCTGAGCCAGGAAGACATCGACCGCTACCAGTCCAACAACATCCCCAGCCTGCTGCAGACCCTGCCCGGCGTGAGCCAGGGCGGTTCGCTGAAGCCTGGCGGCCAGACCATCAACATCCGTGGTTTTGGCGATGCCGAAGACGTGCCGCTGACCGTCGATGGCGCCACCAAGAGCGGCTTTGAGCGCTATCAACAAGGCACCGTATTCATCGAGCCCGAGCTGATCAAAAGCATTGAGGTGGAGAAAGGCCCCAACTCGCCATTCACTGGCAACGGCGGTTTCGGCGGCACGGTCAACATGACCACCAAGGACGCCCCCGACCTGCTCAAGGACGGCCGCAACAGCGGTGCGATGCTCAAATACGGTTACTCCAGCAACGACCACGAGCAGGTCTACAGCAGCGCCGTGTATGGTCGCACCGACGACGGACGCTTTGATGCCCTGGCTTACCTGACCCAACGCGACGGCGACGACATGAAGGTGGCCGCCAAATTACCCAACGAGAACAACCAATACCCGATCAACCCCCAGCGCCTGCCGAACTCCGCCCAGAACGTCGACGGCAAGCTGTTCAAGGTCAACGCCCACTTCACCGAAGAGCACGCCGTTGGCTTGTCCTACTCGCGTTCACACAGCGACCGCTGGACACCGTTTTCTGCCGCCAGCTATCCCACGCCGCCCACCCAGGCGAATATTGACCGCTATGGCTACGAAGCGGCACTCAAGCGTTTTCTGGCCCACCGCGACACCGTCGACACCACCTGGTCCGGCAAATATGAATACACCCCGCTGGACAACCCGCTGGTGGACCTGACCGTCAAGTACTCCCAGTCCAACACCGACCAGACCGACGAACGCGACGCCACGGCGTTTTTCCAACTGGCCACCGGCGGGCGCAAGATGGACACCGCCTACACCGACAAGAACCTCGACATACGCAACGTCAGCCTGTTTGATACAGGTCCCTTGCAGCATGCCGTCACGGTCGGCGGCCAAATCCGCAAGCACATCCGCGAAACCGAGATGTGGATGCCGGGTACCACGTACAACACCCCACGCTATAACTATGGGCATTTCCAGCCAGGCTTCATGCCCCATGGCAAGGTCGATACCAACAGTTTCTTCGTACAGGATGCCGTCACGCTGGGCGACGTCACCATCACGCCATCGATGCGCTACGACCATGTCCGCAACCGTGGCGAAGCCAACGATGCGCCGTACTACAGCAATCCCGACCCGTCCGTCGGCCACGATTACAGCGACCGCACCTACACCGGCTGGTCGCCGCGCGTGGCGGTGTTCTGGACCGTCAACCCGAACCTGGGGCTATTCGCCAACTGGAGCAAGACCTGGCGTGCGCCGGTGATCGACGAGCAGTACGAAGTTCAAGGCCTGGGCAACCGCACCGCCACCAGCGTCGACCTCGACCCGGAACGCATCACCTCGATCAGCGTGGGCAGCGTCAGCAGCTTCGACAACCTGATCGCCCATGACGACAACCTGCAGCTGCGCACCACCTTCTTCCACAACAAAGTCGAAGACGAGATTTTCAAGGCCACGGGTGTCGGCTGCCAGAACCAGGCCATCAATGGCGGGACCATCTCCACCGCCTGCCCGCCGGGGGCCATGTCCAACTACCGCAACATCGGCGGGCTGACCATCAAGGGCTTCGAGCTCGAATCGTTCTACAACTCCACCTACCTGTTCGGCTCGGTATCGTTCGCTTATGCCAAGGGTGACCACGAAGGTGCGTACACCAACCCGTGGGGCCCGGACGTGGCCGCGCGCGATATTCCGCCGACCAAATGGGTGCTGGTGGTGGGCACCAATATTCCGGCGTGGGATGCCCAGGTCGGCTGGACGGGCCAGTTCGTCGGGGCAACCACACGTTTGCCCAGTGATAAATACTCCGGCGGCCCTGGCAGTAGCGTGGGGGATCTGTTCTACGACCAGTACGGCAACAAGCGCTACAACACCCAGGGCCTGTTCGCCAAATGGAAACCCCAACAGGCCTATCTGAAAGGCACCGAGGTGAACTTCACCGTGGACAACCTGTTCAACAACAACTTCCGCCCGGCACTGAGCGGCGACCGCGCCTACACCAAGGGCCGTGATGCCAAGGTCAGCATCACCCGCTTCTTCTGAAAAACTGTACGGATAAATCCGCACCCAGCTGTAGGCCCGCAACCGGCGGGGGATGTGGCTAGATGGGCTTCCCTTGAAGCCCTCTCGTTTTGGTTGCCCCATGAGTTCGCGCGAAAATACCGGCATGGCCCTCGGCCTGCTGGGCGTCATCATCTTCAGCCTAACCCTGCCCTTCACCCGCATCGTGGTGCAGGAAATCCACCCGTTGCTCAACGGCCTGGGCCGAGCGTTGTTTGCGGCGATCCCGGCGGCGGCGCTGTTGTTGTGGCGCCGCGAACGCTGGCCGACCTGGCGCCAGGTGCGCGGGCTGTGCCTGGTGATCGCGGGGGTGATCCTCGGTTTCCCGGTGCTGTCAGCCTGGGCCATGCAGACCTTGCCGGCGTCCCACGGCGCATTGGTCAACGGCCTGCAACCACTGTGCGTGGCGCTGTATGCGGCGTGGCTGTCCCATGAGCGGCCATCGAAAGCTTTCTGGGCCTGCGCAGCGCTGGGCAGTGGATTGGTGTTGAGTTACGCGCTGATTACCGGCGCCGGTAGCATCCAGGCCGGTGATTTGCTGATGCTCGGTGCGATTGCGGTGGGCGGCCTGGGGTATGCAGAAGGCGGTCGATTGGCCAAGGAAATGGGCGGCTGGCAGGTGATCTGCTGGGCGCTGGTGCTGTCGACGCCGGTGCTGATCGGCCCGGTGTGGTACCTGGCGGCGCAGCATCAAGGCGCGATTTCGATGCGCGCGTGGTGGGCGTTTGGCTATGTGTCGCTGTTCTCGCAGTTCCTGGGGTTCTTTGCCTGGTACGCCGGGTTGGCCATGGGCGGGATTGCGCGGGTCAGCCAGATCCAGCTGTTGCAGATCTTCTTCACCATCGCGTTTTCGGCGCTGTTTTTTGGTGAACACATCGAGCCGATAACCTGGCTGTTTGCGTGTGGGGTAATCGTGACGGTGATGCTGGGGCGCAAGACGGCGGTGCGACCTGCGCCCGTAGCATTGGCCGATCAGGCCAGGTAACCCTCCGCGCGCAGCAGGGTTTCCAGGCAGTGTTCGGTGATGTGGTAGAACGCCTTGAGTTGCTGGATCTTCTCCAGCAACTGCGCGTTGTCCAGTGGCTCTGAGCGCTTTACGGCCAGGATCATCTTGTTCTTGTTGGTGTGCTCCAACGAGATGAACTCGAACACCTTGGTCTCATAACCGCAGGCTTCGAGGAACAACGCCCGCAAACTGTCGGTGACCATTTCGGCCTGCTGGCCCAGGTGCAGGCCGTATTGCAGCATCGGCTTGAGCAGCACCGGGCTCTGGATCTGCAGGCGGATCTGCTTGTGGCAGCACGGCGAGCACATGATGATCGACGCGCCGGAACGGATGCCGGTGTGGATCGCGTAGTCGGTGGCAATGTCGCAGGCATGCAGGGCGATCATCACCTCCAGTTCGCTGGGGGCCACGCTACGCACGTCGCCACACTTGAACACCAGCCCAGGGTGCTCAAGGCGGGCGGCGGCGGTGTTGCACAGGGCCACCATGTCTTCGCGCAATTCGACGCCGGTCACTTCGCCCTCGGCCTTGAGGGTGTTGCGCAGGTAGTCGTGGATGGCGAACGTCAGGTAGCCCTTGCCCGAGCCGAAGTCGGCAACGCGCACCGGCTGGTCCAGCTTCAGCGGTGACGAGGTCAGCGCATGGCTGAACACTTCGATGAACTTGTTGATCTGCTTCCATTTGCGCGACATCGACGGGATCAGCGCCTGCCGGGCATCAGTCACCCCCAGGTCGGCGAGGAACGGCCGGCTCAGGTCAAGGAAGCGGTTTTTCTCGCGGTTATGCTCAGCCGATGGCGCTTCGCGCAGTTGCTGCGGCTTGCTTCTGAACAGCGAGCTTTTGTTCTTCTTGCTGTATTCCAGCTGGGCTTCGTCGGTCAGCGACAGCAGGTGCGCGTTCTTGAACGGGGCCGGCAGCAACTCGGCAATCGCTGCCACACCCTCGGCCACCGGGAAGTTCTTGGTGATATCGCGGGTCTTGTAGCGGTAGACGAAGGACAGGCACGGCTGCTCCTTGACCGTTACCGGCTTGATGATCAGCCGTTGCAACTCGGCTTCATCGCCGACGTACTTGGCCAGCACCAGCTTGATAAAGGCATTCTGCGCGAGGCTTGCGCTCAGCAGTTCGATGAACTGGGCATGATGATCCGGTTGAGCAGTGACAGACATGAACAAAAACGCCTCGGGCAGGGAATGCCGGGCATTTTAGGGGGGATAGTGATTCAGGGCACGGGGTTATTTGATCAGTGGTCATTGGATGGAACACCACAGAACCCAATGTGGGAGGGGGCAAGTCGAACCGTCGCACCGCCCCTCCCACATTTTTTTGCCCAACACTGAGTTTTATTCGAGTACGACCAGGCGATTGGGCAGTTCATTGCGGGTTTGCGTCACCGGTACATGCACCTTCAACAACTCGCCACAGGCCTCGATGCACGCCACAAACCCCGCCAGCGTCTGCCCCTGCTTCACCTGCTGGGTAAACGCCTTGACGATCCCATCCCAGTTGCTGTCATCCAGGCGACTGGAAATGCCGTCATCCACCAGGATCTCCACGTACCGCTCGGCCTCGCTGACAAAAATCAGCACACCGGTGCTGCCCAGGGTGTGATGCAGGTTCTGCTCGAGGAACTGGCGTCGCGCCAGGTTGGAGGCGCGCCAGTGGCGCACCGAACGCGGGATCAACCGTGTCGTCACCTTGGGCAGGCGGAACACCAGGCACAGCACGATGAAGGTCGCCCATTGCGCCAGCAGCAAGGTGTACATGGTCAGGTAGCCCGACAGGTAATGCACCACTCCCGGCACCACCAACGCGATCAGGCTGGCCCACAGCAGCGGGATGTAGGCGTAGTCATCGGCGCGAGCGGCCAGCACGGTCACCAGCTCCGCGTCGGTGGTCTTTTCCACGCGGGCGATCGCCTCAGCGACTTGGCGCTGCTCGTGTTCAGTCAGTAATGCCATGGTTGTGCTTGCTCTCTCATTATTATCATCACCAGCCGCCTGAAGCCCCGCCACCGCCAAAGCCGCCACCGCCGCCGCGGAAACCACCGCCGCCGCCCCCGCCACCACCGCCGCGTCCGCTGCTGCTGAGAATCGCCAGCAGGATCGCGCCCACCGGCAGGCCCAGGCGATTGCACAGCCACAACACGCCGATCAGCAGGATAAACAGGCCGATGGAAAACCCGGGATTATCCTTGGCAAAGTTGGCGTCCGCCACATGGGCCGGCACGGCCAGCGGTTCGCCGCTCACCACCTGCACCATCGCCGCCACACCGTCGCTGATGCCCTGGCTGAAGTTGCCGGCCTTGAACTTGGGTGCAATCACCTGGTTGATGATCACCCACGACTGCGCATCGGTGAGCACACCTTCCAGGCCGTAGCCGACTTCGATGCGCAATTTGCGCTCATCGCGGGCGACGATCAACAGCGCGCCGTTGTCCTTGCCCTTTTGGCCGATGCCCCACTGGCGGCCCAGTTGATAACCGAAGTCCTCAATCGGCACGCCCTGCAGGTCGGGCACGGTGACCACCACGATCTGGTCGCCGGACGTCTGCTCCAGCGCCTGCAATTGCTGGGTCAGTTGCGCACGCGTGGCCGGGTCGATCATCTGGGCGTTGTCCACCACCCGCCCGGTCAGCGCCGGGAAAGTCAGCGCAGCCTGGGCCACGCCCACGCAGGCCAGAAGCCACAGCGCCAGGCCTATCCGTAATAAACGCATCGACACCTCAGCGCAGCCTTATTTGAACTTCACTTGCGGCGCTTTATCGGCATCGGCACTGGTGGCTTCAAACGTGGCGCGGACCGGCAAGTCGCTGTACATCACGCTGTGCCACAGGCGGCCAGGGAAGGTGCGGATCTCGGTGTTGTAGGCCTGCACCGCCTGGATGAAATCGCGACGGGCCACGGCGATACGGTTTTCGGTGCCTTCAAGCTGGGATTGCAGGGCCAGGAAGTTCTGGTTGGCCTTCAGGTCCGGGTAGCGCTCGGAGACCACCATCAAACGACTGAGCGCGCCGCTCAAGCCGTCCTGGGCCTGCTGGAACTGCTTGAGTTTTTCCGGGTTGTCGAGGGTGCTGGCATCCACCTGGATCGAGGTGGCCTTGGCCCGCGCTTCGATCACGGCGGTGAGGGTGTCCTGCTCATGGGCGGCATAGCCCTTGACCACTTCCACCAGGTTGGGGATCAGGTCGGCGCGGCGTTGGTACTGGTTCTGCACCTGGCCCCAGGCGGCCTTGGCCTGTTCGTCCAGGGTCGGGATGTTGTTGATGCCGCAACCGCTGAGCACCGTACCGATCAATAGCAAAACCGCGGCTTTCAAGCCCCAGCGGTAACCTTGTGCTGCTTGCATGGTGTTTCTCCTGGCGAACCTTGATGGAATTGGGCACCGGTAAGGCATAATCCGCTGCCACGACTGGATTGCATCGAATCAATCAGCTAAAAAGATGCCCACCGCTAATAAGAGTTCCGAAGTGTGCGGCATTTGTCGGTATAACACTCGAACAACAACATTACGTTCCCCACATTTTGGCAGAACAGCGCATTTTCGCTGTGCAGTGAGCCGAAAAAGGATATTCATGAAGAAGCTGTGTTTGCTCGGCCTTGTTGCCACGCTGGCCACCCACCCCGCCTGGGCAGAAACAAAGCCTGCTGCGCTCAAGGACAAGGACGCCTTCGTCAGCGACCTGCTCAAGCAGATGACCCTCGATGAGAAGATAGGCCAATTGCGCCTGATCAGCATCGGCCCCGAAATGCCCCGCGAGCTGATCCGCAAGGAAATCGCCGCCGGCCGCATCGGTGGCACGTTCAACTCCATCACCCGCCCGGAAAACCGTCCGATGCAGGACGCGGCCATGCGCAGCCGCTTGAAGATCCCGATGTTCTTCGCCTACGACGTGATCCACGGCCATCGCACCATCTTCCCGATCAGCCTGGCCCTGGCCTCCAGCTGGGACATGGACGCCATCGGCCGCTCCGGGCGCATCGCCGCCCAGGAAGCCGCCGCCGACAGCCTCGACATCACCTTCGCGCCGATGGTCGACATCTCCCGCGACCCGCGCTGGGGGCGTACCTCCGAAGGCTTCGGTGAAGACACCTATCTCGTTTCGCGCATTGCCGAAGTGATGGTCAAGGCCTTCCAGGGCGTCAGCCCCGCGAACGCCGACAGCATCATGGCCAGCGTCAAGCACTTCGCCCTGTATGGCGCGGTGGAAGGCGGCCGCGACTACAACGTGGTCGACATGAGCCCGGTCAAGATGTACCAGGATTACCTGCCGCCGTACCACGCGGCGATCAAGGCCGGTTCCGGCGGCGTGATGGTGGCGCTGAACTCGATCAACGGCGTGCCCGCCACCGCCAATACCTGGCTGATGAACGACCTGCTGCGCAAGGACTGGGGCTTCAAGGGCCTGGCCGTGAGCGACCATGGCGCGATCTTCGAGTTGATCAAGCATGGCGTGGCCAAGGATGGGCGTGAAGCCGCCAAGCTGGCGATCAAGGCCGGCATCGACATGAGCATGAACGACACGCTGTACGGCAAGGAACTGCCCGGCCTGCTCAAGTCCGGCGAGATCGAACAAAGTGACATCGACAACGCCGTGCGCGAAGTGCTCGGCGCCAAGTACGACATGGGCCTGTTCAAGGACCCGTACCTGCGCATCGGCAAGGCCGAGGATGACCCGGCCGACACCTACGCCGAAAGCCGCCTGCACCGCAGCGAGGCCCGCGACATCGCGCGCCGTAGCCTGGTGTTGCTGAAAAACCGGGACAACACCCTGCCGCTGAAAAAATCCGCGACCATCGCCCTGGTCGGTCCGTTGGCCAAGGCGCCGATCGACATGATGGGCAGCTGGGCCGCCGCCGGCAAACCCGAGCAATCGGTGACCCTGCTCGACGGCATGAACGCGGTGATCGGCGAAAAAGGCAAGATCATCTATGCCCGTGGCGCCAACATCACCAACGACAAGGCGGTGGTCGACTACCTGAACTTCCTCAACTTCGATGCGCCGGAAGTGGTCGATGACACCCGACCTGCCCAAGTGATGATTGACGAAGCGGTCAAGGCTGCCAAGGATGCCGATGTGGTGGTGGCCGCCGTGGGCGAGTCCCGTGGCATGTCCCACGAATCCTCCAGCCGCACCGACCTGAACATCCCGCAAAGCCAGCGCGACCTGATCAAAGCCCTCAAAGCCACCGGCAAGCCGCTGGTATTGGTGCTGATGAACGGTCGCCCGCTGTCGATTCTGGAAGAGAACCAACAGGCCGACGCCATCCTGGAAACCTGGTTCGCCGGCACCGAAGGCGGCAACGCCATCGCCGACGTGCTGTTCGGCGACTACAACCCGTCGGGCAAGCTGCCGATCACCTTCCCGCGTTCGGTGGGGCAGATCCCGACCTACTACAACCACCTGACCATCGGCCGACCATTCACCCCAGGCAAACCGGGCAACTACACTTCGCAGTACTTCGATGACACCACCGGGCCGCTGTTCCCGTTTGGATATGGCTTGAGCTACACCACATTCGGCCTGTCGGACATGGCGCTGTCGTCCACCACCCTGAACAAGACCGGCAAGCTCGACGCCAGCGTGACGGTGAAGAACACCGGCAAGGTCGATGGTGAAACCGTGGTGCAGCTGTATATCCAGGACGTGGCCGGTTCGATGATCCGCCCGATCAAGGAGCTGAAGAACTTCCAGAAGGTCATGCTCAAGGCTGGCGAAGAGCGCACCTTGCACTTCACCATCACCGAGGAAGACTTGAAGTTCTACAACACCCAGCTCAAGTACGCGGCGGAGCCAGGCGAGTTCAATGTGCAGATCGGGTTGGATTCCCAGGATGTGCAGCAGCAAACCTTCGAACTGCTGTAAACATGTGGGAGGGGGCTTGCCCCCGATAGCGGTGGTTCAGTCAATATTTTCAGTGACTGACACCCTGCAATCGGGGGCGAGCCCCCTCCCACATTTGCCTCCCAGTGAACTGGCTAGCCACGTCTATCCAGCAGGTTCACCACCAACCGATCAATCCACCCCCACACCCGCTGCTTCACCCGCCGCCACAACGGCCGCGACTTCCACACCTCCAGGCTCACCGCCTGGCTCTGGGCAAAATCCCGCTCGAAACTGCCCGCCACCGCCTGCGTCAATTCAGGGTCCAACGCCTCCAGGTTGGCATCCAGGTTGAAGCGCAGGTTCCAGTGGTCGAAGTTGCACGAGCCCACACTGACCCAGTCATCCACCAGCACCATCTTCAGGTGCAGGAAACACGGCTGATACTCAAAAATCTGCACGCCCGAACGCAGTAAACGTGGGTAATAACGATGCCCGGCATAGCGCACGGACGGGTGATCGGTACGCGGGCCGGTGAGCAGCAAACGCACTTCCACACCCCGCCCCGCCGCCCGGCGCAGAGCACGACGCACGCCCCAGGTCGGCAGGAAGTACGGAGTCGCCAACCAGATACGTGTCTTGCTGCTGTTCAAGGCACGGATCAACGATTGCAAAATGTCCCGGTGTTGGCGGGCATCGGCATAGGCCACACGACCCAGACCCGGTCCGGTGGCGGGCATCCTGGGTAACCGTGGCAAGCCGAAATGGGTGGCGGGTTTCCAGGCGCGGCGCGCGTTGTTGGCGTGCCATTGGCGGTCGAACAGGGCTTGCCAGTCGAGCACCAGGGGGCCGCTGATTTGCACCATCACTTCGTGCCAGTCGGCACTGTCGTTGCCCGGCGTCCAGAATTCATCGGTCACGCCGGTGCCGCCGACAAAGGCGATGTCCTGGTCGATCAACAGCAGTTTGCGATGGTCGCGGTACAGGTTGCGCATCCAGCGGCGCCAGCGCAGGCGATTGTAGAAGCGCAGTTCCACACCGGCATCGGTCAAGCGCCTGCGCAGCCCGAGGGTAAACGCCAGGCTGCCGTAATCATCGAACAGGCAGCGCACCTGCACACCGCGTTCGGCGGCCAGCACCAGCGCCTGCACCATGGCTTCGGCGCAGGCGCCGGCTTCCACCAGGTACAACTCCAGCTCGACTTGCCGCTCGGCGCGGGCGATACCCACCAGCATCTGCGGGAAAAAACTCGGCCCGTCGATCAACAACTCGAAACGGTTGGCGCTGCGCCACGGGAACACCGCGCCACTCACGTCAGCGCGCCGTAAAGATCAGCACCGCACCCACCGGCACCGACAGACTGATCGACTTGAGCCCCGCCGCCTTGCGCAGTGCGGCCACACCCGGCGCCAGGTCGAAGTCCTCGGCATGCACCACCAGCGGCTCCAGGGTGACCACCTGGAAACGCCGGTCATCCAGGCGCGTGGCCAGCAGCTCGGCGCTGTAGGTCTGGGTCTTGCCGTGCAGCGTCACCGATAACGGCAGGCGCAATTCAAGCTGCGCGCCGGGGGCCAGGTCGTTGATGGGTTGCAGGTTGATTTGCGCGTTGACCAGCGCCTCGGGGAACGTCTTGATCTCGAACAGCTGATTGCGCATGCGCTCGTCGCGCAGCGGGATGCCGCTGTTGACGGACTCCAGCTCCACCTCAAGCTGCGCCGCGCCCTTGCTGTCGACCTTGCCGTGCAACACCAGGAAGCGATGCACTTCGGCGATTTCGGTGTTCTTGGTGGTGACGAACGACAGCCGCGAGGACTCGTTATCCAGGTACCAGTCGGCATGGGCAGGCACGGCAGCGGCGGCCAACAGGGCGACAGCCAGGGGTTTGATCACAGAAGCGTTGAACATTGAAGACTCGTGGGGCGAAAAACCTGGACGAACCTTAACCGGATCGCGAGGGTTACGCCAATGCGCGCTGCACTTCGCGCACCGTCTCTTCCAGGCTGGCCATGTGCAGGTTCAACACCCGCTCAACCGGCGCCTGATGCATCGGCCAATGCAGCGCCATGCTCCCAACCAAGCGACCATTGGCGCGCACTGGCAAGGCCACGGCACGAATCAGAAACGGCAGGCGCACCGGATACTCCCAATACCCCTCGGTGCGCTGGCCAAAGCCCTGATGCTGGGTTTGTTCGCAGGCCTGGTACTGCTCGTCCGCCGCCACCTGGTCGCGGCCCGCCAAACGTTGAACCTCTTCGGCCGGCAATTGGGTCAGGCAGGCCTTGCCCATCGCTGAATGAAACAGGCTGGCGTGCTGGCCGACGATCTGGCAATTGTTCGGGTAGAGCTTGCGCAACACACTGGGAATCGCGCTTTCCATGACCTCCAGGCGCTCGCCATCAAAACAGGACAAATCCACCACCAACCCGGTGCGCTCACTGAGCTCCAGCAGCCAAGGCGCTGCGCTTTCCACCACCTGGCGCTTGAAGCGTTGCTGGGTGTCGCCGAACAAACGTTGGGCACGCAGGCGGTAACGACGATCGCTCAAGCCGCGATAGACCCAACCCTGCTCCTGCAACGTCAGCAACATGCGCGACACTGTGGCCTTGGGCAGACGTGTGAGGTAATGCAACTCCTCCAGCCCCAGGGCCTGGTGCTCGCCCAGCAACTCGACGATTGCCAGTGCGCGCTCGACCGAGCGTACGGTGCCTGTCTCCATGTTCGATCTCCCTGTTGCCGATGGATGATCATTGTTCACAGCAAGATACAGGCCCGGTCGTGGCTCAACCCGTCGATTCAAGGCACGTCGGCGGTCGACGCTGCACCCATTGCGTCAGCTGTTCATGAGCATAGGCCAATTGCAACACCGCCCGATCCGCCTGGGCCGGGCCGATTATCTGCATGCCCATGGGCAGGCCCTGGGGGTTGAAGCCCACCGGGATGCTCATGCTCGGCAGCCCCGCCAGGGTCGGGCCGATTACCACTTCCATCCAGCGGTGATAGGTGTCCATCTCACGCCCGCCAACGTGGCGCGGCCAGGGTTGCTGTGCCTCGAAAGGGAACACTTGGGCAGTCGGTAACAGCAGGAAATCGTAGTGCTCGAACAGTTTGGCGAGGGCGCGATACCACGCGCTGCGGTCCACCGACGCCTGGTACACCTGCTGGGCCGTCAGATTCAGGCCGCCCTCGACTTCCCATTGCGCTTCGGGCTTGAGCCGCGCACGTTTCTGAGGGTTGGCGTAGGCCGCGCCGAGGTTGCCGTGCACCAGCCAGTGGCGATGCACCAACCAGCTGCGCCACAGCCGCGCCATGGAAAAGTCCGGCTGACAGCTTTCCACCGTGCACCCCAACGCGATGAAATCATCGAGGGCTGATTCGCACAGGCTCAGCACACCGTCGTCCATCGGCAGGTAGCCGTTGTAATCCCCCAGCCAACCCAGGCGTGCGCCCTTGAAATCACGCTGCAAGGGCTGGCTGAACACCGTCGGATCGTCCTTGGACGACAATGGCACCCGAGGGTCATAACCCGCCTGGATACCCAGCAACCGAGCTACATCCGTCACGCTGCGGCCCATCGGGCCTTCGGTGCCCAACTGTTGCACGAACACTTCAGGCATAGGCCCGTGAGGTACGCGGCCTTGTGACGGACGCAAGCCAAACACATTGTTGAACGCCGCCGGGTTGCGCAGCGAGCCCATCATGTCGCTGCCATCGGCCACCGGCAGCATGCGCAGCGCCACGGCCACGGCCGCCCCGCCGCTGCTACCGCCGGCTACCAGGCTGGGGTCGTAGGCATTGACAGTGGTGCCGAACAGCGTGTTGTAGGTCTGCGAACCCAGGCCGAACTCCGGCACGTTGCTCTTGCCGATGATGATCGCGCCACTGGCACGCACCCGAGCCACGCTGATGGCGTCTTCAGTGGGCACGTGCTCGGCGAACAAGGGCGAACCCAGCGTCGTACGCAAGCCTTTGGTAGCCGCCAGATCCTTGATCGCCTGGGGCATGCCGTGCATCCAGCCACGTGACTGGCCCTGGTCCAACTCGCGATCACGTTCCCGCGCCTCGGCCAACACGTCATCGGCATCGCGCAGCGACACCAGCGCATTCACCCTCGGATTGAAGCGCTGAATCTGCGCCAGATAGGCCTGCACCACCTCTACGCACGACACTTGTCGCGCGTGGATTGCCCGCGACAGTTCGGTGGCATCCCAATCAACAATACTCAAGGCTTCACCTCTTTGGAAAACGGCAGTGGTCGCTTGGCCCGCGGTGCCTCATGCATGCAGTAAGTGCCCAGCAGCGTCAGCACGCAAGCGAACAAGACATAGAAGGATGGCGCGACGGGCGTGCCCAGCACTTTGGTCAGCCACGTGACGATCAACGGTGCGAAACCGCCGAACACCATGACCGCCACGTTATAGGCGACCGATACACCGGTCGAGCGAACTTCGATGGGAAACTGCTCGGCCAATGCCGTCGGTGCCGGCCCGAAAAAACCACCGATGGCTGTGCACAGCAGCACCTGCATCGCCAGCAGCCGCTCGATGGACGGTGCGGCGGCGACCCACACGTACAGCGGATAAACCATGACGAAGAATGCGAGGGTGAATGCCATCAACACCGGCCGCCGCCCCAGGCGATCCGAGAGCAGCCCGGACAGTGGAATCACCACGGTCATCAGCGCCACCGCAAACATCTGCACCATCAATACTTGGTCCAGTGGCAGACCAAGGCTTTTGTGGGCGAAGGTCGGCATGTTCACCAGCACCACATAGAACGACACCGTCGCACCACAGGCCAGGCCCATGGAGACGAGGATGCTGCGTCTGTGCTCGCGCACCACCTGCACCAGGCTCGGCGCCGGGCCGCTCGCCTGTTTGCGTGCCTCGATGAACTCCTCTGGATCTTCCATGTGCCGACGAATCCACAGGCCCACCGGGCCAATCAGCAAACCGAACACGAACGGCAAGCGCCACCCCCACAGGTCGAGGGTTTGCGGCGAAAAGAAATGCGTGACCGCCGCCACCATCGCTGCGCCGCCGAACACGGCCAGGCATTGCCCCACCAATTGCCAGGAGCCATATAAGCCCTTGCGATGGGCCGGAGCGCTTTCCACCAGAAACGCCGTTGCGCTCGCGTATTCACCGCCGGTGGCAAACCCTTGAAGCATGCGCGCCACCACGATCAACAACGGCGCGCCCATGCCGATGGCGGCGTAATTGGGCGCGAACGCGATCAATGCGATGGACACGGTCATCAGCCGGATAATCAACTGCATCGCGGCCTTGCGGCCTTTGCGGTCGGAATAGATCCCCAGCAGGATGCCCCCCACCGGGCGCATGAAAAAGCCCACGCCAAAAGTGGCCAAGGCCATCAACAGCGACGCGTACTCGTCATCCGAAGGAAAAAACTGCCGGGCAATGATGCTCGCCAGAAAGCCGTAGACAATGAAGTCATACCATTCCAGCGCATTGCCGATTACGGCTGCCACCACTTGGCGGGTGCGGGACACACCTGGTTTTGCAGTCTGCATGAGGAACACTCCATTCAACCGATCGAGGGAAAGGGTCCAGCGGCAGAAAAAGAAGATCGTCAGACAGGCTTGAGCCAGCTCTCGGCCAGCGCGCCCCAATAGGCGGCACCCGTCAGCAGGATATCGTCGTTGAAGTCATAGGCGGGGTTATGCACCATCGGCCGCGACACGCCATTGCCGATGAACAGATAGCTGCCGGGGCAGCGTTGCAGCATCCAGGCGAAGTCTTCGCTGCCCATCAGCGTGCGGGTGTTGCCGTCCACCGCATCGGCGCCTAGCAAGGCGACGCCAACCTGGCGAGCGAACTCGGTTTCTTCGGCGTGATTGACCAGCACCGGATAGGCCGGGCGGTGTTCGATCTGCGCCGTGCAGCCAAAGCTGGCAGCCTGGGTGTGGATGATGGCGAGCACGCGCTCCAGCATCTGTTCGCGCACCTTGGGGTTGAGCGCGCGCAGGCTCAGACGCAACAGCGCCTCTTGGGGAATCACATTGGCTGCCTGGCCCGCTTGCAGCGCGCCCACCGTGACCACGGCCGCTTCCTGAGTGTCGATATTGCGCGCCACCACCGTCTGCAACGCCATGACCAGGCTCGCCGCCGCTACCAACGGGTCCACCGTCAGATGTGGCATGGAGCCATGGCCGCCAACGCCTTCGAGGGTCACCGTGAGCAAGTCCTGCGACGCCATCATCGGCCCGACGCGCAACCCCAGATGCCCCGCCGGCAGCCCCGGCATGTTGTGCATGCCAAACAATCCATCGCAGGGGAAGCGCTCCAGCAAACCATCGGCCAACATGGCTTCGGCACCACCCTGGCCCTCTTCGGCAGGCTGGAAAATCAGGTTCAACGTGCCGTCGAATTGCCGCGTCGCCGCCAGGTAACGCGCGGCGCCAAGCAGCATGGTGGTGTGGCCGTCATGCCCGCAGGCATGCATGCAACCTGCGTGCTGGCTGGTGTAGGCCGCGCCGGTAGTTTCGATGATGGGCAACGCATCCATGTCAGCGCGGATGCCCAGGGTGCGCGAGCTGCTGCCATTGCGCAGCACGCCCACCACGCCGGTCTTGCCGATGCCGGTGTGCACCTCATAGCCCCATTCCCTCAGGCACTGCGCCACGAGGGCCGAGGTGCGGTTCTCTTCGAAACCGAGTTCAGGATGGGCGTGAATGTCGTGGCGCACGGCGCGCAAGTCGCCGGCAACGTCGCTGAGCCAATCCAGGATGTGCTGGTGTGGGCGCATGGTGATTCTCCTCACAGGCGGGTGTTCCCGTTCTTGTTTGCTGCACATCGCCAGATAACCGCGAAGTGTGCAGGAGGACAATCAAAGGTGGTTCCACCCTGTGGAACCTCAGGGCTCCAGGCGACACCCCTGGCGGTCGCCCAGCCACCTCGCCGTGTGCGTGCGCCCCAACCCGCTCGCCGCTACCTCACTGCGCTCCGGGTTATCACTGAACGCACTGGTCGGCACGTACTGCTTCACATACCCGCGGCAATACGCCGCCGGATTGTTCTGCACATACCGGCACGAACAGTATTCCTTGGCCGTATACGCCGCGATGATGTCGGGGAAGGCTTGCAGGTTGACGCGTTCGTGCCAGCCCCACCCCAGCAAGGCGAGCAACAGCAACAGCAACAGGCTGGTAAACGGCCGACGACGAATCATGGTTGCACCGCCGCCAGCACGCGCTTGAGCAGTTCGTTATGGCGATAGCTGCCGTCGCGGTCATCGCCGTAGCGCACGATCACCAGGTGTTCATCGGGCATCACGTATAACGCCTGGCCCCAGTGGCCGAGGGCGGCGAAGGTGTTGGCGGGGGCGTCAGGCCAGGGTCTCGACGCGCCGGTATTGAGCCACCAATGCCCACCCGGGACGGCTTCATCCTGGCCGACCTTGTATTTGTCGAAGGGCTGGCGATTGAAGGCGACCCAGTCTTTGGGCAGCAGTTGTTGATCGCCCCAACGCCCGTCCCGCGCCATCAGCAGGCCGACCCGTGCCAGGTCGCGGGCGGTGAGGTAGGCGTAGGACGAGGCGACGAAGGTTTCGTCGGCGTCGGTTTCCCAGGTGGCGTTGCGAATACCCAGCGGCTTGAACAGCGCATCCCACGGGTAACTCATATAGGCCTTGTGGCCGAGCATGCCCTTGAGGGTGGCGGACAGGATATTGGTGTCGCCGCTCGAATAACGGAACACCTGGCCCGGCTCAGCCGTCGCGTCGGTGTCAGCGGCAAAGTCGGCCATGTCACCGCGACCACGGGTGTAGAGCATCGCCACCACTGACGATTTCAGCGGGGCGTATTCGTAGTCTTCCTGCCAGTCCAGGCCCGAGGCCCAGTTCAGCAGGTCGGCCATGGTCACCTTGGGGTGTTGTTTCATCGGCGGGTAAAAGCGCGCGGCGGGATCGGAGAGTTTGAAGCGGTTCTCGCCGTAGGCCACGCCGAGCACCGTGGCCATCAGGCTTTTGCTGACCGACCAGGTCAGGTGCGGGGTGCTGGCGGTGGTGGGCGCGGCGTAGCGCTCATAGAGGATCACACCATCGCGGATCACCAACAGCGCATCGGTGCGGATGCCTTTGCGGGTGGTGTCGTCACGCGGCGGGAACGCGTAGGCATTTAGGGCATCGACAGCAGGGCCTTCGAGCGGCGTGGCCTTGAGCCAGTCCTTGTCAGGCCAGGTTTCGGCATGGGTGGCAACAGTGACAAACAGCAGGGCAACATACAACAGGCCTCTGACCATGGACGCAGACTCAAGGAACGATCAAACCCGGGAGGCTAGTCAATGCCAATGACCGTTTGAAGACACCGCTCTGTTCTTGAAGGCATACGCCACGTCAATAACCTTTGTTGGTGAAGGCCCTCCCCGCTTGCCCCAACGCTCCTCTCGCCCCTTAAACACCAAAGCGGCGTGACCGTTTGATTCAAAGACGCCCATCCGACCCTGGGCCAACTGCTCAGGCGGCACAGCCTCCACCTCGTCCCAAACACCTAGCCGCCTGAATGCATATTCAAGGCGGCCGCCGCTATTCAGCACGTGCATCGCCTCGGTAAAGCTCGCCGGGCCAGACTCCTGATACCGTTTGGCGCTGACCGCGAACATGAAATTGGCATACAACACCGTCATCGGATCTTCGCCTTTAAGCTGCGCAACAGCTGCGGCCTGTTTCAATTCGTCCTTCGTCAAGAACGTCGATTCCCCGTTTCTCAGCGTGACATGGTAGCCATCGGCCGTTTCACGCACCGAGTTGAATACGTCCGTAGGACGCTTGCCAAATTGCATCATCACCGCCTTGATCGCCGCAACAGTCGAGCAATTTGCTTTGTTCCACTGACTGAAATCGCCCCAGATATTTCCGACTTTCCCTCCACCGGTGGACGCCGCAGGTTTGTAGTCAAATAGTTTCTCTCCCGAAACATTGGGCTTTTGACTCATCTTTTCGCCATAGGTACGACCATCTTTAACCCGTGTGCCGGTATGCCCTTCCAGAGGCGCAGGGACTGAAAAGGAAGTCGGCGGGAAGGCCGATGGTGTCGTGTCAGGACGCGGGGGAAACTGCGTAGCAACGGGATTTGGCATAGGTGAGCGCTCTGAAAAGCGGAGCCTGTCTGAAGCTCCTGACAGCTTGAAGGCCCAACTGCCTTCAAACCCGGCCACTGGGTGACCAATACCCCTCATTGGGTTCCCGCGGTCTTCTGCCCTGCGGCTTGCAAGGCGCTGTCATCCAAGCGTCACCATAACTTCATGGAGATGACACCGAGCCTACATAGCCTGACTTTGGACAAACAAGTCGACCGGCCGAAAGGTGGCTGGCACTCGGAGATTCGCCATGACTCAGATCGCCCGCATCAGCGACACCGGCAATGAACGCCGTCTGCAAGCCGAACGCCTGGTTGGCGCGCAGGCGTTGCAGGAAGCCCAGGCCCTGCGGTTCAACGTGTTCAGCGGCGAGTTCAACGCCAAGCTGAAAGGCGCGGAACTGGGCCTGGACATGGATGACTATGATGTTCACTGCAGCCACATCGGTGTGCGGGACTTGAACAGCGGTCGACTGGTGGCCACCACCCGTTTGCTGGACCATCAGGCGGCCAGCACCCTGGGCCGGTTCTACAGCGAAGAAGAATTCAGCCTGCATGGCCTGCTGCACCTGCAAGGCCCGATCCTGGAGATCGGCCGCACCTGCGTCGACCCCGCTTACCGCAACGGCGGCACCATCGCGGTGTTGTGGGGCGAATTGGCCGAAGTGCTCAACCAGGGCGGCTACAGCTACCTGATGGGTTGCGCGAGCATCCCGATGCACGACGGCGGCATCCAGGCCCACGCGATCATGCAGCGCCTGCGCGAACGCTACCTGTGCAACGAACACCTGCGCGCCGAACCGAAAAAACCGCTGCCGGCGCTGGACTTGCCGTCCAACGTGATCGCCGAGATGCCGCCGTTGCTCAAGGCTTACATGCGCCTGGGTGCGAAGATCTGCGGCGAGCCGTGCTGGGATGAAGATTTCCAGGTGGCCGACGTGTTCATCCTGCTCAAGCGCGATGAACTGTGCCCGCGTTACGCGCGCCACTTCAAGGCTGCAATGTGATGAGCCGCCTGCGGGTTTACGGGCGCATTGCCCGCGTGCTGGTGGTGGTGGCGCTGGGCCTGAGCATGGCCAGTGTGTTTGGGGTGTTCGAGCGCTTGGGGATCGCCAATTCGATGGTGCGGCGCCAGCGTTGGTCGCGGTTTTTCATGGCGCGCCTGACCAACGCCCTGCCCTTTCGCGTGACGGTGCACGGCGAATTGCCAACGCAGCCGATGCTATGGGTGAGCAATCACGTGTCCTGGACCGATATTCCGCTGCTCGGCGCCGTGGCGCCGATGTCATTCCTGTCCAAGGCCGAAGTGCGCACCTGGCCGGTGGCGGGCTGGTTGGCGGCCAAGGCTGGCAGCTTGTTTATCCGCCGGGGTTCGGGCGACAGCCAGTTGATCCGCAAGCAGATGACCCGCCACCTGGAGCAACAGCACCCGCTGTTGATGTTCCCGGAAGGCACCACCACCGATGGGCGCAGCCTGCGTACGTTCCACGGGCGCCTGCTGGCCAGTGCGATCGATGCGGATGTGTCGCTGCAACCCGTGGCGATCCGTTACCTGCGTGATGGGCAAGTGGACCCGCTGGCACCCTTTATTGGCGACGATGATTTGCTCTCGCACTTGATGCGCTTGTTTGCCAATGACCAGGGCGATGTGGAAATCCATGTGCTCACGCCGATTGCCTGTGCCGGGCAGGAACGTGCGGCGCTGGCGTATCAAGCGCAGCAGGCAGTGCAGAAGGCGTTGTTCGGGCCGGTGCCGGAAGCGGAACATGTGGATGCTCGACCAGCATTCGCTGCCTGAACTCAAGTGAACACCGTTCAAATGTGGGAGGGGGCTTGCCCCCGATTGGGGTGTGTCAGTCACTGCATGCTTTGACTGAACCATTGCTATCGGGGGCAAGCCCCCTCCCACATTCAGCTTTACCTTGTCAGTTGGATCTGTGCGAATGCTTGCAGCTCGGGGTAGAACCGTCGGAAATCTTCACTCAGCGGCTCGTACAACTCTCGTAACTCGTGCACGGCATGCCCCAGTTCCTCGGGTTGTGTCAGCCGCCGCGAAATCCCCCGCAACACCTGCTCCATCACTGCAAACTCTCGGTACGAACCCAGCCAATCATCCGCCGCCATATACGGCGCAATCTGCGCCAGTCGCCCCGGCAATTGCGGTTCGGCGGCAAGCACGCGGTACACCTGCGAGGTGAAGTGTTCCAGTGGCTGGTCGGCATACAGCGCCCAATCCCGCGCCAGGCAGTGGTCGAAAAACACATCGAGGACGATCCCGGCATAACGCCTGCGGGTCAGGCTGAAGCGTGACAACGCCTCCCCCACCAGAGGGTGGCTGTCGGTGAAGCGGTCGATGGAACGATGCAGCTGGATCGCCGATTCGATTTGGGGGCTGAACTGGCCCTGCAGGCGGCCTTTGACAAAGTCGCCATAGAGGCTGCCCAGCAGTTGGGCAGGAAGTTGGCCGCCCAGGTGCAGATGTGCGAGATAATTCATGGCGCGCAGTCTACCACTGCCGTCAACGTATCGTTATAACCCGATATACCGAATGAGCCTAGGCTCAGACCAAAATCATATTGGTATATCGGGATAGACCGATTTAAAGTTCGCCTCATCGCGATATAACGCTGTACGCAACCGAGCACCTGCCATGTCCATCGACCTCGACGAAATAATAAAAGCCCTGGCACACCCAGTACGACGAGACATCCTCACCTGGCTGAAAGACCCGAAAGTGCAATTCCCCGAGCAACTGCACAACCACGAATACGGCATCTGCGCCGGGCAGATCGACCAGCGCTGCGGCTTGTCCCAGTCGACGGTATCGGCCCACCTGGCCACCCTGCAACGCGCCGGGTTGATCAGCAGCCAGAAGGCCGGCCAGTGGCACTTTTTCAAACGCAACGAGGACACCATCCAGGCCTTCCTCGCGGCGCTCACCACCGAACTCAGCGCGCACGACAGCGCCGCGTTGTAACAAGGAAACGCCAATGCCCCTCTCGCTCCTCATACTGGCCCTCAGCGCCTTCGCCATCGGCACCACCGAGTTCGTCATCATGGGCTTGTTGCCCGATGTGGCGACGGACCTGGGTGTGTCGATTCCCGGCGCCGGCTGGCTGGTGACCGGTTACGCCCTGGGCGTGGCCATCGGCGCGCCCTTCATGGCATTGGCCACCGCCAAATTGCCACGCAAGGCGGCGCTGGTAGCGTTGATGGGCATCTTCATTATCGGCAACCTGCTCTGCGCCCTGGCCAGCGACTACAACGTGCTGATGTTTGCCCGTGTGGTCACCGCGCTGTGCCACGGGGCGTTCTTCGGGATTGGTTCAGTGGTGGCGGCCAACCTGGTGCCGGCCAACAAGCGTGCTTCGGCCGTGGCCCTGATGTTCACCGGCCTGACCCTGGCCAATGTGCTCGGCGTGCCGCTGGGCACCGCGCTGGGCCAGGCAGCCGGCTGGCGCTCGACCTTCTGGGCAGTGACGGTGATTGGTGTGGTGGCGTTGATCGGCCTGATCCGCTTCCTGCCGGCCAGGCGTGACGAAGAAAAACTCGACATGCGCGCCGAACTCGCCGCCCTCAAGGGCGCCGGCATCTGGCTGTCGCTGAGCATGACCGCGCTGTTTGCCGCGTCCATGTTCACCCTATTCACCTACGTCGCGCCGCTGCTCGGCGATGTCACCGGCGTGTCGCCCAAGGGCGTGACCTGGACCCTGCTGCTGATCGGCCTGGGCCTCACCGTGGGTAACATCATCGGCGGCAAGCTGGCGGACAAGCGCCTGGGGGCCACCCTGGTCGGCGTGTTCATCAGCATGGCGGTGGTCTCCACGGCACTGACCTGGACCAGCGTCGCCGTGATCCCCACCGAAATCACCCTGTTCCTGTGGGCCACCGCCTCGTTTGCCGCCGTGCCTGCGTTGCAGATCAACGTGGTGACCTTCGGCAAGGCCGCACCGAACCTGGTGTCCACCCTGAACATCGGCGCGTTCAACATCGGCAACGCCCTGGGTGCCTGGGTGGGCGGCAGTGTGATTGCCCACGGTTTCGGCCTGACCAGCGTGCCCTTGGCCGCAGCGGCCCTGGCGATCCTCGCGCTGCTGGTGACGCTGATTACTTTCCGTCAGGGCGGCGATGCCGACCTGGCCCTCGCTACCCACCGATCAACCACTTATTAGAGAAAGGTGTTATCCCATGACGACTATTTTCGATCCGATCAAACTGGGCGACCTGGAACTGTCGAACCGCATCATCATGGCGCCGCTGACCCGCTGCCGTGCCGATGAAGGTCGCGTGCCCAACGCGCTGATGGCCGAGTACTACGTGCAACGCGCTTCCGCCGGGCTGATCCTCAGCGAAGCCACTTCCGTGACGCCGATGGGCGTGGGCTACCCGGACACCCCAGGCATCTGGTCCAACGACCAGGTGCGCGGCTGGGCCAACGTGACCAAGGCCGTGCACGGCGCGGGCGGCAAGATCTTCCTGCAACTGTGGCACGTGGGCCGTATCTCCCATGAGTCGTACCTGAACGGCGAAAGCCCGGTAGCCCCGAGCGCGATCCAGCCTAAAGGCCACGTCAGCCTGGTGCGTCCACTGGCGGACTACCCGACCCCACGCGCCCTGGAAACCGCGGAAATCGCCGACATCGTCGATGCCTACCGCACCGGTGCCGAGAACGCCAAGGCCGCGGGCTTCGACGGCGTGGAAATCCACGGCGCCAACGGTTACCTGCTCGACCAGTTCCTGCAAAGCAGCACCAACAAGCGCACCGACCAGTACGGCGGCTCCCTGGAAAACCGTGCACGCCTGCTGCTGGAAGTGACCGACGCCGCCATCGAAGTCTGGGGCGCTGGCCGCGTGGGTGTGCACCTGGCACCACGCGCCGACTCCCATGACATGGGCGATGACAACCTGGCGGAAACCTTTACCTACGTTGCCAGCGAACTGGGCAAGCGTGGCATCGCGTTTATCTGCTCCCGTGAGAAAGAAGCCGGCGACAGCCTCGGTCCACAACTCAAGAAGGCTTTCGGCGGCGTGTACATCGCCAACGAACGCTTCACCAAGGACAGCGCCAACGCCTGGCTGGCCGAAGGCAAAGCCGATGCCGTGGCGTGGGGTGTGCCGTTCATTGCCAACCCGGATTTGCCAGCGCGCTTGAAGGCTGATGCGCCATTGAATGAAGCCCGCCCAGATACTTTCTATAGCAAAGGCCCAGTGGGTTACATCGACTACCCGACGCTGGCGCTCTGATGTAATCCGCTGTTTGAGAGAGTCACGGCTTCAATGCCGTGGCACTCTTACTCCACCCTGCGTGCAGCCTCGTATACACAACTCTCCAACGGCCTTGCGCCTTCTTCAGACAGGTAATATCGAACATATCCCCGCACACGCGGATCTGACTTACACGCAGCGCGCACTTCATTATTCAGACTGGCATCCGCCTCGTAATTAAATGAAGGTTCGCTGCGGATGCTGAATATAAAAAGTCGCCCTCCTGCTTCACAAAAGACAAAAAAGCCGTCACCAGCCTTGAGCGTAGCCAACATCCTGGCCATGCTGGCAATTGTGTCGTTGATGCCGATTCAAGCTCAGGCTTATGCCGAACAGGGCCGCCTGAATGACGCCGCCAGTTGGCGCAGCGATGAGTTCAAGCTGAACTGGGGACTCGGCGCGATTGGGGCGGACTATGCTTACGCCCGTGGGTTAAGTGGCAGCGGCGTGCGCTTGGGTGTTTTTGACACCGGAACCGACTTGCGCCATGGCGAGTTTTCGGGGAAAGAGCATTACGGCTTACGCCTTGCCGAGCGAGGCTGTACCAGCGAGACGGCCTCTCGCATTGGTGATGGTTGCTATTTTACCGAAGGCGATCGCGCTCAAGTCCTGTACTTGGACAGTGCTGTCAGATACGAAGACCACGGCACTCATGTGGCTGGAACGATGGTTGCCAATCGAGACGGCAACGGCACACACGGTGTGGCCTACGCAAGTGATTTGAGCGCAATACGGCTAACCATGAATCTATTCTATGTCGGGGGAGAGTTCCTGGGCGGACGTGAGGTGCAATCCGCCCAGATACACGCCGCCTATGCGCAACTACGCGAACAGAATGCAAGGGTTGTCAACCACAGCTGGAGCTCAGGTTCGCCGCTGACTGAAGCTGAACTTGATGAAGAGCTGGCTCAGGTATACAACGCTGGTAACGATCTCGGCCAGGGTTCCAGGGACTTTGGAATCCTGCAAATCTGGGCAGCGGGCAATACCAATATTGCGAACGTATCACCTGAGAACGCGCCGCTTGCCAGCACCGAGGCCAGCCTGCCGAGGATACTGCCGGAATTGGAGCGGTACTGGCTGAGTGTGGTCAATCTGCGTCAGGACCTCACTCTGGATCTCAGCTCCAATCGTTGTGGATTCAGCAAAGAGTGGTGCCTGGCTGCCCCCGGCACAGACATCACCTCCACGACAGTCAGCGGTGACATACAGACAACATTGAGCTACGGAGCAGATGGCAAACCAAACGAACTGAAAGTCACAGGAGATCGCCCAGACTTTGATTACTCAGAGGGTACCGGTACCTCGTTCGCCGCCCCGCAGGTCAGCGGCGGCCTCGCCCTGCTGATAGAGCGTTTCCCCTACCTAGACAACCCACAAATCCGTGACGTGTTGCTCACCACCGCCACCGACCTGGGCGCGCCCGGTGTCGACGACGTGTACGGCTGGGGCATGATGAACCTGAAAAAAGCCATCGATGGCCCCGGCCAGTTGCGGGTCGACACCGACGTGAATATGGACCGTTACGCTGGTGGTACAAAAGTCTGGCAAGGCGGCGCCTGGGACGATTGGCGTAACGACATCGGCGGCCCTGGCCGTCTTGGCAAGTCCGGTGTGGGCTGGTTGCGTCTGAGCGGTGAAAACAGCTTTGCCGGGGCTACTCTCACGCAGGGTATTCTGGAGCTGGACGGCGTCAATCGCTTGAGCAGTGACGTCAAGGTAGAAGGCGGCGCGCTCATCCTCAACGGCACTCTGCACAACACTGACCTTAACGTCAGCGCGGGTCTTGCCCAGATCAACGGCAGCCAAACCGGTGCCAATACGCTGGTCGGCGCAAAAGGCACGCTAATGGGTGCCGGCACGCTGGCCAGCACTCGGGTTGAAGGCACGATCATGCCAGGTAGTGATCGCCAGGCCTTGAACATCAATGGTGATTATCAACAAGTCACCGGCTCGACGCTGGTTGCCTTGTCCCACGCGAACCCAGAGCAACCGGCGCTAAGCGTGACCGGCCAGGCCCGAGTCGACGGCGGCACGCTGCGCATGGTGCGCCAGGACGGCGCCCTGCCCTTGGGCCAGCGCTATACCATCCTGTATGCCGACAACGGTGTGAACGGTGGGTTTACGTCAATTGATCACAGCACACTTTCACCCTTCCTCAGCTTCAACCAACTACTGGACGCCAACAACCTGTGGGTCGATGTCGGGCGTGGCCGCTCACTGGCGTCGGCCGCCAACACGGCAAACCAGCGTGCCGTGGCGGATGCCGCTGACCGTGAGGCGATATCCGGGCCCTTGCCTCAGCGCCTCACTGCGCTGTTTGCTGAGCAAGCGCCGCACGCCCTGGATCAACTCAGCGGCGAATTGCATGCCAGCAGCCAGGCGGTGTTGATCGACAACAGCCGTATCGTGCGCGACGCGGCCTTGGATCGGGCCCGCAGCACGCCCGGTATGCGCAGTCGCGAGCCGCAGGCGCAACGGTCGGGCGCGTGGGTACAACTGCCTCGTCAATCAGGCGCAGCCGGCGGCGACGGCAACACAGCCCGAACAGCGCACACCACGACCGGCCTGCTGGTGGGTGTGGATCACGCCTTGGAACAAGGCACGAGGATGGGCGTGGTGCTCGGCAGTGACAATACAGACGTGAAAGCGGGCTCTCGAGGCAAGGCAAGTATTGACAGCTACCAGATCGGCCTGCACGTGGGCCATGCCTGGGACGCGTTCGGGCTGTATGCCGGCACGGCCTACGGCCAGCATGCGATTCAGACCAGACGGCGGGTCAACTTCCCCGGCATCAACGAACGCCTTTCGGCCGACTACAGTGCCCGCACCCTGCAACTGTTCACAGAAGCCAACTATCGTTTCGACCAAGGTGCCTGGGACTGGCAGCCGTATGTGCAACTGGCTCAGGTGCGCCAGCGCAGTGACGGTTTCAGTGAGCGCGGTGGCGTCAGCGCACTCAAAGGCAAAGGCTCAAAAGAAACCGTCAACCTGACCACCGGTGGCATGCGGTTCAACATTGACTTGGACAAAACGCAAATCGGCCCGTCATGGCTGAGCCTGCACGGTGGCGCAGCCTACACCCTGGCCAGCGGCGACCTGCAACCCACCACCGAGGCAGCCTGGGCCGGCGGGGCAAATCTGCAAGTGGGCGGTGCGCCGCTCAATCGCCGTACCACCCACCTCGAACTGGGCGCCACCGCCAGCCTGACCCGCGACAGCTCGCTGGAGCTGCGTTTGAGCCAGGAACGGGGCGAACGCTTGCGCGATCAAAACATCACTGCGCGGTACTCATTCAATTTTTAAGCAGCACGACTGCGCTCTAGAGTCTCAGGTCACGGTCAACGTCGCAAAATGCTGAAACGAAAAAGCCCCGGCTCGCAGGAACCGGGGCTTTTTCATGGGGCCTAGGAAACACTCCTTCACAGCCCTGCAACAAAATCGCTACAAAATACTTAGGCGGCTACCTATCAACCGCCCGCCAGCCCGTATATAAAGTCACCCCACCCATCAGTCAGAAGGACGATTGACGGTCCTTGGGCTTTACTGTTGACACAACCTGATGCAATTACGCATTTTGTCTTAATTGCGCAGGCTTGGGCTCCAGCGCAGCATGTCCAGCCCGGCGTCCACCCAGCGTTCGGCTTCCTGATGCAGTTGGAAGCTGTCGGGTACCAGCAGCCACTGGCCGATCAGCCCGTTGATGTAGGCGTGGATGCACACCGCGCCACGGGTGGTGTCGAGGTTTTCCGGAAGTTGCCCGCGATGGACCGCGTTACGCAATGTCAGGCCGATGCGCAGGTTGCATTCCTGGCTGTGGGTCTGGCGCTGGCGACGCATGTCGCACATTTCATCGGTGAATTCGCACTTATGGAACAAGATCTCGTTGATGCGCCGGGTTTTCGGGTCCAGGGCCACTTGATGGAACAAATGAATCAACAACTTGCGCATACAGCCCAGCGGGTCGAGTTCATCCTCGCTTTCACTGGCCCTGGCCAACTCGTCCAGCGGCTCATGCAGCGTGTCGAGCAGCGCCTGGAGCAAATCGGATTTATTGCTGAAATGCCAGTAGATAGCGCCCCGCGTCACACCGGCCAGCGCGGCGATATCCGCCAGCGTGGTCCGCGCCACGCCACGTTCATAGAAGGCTTGCTCGGCGGCCTGGAGAATCTGGCTGCGCGTTTCCTGAGCTTCCTCTTTGGTGCGACGAACCATGGCAGTAAAACCTCAATCGGGACACGGTGGGTGGTGGTTGGCCACCGTCTGAATCATTGTGGGACGACACCGTCATGGGCGCCGAACGTACTAAAATCGAGGCTTTGGGCGTTGCTTTGTCAACATTCCGCGAAGCCTGTCAAGAGTTTACAAACAACCATGAACGTAAGTATATTGCGTAGCAAGCTACTTATCTACTCACAGCTTGTTTTTTACCCTTCCACACTTCTTGTGCGCACCCTGCGCGCCTGACCCGAGGATCTTCATGCAACTTAAGCCAGCTGTTACCGCTCTGGTCACTGCCGTCGCCCTGGCATCGCTGCTCAGCGGATGTAAAAAGGAAGAAGCGGCTCCGCCCGCCCAAACCCCTCAGGTCGGCGTGGTCACCATTCAACCGCAAGCCTATACCCTGACGACCGAGCTGCCAGGCCGCACCACCGCCTACCGCATTGCGGAAGTTCGCCCACAGGTCAACGGCATCATTCTCAAGCGCCTGTTCAAGGAAGGTGGCGACGTGAAGGAAGGGCAACAGCTCTACCAGATCGACCCGTCGGTGTATGACGCCACCCTGAAAAGCGCACAGGCCAGCCTGACCCAGACCAAGTCCATCTCCGACCGCTACAAGCAGTTGGTCGATGAGCAGGCCGTCAGCCGTCAGGAATACGACACCGCCGTCGCCAACCGCATGACCGCGGAAGCCAACGTTCAAACCGCCCAGATCAACGTGCGCTACACCAAAGTGTTCGCGCCGATCTCCGGGCGTATCGGCCGTTCTTCGGTAACCGAAGGCGCGCTGGTCAGCAACGGCCAGGCCGATGCCATGGCCGTCATCCAGCAACTGGACCCGATCTACGTCGACGTCACGCAGTCTTCGGCCGAAATGCTGAAACTGCGCCGCGACCTGGAAAGCGGCCAGCTGGAAAAAGCCGGCGCCAACGCGGCCAAGGTCAAGCTGACCCTGGAAGACGGCACTGCCTATGGCCAGGACGGCAAGCTGGAGTTCTCCGAAGTATCGGTCGACCAGACCACCGGCTCCGTGACCCTGCGCGCCGTGTTCCCCAACCCTGACCACACCCTGCTGCCGGGCATGTTCGTGCACGCCCAGTTGCAAGCCGGCGTGAACAGCAAGGCCATCCTGGCACCGCAACAAGGCGTGACCCGTGATATCAAAGGTATCCCGACCGCCATGGTGGTGAACAAGGACAACAAGGTCGAGCAGCGTCAACTGGTGGCCAACCGCACTGCCGGCGCCTACTGGCTGGTGGAAAAAGGCCTGGACGCCGGTGACCGCGTGATCACCGAAGGCCTGCAATTCATCAAGCCGGGCATCGAAGTCAAGGTCAAGGACGCCGACAACGCCAAGCCTGCCGGTTCTGCTCCCGCTCCTGCCGCCGCTGCTGGCCAGGGGGAGTAACCCATGTCGAAATTTTTTATCGACCGTCCCATTTTCGCCTGGGTAATTGCCCTGGTGATCATGCTGGTCGGGGCATTGTCGATCCTGAAGTTGCCCATCAACCAATACCCGGCCATCGCGCCAACCGCCATCGACATCCAAGTGACCTACCCAGGCGCGTCCGCACAAACCGTGCAGGACACCGTGGTGCAGGTGATCGAGCAACAGCTCAACGGTATCGACAACCTGCGTTATGTCGCCTCGGACAGTAACTCCGACGGCAGCATGACCATCACCGCGACGTTCAACCAGGGTACCAACCCGGACATCGCCCAGGTCCAGGTGCAAAACAAGCTGAACCTGGCGACCCCGCTGCTGCCGCAAGAAGTGCAGCAGCAGGGTATCCGCGTGACCAAGTCGGTGAAGAACTTCCTGATGGTGATCGGTCTGGTGTCGGAAGACGGCAGCATGACCAAGGACGACCTGTCCAACTACATCGTGTCCAACATCCAGGACCCGATCTCGCGGACGGCAGGTGTAGGTGACTTCCAGGTGTTCGGTTCGCAGTACGCCATGCGTATCTGGCTCGACCCAGCCAAGTTGAACAACTACCAGTTGACCCCGGTCGACGTCAGCACCGCCATCGCGGCGCAGAACGTCCAGGTGGCCACCGGCCAATTGGGCGGCCTGCCTGCCCTGCCCGGTACCCAGCTGAACGCAACCATCATCGGCAAGACCCGCCTGCAGACCGCTGAAGAGTTCGGCAAGATCCTGATGAAGGTCAATACCGACGGTTCCCAGGTTCGCCTGCGTGACATCGCACGGATCGAACTGGGTGGCCAGAACTACAGCATCAGCGCACAGTTCAACGGCAAGCCGGCGTCGGGTATGGCGATCAAGCTCGCCTCGGGCGCCAACGCCCTGGACACCGCCAAGGCCATCCGTGCCACCGTGGCGTCCCTGGAACCGTTCTTCCCGCCAGGCATGAAGGCAGTGGTGCCGTATGACACCACGCCGGTGGTGACCGAATCGATCTCTGGTGTAGTCCACACCCTGGTCGAAGCGATCGTGCTGGTGTTCCTGGTGATGTTCCTGTTCCTGCAGAACTTCCGCGCCACCATCATCACCACCATGACCGTACCGGTGGTATTGCTGGGTACCTTCGGGATCCTGGCCGCGTTCGGTTTCACCATCAACACCCTGACCATGTTCGGCATGATCCTGGCCATCGGCCTGCTGGTGGACGATGCCATCGTCGTGGTGGAAAACGTCGAGCGGGTAATGGCCGAGGAACACCTGTCGCCCAAGGAGGCGACGGTCAAGTCCATGGGCCAGATCCAGGGTGCCCTGGTCGGTATTGCCCTGGTGCTGTCGGCGGTACTGTTGCCGATGGCATTCTTCGGTGGCTCCACCGGTGTGATCTACAAACAGTTCTCCATCACCATCGTTTCGGCCATGGCGTTGTCGGTACTGGTTGCCCTGATCTTCACCCCGGCCTTGTGCGCCACCATGCTCAAGCCGATCGACCCTGAGAAGCACGGCCAACCCAAGCGGGGTTTCTTCGGCTGGTTCAACCGCACCTTCGACCGTGGCGTACTGAGCTACGAGCGCGGCGTGGGCAACATGATCAAGCACAAGTTTCCAGCATTCTTCGTGTACCTGATCATCTTCGCCGGCATGATCTGGCTGTTCACCCGCATCCCGAGCGCGTTCCTGCCGGAAGAAGACCAGGGCGTGATCTTCGCCCAGGTGCAGACCCCGGTCGGTTCTTCGGCCGAACGTACGCAGAAAGTCATCGACGACATGCGTGCCTTCCTGCTCAACGACAAGGAAGGCGAGCCGGGCGAAGGCAAGGCGGTGAAGTCGGTATTCACCGTAAACGGCTTCAACTTCGCCGGTCGTGGCCAGAGTTCGGGCCTGGCGTTCGTGATGCTCAAGCCGTGGGATGAACGGGATGCGTCCACCTCGGTATTCGAAGTGGCCAAGCGTGCCCAGGGTTACTTCTTCGGAGCGTTCAAGGACGCCATGGTGTTCGCCATCGTGCCGCCTTCGGTACTGGAATTGGGTAACGCCACCGGTTTCGATGTGTTCCTGCAAGACCAGGGCGGCGTTGGCCACCAGAAGCTGATGGATGCACGCAACCAGTTCCTCGGGGCCGCCGCGCAAAGCAAGATCCTGGCGGGTGTGCGCCCCAACGGCGTGAACGATGAGCCGCAGTACGAGCTCACCGTCGACGACGAGAAGGCCAGTGCCCAGGGTATTTCGCTGTCGAGCATCAACCAGACCCTGGCGATCGCCCTGGGTGGCAGCTACGTCAACGACTTCATCGACCGTGGTCGGGTGAAGAAGGTGTACGTGCAGGGTGAAGCCGCTGGTCGCATGTCCCCAGAAGACCTGGACAAATGGTACGTGCGCAGCGACTCCGGGAAGATGGTGCCGATGTCGGCGATTTCCTCGGGCAAATGGATCTACGGTTCGCCCAAGCTCTCGCGCTACAACGGTGTAGCGGCAATGGAAATCCTCGGTACCCCGGCCCCGGGCTACAGTACCGGTGACGCCATGGCCGAAGTCGAACGTATCGCCAAGGAACTGCCGGCCGGTATCGGCTACGCGTGGACCGGGCTGTCGTACGAAGAACGTCTGTCCGGCTCCCAGGCGCCTGCGCTGTACGCGTTGTCGCTGCTGGTGGTATTCCTGTGCCTCGCGGCCCTGTACGAAAGCTGGTCTATCCCGATTGCCGTGGTGCTGGTCGTGCCGCTGGGTGTGGTAGGTGCGTTGATCGCCACCAGCATGCGCGGGTTGTCCAACGACGTGTTCTTCCAGGTGGGCCTGTTGGTGACGGTGGGCCTGGCGGCGAAAAACGCCATCCTGATCGTGGAGTTCGCCAAAGAACTTCACGAACAAGGCAAGGGCATCGTCGAGTCGGCCATCGAAGCCTCGCGGATGCGTCTGCGCCCGATCATCATGACCTCCATGGCGTTCATCCTCGGCGTATTGCCGCTGGCGATCTCCTCGGGCGCAGGTTCGGGCAGCCAGCATGCCATCGGTACCGGTGTAATCGGCGGTATGATCACGGCCACCGTGCTGGCGATCTTCTGGGTGCCGCTGTTCTTCGCAACCGTATCCGCCGCTGGCGAACGTAAAAAGACTGACACAACTGAAACCCCTAAAGAGGCTGGCCAATGAGCAAGTCGCTACTTTCCCTAGCCGTCACCGCATTCGTGCTCAGTGGCTGCTCGCTGATACCTGACTATCAGCGCCCCGAAGCGCCGGTGGCCGCACAGTTCCCGCAGGGGCCGGCGTATTCGTCGGCCCAGGCGCCGAGCCAGGCCGCTGTCGAGCAGGGCTGGAAGCAGTTTTTCCATGATCCTGCCCTGCAACAGCTGATCCAGACCGCGCTGGTGAACAACCGTGACCTGCGTGTCGCGGCCCTGAACATCGACGCCTATGCCGCGCAGTACCAGATCCAGCGCGCCGACCTGTTCCCAGCCGTGTCGGCCACGGGCAGCGGCAGCCGTTCGCGTACCCCGGCCCGCTTGTCGCAGACCGGCGAATCGACCATCAGCAGCCAATACTCGGCCGGTCTCGGGATCAGCTCGTATGAGCTGGACCTGTTCGGTCGCGTACGCAGCCTGAGTGAAGAAGCCCTGCAGAAGTACTTCGCCACCGAAGAAGCACGGCGCAGTACCCAGATCAGCCTGGTGGCCAGCGTGGCCAACGCCTACCTGACCTGGCAGGCCGACAAGGAACTGCTCAAGCTGACCCAGGACACCCTGGACGCGTACGAGCAAAGCTTCAAGCTCACCTCGCGCAGCAACGAAGTCGGCGTGGCCTCGGCCCTCGACCTGAGCCAATCGCGTACCTCGGTGGAAAACGCCCGGGTTGCCCTGGCGCGTTATACCCGCCAGGTGGCCCAGGACGAAAACAGCCTGACCCTGCTGCTGGGCACCGGCCTGCCGGCGAATATCGTCAGCAAGCCGCTGTCGGATAACCTGCTCAGCGAAGTGCCGGCCGGCTTGCCATCGGACCTGCTGCAACGTCGTCCCGACATCATGCAAGCCGAGTACAACCTCAAGGCCGCCAACGCCAACATCGGTGCGGCCCGTGCCGCGTTCTTCCCGAGCATCAGCCTGACCGCCAGCGCCGGTACCGCGAGCCCTAACCTGGGCGGCCTGTTCAAAGGCGGTTCGGGCACCTGGTCGTTCGCCCCGCAGATCAACATCCCGATCTTCAACGCCGGTAGCCTGCGCGCCAGCCTGGACTACTCGAAGATCCAGAAAGAGATCAACGTGGCCAACTACGAGAAGGCGATCCAGACCGGCTTCCAGGAAGTCTCCGACGGCCTTGCCGCACGTGAGACCTACAAGCAGCAACTGGACGCCCAGCGCGGCTTCGTCGCGGCCAACCAGGATTACTACCGCCTGGCCGAGCGTCGCTACCGCATTGGTGTCGACAGCAACCTGACGTTCCTCGATGCCCAGCGCCAACTGTTCAGTGCCCAGCAATCGCTGATCACCGACCGCCTGGCGCAACTCACCAGCGAGGTCAACCTGTACAAGGCCCTCGGCGGTGGCTGGAACGAGCAGACCGCGAAGAACGAACCGTTGAAAGAAGAAGCACCGCCACTGAAGTTGTTCTGATAACACCCGCGTCAACGAAGCCCACCTTTTGGTGGGCTTTTTGCTTTTCTGCACCGGACAACTTGCGTTCGATCATCGCCCACAACCCGCTCTCCCCCACTTTCATCGCCCCCGCGCCGCCGCGCACCATGGCCGCCACCTGCATAAACCCAATAACAACAGGTCCTTACGCCATGAGCACTTTCCACCCGCGCCAGCTTTTGCTGGCAACCGCTGTCGCCAGTCTTTCCCTGCCCGCCCTCGCCGAGGAACACGGCTTTCTCGAAGACGCCAGCGCCAACCTCAACCTGCGCAATTTCTTCTTCAACCGCAATTTCACCAACCCCACCAAGACCCAGGGCGGCGCGCAGGAGTGGACGCAGAGTTTCATCCTCGACGCCAAGTCCGGCTTTACCCAGGGCACGGTGGGTTTCGGCGTGGATGTGTTGGGGCTGTACTCGTTGAAGCTCGATGGCGGGCGTGGCACCGGGGGGACCCAACTGCTGCCGCTGGACCACGACGGCCGTCCGGCGGATGAATTCGGGCGTCTGGGCGTGGCGTTCAAGGCACGTATTTCCAAGACGGAAGTGAAAGTTGGCGAATGGATGCCGGTGCTGCCGATCCTGCGCTCGGACGATGGCCGTTCCCTGCCGCAAACCCTGCGCGGTGGCCAGATCACCTCAAAGGAGATCGACGGCCTGACGCTCTACGGTGGCCAGTTCCGCGCCAACAGCCCGCGTGACGACAGCAGCATGAGCGACCTGTCGATGTTCGGTAAAACCGCATTCACATCGGACCGCTTCAACTTCCAGGGCGGCGAATACCTGTTCAACGACAAACGCACCCAGATCGGCCTGTGGAATGCCCAGCTCAAGGACATCTACAGCCAGCAGTTCGTCAACCTGACCCACAGCCAGCCGTTGGGCGACTGGACCCTGGGCGCCAACCTCGGCTTCTTCTATGGCAAGGACGATGGCAGCGCCCGCGCCGGCGAGCTGGACAACAAGACCTGGTCCGGCCTGTTCTCCGCCAGATACGGCGGCAACACCTTCTACGTCGGCCTGCAAAAGCTCACCGGCAACAGCGCCTGGATGCGGGTCAATGGCACCAGCGGCGGCACCCTGGCCAACGACAGTTACAACAGCAGCTACGACAATGCCCAGGAGAAATCCTGGCAGGTGCGCCACGACTATAACTTCGCCGCCCTCGGCGTGCCCGGCCTGACCCTGATGAACCGCTATCTCAGCGGCAGCAACGTGCACACCGGCACCATCACCGATGGCAAGGAATGGGGCCGCGAAAGCGAATTGGGCTACACCGTGCAGAGCGGCAGCCTGAAGAACCTGACCGTGCGCTGGCGCAATTCCAGCATGCGCCGCGACTACAGTAACAACGAGTTCGATGAGAACCGATTGATCGTCAGTTACCCGATCAGCCTGCTGTAAAGCCTCATAACATTTATCCTGGGAACGATCTGAAGCGTCCGGGCAACTTCATGAGACAGGGCCAGCGCTGGCTCTCTCATAGGGATTACACATGGACGCTTCAAATCGCATTGCATGCCCCCAGATCTTCAGCAACAGCCACTACACACCCGACCCACCGCCTCAACTGACGTTCACGTCCGACAGCCCGGCTCAAGCTCATCGGCATCCCTTTCTGGATGACGGCAATTTGAAGGCCTGCGGGCAATCAGTCTGGGAGCACGACCATGGCGAAAGCATCAGCAACAGCCTGATCCTTGAAACCGGTGACAACGCGGACCAAGTCCACATCAGCCAGACCCTGCCAGGCCAGTTGGACGTGAAGGTCAATGGCCGGCTGTATCGCTTTGACAGCCACGATAAAAACGGCGAGCCACTGACCTTTCACCTCAAGACCCACGGCGGTAACGACAACATCCGCATTGACGCCAACGTGACCCAACCCATCACGGTGGATGCCGGGGACGGCAATGATCGGGTGCGCGCCGGCAGTGGCTACACCCGCCTGTTCGGCGGTCCTGGCAACGACGTACTTCACCTCGGCAGCGGCCTTGGCTACGCCGAAGGCAACGACGGCGATGACATGATCTTTGGCGGCAGCGGCGACAACGTGATCTATGGCAACAACGGCAATGACCGCCTTTACGCTGGTACCGGGCCAAAAAGCAAAACCAGCTACCTGGACGGCGGCAATGGCAATGACCGCCTGTATGCCGGCAACGGCCATACGGTGCTGCATGGCGGCGCCGATAATGACCGCTTGATCGGCCACGACCGTAGTACGTTCTATACCGGCAGCGGTCGCGACGCAGTGGTTGCCAATCACCCCGGCGACCTGATCTACGCTCAATCCGGCGATACGATCCGGCACCTCAACGACTCGATATTAACCACCGTCACACCTGACCACGCGCCGCTTGAAGGGCTTGTCATAAAAGGCTCGGCCGACTTTATCCAACGGGTCGAAGACGATCTGGCCTTGCTGCGCTGCTCCCCCCAGGGCAAACAGATGCTTGCCGAAATGAACGCGATAGCCAGGCGCAACGGCGCACCGGTGACCGTGGTGGAGGACCAGTTCGACACGGGAAGCGGCTACACCTATGGCAGCCAGGAACTTAAAACCTTGTTGCAAAACGAACGCCCGCCGGTGGTCGGCGACGATCCCAAGTGGGGTTTCATGGTGGACGGCATACCGGGGTCGCGGGCGGACCGGGCTGAAATCGTCTATAACCGCTCAGCCTTGGAAGTACTGTCCCGCAGGACATACTCACCTATCACCGTTCTCTATCACGAAATGGTCCACGCCTATAACGCCGGAAACGGCACCGCGTTGACGGGCTCGACCGTAGAGGTGGTCAACGGGGAGTCAGTTGATGTCTCCAACAGCGAACGTCAAGCCGTGGGGCTGCCGACCACCCCAGAGTATCCCCCCAACCCCAAGCCCTTCACTGAAAATGCCTTGAACGAAGAAATGGGCAAGCCGCTGCGTACCCACTATTTCGACTGAGCCTGAACACCGCTCGTTGGTCAGACGGTAACTCAACACCCGCCATCTTGCTGTATCGTGCGCGCCTGCCGCTGCTGATCCACCCAGCAGTGGCCTCCTATTCGAGCCCGCGCCCATCATGAAACCCTTCGCCATCGCATCCGCCATGCTTGCCCTGGCCCTGAGCCTCAGCGGCTGTATTGGCGCACCTGTCGCCCTGACACCCCAGACCGAGCAACGCCTGCAAGGCCAGGCGCCGATCCGTTTTCTGCTGACCTTCGATGACGGCCCCAGCGCATCGGGCTACAACAACCCGAGCCGCTCAGTGGTGGCTGACCTGGCACAAAACCCGGTACTGCCGGGGATCAAGGCGGTGTTCTTCCTGCAAACCGAAGCCTCACGCTCCGGGGGCAGCTCACGAGGCCGCAAGACCATGCAGCGCGAGTATGCGGCGGGTCACATCCTCGCCTTCCACACCGCTACGGCGTTTCATACCAACCATCGCTGGCTGAACGACGCCGAACTGGAACGCACCCTTACCCAAGGTGCCGCTGACATTGCGTCGATCACCGGCAACCCGCCGGTGCTGGTCCGCCCGCCGTTCTGGAATTACGACCGCCGCACCTTCGCCGCCTACCAGCGTCACGGCATGCAGGTGCTGCTCACGGATTTGAGTGCCAATGACGGCAAGATCTGGGGCTTCAACGGCAGCCCACGGCGCCGGGCCAATTTGTATCGGCAACTGTCGGTGGTGCGCGAACACATTGCGTTGGGCGAGTTGCCGACGGTGGATGGCGTGATCCCTGTGGTAGTGACCTTCCACGACATCAACCGCTACACCGCGCGGCATATGCAGGAGTACTTGCAGATCCTGCTGGACAGTGCACGGATCACCGGTATGAAGACCGCCGCTGAACCGTTCTACACCGACACGGCCGCCCTGCAACGTGCGGCGCTGGCACGCACGGTGAAGGACGTGAATGAACCGGTGCGTCTGCCGGGCGTGTGGAATTGGGTGTGGGATGCCGATTCCCACTGACCCCTATTCCCGCGACTCAACCCCCAACTCATCCCACACCGACTCGGCCAGATGAAAAGTGGCGTTCGCCGCCGGAATCCCGCAGTAGATCGCGCTCTGCATCAGCACTTCCTTGATCTCGGCGCGGGTCACGCCATTGCTGGCGGCGGCACGCAGGTGCAGCTTGAGTTCTTCACTGCGGTTCATGCCGATCAGCATCGCGATGGTGATCAGGCTGCGGGTATGCCGTGGCAGGCCGGGGCGGGTCCAGATATCACCCCAGGCGTGGCGGGTGATCATTTCCTGGAACTCGCTGTTGAACTCGGTCAGGGCATTGAGGCTGCGGTCGACATGGGCATCGCCCAGCACTTCGCGGCGCACTTGCAGGCCTTCGGCGTAACGTTGTTTCTCGTCCACAAACAGCTCCTCAGCGGGCCAGCAGGAATTCGATTACGCAGTCGCTGAACGCAGCGCCCGCCTGCACATTGGACAGGTGCGCCGCATAGAACTCGGCGTACTCGGCGCCCCGCACATGGTTCTGGATAAAGTGACCGCCAGCCGGTGGGGTGACCGCATCGTCGGTGCCGGCAATCACTAACGTCGGCACCTTGATCAAGGCCAGTTGCTCACGAAAATCCGCATCGCGCACCGCCGCGCAATTGGCGGCGTAACCTTCAGGCGAGGTCGCCGCGAGCATGTCGGTAATCTGCTTGGCCTGGTGCGGGTTGGCGGCTGCGAAATCAGCCGTGAACCAGCGTGCGATGGACGCATCGCGCAGCGCCACCATCGCCGCTGCGCCGTCACGCAACACCATCTCGATGCGAGGGTTCCACACCTCGGGCGTGCCGATCCTGGCGGCGGTGTTGCACACCACCAGACGGTTCAGGCGCTTGCCCGCGTTGATCCCCAGCCATTGGCCGATCAGGCCGCCCATGGACAAACCGCAGAAATGCGCGCGTTGGATATCCAGCGCATCCAGCAGCGCGATCACGTCGCGGCCGAGCTGTTCGATGCTGTACGGCCCCGGGGTGACCAGGGATTTGCCATGGCCACGGGTGTCGAAACGCAGCACGCGAAAGTGCTGGGTGAATGCCGCGATCTGGATGTCCCACATATGCAGGTCGGTGCCCAGTGAGTTGGACAACACCAGCACAGGCGCATCCACAGGCCCGTCCAGTTGGTAATGCAGGTCGCCTTCGGCGAGTTGTACAAATGCCACGGTGGTCTCCTCAAGCAAAGTGTTCGGCTACGGCGCGGGCGACCCAGGTGCAGGCCTGGCCCAGGTAGTGGGCCGGGTCGAGCAGGCGGTCCAGTTCGGCCGCCGACAGCTCGGCGGTGACTTGCGGCTCATCCGCCAGTACCGCACGCAACTGCCGTTGCTCGGTAACGGCACGCTTGCAGCAGTGTTCCAGCAAGTGGTGCGCCGTTTCCCGGCCCAGGCGTTGGGCGAGCACGCTGCTGACGGCTTCGGCCAGCACCAGGCCTTGGGTCAGGTCGAGGTTTTTGCCCATGCGCTCGGGGTCGACTTCCAACCCTTCGCTCACCAGCAGCGCCTGTTGCAGCGCGCCGGAAACCAGGCGGCAAATCTCGGGCAGGGTTTCCCATTCGGCATGCCACAGGCCCAGGCTGCGTTCGTGCTCCTGGGGCATGGCGCTGAACATCGTCGATACCAGGCCCGGCACGCGGGTGGCGGCGCCGATCAGCACGGCCGCGCCCACCGGGTTGCGCTTGTGCGGCATGGTGGACGAGCCACCCTTGCCCGGTGCCGACGGCTCGAACACCTCCGCCGCTTCGGTCTGCATCAACAGGCTGATATCGCGGCCCAGTTTGCCCAGGCTGCCGGCGATCAGGCCAAGCACGGCGGCGAACTCTACCAGCCGATCCCGCTGAGTGTGCCAGGGTTGTTCGGGCAAGGTCAGTTGCAGCTCGTCTGCCAAAGCTTCAGCCACCGGCATGGCCTGTTCGCCCAGTGCGGCCAGGGTTCCGGAGGCACCGCCGAACTGAAGCACCAGCAAGCGCGGCTTCAACTGCGTCAACCGTTGCCGACTGCGCGTCACCGCCCCCAGCCAACCGGCGATCTTCATCCCCAGGGTGACCGGCGTCGCATGTTGCAACCAGGTGCGGCCGGCCAAGGGCACGGCTGCGTAACGCTGGGCCTGGGCGGCCAGGATGTCGCCCAGGCGCGCCAGGTCGCTTTCGATCAACGCCAGCGCCCGGCGCAGTTGCAACACCAGGCCAGTGTCCATCACGTCCTGGCTGGTCGCGCCCAAATGCACATAACGTTCGGCCCCGGCGTCTTCACTGGCAATCAGCTTGCCCAGCGCCTTCACCAACGGGATCGCCGAATTCCCCGCCGTGGCAATCGCCACGCCGAGGGCATCCACGTCGTACAGCGACGCCAGGCAGGCCTGGGCAATCGGTGCGACAGCGGCCTGGGGAATCAACCCGACCCGGGCCTGGGCCCGGGCCAATCCGGCTTCGAAATCCAGCATGCCCTGCAGGCGTCCGCTGTCGCAGAACACCTCGGCCATGCTGTCCGCCGTGAAGTAAGCGTCGAACAATTGATTGCTCGTGCGCAGTGTCATAACGCGTCCCTTATAGATCGTGGTGCAGGTACGCCGCCTGTTTCGGCAGACGCAGGCTGAACAGGAAAGCGATGGCCATCATCGCCGTCACATACCAATAGAAACTGTTCTCCATGCCGATGGATTTCAGACTCAGGGCGACGAATTCCGCCGAGCCGCCGAAAATCGCATTGGCCACCGCATAGGCCAGGCCCACGCCCAAGGCGCGCACCTGAGGCGGGAACATCTCCGCTTTGACCAGGCCACTGATGGAGGTGTAGAAGCTGACAATTGCCAAAGCCAGGGTAATCAGCACAAAGGCCAGGAAAGGGCTGCTGACGGTTTTCAGGGTGAGCAGGATGGGCACGGTGAACAGCGTGCCGAGGCCCGCAAACCACAACATCGAGTTACGCCGGCCGATCTTGTCCGCCAACATGCCGAACACCGGCTGCATGCACATGTAGAGGAACAACGCACCGGTCATGATGTAGCTGGACGTCTTGGCGTGCATGCCCACCGTGTTCACCAGGTACTTCTGCATGTAGGTGGTGAAGGTATAGAAAATCAGCGAGCCGCCGGCGGTGTAACCCAGCACCGTGATGAACGCGGCCTTGTGATCGCGAAACAGCGCGGCAATGCTGCCGGCGTCCTTGTCTTCGCGGGTTTCCTTGCTGGTGGTTTCTTTCAACGTGCGCCGCAGCAACAGGGAGATCACCGCCGCAATGGCGCCGATCACGAATGGAATCCGCCAGCCCCAGGCGCGCAGTTCTTCTTCGGTAAGAAACTGCTGCAGGATCACCACCACCAGCACCGCCAGCAACTGGCCGCCGATGAGGGTCACGTACTGGAAGGACGCAAAGAACCCGCGCTGGCCCTTGAGAGCCACCTCACTCATGTAAGTCGCGGTAGTGCCGTACTCGCCACCCACGGACAAGCCTTGGAACAGTCGCGCAATCAGCAGCAGGATCGGCGCCCAGACGCCGATGTCGTTGTAGGTCGGCAAAAAGGCGATGACCAGGGAGCCGGCGCACATCATCAGCACCGAAATCATCATTGAGTTCTTACGGCCATGCTTGTCAGCCACCCGGCCAAACAGCCAGCCGCCGATGGGGCGCATCAGGAAACCGGCGGCGAATACCCCCGCCGTATTGACCAACTGGACGGTAGGGTTGTCCGACGGGAAAAACGCCGGGGCAAAGTAAATGGCACAGAAGGCGTAGACGTAGAAGTCGAACCATTCGACGAGGTTGCCGGAGGATGCCCCGACAATCGCAAAAATCCGTTTGCTGCGTTCTTCTCCGGTGTAGTGACTCGTTGTTGTTGTCATGTGGTTTCACTCAGTGGGAACGGTTATAGCCTAGACATACTTTGCAACAACCATGTTCCGCAAGAAGACTTTTGGGTAGGTGGTGCCTGAACCGGCCCCATCGGGGGCAAGCCCCCTCCCACATTTGAAAGGCGGTGCGGTCAACAGGTGGGAGGGGCTTGCCCCCGATGGGGCCCGGAAAAACCACTCAATAATCGAAGAACACCGTTTCCTTATCCGTCCCCTGCAAAATCACATTCCACTGATACACCCCCGCCGCATCCTGCCGGGCGATCAAGGTGCCACGACGCTCCGAGGGCACACACGCCAGCAACGGGTCCTGCCCATTCAGCGCCTCGCCCTCGAAATAAATCCGCGTGAGCAAGTGCTTCACCAACCCACGGGCAAACACCAGCACCACCAGGTGCGGCGCCTGGGTGGTGCCCTTCAGTCCCGGTACGGCGCCCGGCTTGATGGTGGTAAAGCGGAACCGCCCTTCGGCATCCACCGGTACCCGGCCGAACCCTTCGAAGTTCGGGTCCAGTGCCTTGTCCTGCTCATCCTCCGGGTGATCGTACTTGCCAGCGGCATTGGCCTGCCAGACTTCGAGCATGGCGTCGTTGACGACATCACCATTGCCATCCACCACCTGCCCGCTGATCGCCACGCGCTCGCCAAGGGTGGCAGCCACGGTGAGGTCTTCGCGGTTCAGCCAGGTCAGGCCGATGTGGTAATACGGCCCGACGGTGTGGGACGTGGTCGCATTGAGTGTCATCTCATTTCTCCATCGGCGTGGCGTCGCGGCCGCGCAGGACGATGTCCCAGCGGTAGCCGAGGGCATAGGAAGGAATGGTTTTTTCCAGGTCGAAACGGGCGATCAAGCGTTCCTTGGCCGAGGTGTCCGGCACGCAGTTGTAGATCGGGTCGTATTCCAGCAGCGGGTCTCCAGGGAAATACATCTGCGTGACCAGGCGCGTCAGCACGCTCGGGCCGAACAGCGAAAAGTGGACATGCGCCGGGCGCCACGCGTTGTGGTGGTTGCCCCAGGGATACGCGCCGGGCTTGATGGTCTGGAACTGGTACCAGCCGTCGGCGTCGGTGACCGTGCGGCCGGTGCCGGTGAAGTTCGGGTCCAGCGGTGCGTCGTGCAGGTCGCGCTTATGGTTGTAGCGGCCGGCGGCGTTGGCCTGCCAGATTTCCACGAGGATGCCCGGCACCGGCAGGCCGTTTTCGTCGAGCACGCGGCCGTGAATGATGATGCGTTCGCCTTGGGGCTCGCCTTCATGCTGGGCGGTGAGGTCATTGTCCTTCGGGTTGACCCGCTCGGCGCCGATGGTCGGGCCGGTGATTTCCGACAAGGAATGGGGCAGGAACACCAAGGGCTGCGACGGCGAACGCAGGTTCGTCGACTGGTAGGCCGGGTGCAGGTAATCCGGTTGAGTGCCCGCTTGCGGGCGCCGGTATCCGGGCTTGTCACTCATGGAGCAATCCTCTCTTGTTAGATGCGTTCAATCGCCAGGGCCAGGCCTTGGCCGACGCCCACGCACATGGTCGCCAGGCCTTTGCGGCCGCCGGTTTTTTCAAGCTGATGCAGCGCCGTCAGCACCAGCCGCGCGCCGCTCATGCCCAGCGGATGGCCAAGGGCAATGGCGCCGCCGTTCGGGTTGACCTGGGGTGCGTTGTCGGCAATGCCCAGCTCACGCAAGACGGCCAGGCCTTGGCTGGCGAAGGCCTCGTTGAGTTCGATCACGTCAAAGTCGGTGACGGCCAAGCCAAGGCGCTCGACCAGTTTGCGCACGGCCGGCACCGGGCCGATGCCCATCACCCGTGGCGCGACACCAGCGCTGGCCATGCCCAATACGCGAGCGCGAGCGGTCAGGCCATGTTTCTTGACCGCTTCGGCGGAAGCCAGGATCAGCGCCGCCGCACCGTCATTCACACCCGATGCATTGCCGGCGGTAACGGTCTTGTCGGGGCCATTGACTGGCTTGAGTTTGGCCAGGGCTTCCAGGGTGGTGTCCCGTGGATGCTCGTCCTGCTCTACCACGGTTTCGCCTTTTTTATGGGCGACCCGCACCGGCACGATTTCTTCGGCGAAGAAACCGGCGGCTTGCGCGGCGGCAGTGCGTTGCTGGCTGCGCAGGGCAAAGGCGTCCTGGTCGGCACGGGACACCTTGTAATCGTCGGCGACGTTATCGGCGGTCTGTGGCATCGCATCCACGCCGTACTGCTCTTTCATCAACGGGTTGATAAAACGCCAGCCGATGGTGGTGTCTTCCAGCTTCATGTTGCGCGAGAACGCCGCGTCGGCCTTGCCCATCACGAACGGCGCGCGGGACATCGACTCGACGCCGCCGGCAATCGCCAGCTCCATTTCGCCGCTGGCAATTGCACGGAAAGCGGTGCCAATCGCGTCCATCCCCGAGGCGCACAAACGGTTGAGGGTCACGCCCGGAATGCTTTCCGGCAAGCCCGCCAGCAACAGCGCCATGCGCGCCACGTTGCGGTTGTCTTCACCGGCCTGGTTGGCGCAGCCGAGGAAGACCTCATCGACTGCCGTCCAATCCACCGACGGGTTGCGCTCGATCAAGGCCTTGATCGGCAGCGCCGCCAGGTCATCAGCCCGCACGGTGGACAGGCCACCGCCAAAACGGCCGATGGGGGTACGAATGGCGTCACAGATAAATACATCGCGCATCAGGCTTCTCCCGGTGCTTGGCCATGGGCGGCCGCGGTGCGTGCTTCAAGGTCACGCAGGGCGGTCAGCTCTACATCAGTGGGTTCGGCGGTGGTGTCGACCTGCTCGGCAAACCGAATCGCCCAACCGGTGGCGGCCACCACTTGCTCGCGGGTCACGCCCGGATGCAGCGCGGTGACTACGAACTCATTTGTACCGGCTTCCGGCTCCATGATGCACAGGTCGGTAATGATCCCTACAGGCCCTGCGCCCGGCAGGCCCAGGCGCTTGCGCGAGTCGCCGCCTTCGCCGTGGCCGACCGAGGTGATGAAGTCCAGCTGGTCGACAAACGAACGCGCCGACTGCTTGAGGATGATCAGCACGCTCTTGGCCGAACCGGCGATCTCCGGCGCGCCACCGGCACCCGGCAGGCGCACTTTGGGCTGGTGGTAGTCACCCACCACGGTGGTGTTGATGTTGCCGAAGCGGTCGACCTGGGCGGCGCCGAGGAAGCCCACGTCGATGCGCCCGCCCTGCAGCCAGTAGCGGAAGATCTCGCCGGTCGGCACCACGGTGTCGGCGGTTTCCGCCAGTTCGCCATCACCGATGGACAGTGGCAGTACCGATGGCTTGGCGCCAATCGGGCCGGACTCGTAGATCAGCACCACATCTGGCGACGACGTCAGGCGCGCCAGGTTGGCCGCCTTGGACGGCAAGCCGATGCCAACGAAGCACACGGAGCCGTTCTTGAGGCGGCGCGCGGCGGCAACGGTCATCATTTCATTGGTCGAGTAAGCCATTACTTGGCCTCCTGCGCGGTGGCCAGCCTGGCCTGGAATTCGGTGAAGTCGGCGGTGCCGTGGATGTATTCGTTGATCCAGGCGGTAAAGGTCCCGCGGTCGCGGGCGATCGGGTCCCACGCCTGGTAGAAGCGGTTATCGCGCTCGTTGTAACCATGCGCGTAGGACGGGTGCGCGCCACCAGGTACATGGCACACCGCCGTCAGGGCCCAGGTCGGCAAGACGCAGCTGTTCATCGGTGCATTCAAGTCATCGACGATTTCTTCGACGGTGACGATGCAGCGCTTGGCCGCCAGGGCCGCTTCCTTCTGCACACCGAGGATGCCCCACAGCAACACATTGCCCTTGCGGTCGGCTTTTTGCGCGTGGATCACGGTGACGTCCGGTCGCACCGACGGCACCGCCGCCAGCACTTCGCCGGTGAATGGGCAGGTCACGGTCTTGATCAGCGGGTTGACCTTGGGCAGGTCGGAACCAGCGTAGGCACGCAACACCGCGAATGGCAGGCCCGACGCACCGGCGACGTAGGCATTGGCCAGGTCGGCGTGGCTGTGTTCTTCGATTTCCAGCGGTTGCGGCCATTGCTTCTCGACCGCGTCGCGCAAGCGATGCAGGGAACCCACGCCGGGGTTGCCGCCCCAGGAGAAAATCAACTTGCGGGCACAGCCGGCACCGATCAACTGGTCGTAGATCAGGTCAGGCGTCATACGCACCAGCGTCAGGTCTTTCTTGCCCTGACGAATGATTTCATGACCCGCTGCCGTAGGGATCAGATGGGTGAAGCCTTCGAGGGCGACGGTGTCGCCGTCGTTCACAAATTGCTTCACCGCGTCACGCAGCGCGAGGATTTCAGCCATGGGGTTCGGGCTCCCGGTGTGGATCGAAAAAGGCGCTGAGGTGGCGCCGAAGTGCTTGAAGATTAAGCCGGGGAAATGGGCCAAACAATCCGATAATCGACTCAGCGTTCGATTATCGAACGGATTGTTGCTTGGCTAAGCATTAGGCAAAACTCGATAACTGTGGGAGTGGGCTTACCCCCTCCCACAGGCCTCAGGTGGCGTCGGCATGGCTGACCATGCCTTTGATCACCACGGCCGTGGTGGCCAATGCGGCAGGGATCACCAGAGCGGTGAGCACTTGCTCGAAGTTCCAGCCCAGGCCCAGCAACGTCGCGCCCATCCACGCGCCGAGGATCGCGCCGAAACGGCCGATGCCGAGCATCCACGACACGCCCGTGGCACGGCCTTGAGTGGGGTAGAAACGTGCGGCCAGGGACGGCATCGCCGATTGCGCACCGTTGACACACATCCCGGCAATCAGCACCAGAGTCGCCAGTAAGGTGATACTGCCCAGGCTCTGCCCTACCGCGTAGGCAAACACCCCGGCCAGCAGGTAGAACGTGCCGATGACCTTGTGCGGATTGAACCGGTCCATCGCCCAGCCCACGCCCACCGCGCTCAACACACCACCGAACTGGAACAACGCGCCGATAAACGCGGCCTGCTCCATGCTCGCGCCGCTGTCGCGCATCAGGGTCGGCAGCCAGCTGGTGAGCAGGTACACGATCACCAGGCCCATGAAGTAGGTGAGCCACAGCAACAACGTACCGGCGCTGTAGGTGCCGGAGAAGATCACCGCAAACACGTTGCGCGCCTTGACGGTTTTTTGCTCGGGCACACTGAAACTGCTGGCTTGGGCGACGATGTTCGGCTCAATGGGCGACAAGGTTTTGCGCACCTTGTCGGTCCCCCGATTGCGCACCACCAGGTAGCGCGCCGATTCCGGCAGCCATACCAGCAACACCAGCGCCAGGATCAACGGCAGGATGCCGCCGATCAGCAGCAGGCTGTGCCAACCGAATGCCGGGATCAGCTTGGCCGAGATAAACCCGCCACCGGCCATGCCCAGGTTGAAGCCACAGAACATGCTGGTCACCAGCAACGACTTGTGGCGCTCAGGGGTGTATTCGGACAACAGCGTGGTGGCATTCGGCATGCCGGCGCCCAGGCCGAGCCCGGTCAGGAAGCGCAGCACCAGCAGTTGATCGACGTTGCTGCTGTAGGCCGACGCCAGACTGAATGCACCAAACACCAGCACCGCGCCCACCAGCACCACTTTGCGCCCGAAGCGATCCGCCAGCGGGCCGGAGCCGAGCGCGCCGAAGACCATGCCGATCAACGCGGCGCTCATCACCGGACCGAGGCTGGCGCGGTCGATGCCCCAATCCTGGGACAGCGCCGGCGCGATAAAGCCCATGGCGGCAGTGTCGAGGCCATCCAGGAAAACAATCAGGAAACACAGGATCACCACGCGCCACTGGTAACGGGACAGTGGCTGGGTGTTGATAAAGGACTGCACGTCCAAGGAAGTACCGACAGAGGGCTGATTCATTGTTTTTATTTCCACACCGATGGCGGGCTGACGACCTTGGGTCGTCGTTATTATTGAGCGCTCCCTGGAGCGCTGTCGCACAGTAATAAGCCAGGGAAAACAGCGCAATCGACCCAACCGGGATCTGTGCGGTCACCGAACAGCTTAGGCAAACAGCTGCGCACTCAACTCGCGGCTGGCACTGAGCATGCTCGGCAGGAAGCGCTGCTCCAGCTCGCTGCGGCTGACACGGCCGGCGTGGGTGCTGACGTTCAGCGCGGCCAGCACCTGGCCCGAGGCGTCATACACCGGCACCGCGATGGAGCGCAGGCCCTGCTCCAGTTCCTGGTCGACAATGCACCAGCCTTGCTGACGCACCTGTTGCAGGCAGTCGAACAGCGCGGCGGGCGTGGTCAGGGTGCGGCTGGTCTTGGTCTGCAGGTCGGCGTGGTCGAGATAATCCTGCAGCGAGGCGTCATCCAGCGCCGCGAGCAAGATGCGGCCCATGGAGGTGCAGTAGGCCGGCAGCCGTCCGCCCACCGACAGGTCCACCGAAATCAGGCGCTGGGTGGTGGCCGAACGGGCGATGTAGAGAATGTCGTCGCCTTCGAGGGTCGCCATGTTGCAGGCTTCGTGGAGTTGCTCGCTCATGCGGTCCAGATAAGGCTGGGCGGACACCGCCAGTGGCGTGGACGACAGATAGGCATGGCCCAGGGTCAGGACTTTGGGCAACAGCGAATAGGTACGCCCATCGGTAGTGGCGTAGCCGAGCTTGATCAAGGTGTGCAGGCAACGGCGCACGGCGGCGCGAGGGATTTCGGTGCGGTGGCTGATCTGGGCGATGGTGAGGTGGCGCTTGCGCTCCTGGAACGCCTGCACCACGGCCAGGCCACGGGCCAGGGAGGTCATGAAGTCCGGATCACCGGTAAACGCCTGGATACGCTTGGCCGGGGACGCAACGATCGGCGGCGCCACTGACGCGAAAGAGTTGCGCAATTGATCGTTCATGTCGAGATCCTTTGTCTTATTGTCAACCGCAGGGGAGGATTGGCCACTATTACAAGCTGCGTCAGCCGAGATGTACAAGGCAGGGCCGACAACATTGTGCGATTATCGGACGATCATTCGATTATCGCAATTTGCTCGCAACCTCCCCCTTCACCCACGACGGATTGAAAAAAAACGAGGCCTCTTATTAACGTTTGAAGTTTGGATGGATTCATGACACCCGAATGTGTGCAATTACCAATAGGCGCGTGTAACAAAACACTCATACAAAGTTGACGGTTTTTAACTTTATACCGATAGTGTTATTCAAATGCGCCGCTATAATGCACCCTGTGTACTGGTCCACCCGGTTTCATTATCGGCAACGGAGCTGGCCGCATGATGCACAGGCCGTGCATCGTCGATAGCAACTACCTGCCTTGAATGACGGCACTAGCAGTGTTCACCCATGTCTGTTTCAAACTTGAACGCTATGGCGGTTCGACTTGAAACACCCTGAGGGCGCATTCCGGCATAACGCTGCAACGTATTGACACTCAACTCAATTAGGTAACGATGTGACGAAAGATGAACTGCGCGCGGAACTTGAGCGCCAGGAGCAACGTTACAAGGACGTTTACGGCGGGGAAGTCACCACCTACGCCGCCCAGCCTGAACCTGAGCGCAAACCATGGCGCAAGCGCGCCAGCCTGCTTGACCAGGCCTTTGCACAGGAAATCCAAAAGATTGAACAGGAACTCAAAACCGAAGAGCCCTAGGCGATTCGGTTTGAGCCTCAAGGTCATGGCCCAGGTTGATGGCACTCAGCCATCAGCCAGAAATCTTGCACCCTACCAAGAACGGTAAAATTTCATACAAATGTTTCAGTCGTGACGTTTTTGTGACAATCCCCGCTTCTGGCGCCCTCTGCCATATAAATCAAAGACTTGCCCAAGCCCCGAAAACCCTGGGATGCACGCCCTTTCCGGGATTTTTTTCAGGGAAGATTGATACCGATGAGCAGCTAGTGCATCGATTACTGAGGTTTTCTGGCATAATCGCGCCCCCTTACGACCGGGTCAGAAAACCTTCATGATCGATTTATTCAGCGGACTGGATGCTTGGGTTCTCGTGAGCCTGTTGCTCGCCCTGGCCTTTGTCCTCGCCTTCGAGTTCATCAATGGCTTTCATGACACCGCTAACGCGGTGGCCACAGTCATCTATACCAAAGCCATGCCGCCGCACCTGGCCGTGTTCTTCTCCGGGGTGTTCAACTTCCTCGGCGTGTTGCTCGGTGGTGTCGGTGTCGCCTACGCCATCGTGCACTTGCTGCCGGTGGAGTTGCTGATCAATGTGAACACCGGCCATGGCCTGGCGATGGTCTTCTCTTTATTGGCGGCGGCGATCACCTGGAACCTGGGCACCTGGTACTTCGGTATCCCGGCCTCCAGCTCCCACACCCTGATCGGCTCGATCCTCGGGGTCGGCCTGGCCAACGCCCTGATCAACGACATTCCCCTGGCTGACGGTGTGAACTGGCAGAAAGCCGTGGATATCGGCGCTTCGCTGGTGTTCTCGCCGATGGCCGGCTTCCTGGTTGCAGCCCTGGTGCTGATCGGCCTGAAGTGGTGGCGTCCGCTGTCCAAGATGCACAAGACCCCGGACCAGCGCCGCAAGCTCGATGACAAGAAACACCCGCCGTTCTGGAACCGCCTGGTGCTGGTGATTTCCGCCATGGCCGTGAGTTTCGTGCACGGCTCCAACGACGGCCAGAAGGGTATCGGCCTGATCATGCTGGTGCTGATCGGTATCGTGCCGGCGCAGTTCGTGCTCGACCTGGGCAGCACCACCTACCAGATCGAACGGACCCGCGACGCCACCGTGCATTTGAGCCAGTTCTACCAGCGTAACAACGCCACGCTCGGCGAGTTCCTGGCCCTGGGCAAAAGCGTGCAGAACGACCTGCCTGGTAAGTTCCAGTGCAATCCACAGCAGACCGAGCCGACCATCAACGCGCTGGTCGACACACTCAAAGGCGTGTCCGACTATCACGCGCTGACGGCGGACCAGCGTATTGAAGTGCGCCGCTATCTGCTCTGCCTGGACGACACCGCGAAGAAAGTCGGCAAGCTGCCAGGCCTGGATGCCCGTGAGAAATCCGACCTCGACAAACTGCGCAAAGACCTGACCGCCACTACCGAATACGCCCCGTTCTGGGTGATCCTTGCCGTCGCACTGGCCTTGGGCCTGGGCACCATGGTGGGCTGGAAGCGTGTGGTACTGACCATCGGCGAGAAGATCGGCAAGCAAGGCATGACCTATGCCCAGGGCATGTCGGCACAGATCACCACCGCGACCATGATTGGCTTTGCCAACATCTTCGCGTTGCCGGTGTCGACTACCCACGTGCTGTCGTCGGGCGTGGCCGGCACCATGGTCGCCAACAAAAGCGGCCTGCAGGGCGGCACCGTGAAGACCATCCTGATGGCCTGGGTACTGACCCTGCCGGCAACCGTGGCCCTGTCGGCCGGGTTGTTCTGGTTGGCTTCCAAGGCGCTGGGCAGCTGATAAGCCGCCTGCGATAAAAAAGGTGCGATCCGCGAGGGTCGCACCTTTTTTTATGATCACTATTGGGTTAATTCAGGCGCAAAAAAAGGGCGACCGAAGTCGCCCAAAATGCCTTGCGTGCTCATGTAACCTGGAAAAACTATGGTTTTTTCCGCTTGTTCGCGTCTTTCCAGATAAAAATTCCAAACCCTACAAAAAACATCACCATCAGGCTTACCGTCAGCACTCCGGCGAACACCACATTATCGATAAACATGACCGGCCTCCTGCGCTTGCCCTGTTGCGATAGGGCTAAGTTAATGGAGAAGGCGGATTGGAAAATTGACGGGGATCAATGTCGCCCGCGACGGGGCGTAAAGAAGGGCAATAACTGACCTGCATCAATGGATGCAGGTACTTTCAACGCTTTTTTGGCTTGTTCTTCGGTTTCTTTTTAACTTTGCCGAGTGGCATTGCCTGTTCAAATGCCTGGCGGACTTCATTCAGGCGTTTGTCATTGAGGTCGTGAACGCGCTTGGCGCGCTCGGCATTCAGGTCGATCAGCTTGTCGTCTTCACTCATGGCTTGGCTTACGTCGTGGAGGGAATGACCCAATAATGCGGCCTCCCCCGCTCAACGGCAAATCAGCGGGCGACAAAAGGCAGGTCATCGCACAAAATCGCTGTTTTCCCGAACCAGGAGATTCCCCCAGGTGGCACTGCACAAGGACCTTCCGCCGCTGCTGGCGCTGCGCGCCTTCGAAGCCGTGGCGCGGCACTTGAGTTTTATCAAGGCCGCCAGCGAGTTGTCAGTGACTCAGAGCGCGCTGAGCCATCAGGTGCAAAAGCTTGAGCAGCACCTGGGCAAACCCTTGTTTATCCGACGCACCCGTGCGATCGATCTGACCACCGACGGCCAACAGTACTACGACGAAATCCGCCCAGCCCTCGATGCCATCGCCGCCGCCACACGCGCCCAACGGGTCACCCCCAGCGCCACCGTGCTGCGCATCGGCTTGCTGGCCTCCTTTGCGACCCTGTGGCTGGCGCCCCGCCTGGCAGGCTTCCTCAATCGCTACCCACATATCCAGGTGGAATTGTTGCCGGCCATTCAATTGGCAGACGTGGCAGGTGCGGAGGTCGACCTGGCCATCCGTTATGGCAAAGGCGACTGGCCCGATGTGCAGGCCACGCGACTGATGCCGGAAATCATCTCGCCGGTGTGCAGCCCGACGTTCAAGGCAACGCAAGACAGCCCATTGCTGATGGCCACTTCGCACCGCCCCTTTGAATGGACCGACTGGTCCGAGCACTATCAGGTCGACCTCGGTCACCACCCCCGCGTGATGCTGCACGACTACAACATCGTGGTCGAAGCCGCCGTGGCCGGCCAGGGCATCGCCATGGGCCGTCATCGCCTGATCGAGCGCAGGCTGCAGGACGGCAGCCTGGTGGAAGCCTTCGATTGGCCGCCCTATCACAGCGACATCGGCTACTGGTTGATCGCACCTCAAGGCACCACCAGCGAAGCCGCCGCGTGTTTCAGCCAATGGCTGAGGGAAGCCTGCACCGATACGTGAGCTTTTTCGATACATCGCGTGAGATCTATCCGTTTGTCGCGCCTCGATACAGCCAACATGCTGAAGCCTCCCGACCCAAGAGGATTCATCATGAGCGACTCCCTCCGCCAACGCGTGCAAGCCCTTGGCCTCACGCTGCCAACCCCCAGCCAGCCGATCGCCAACTACATCAACCACGTGGTCAGCCAGAATCACCTGTTCGTCTCCGGGCAAATCCCACTGGTGGATGGTAAACCCGCCTATGTGGGCCGGTTGGGCGAGTCGCTCAGCGATGCAGAAGGTGCTCAAGCAGCGGAACTCGCTGCGCTGGGCCTGCTGGGGCAGTTGAGCAATGCCCTCGGCGATGACCTGTCGCGCCTGGTGCGCACCGTGCGCCTGGGAGTATTCATCGCCAGCAGCGGCGACTTCACGCAACAGAGCGTGGTGGCCAACGGTGCCTCCAACCTGCTGGTCAATGCGCTTGGCGAGAAAGGCCGACATGTGCGCACCGCCGTTGGCGTGTCCAGCCTGCCGGCCGGTGTGGCCGTGGAGGTTGATGCGATTTTCGAGCTGCACCCATGAGCCCGCTTGAAGTCCAGCACCTGCGGGATGACACGCCCGGCTGCCAGTCCGGCATCGTGCACTTCAACCATGCCGGCGCCTCGCTGCCCAGCCAGGCAACCCTCGACGCGATCTTCGAACAACTGCAACGGGAGGCTCGCGACGGCCCGATGGAAGCCGGCGAACATGGCGCCGTGCTGGTGGAAAGAGCCCGCCGCGCCGCCGCACAACTGCTCAACGCTCCTGCCTCATCCATCGCGTTTGCCAGCAGTGGTTCGACCGCCTGGAGCCTGGCGTTCCAGGCCCTGGGCCCCTGGCAACCCGGCGACCGCATTTTGGTAGGCCGTCACGAATGGGGCGGCAACCTGGCCAGCATGGAACTGGCGGTGCAAGCGGGTGCCCGCGTGGAAGTCATCCCCTGCGATGCAAGCGGCGCGGTCTGCCCGGTGGCGTTGGAGTCGATGCTCGATGCCAGGGTAAAGCTGATCGACCTTACGTGGCTCCCGGCCAACGGCGGCCTGATCAACCCCGCCCAGGCCATCGGTGACCTGGCCAGGCGTCACGCCATCCCCTACTTCATCGACGCCGGCCAGGCCGTCGGCCAGGTGCCGGTGGACGTACAAGCATTGCAGTGCGATGTGCTCAAGTCCGCCGGAAGAAAGCACCTGCGCGGTCCACGCGGGACGGCGCTGTTGTATGTGCGGCCGGATTTCCTCGGGCGCCTGAACCCGGCCCAACGCGATGTGTTTTCGGCGCCCTGGACCGCCCAGGGTTTCGATCTGCGCAATGACGCACGGCGCTTTGAAACCAGCGAGGCATCCTTCGCCTTGCTGGCCGGGCTGGGCAATGCGCTGCAGGAGATGAATCGGCTGGGGGTCGAGCGCGCCTGGGAGAGGGTTTCGCAGACCAGCGCGCAAATCCGTGAAGCGTTGCGTGGGATTGCGGGCATTACCCTGCATGACCTGGGCACTTGCCAATCCGGCTTGATCGCCTTCAACCTCACCGGCTGGGATGCCTTTGAACTCAAGCGGCGCCTGGGCTTGAAACGCATCAATATCGGCGCCAACGGCGTGGCCTACACCCCGCTGGATATGCAGGCGCGTGGCCTGGAGAGCGTGGCGCGGATCTCGGTGAGCCCGCTCAACAACGAGCATGATATCGAGCTGCTGATAGCGGCTCTGCGTGAGTTGCGCGACTAAACCTCGACGTCCACCCAAAGGCCCTGGCGCGGTGCATCTTCGATCAGCGGCGCCACTGGCACGGTGTTGTCGGCATTCAACAAATCGCCCGGAATGGCCAGGTGCTGCTCCGGGTCTTCATCGGCTTCACGCCGGCGTCTCTGCTGTTCCTGCTGGCGGCGCTGTTCTTCGCGCAGCAAAAAGGTCGACGTCTCGGCATCGCCTTTTTTCAGGTCGATGGTGCTCTCGTTGGAGCCCGGCTGGACGGGCACCACGGGCGGGATGTCCGGCTTCTGGCGCACCGGATCGAGTTGTGACGTGACCGGCACAACGCTGACGGGCAGCATGGGTGGAAGCATAGTGATTATTCTCCTGATCAACAGGCTGTCGGCGGGTTGCAGGGTGACTTGAGCACAGGCTCGCCAACCTGTGACCCAGTCGACACTCCCAAGTGCCCGCCACCCGTCGATTCGGTTTCCGGCCCCCCACGCAAACGGAGTAGTTTTTGTCAGAGTCCTTGGGCGTGGGGGCTTGTTCCGTTAAGATAGTCGGCTTTTTCACGGCGGGAGTCAGGCAGCATGGCGCAGCAGTATCAACCGGGGCAACGCTGGATTAGTGACAGCGAAGCAGAGCTGGGGTTAGGCACCGTTCTGGCACAGGACGGGCGCTTGTTGACCGTGCTCTATCCGGCCACTGGCGACACTCGTCAGTATGCGCTACGGAATGCGCCACTCACCCGCGTGAGGTTCTCGCCGGGCGACAGCATCACCCATTTCGAAGGCTGGAAAATGACCGTGCAGGAAGTCGACGACGTCGACGGCCTGCTGGTGTACCACGGCCTCAATGGGCAGAACGAGCAGGTCACCCTGCCGGAAACCCAACTCTCCAACTTCATCCAGTTCCGCCTGGCCAGCGACCGTCTGTTCGCCGGGCAGATCGACCCGCTGGCCTGGTTCTCGCTGCGCTATCACACCCTGGAACACACCAGCCGCCAGTTGCAGTCCTCGTTGTGGGGCCTGGGTGGCGTGCGTGCGCAGCCTATCGCGCACCAACTGCACATCGCCCGTGAAGTCGCCGACCGTATCGCGCCACGGGTCTTGCTGGCGGACGAAGTGGGCCTGGGCAAGACCATCGAAGCCGGCCTGGTGATCCATCGCCAACTGTTGTCGGGCCGCGCCAACCGCGTGTTGATCCTGGTTCCGGAAAACCTGCAGCACCAATGGCTGGTGGAAATGCGCCGCCGTTTCAACCTGCAGGTGGCGCTGTTCGACGAAGAACGTTTTATCGAAAGCGATGCCACCAACCCGTTCGAAGACACCCAGCTTGCGTTGGTCGCCCTGGAGTGGCTGGTCGACGACGAGAAGGCCCAGGACGCGCTATTTGCCGCCGGCTGGGACCTGCTGGTGGTCGACGAAGCCCACCACCTGGTGTGGCATGAAGACAAGGCCAGCCCCGAGTACGCGCTGGTCGAGCAACTGGCCGAAGTGATTCCCGGCGTGCTGCTGCTCACCGCCACCCCGGAGCAATTGGGCCAGGACAGCCACTTCGCGCGCCTGCGCCTGCTCGACCCGAACCGCTTCCATGACCTCGCCGCCTTCCGCGCCGAGAGCGAGAACTATCGCCCGGTGGCCGAAGCCGTGCAGGAGCTGCTGGACAAGGGTCGCCTGTCACCTGCCGCACACAAGACCATCCAGGGTTTCCTCGGCGACGAAGGTGAAGCCCTGCTCACCGCCGTCAACGATGGCGACACCGAAGCCAGCGCGCGCCTGGTGCGTGAGCTGCTCGACCGCCACGGCACCGGCCGTGTGCTGTTCCGCAACACCCGCGCCGCCGTGCAGGGTTTCCCGGAGCGCAAGCTGCATGCCTACCCGCTGCCGAACCCGGACGAATACCTGGAGCTGCCGCTGGGCGAACACGCCGAGCTGTACCCCGAAGTCAGCTTCCAGGCGCAGCCGGACGTCGAAGAAGAAAACCGCTGGTGGCGCTTCGACCCTCGGGTCGAATGGCTGATCGACCAGCTGAAAATGCTCAAGCGCACCAAGGTCCTGGTGATCTGCGCCCACGCCGAAACTGCCATGGACCTGGAAGACGCCCTGCGCGTACGCTCCGGCATTCCGGCCACGGTGTTCCACGAGGGCATGAACATCCTCGAGCGTGACCGCGCCGCCGCCTACTTCGCCGATGAAGAGTTTGGCGCCCAGGTATTGATCTGCTCGGAAATCGGCAGTGAAGGCCGCAACTTCCAGTTCTCCCATCACCTGGTGCTGTTCGACCTGCCGTCCCACCCCGACCTGCTGGAACAGCGCATCGGCCGCCTGGACCGGATCGGCCAGAAACACGTGATCGAACTGCACGTGCCGTACCTGGAAACCAGCCCGCAAGAGCGCCTGTTCCAGTGGTACCACGAAGCGCTGAACGCGTTCCTCAACACCTGCCCGACCGGCAACGCCTTGCAGCATCAGTTCGGCCCGCGCCTGCTGCCGCTGCTGGAAAACGCCGACGACGGCGAGTGGCAAGCCCTGATCGACGAGGCCCGTGCCGAGCGCGAGCGCCTGGAAGAAGAGCTGCACACCGGTCGCGACCGCCTGCTGGAACTCAATTCCGGCGGCGCGGGTGAAGGTGATGCCCTGGTCGAAGACATCCTCGAGCAGGACGACCAGTTCGCCCTGCCGATCTACATGGAAACCCTGTTCGACGCGTTCGGTATCGACAGCGAAGACCATTCGGAAAACGCGCTGATCCTCAAGCCCAGCGAAAAAATGCTCGACGCCAGCTTCCCCCTGGGCGACGACGAAGGGGTGACCATCACCTACGACCGTAACCAGGCACTGTCCCGTGAAGACATGCAGTTCATCACCTGGGAACACCCGATGGTGCAGGGCGGCATGGACCTGGTGCTGTCCGGCTCCATGGGCAACACCGCCGTGGCGCTGATCAAGAACAAGGCGCTCAAGCCGGGCACCGTGTTGCTGGAACTGCTCTACGTCAGCGAAGTGGTTGCCCCGCGCTCCCTGCAACTGGGCCGTTACCTGCCGCCGGCCGCCCTGCGCTGCCTGTTGGATGCGAACGGCAACGACCTGTCCAGCCGCGTGTCGTTCGAAACCCTCAACGACCAGTTGGAAAGCGTGCCACGCGCCAGCGCCAACAAGTTCGTGCAGGCCCAGCGCGATCAACTCACGCCACGGATCAACGCCGGTGAAGAGAAGATCACCCCGCGCCACGCCGAGCGTGTGGCCGAAGCCAAGCGTCGCCTGGCGGCGGACACCGACGAAGAACTGGCGCGCCTGACGGCGTTGCAGGCGGTCAACCCGACCGTGCGTGACAGTGAGCTGGTGGCCCTGCGCAATCAGCGCGAGCAAGGTTTGGCCATGCTGGACAAGGCGGCGCTGCGGTTGGAAGCGATTCGGGTGTTGGTGGCGGGTTGATCACCGCCCTGCCCTGTTAAATGAAAAAGACCCGCGCAATGCGGGTCTTTTTCATTGGCCTTGGAGGCCCCATCGGGGGCAAGCCCCCTCCCACAACTGATCGGTGATCGACATGACAGCACCGTCAAATGTGGGAGGGTTCTACACCCCGATGGCGTCACCTCACTATCAGGCCGTTGCAGCAGCAGCCGGCACCTCAACCGCCCCCAACCCATCCTTCATCCGCTTGGAATCGCGCACAAAACTGCGCGACGCCTGGAACAGGAACAGCATGGTCAGGAACAACGCCACCGGAATCAGGTACATGGCATCGTGCAATCCCACCGCCTTGTAAGCCTCGGTCATCTGCTGCGCCCCCGCTGCATACATCGCCGAATGGGCAAAGTAGTCAGATAAGCCACCCACCACGATCGGCCCCATCCCGCCGCCCAGCAAATACAAGCCTGCGAAGAACAGCGCCATCGCCGTGGCCCGCAGGCGCGGCTCGACCACGTCCTGGATCGCTGTGTACACGCAGGTGTAGAAGTTGTAGGCAAACAACCAGCCCACGCTGAACAGCGCCACGAACACACCAATCTCGATGCGCCCGGCGTGCAATGCCCACGCGGTGGTCACGGTAGAGATGATCAGACTGAACGCCGCAAACAAGAGACGGCCATTGGCGACCCGCTGATGGATCTTGTCGGCAACCCAGCCGCCCAGGGTCAGGCCCACCAGGCCGGTCAGGCCAACGATCACCCCGGTGGCGACCGCAGCGTCCTGCAAGGGCATCAGGAAGTAACGCTGCAACATCGGCACCAGGAACGAATTGCAGGCGTAGGTGGCGAAGTTGAAGCACAACCCCGCCAACACCAGCCACAGGAAGGTCGGCACCGCCAGCACGCGACGGATCGGGCGGTCGACACGCTCCTGGGAAACCTGCACGGTTTCTGCCGCGCCGCGCTTGGGCTCCTTGATATAGAACATGAACACCGCCAGGATCAACCCCGGCACAGCGGCGATAAAGAACGGAGCGCGCCAGCTGTCGAACGCCTTGACCATCCAGCCGATGGTGAAGAATGCCAGCAGCAACCCCAACGGCAGGCCCAGCATGAAAATCCCCATGGCCCGCGCACGGCGGTGTGCCGGGAACAGATCGCCAATCAGCGAGTTGGCGGCCGGCGCATAGCTGGCCTCACCAATACCGATGCCCATGCGCACCAGCAGAAACGTCCAGAAACTGCCGACCAGGCCATTAACCGCCGTCAGCCCGCTCCAGGCGAACAGGCCCCAGCCCATCAGTTTGCTGCGTGAGCCGGTGTCGGCCAGCCGCCCGAGCGGTAGCCCGGCAATCGCGTAGACGATGGTGAAGGCGGTGCCGATAATCCCGAGCTGAAAGTCGCTCAGGTGCCATTCCATGCGGATTGGCTCGATGATGATCGCCGGGATGGTGCGGTCGAAGAAGTTGAACAGGTTGGCGAGGAACAGCAGGAACAGAATGCGCCAGGCATTCGCCGCTTGGGTCGAGTTCTGCATGGGTCCGTCTCTTTTATTGTTATGAGAGCTGCGATGCCCGATGCATCCTGCCCGGTACCTGCAACATAGTCAGGCAGGGCCCGGTTGTCTGTAATGATTCGTAAAGCTGATAGGGCATGATTTCGCCCGGCAACACGGGACTTTCCCCACAAAAATATAAGTGCGCGCCCCCCTTCCCAACGGCCATGGCACGGATAGAATGGCGAGCCTTCCGTAGCATCCCCAACCTACTTTTCTTATTGATGACGCCCATGTCCGAAGCCAGTCCGTGTCTGAATTGCGGTGCCTGCTGTTCACACTTTCGTGTGTCTTTCTTCTGGGGTGAGTGCGCCTCGTCGGGAGGCACGGTGCCCGATGACCTGGTGGTGCAGATCAACCCGACCCGCGTTGCAATGATCGGCACCGACCAGAAACCCGCGCGCTGCTGCAGCCTTGAGGGCGAAGTGGGCCAGGGCACCCGTTGCACGATCTACGAACAGCGCTCAAGCGTGTGCCGCGAGTTCGAGTCCTCGTGGTACGAGGGCGTGCACAACGCCGATTGTGATGCAGCCCGTGCCGCCTTTGGCCTGGCACCGCTGGAACAGCCTTTGGAACTGGCGTTGCCGATCAGCGCTTAGCATCAAACGCTATGGACGGCATGCCAAAATCGTAGCAAAGCAAAATGCCATTACTCCTTGCGCATTCTCCTATGCTTCTATACTCGACCTCATAGGTCATCGCCTCAGGCAGTGACGTGACTCTATGACGGGACATGCTATGGAATGGCTAGGTCTGCATTTTTTTACCGAGCTTCCAGAGAGCGGGCACTTATTACTCAATTGCAGTCATAACCCCTTCCTGGTGCTGCTCGCCTATCTGGTCGCTTGCGCGGCCGGCTTCGGTACGCTGGACATGGCCGAACGTGTCGGCCATGTCGAGGACGCTACCGCCAGACGTCATTGGCGCTGGCTCGGCGCCGGTTGCCTGGCAGGCGGGATCTGGTCCACCCATTTCATCAGCATGCTGGCCTTCCAGGCACCCATCGCAATCCACTACGAATTATTGATGACGTTTGCTTCGCTGTTGATTGCGTTGGTCGCCTCGTTGTTCGCCATGCAAACCCTCAGTCATTCCAACCTGCGTTTCCACCAGTACCTGCTGGCGTCGGTGTGGATGGGCATCGGCATCGCATTGATGCACTACGTCGGCATGTCTGCCATGCGCTCACAGGCCCAGGTCTATTTCGAGTCCGGACTGTTCATGGCCTCGGTGGGCATCGCCATCGGTGCCAGCCTGTCTGCGCTGTTGCTGTCGAGCTACCTGCGTACCGGCGCCGGTGTGTTCCATCAACTGCTCAAGTACGCTGCCAGCCTGGTACTCGGCGCCGGGATCCTGAGCATGCACTTTACCGGCATGGCGGCCATGCGACTCATCGTTCCCACCGGGGCCGACCTTTCGTTACCCCTGGATAACAACCCCATTCAACTGGGCCTGTCGGTGGCCGTCATCACCCTGCTGGTGATCGGCAGCAGCATCAGCGCCGCCCTGGCGGACAAGAAACTGCAGCACAAGGAACGCGACCTGCGGCGGGTCAACGCCCTGCTCAGCGAACTGGACCAGGCCCGAGCATCGCTGCAACAGGTGGCGCATTACGACGCCCTCACCAGCCTGCTCAATCGCCGCGGCTTCAACCAGATCTTTGCGGAGAAGCTCGCCGAAAAAACCGCGTCAAACGGCATGATGGCGGTGATCTTCCTCGATATCGACCACTTCAAGCGCATCAATGACAGCCTCGGGCATGACGCCGGCGACCAGTTGCTCACCGTGCTGGCCGGGCATATCAAGGGTTCGGTACGCAGCCACGCGGATGTAGTGGCGCGCTTTGGCGGCGATGAATTCTGCATCCTGATCAGCATCCACCACCGCGACGAAGCGCGGCACCTGGCCCAACGCATCATGCAGCAGATGAAAGAACCCATCGAACTGGCCGGCCGGCGCATGGTGATGACCACCAGTATTGGCATCAGCCTGTTCCCCGACGATGGCCTGACCTGCGAAGAGCTGCTGAAAACCGCCGACCTGGCGCTGTACCAGTCCAAGGACGCCGGGCGTAACAACCTGAATTTCTTCAGTTCAAACCTGAAGACCCGCGCGTTCCTCGAACTGCAACTGGAGGAAGAACTGCGCAGCGCCCTGCGCACCCGCAACCAACTGGTGTTGTTCTATCAACCGATCTTTGACATGAAACTCGGCAAGGTCACACGCCTGGAAGCCTTGGTGCGCTGGCAACATCCCCAGCATGGGTTGCTGGCGCCGGACCGGTTTATCGGTATCGCAGAAAGCAACGGGCTGATTGCCGAACTGGACCACTGGGTATTGCGCCAGGCCTGTCATGACCTGAGCCTGCTGTCTGACCGGGGCTACACCGATCTGACCATGGCGGTGAACTGCTCGGCCCTGAACCTGGCCCGTGACGAGCTGGCGGACGAAATCGAAGACGCCTTGCGCTTCAGTGGCATCGGCGCGAACCGCCTGGAACTGGAAGTCACCGAAAATGCACTGATGGGCAACATCAGCAGTACCCTGGCGTTACTGCGGCAAATCCGCGCGCTGGGCGTATCGCTGGCCATCGACGACTTTGGTACCGGCTACTCTTCCCTTGCCTACCTCAAGCGCCTGCCACTCAACACGTTGAAGATCGACCGCTCGTTTATCCAGGATATTCCCAGGTCCACCGCCGATATCGAGATTGTCCAGGCGGTTATCGGCATGGCCCATACCCTGCACCTGGAAGTCGTGACCGAAGGCGTGGAAACCCAGGCCCAGTTCGAGGTGCTGCTCAAGCATGGCTGCGATTTCGTCCAGGGTTACCTGCTGAGCCCGGCGGTGCCGGCCAGTGACATCGTTGGTGTGATGCAAGGCATCAACATGCGTAACCCGCTACACACAACCAGTACGCTGGCCGCCAAAGACATCAGTGCACCAAAGGAACCTGCCCCGGGTCGCGGTGGGTCCACGTCCATCGTCAGGCCAATTCGCTGACGCCGAATCTTTGGCATTTCGCCATCATTTGCCTAAAGAACCCCGACGAACGGCCGATTCATCAGAGTCCGGCCGTGTTCCCCCTGAAATCACAGGGGTAAAACCCAATCGTCCAGGACAAGGACGCACTGTAAAGTCGCGAACACCCATTCCGTGATGGCCCCTTGATCTGTTTCAGCCATCCGCCCAGGCACATGGCGCACAATGACTTCTAAAAATAACTCTGCCACCGTGGTATCCGATGTATTGCTCCCAGCGCCTGCGGACACCCCCCCAGGTTCAAAGTCATTGAGCACCGCCCGCCCGCTGGCCACCCAGCAATACCTGTACTTCACCGAAACCAATACCGACCGCATCCTCGACAACCTCGACGGCCTGCGCGACATGGTGTTCCCGCGCCCGCCCCACCTGGAAGGCGACAGCGACCCGCGCAACGAACAGGAATTCCCCTCGGTGTGCCTGATCGGCCTGGGCCGCTGCGGTTCGAACATCGCGCTGGACGTGGCGGAACTGGTGTACAACGCGCGCAAGTTCTACCTGAACGAATTCAGCAACGAAGATAAGTCACAGGACAAGGGTTACAGCCCGGCCCAGTGGATCCGCAACAACCTGCGCCTGGGCAGCGGCAAGGCCAGCAAACCGGTATTCCTCGTCGAGCCGCTGGTGATGCTGGGCGACCTGGACAAGGACATCGCCGGACGTATCCGCTTCTCGCGCAAGGGCGAGAAAAGCGGTTTCCTGCGCGACTACAGCAAGATGAAAATCATGGACCTGTCGGAAGTCCATGCTGGCGGCGCCGGTAACGCGCCAATCCTCGGCCAGTACCTGGCCAAGATCATCCTGAACAAAGACACCCAGCGTTTTTCCAGCCCCGACTGGAAGATGATCCACTCGTACCTGATCGACTCCTGCGGTATCAAAGCCAACCAGTCGCGCCTGTACTTCTCGATCTTCAGCGCCGGCGGCGGCACGGGTTCAGGCATGGCCTCGGAATTCGGCCTGGCCCAGCAACACTCGTACATGAACAAGACCTTCGACACCAAGCCCGCCGATGAGCACGACAGCAAGAGCGGTCACGCCTTTGTGTTCGAGCCGATCTTCACCAGCGGCATCTGCGTGCTGCCGAACATTTCCGACCACCGCAGCGAAATGTCCGAGGCGCTGCACATCAACGCCGGGCGACTGCTGTGCAAATACCTGTCGGAAGAATGGGATTTCTCGTACAACTTCGCCAATGAAGACAGCAGCGAAGCCAGCGTGAAGGGACGGATCCGGCCGTGGAACGCGATGATGCTGATCTCCAATGACATCATGCGTTATGCCGAAGAAAGCGATGACGGCAATATCCAGAACATTGACGTCAATGCCATGGAAAAACACGCCAACCAGTATATTTCCCAGCAGATCTTCAACATCCTCACCGCCCAGGCCGTGACCACCGACTACGACCAGAACTACTTCCGGCGCGCCGGCATCGACATCGGCGAAACCATTCGCCTGGATGCCAACGACCTGTTCATGAGCCTGGCCGGCCCGGTGGCGATTGCCTACGCCGAGTCCGTGGTCCCGGAAACCCCGGCGCCGTCGAACGACAAGTTCAAGGTGTTCGAGAAAGAGCCGCAGCGCCTGAACATCGACGACCTGTTCTTCCGCTCCATCGACCTGCCGCACTTCAACAAGATCACCCAGGCCATCGAAGGCATCAGCCTGTTGCCGATCGAATCCAAGCGCTACAAGGCGTCCCTGGAACAGTACAAGAACTCTGGCTACGACGCGGCCGCGCTGCATGACCTGCACTTCTTCAAGAACTGCTCGTCGGTGGTCTCGATTGTGTCGCTGCCCAAGGACTACAAGCTGTCCTACATGGACCTGAATCGGCTCAAGACCCACCTCAACAGCCTGTTCCCCAACACCACGCTCAAGCGCTACGCCCTGGTGATCGGCGCCTCGGCCAACCTGTCGCTGACCACCCTGATCGCCAAGAGCCCGTGCCTGTCGGATGACTTCCTCACATTGATCGTGGCCTTCATCAAACGCTGTTTTGCGCGCAACCCGTACCGCTTCGATGACACGCTGGATAACTCGATCCTGGACTTCATCATCCACGAGGACTTCGACGAAGATCGTATCGACGAGTTGCTCAACGAGTTCGAGAACCCGGCGAAGATCCTCGATACCAACTGGTACGCGATCAAGCCGATGTATGAGAAGAAGTACCGCGAGCTGATCAACGACAAGGAGAAGTTCGTGTCGATCAATGACATTCGCCTGTCACGGGATTGCGTGAAGAAGGCGATCAAGTACCTGCGTGAGATCTACCGCCACCGAATTGGCAAGACCAAAGTTATCTCCTTGAACAACCATACCGGCAAGACGGCTTAGACCGAGGCGCGCCCATCGCAGGCAAGCCAGCTCCCACACTTGGAATGCATTTCAAATGTGGGAGCTGGCTTGCCTGCGATGACGGCCTGTATTGCAAAAAAATGTATAGCCTTGCCACACCACGAAACAATTCTGCAGCCGTTTAGCCACCCGCCCAACTGTTCCCGTGACGCGCACGTCACCCTCGGCTGTGACCTTTCTCTACGGCAAGATGCCATCACCGCCTCAGCGGTTACTCCGCTACACACTTACCGCGGCAAAAAAGATGCACCTTTTTCGTGCGGGCTTTTATTGCGCCGCCCTTTCCTGGATCAGAATCCACGGCGAAACCACCACCGCCCACAGGCTCGGATCGCGCTCCACCAGGTCCAGCGCCCGCGTCGCAGACACTTCGCCAAGGCTCCCCGCAGCCAGCCACCCGGCGACTTTGTCGCGGTTATCCTCGGCCATGCCTTCGGCCGCTTCGATCAAATCCAGGCCAGCGTCGACCCACAATAGGGCACCCTTGGCAAAGAACGGCTCAAGCTCCTTCCAGGAAATTTCGGCAGTTTCACCGAGCAGCTTGGCATAGAGGGTGCTAGGTTCTTGCGTCATGGGAGTTCACCTGAATAAAAAATCGGCGCAATCATAACGTCGAGCGTCAGGCAGAAAAACCCAGTTGCAAATGCGTCATCGATTGAAAGGGTCAGGAAAGCCAAGGATTGCCCGGAACTCTGGCATCACCCCGCCGCAATTCTGTCTTTTTCTTTCATTTAAGCGACATACCCGGGTTTTGCCCCCAGCAGCCAGCTTTTCAAGCGATCAACCGGCGCTCTACACTGTACCGGTACAGTTGCCAGGGCACTGCCGGGGGGATATCCGAGATATCTGATCCGGTTCTGCAGCTCACAAGGCCGCTAGAACTATAAAAAATACAACAGTAAGAGTGGAGCACTATGAATAAGGCTACTAAGCAGATTTCCAAACTGTTTGCCGCTATGGTCCTGGCTGGGGTTGCCGGCCATTCGTTCGCAGCCGACACCATCAAGATCGGTATCGCAGGTCCTAAAACCGGTCCTGTGACGCAATACGGCGACATGCAATTCATGGGTGCCAAGCAAGCCATCGCCGACATCAACGCCAAGGGCGGCGTCGACGGCAAAATGCTTGAAGCCAAGGAGTACGACGACGCTTGCGATCCTAAACAAGCCGTTGCCGTGGCCAACAAAGTGGTCAACGACGGCGTCAAGTTCGTGGTCGGCCACCTCTGCTCCAGCTCCACTCAGCCAGCCTCCGACATCTATGAAGACGAAGGCGTGATCATGATCACCCCGGCTGCCACCAGCCCGGAAATCACTTCCCGTGGTTACAAACTGGTCTTCCGCACCATCGGCCTGGACAGCGCCCAAGGCCCTGCGGCCGGTAACTACATCGCCGACCACGTGAAGCCAAAAGTCGTTGCGGTCATTCACGACAAACAGCAGTACGGTGAAGGCATCGCCACCGCCGTTAAACAGACCCTCGAGAAGAAAGGCGTGAAAGTTGCCCTATTCGAAGGCATCAACGCCGGCGACAAAGACTTCGGTTCGCTCATTCAGAAGCTCAAGCAAGCCAACGTCGACTTCGTCTACTACGGCGGCTACCACCCTGAGCTGGGCCTGATCCTGCGCCAAGCCAAGGAAAAAGGCGTGAACGCCAAGTTCATGGGCCCGGAAGGTGTCGGCAACGACTCCATCTCGCAAATCGCCCAGAACGCTTCCGAAGGCCTGCTGGTTACCCTGCCGAAGTCGTTCGACACCGATCCGGCCAACAAGGCCATCGTTGAAGAGTTCACCAAGAACAAGCAGGACCCAACCGGTCCGTTCGTGTTCCCGGCCTACTCGGCTGTTGAAGTCATCGCCGGCGGTATCGCTGCCGCGAAGTCCGAAGACACCGCCAAAGTGGCTGCGGCCATCCACGCTGGCACCTTCAAGACCCCAACCGGCGACCTGAGCTTCGACGCCAAGGGCGACCTGAAGGACTTCAAGTTCGTGGTCTACGAATGGCACTTCGGTAAACCAAAAACCGAAGTTTCCCCTCAGTAAGCCAGGCGTTACTGGTCCAACAAGCCCACTGTGAGAGCAGTGGGCTTTGTTTTACGAGGTTTATGGGCCTGACACCCGCGATCCGGGCGCTGGCTCACCTGAAAATCTTAAAACCGTCACCAGCGGTTCGCTGGCAAACGCTTTGTGCAAATGTGCTCACAGAACACAGCACGGGGCCGGAACATGACTCCACCAGTGAAATGCGTATCGGGTTTTTAGGAGCGCTGTAATGCCTGAGATCTATCATTTTTTCCAAACGCTGGTTAACGGCATGACCGTTGGCAGCACCTATGCCTTGATAGCCATTGGCTACACAATGGTTTACGGCATCATTGGAATGATTAACTTCGCCCATGGCGAGGTGTACATGATTGGCTCCTACGTGGCCTTCATCGCCCTTGCCGGGCTGGCCATGCTGGGTATCCACTCCCTGCCGCTGTTGATGACCGCTGCGTTCCTTGCATCGATCGTCGTGACCAGTGCCTATGGCTACAGTATCGAGCGTGTTGCCTACCGTCCCTTGCGTGGCAGCAACCGTTTGATCCCGCTGATTTCCGCCATCGGCATGTCGATTTTCCTGCAGAACACTGTACTGCTGTCCCAGGACTCCAAGGACAAGTCCATTCCCAACCTGATTCCGGGGAGCTTCTCCTTCGGCCCGGGTGGCGCACAAGAAGTGCTGGTTTCGTACATGCAGGTCCTGGTCTTCGTCGTCACCCTGGTGGCGATGCTGGGCCTGACCCTGTTCATCTCCCGCTCCCGTCTGGGGCGTGCCTGCCGGGCCTGCGCCGAAGACATCAAGATGGCCAACCTGTTGGGCATCAACACCAACAACATCATTGCCCTGACCTTCGTGATCGGTGCTGCGCTGGCCGCCGTCGCGGCGGTGCTGCTGAGCATGCAGTACGGCGTGATCAACCCCAACGCCGGTTTCCTGGTAGGCCTAAAGGCTTTCACCGCGGCGGTATTGGGCGGCATCGGCAGTATCCCGGGCGCGATGCTCGGTGGCCTGGTGCTGGGTGTGGCTGAAGCCTTTGGTGCCGATATCTTCGGTGACCAATACAAGGACGTCGTGGCGTTCGGCCTGTTGGTTCTGGTGCTGTTGTTCCGTCCGACCGGCATCCTGGGCCGTCCGGAGGTTGAGAAAGTATGAGCAGATATCTTAAATCGGCGTTTTTCAGCGCCTTGCTGGTATGGGCCGTGGCCTTCCCGGTACTCGGCCTCAAGCTGAGCATTGTCGGCATCAACCTTGAAGTGCATGGCACAGGGCCCGTCACCCTGACCGTCATCGCCCTGTGTTCGGTGCTGATGTTCCTGCGCGTGTTGTTCAGCGATCAGTTCAATGCCTTGCTCAAGAGCAACCGTGGTCCGTTGGTATCGCCCAAGGTCAGCCAATTCCTGACCCTGCCGCGCACCCAACGCTACATCATCATTGCCCTGATCATCGCCGCGTTGATCTGGCCGTTCTTCGGCTCGCGCGGTGCGGTCGACATCGCCACCCTGATCCTTATCTACGTGTTGCTGGGCCTGGGCCTGAACATCGTGGTGGGCCTGGCCGGCCTGCTCGACCTGGGTTACGTGGGCTTCTATGCCGTGGGTGCCTACACCTATGCGCTGCTCTCACATTACCTGGGCTGGAGCTTCTGGATCTGCCTGCCACTGGCTGGCATGGCGGCGGCGACGTTCGGCTTCCTGCTGGGCTTTCCGGTGCTGCGCCTGCGCGGTGACTACCTGGCGATCGTGACCCTGGGCTTCGGTGAAATCATCCGCCTGTTCCTGCGTAACCTCACCGATATCACCGGTGGCCCCAACGGCATCAGCAGCATCCCCAAGCCAACGTTCTTCGGGCTGTCGTTCGACCGTTCCGCCGCTGAAGGCATGCAGACGTTCCACGAGTACTTCGGGATCGACTACAACCCGGTGAGCAAAGTGGTGTTCCTGTACCTGGTGGCGCTGCTGCTGGCACTGGCCGCCCTGTTCGTGATCAACCGCCTGCTGCGCATGCCCATCGGCCGTGCATGGGAAGCGCTGCGCGAAGATGAGATCGCCTGCCGCGCACTGGGCCTGAACCCGACCATCATCAAGCTCTCCGCCTTTACCCTGGGCGCTGCGTTCGCCGGTTTCGCCGGCAGCTTCTTCGCCGCGCGCCAAGGCCTGGTGACCCCGGAGTCGTTCACCTTTATCGAGTCGGCGATCATCCTCGCCATCGTGGTACTGGGGGGCATGGGCTCGCAACTGGGCGTGATCCTCGCGGCGATCGTGATGATCCTGCTACCGGAAATGATGCGTGAGTTCAGCGAATACCGCATGTTGATGTTCGGCGCCATGATGGTGCTGATGATGATCTGGCGTCCTCAAGGTTTGCTCCCGATGCAACGCCCACACATGGAGCTGCGCAAATGAGCCGCGAGATCCTGAAAGTTGAAAACTTGAGCATGCGCTTCGGCGGCTTGCTGGCGGTCAACGGCGTGGCCCTGACCGTGAAAGAGAAACAAGTGGTCGCGCTCATCGGCCCCAACGGGGCCGGCAAGACCACGGTGTTCAACTGCCTCACCGGCTTCTACAAGCCGAGCGGTGGCAGCATCCTGCTGGACGGTCAGCCGATCCAGGGCCTGGCCGGTCACGAGATCGCCCGCAAGGGCGTGGTGCGGACCTTCCAGAACGTGCGCTTGTTCAAGGACATGACGGCGGTCGAGAACCTGTTGATCGCCCAGCACCGTCACCTGAACACCAACTTCTTTGCGGGACTGTTCAAGACCCCGGCGTTCCGCAAGAGCGAGCGCGAGGCCATGGAATACGCCGAGTACTGGCTGGACAAGGTCAACCTCACCGAGTTTGCCAACCGCCCTGCTGGCACCCTGGCCTACGGTCAGCAACGTCGCCTGGAAATCGCCCGCTGCATGATGACCCGTCCGCGGATCCTGATGCTCGACGAACCGGCCGCCGGCCTGAACCCCAAGGAAACCGAAGACCTCAAGGCGCTGATCAGCGTGTTGCGTGAAGAAAACAACGCCACGGTGTTGTTGATCGAACACGACATGAAGCTGGTCATGAGCATTTCCGACCACATCGTGGTGATCAACCAGGGCACGCCTTTGGCCGACGGGACACCGGAGCAGATCCGCGACAATCCTGAAGTGATCAAAGCCTATTTGGGGGAAGCGTAAAATGCTGCAATTCGAAAACGTTTCCACTTTCTACGGCAAGATCCAGGCCCTGCACAGCGTCAACGTGGAAGTGCGCCAAGGTGAGATCGTCACGCTGATCGGTGCCAACGGCGCCGGCAAGTCGACCTTGCTGATGACCTTGTGCGGATCGCCCCAGGCCCATAGCGGCAGCATCCGCTACATGGGTGAAGAGCTGGTGGGGCAGCAGTCGTCCCACATCATGCGCAAAAGCATTGCGGTAGTGCCGGAAGGCCGCCGCGTGTTCTCGCGCCTGACGGTCGAAGAAAACCTCGCCATGGGCGGCTTCTTCACCGACAAGGGCGACTACCAGGAGCAGATGGACAAGGTGCTGCACCTGTTCCCTCGGCTCAAGGAACGCTTCAGCCAGCGCGGCGGCACCATGTCCGGCGGCGAGCAGCAAATGCTCGCCATCGGCCGGGCGCTGATGAGCAAGCCCAAGCTGTTGCTGCTGGACGAACCTTCCCTGGGCCTGGCGCCGATCATCATCCAGCAGATCTTCGACATCATCGAACAACTGCGCAAGGACGGTGTGACGGTGTTCCTGGTGGAACAGAACGCCAACCAGGCCTTGAAGATTGCTGACCGCGCCTATGTGCTGGAAAACGGCCGGGTGGTGATGCAGGGCACGGGCGAGCAGTTGCTGACCGATCCGAAGGTACGTGAAGCGTACTTGGGCGGGTAATCGTTCTGCTCCTGAAAACGGCCTTTACAGGCCGTTTTTTTATGGGTGCTAGAACGGTCATCTCGACACAACAGTTCAATTTCCTACAAAAATAAAAGAAATTTCAAAACCGTCTGTAACGTACGAATCTCGACGTTCTCTAGTAGGTTAAGCATGCATCATCGCTTCCTTGACTCACCTTATCAAACTGGAGAAACACCATGAAAACTTCGAACCGTTCCCTGTCTGCAGCTTCCCTGATCCTGGCCTTGGGTTCTGCCCTGAGCCTATCCACTCTGACCACCACCGCCCATGCTGCCGACGACATGCAAAAATGCTACGGCGTCGCTGAAGCCGGCAAGAACGATTGCGCTGCAGGCGCCGGCACTTCCTGCGCCGGTACTTCGAAAGTCAAAGACCAGGCCAACGCCTGGAAGCTGGTTCCTGCCGGCACTTGCCTCAAAACCCCGAGCTCCACCTCGCCGACCGGTTATGGCCAGGAAGCGGCATTCACCGCCAAATCCTGATCCCTCGCAAAACCTGAGTACTGATGATGACTCTTTCATCCCTGCCAGCCGTCTCCCAGGCTCAGGCGCCCGGCCTTCCCGGCCGGGCCGGACTGGGGCTCAAGCATGAGCACTTCATTGAAGTGCTCGAGACCTCACCCGATATCGGTTTTTTTGAAGTGCACGCCGAAAACTACATGGTGGCCGGCGGCCCGTTTCATCATTACCTGGGGTTGATCCGCGCACAGTACCCACTGTCCTTGCACGGTGTGGGCCTGTCCATCGGTGGCGAAGCCCCACCGGGCCGTGAGCACCTGGCACGGTTGGCGGCACTGATCGAGCGCTATCAACCTCATTCCTTTTCCGAACACCTGGCCTGGTCCAGCCACGGCCCGGTGTTTCTCAATGACCTGCTGCCCCTGGCTTACGACAACGCCACCCTGCAACGGGTGTGCGAACACGTAGACCAGGTGCAAAGCACGCTCAAGCGCACGATGCTGCTGGAAAACCCGTCGACCTACCTGCAATTCCAACGCTCCACCCTGGACGAAACCGACTTCATCAGTGAAATCATTCGCCGTACCGGCTGTGGCTTGCTGCTGGATGTGAATAACGTGTACGTGTCCTGCATCAATCATCAACGTGATCCGCAGTCCTACATCGATGCCTTGCCGTTGCACACGGTGGGAGAGATTCATCTGGCCGGGTTTGCCGAAGACACCGACAGCCTGGGTGATCGCTTGTTGATCGATGACCACGGCGCCCCTATCGATAACGCCGTGTGGCAACTCTACGAGTCGGTACTGGCACGCATCGGTCCAGTGGCAACGCTGATCGAGCGGGATAACCAGTTGCCCGCGTTCAGCGTGCTGCAAGCCGAGGCCCGACAAGCCGAATGGCATCTTTCACAGGTGACGCCATGAGCCGGCATGACGCTTTTACCGCCGCCTTGTTGGCACCCGAACTGCCTTGCCCCGATGGCCTTTTCAGCAGTAACGGCGCCGATCCGGCCAGCCGCTTCGCGGTGTACCGCAACAATGTGCACAGCTCACTGATCAACGCCTTGGCGGCGGCTTATCCCGTGACATTGCAACTGGTGGGCGACGCGTTTTTCCGCGCCATGGCCGGCCTTTATGCACAGGCGCACCCGCCCACCAGCCCATTGATGAGCGAGTACGGTAGCGCGTTCGCCTGCTTCATCGAGACGTTCGAACCGGCAGCCAGCGTGCCTTACCTCGCAGACATGGCCCGGTTGGAGCGCTTGCGGGTACAGGCCTACCACGCGGCGGACGAGCATCCCCTGGATCAGCAGACCGTACTGCAAGCGCTGCAAGGACAAGCGGAACTGGGCGAGCTGCGCCTGCAATGGCATCCCTCCCTGGCCACGCTGGATTCAGCCTATGGCGTAGTAGCGCTGTGGGCGGCGCACCAGACCGAGGGAGGTCTGGAAAACCTGGATCCCAGGCAGGCACAGAGTGCCCTGGTGTTGCGCCAGGGTCTGGAAGTCAAGGTATTCGCCGTCAGCCCTGATGCAGTGGCGTTCATCAACAGCCTGGCCCGGGGCGCGACCTTGGAAAACGCCGTGGAGCGCGCGCTTGAGGCTGACGCCCAGTTTGACTTGCACCAATGCCTGGCGCTGCTGATCAGCCACAACGCCATTACTCATCTGCATCCAGAACAAGAGGTATCGCCATGAACACTCACCCTTCGGGTCTGATCAATCAGGTCATCGCGCTTTTCGAGCAAATTCCCTACAGCCTGATCGCCTTTCTCGCGCGCTTTTCGATTGCCGCGGTGTTCTGGAAATCCGGACAAACCAAAGTCGAAGGCTTTGCCGTGGACCTGATCAACGGCACCTTCCAATTCGGTGAACCGCGCCTCGCGGCCTCGACGCTGCCGCTGTTTCGCAGCGAATACCATGTGCCGTTGCTATCGCCGGAAGTCGCAGCGCACTTGGCTGCGTTTGCCGAGCACTTTTTCCCGGTGCTGATCCTTGTCGGGTTCGCCACGCGCTTCTCGGCCCTGGCTCTGATCGGCATGACTCTGACCATTCAATTGTTTGTCTACCCGGATGCTTACCCAACCCATGGCACCTGGCTCGCGTTATTGCTGTTGCTGGTCGCGAAAGGCCCGGGTCGCTTGTCGATCGATCACCTCATCGCTCGCCGCTACCGTTAAAGGCGGTCCAGGGCTTCGCCGCTACGCTTGAACCACTCCACCAGGTAGTCGGCCAACACCTGGGTGCGACGCGGCAAGCCGCCCTGATACGGATGCACCAGGTACATCGGCATGCTGCGCGTCTGATAATCGCGCAGGAGCCAACGCAATCGGCCTTCCGCCAATTCCGTCGGCAACACGTAGGACGGCAGCCGTGCAATGCCCGCTCCCACCAGCGCAGCCTTTTTCAGCAGGTTGTAGTGGTTGGACGCAAAGGTGCCGCTGACGCGTACTCGCAGTAATTCGTGCTGCTGGTGGTACAACCACTCTTCACGGCCGCTGTAGTGGCTGTTGAGCAGGCAAGCATGGTTGGCCAGGTCGGCCGGCGTCTCAGGTTCGCCGTGTTGCTCAAGGTAAGCCGGGCTGGCGCAAGTCATCTCACGCCAGGCCAGCAACGGCTTGACCACCAGGCGCTCGCTCTCAATGGAACCTGAGCGTACCCCCAGGTCGAACCCATCTCGCGCCAGGTCTCGATAGTTGTTATTGAGCTCCAGCTCAATTTGCACCTGCGGGTATTGCTTGGAAAACTCCAGCAGCAGCCCATCAAAAAAGGTTTCCCCCAAGGACACTGGCACCGTCATGCGCACTGGCCCGGCAAGATCGTCCTTGAGCCGGGCCAATGCCTGACGTGCACGATCCACCTGCACCACCAGGGCCTGGGCCTGGGGCAACAAGGCCGCACCGGCTGCCGTCAGGCTGAGCCTGCGCGTGGTGCGGTGCAGCAACACCACAGAGAACCGCGCTTCCATCTGGCTGATACGCTTGGACAATTGCCCTTTGCTACAGCCCAGTTGCTCGGCGGCGACGGTAAAACTGCCGGCTTCGATCAGCACGGCAAAGGCTGCCAAGTCATCCATCTCGCTCATGGATTGTTTCCAAAAGAAAACCAAAGGTTGCCTATTAGCGCGTTTATCCAGCAAAAAAGCCACTCTAGACTGAACCTTCACTTACTCCCGGAGGAACAGCACCATGAAAATCCTATTGATTGGCGCCAGCGGCACCGTCGGCTCGGCGGTCAAGGCGGAACTGGCTCAGCGTCACGAGGTGATCAGCATCGGCCGCAGCAGCGGTGACTTCCAGGTGGATATCAGCGACAGCGCGTCGATCCGCAAGCTGTTCGAACAGACCGGTAAATTCGACGCCCTGGTCTGCGCAGCAGGCAGCGTGAACTTCGTGGCATTGGGCGAAATGAGCGAGAGCGATTTCGAGCTGGGCTTGCGTGACAAGCTGATGGGCCAGGTCAATCTGCTGCTGATCGGCCGTGAGTTCGCCAACGATGGTGCCTCGTTCACCTTCACCAGCGGCATCCTCAACCGCGACCCGATCCGCACCGGCGCCTCGGCTGCATTGGTCAATGGCGCCATCGATGCCTTCGTCAAAGCGGCCGCCATCGAGCTGCCACGAGGCCTGCGCGTAAATGCTGTCAGCCCGACAGTGCTGGTGGAAGCCATGGGCAGCTATGCACCGTATTTTCGTGGTTTCAAACCCGCGGCAGGTGCTGACGTGGCGTTGGCCTACGCGAAGAGTGTCGAGGGTTTGCAGACCGGGCAGACCTACATCGTCGGTTGAGCGGCAACTGTCTCAGGTGATAACTGAGACATCCACTCAACCACCAGCGCACGCGGGGCTATAAGCCTTAACGCCCCGCCCAGTTGGCTGTGAACCCGGACCGTACTTATCTGATACCCGTCTACATAAAATGTGACGTACTTTAGGTAGGCCAGCAACGTGATGGATTTTGTCCTTGCTGTCGCCTCTGGGCTCAGTGAAACATTCACTTCGACATAACCCGGCACAGGGTGCTCACTTCCCTTGAGTATCACCGAAATATCCGTGAAATCGGTGGCTGACGAGTAGGAGAGCTGGGCGGGCTCGCCTGAGAAGGCTGCATTGGCCCAGAGCATGAGCACACAGATACACCATTTGATATTCATTGCTGCTCCCACTCAAAAGAGCTCGACGTTCTCATGCCTCTCCAAACCCAAGTGTAGGAAACGCCTGATCGGCGGCGCTACTTTTCCCATCCGTTCCGGGCCGATGGTTCAAACCATGTCCCGGGCTTGTGATGCGGCGCCGGCCTGAGTAACGTGACGGCACTTGCCTGGAGACCCGATAATGCGTGCCGCCCATACCCTGTTCCTGCTTGCCCTGCTTCCCTTGTTCGCTGCCTGCCAAATGTTCGAGAGTGATCCTGCCAAGCCGTCGCTGGCCGGGCTGACGCGCATGCAGGGTGAACTGACTGCGGTTGGCGGCAAACTGCTGTTCCAGCCGTGCAACGACAAACGCAACTACGTGGTCAACGACACCGGTGGCACCAGCATCCTGCAGGAAGCGGCCTCCCTGGCCGGTCAGCAAGGCGCGTTGTTTGCCGACCTGCGCGGCAAGTTCTCCGGGGTTGCCAGCGGCACCGAGGGCAGCGTCGACCTGCAACAACTCTACCGCGTCGAGCGCTCGACCTCGGCCTGCGGCGACCCGGACTTCAAGCGCATGATCCTGCGCGCCAACGGCCACAAGCCGACCTGGGTGATGAACGTGACCGCCAAGGGCCTGGTGCTGGAACGCGAAGGCCAGCCACCACTGGCGGTGCCCTATGTGGAAGAGCAAATCGGTGACGGTCGCTTTAACCTGATGACCGAGGCCAACAATCAGCACGTGGAATTGTGGGTGGCGCCGCAGCGTTGTGTCGACCCGGTCAGCGGCAGTTTGCAACACATGACCGCCGAGTTGCGCGTCAATGGCCAGGTCCAGCGCGGTTGCGCATCGTTCGGCGGCTCGCGCGACGACTGACGCGACGCCATGCTGTTTTAACATGACGGGAAACGGTCATTGGGGCTTATAATCGCCGGTTTGCAAAACAGCCGGCCTCTCTGCCCGCCGCCTACCGGATCCCGTCATGTTACGAATCACCGAACTCAAGCTGCCCATCGACCATCCCGAAGAAGACCTGCGGCCTGCCATCGTGCAGCGCCTGGGCATCGCCAGTGATGACCTGCTCGATTTCACCCTGTTCAAACGCAGCTACGATGCGCGCAAGAAGTCGTCGGAACTGTGCTTCATCTACACCATCGACCTGAACGTAAAGGGCGAAGCCGCCCTGCTGCTCAAATTCGCCGACGACCACAACGTCAACCCGGCGCCCGATGTCAGCTACAAGGTCGTAGGCCAGGCACCGCAAGGCCTGACCGAACGCCCGATCGTCGTCGGCTTTGGCCCCTGTGGAATCTTCGCCGGGCTGCTGCTGGCGCAGATGGGCTTCAAGCCGATCATCCTCGAGCGCGGCAAGGAAGTGCGCCAGCGCACCAAGGACACCTGGGGCCTGTGGCGCAAAAGCGTGCTCAACCCCGAGTCCAACGTGCAGTTCGGTGAAGGCGGCGCCGGGACCTTTTCCGACGGCAAGCTGTACAGCCAGATCAAGGACCCGAAATTCCACGGCCGCAAAGTGCTGCACGAGTTCGTCAAGGCCGGTGCGCCGGAAGAAATCCTCTACGTCAGTAAACCGCACATCGGCACGTTCCGCCTGACCGGCGTGGTGGAAAACATGCGCGAGCAGATCATCGCCCTGGGCGGTGAAGTGCGCTTCGAGCAGCGGGTGACCGATGTGCTGATCGAAGACGGCCAGTTGAATGGGGTGGTCATTGATGGCGGCGAACAGATCCTTTCCAAACATGTGATCCTGGCCTTGGGCCATAGCGCCCGTGACACCTTCCGCATGCTCCACTCCCGTGGCGTGTACATGGAAGCCAAGCCGTTCTCGGTGGGTTTCCGTATCGAACATCCGCAGTCGCTGATCGACGCCGCGCGCCTGGGCAAATACGCCGGGCACCCGAAACTCGGCGCCGCCGACTACAAGCTGGTGCACCACGCCAAGAACGGCCGCTCGGTGTACAGCTTCTGCATGTGCCCGGGCGGCACCGTGGTGGCGGCGACTTCCGAGCCGAACCGCGTGGTCACCAACGGCATGAGCCAGTACTCGCGCAACGAGCGCAACGCCAACTCCGGCATCGTGGTCGGTATCACCCCAGAGGTGGACTACCCAGGCGGCCCGCTGGCCGGTATCGAGTTGCAGGAACGCCTGGAGTCCCACGCCTATGTCCTCGGCGGCAGCAACTACGAGGCTCCCGCACAACTGGTAGGTGATTTCATCGCTGGCAAGCCGTCCACCGCGATTGGCAGCGTGGAGCCTTCCTACAAACCTGGCGTGTCTCTTGGCGATTTGGCCCTGGCCTTGCCCGACTTCGCCATTGAAGCGATCCGCGAAGCGTTGCCAGCGTTCGAGAAGCAGATCAAGGGCTACTCGCTGCACGACGCGGTGTTGACGGGTATCGAGACGCGCACCTCATCACCGTTGCGGATCACCCGTAACGAATCGATGCAGAGCTTGAACGTGAAAGGGCTGTTCCCTGCCGGTGAAGGCGCTGGTTACGCCGGTGGGATTCTATCGGCGGGCGTGGATGGGATTCGGATTGCAGAGGCGTTGGCGCGGGATATGCTGGGGCTGCACGGCTGACACATAACCCGTAGGAGCCCGGCAAGCCGGGCTCCTACGGGTTCAGATATTGGCGCGCAAGATGCTGTCCGGCAACGGCTCGCCCCGTTCGACACTGGCAGCAACAGCCGCAATCAAACCGTCCAATTCATAACCCTGCCCCGCCAGCCAGGCCTGATCGTAGTACGTCGTCGCATACCGCTCACCACCGTCACACAATATCGCCACGATCGACCCCGACTCCCCCTCCGCTTTCATCTGCTGCGCCGCCACCAGGGCACCAATCAGGTTGGTCCCGCTGGAGCCACCGACCCGTCGTCCCAGCCGGTCGGCCAGGTAATGCATGGCCGCCAGCGACAGGGCATCCGGTACCTTGACCATCGCATCGATGACCTTGGGCAAAAACGATGCCTCGACCCGTGGTCGGCCAATGCCTTCAATCCGCGAACCGCAGTCCAGGCGCAAACTGGCATCACCACTCTGGTAGAAATCAAAGAACACCGAACGCTGCGCATCGGCACACAACACGCGGGTGCAATGCTGGCGATAACGCACATAACGACCGAGCGTAGCGGTGGTGCCGCCGGTGCCGGGGCTGGAGATCAACCAGCTCGGCTCCGGATGCTGCTCGAAACGCATTTGCTGGAAGATCGACTCGGCAATATTGTTGTTCGCCCGCCAGTCGGTGGCACGTTCGGCGTAGGTGAACTGGTCCATGAAATGACCACCGCTTTCCCGCGCCAGGCGTTCGGATTCGGCGTAGATCTGCGTGGGGTCCTGTACCAGGTGGCTCTTGCCGCCGTAGAAGGCAATCTGTGCGATTTTTTCCTGGGACGTGGTGGCTGGCATTACCGCAATAAACGGCAAACCCAGCAGACGCGCAAAGTAGGCTTCGGAAATCGCCGTCGAGCCACTGGATGCTTCGATCACCGGCGCACCAGGCTTGAGCCATCCATTACACAATGCGTACAGGAACAACGAGCGTGCCAGCCGATGCTTCAGGCTGCCGGTGGGATGGCTGGACTCGTCCTTGAAGTACAACTCGATACCCGGCAATCCTGGTAACGGCAAGGGAATCAGGTGCGTATCGGCACTACGCTGGAAGTCTGCTTCAATGATACGAATGGCTTCGCGGGCCCAGGGACGGTGGTCGCTCATGGAGAGTTTCTCTGAAGGTGTCAGCCCTGATTTTAGGGGGTTTCCTACACGCCACACAGATACAGTACCGACTCAATCAGACACACAATTGCTAGGCTTGGCGGCAACATCACCCCAGCCAGCCACTTATAACAAATAAGAATATAACTTTTGTTTTAACAACTAACGGTACGGGTTAGGGTACCCACCTATTGAACCTGGATTGGAGAGCATCCCTTGCCTCTGCGTAGCACTTTCACCCGTTTCTTCCAGCTGGAAGCCGCCAGCGGTCTGTTGTTGATCGCGGCTGCGGCCTTGGCGCTGATCATCAACAATTCACCGTTGTCGCACCTGTACAGCGCGTTTCTCGATGTGCCGGTGGTGGCGCAGATCGGCGCGCTGAAAATCGCCAAGCCCGCCCTGCTGTGGATCAATGATGGCCTGATGGCTCTGTTCTTCCTGCTGATCGGCCTGGAGGTCAAGCGCGAGTTGCTCGACGGCCACCTGTCCAAGCCCTCGCAAGTGGTGCTGCCTGGCGCCGCGGCCATCGGCGGCATGGTGGTGCCGGCGCTGATCTACTGGGCGATCAACAAGGACTACCCCGCCGCGCTTTCCGGTTGGGCGATTCCCATGGCCACCGACATTGCCTTCGCCCTCGGCGTACTGGCCTTGCTGGGCAAACGCGTGCCGGTGTCGCTGAAACTGTTCCTGATGACCCTGGCGATCATTGACGACCTCGGCGCGATCATCGTGATCGCCGTGTTCTATTCTGCCGATCTGTCCGGTGCCGCCCTGGCGGGTGCGGGCGCCTGCCTGATTGGGTTGATCGCGATGAACCGCCTGGGCGTGATCAAGCTCGGGCCGTACCTGATCGTCGGGCTGATCCTGTGGGTGTGCGTCCTAAAGAGTGGTGTGCACGCAACGCTGGCCGGTGTGACATTGGCGTTCTGCATCCCGATGCGCACCAAAAACGCCGAGCCCTCGCCGCTGCTCACGCTGGAACATGCCCTGCACCCCTGGGTGGCCTACGGCATCCTGCCGCTGTTCGCCTTTGCCAACGCCGGCGTGTCCTTGACCGGCGTAAGCCTGGAAAGCTTCACCCACCATGTGCCCATGGGCATCGCCGCGGGCCTGCTGATCGGCAAGACCATCGGTGTGTTCGGCCTTACCTGGCTGGCCATCAAGACCGGCCTGGCCGCCCTGCCCAGCGGCGCGAACTGGGGCCAGGTATTCGGCGTGGCGATCCTGTGCGGTATCGGCTTTACCATGAGCCTGTTTGTTGGCTCCCTGGCATTCGTACCGGGGGCCAGTGAGTTTGCCGGGGAAGACCGGATGGGGATTTTGACCGGGTCGATACTGGCGGCGTGTATCGGGTATGCGGTGACGGCAATGGCGAGTCGTAAAAAGGCCGCACCTCAGGTTTGAATTTGACAGCCTCGAAAACCAAAAACCCCAACCAGTCACCCGGTTGGGGTTTTGTGTTTCTACAACCGACGGTTAGCGAGTAACGCGGCTGGTACCGTCAACGGTCATGATGCGTACGCGGTCGCCGATGCGGAAGATTTCATTCTCCTGCACGGCCTGCACGTAGGCACGTATGCTGCCGTCGTCTTCGCGCACGGTGATTTCCACACCTTGGGTACGGGTCAGGCCTTCTTCGGTGGCCGAACCCAGCAGGCCGCCAGCAACAGCGCCGATCACCGCGGTCACGATACTGCCACGGCCACCGCCGATGGCACTGCCGCCAACACCGCCGATAACGGCGCCGGCAGCGCCGCCGATTGGGGTCTTGGTGCCTTCGATTTTCACCGGACGCAGGGATTCGATGGTCCCCATACGCACGGTCTGGACACGACGCGCCTCGTCACGGGAGTACGAGTCGCCGGTCAGACTCGAGGCGCAGCCACCCAGCAGCAACGACAGGGTAGTAAAGCAGGCAACCAGTAAAACAGACTTACGCATAGCATCAACTCCAAAGGACAGGTGGTCATTAAACGCTGCAGCTTGACGCCTGTCACGGCAAGCACCGCAGAAAATTGCTTTCATTCAGCCTTAGTACAGACTGCCCACACCAGAAAAACAGACGAACGGTAGCGCTGCTCTCTCAACCGGGATCTTCATGGATTACTTCATCATTGTAGTCACAACCCTTGCGGGACTGTATTTCCATGCCTGGTTGTACCTGCGCATCAGGCGTTGGATAGACCGTGACCTGGCACTGTCGCTGGCGGGTAATGATCTGCACAAGCGCACCTTCATGCTGCAACAGCTGCAAGAGGCTCGCCGCTTGAAGATCAAACGGTCCCACTTGCCTCACTGGCTGAAGAACGCGGCACAGCAGTACACGCCCGAAGCCTCTTCAATAGAGACGTCGGGGTGACAGGCATCATTCAAGCGGAGTGACGAAAGGTGCAGCTCAGGGTGCCAGGCGTTCGCGGGTCCAGTCGGCCCCTTGCAGGCGATAGTTCAGGCGGTCATGCAAGCGGCTGGCGCGGCCTTGCCAGAACTCGATGCGCTCGGGTAACAGGCGATAACCACCCCAGTGCTCCGGGCAGTCAGGCTGGGTATCGCTGAAACGCTGCTCGGTAGCCTTGAGCAGGTCCTGCAGCTCTTCCCGGTCACGGATGACCTGGCTTTGCGGAGACGCCCATGCCCCCAGGCGGCTGCCCAAGGGACGAACCTGATAATAAGCATCCGACTCTTCAGGCGTGACCTTCACCACTCGACCCTCAATGCGCACTTGGCGCTCCAGGGTCGGCCAGAAAAACGTCATGGCTGCAAACGGCCGCGCCGCAAGCTGTTGGCCCTTGGCGCTCTGATAATTGGTGAAGAAGGTAAAGCCCTGCGCATCCAGGCCCTTGAGCAACAGGATGCGGCAGTGCGGGCGACCGTCCTGGTCGACCGTGGCCAAGGTCATTGCATTGGCCTCAACCGGTGGCTGCTCGGTTTTCACCGCGTCGGCAAACCACTGGTGGAACAAGGCAAACGGCTCGCTCGGGGCCTGGGCCTCGCTCAAGCCATCCCGTGTGTAGTCACGGCGCATATCGGCCAGTGCCTGGGTCATGCGGCTTTATCCTTCTGGTTCAGCAGATCAGTTTTTCGCCTGGTCGTTTGCCGGTGCAGCAGCCTTGGCTTTGGCGGGTGCCGCTTTTTTCGCCGCTGGCTTGGCCGGGGCTTTCTTGGCCGCTGGCTTGGCAGCCGCTTTCTTGGCGGTCGAAGCCTTCTTGGCCGGGGCCTTGGCGGCTGGAGCCGGAGCTGGAACATCCTGCACCGCCACCATTTCGGCGACAGGCGGGGTCTTGCCCGACTGATATTTGCTCAGCAGCGCCAGCATGGTAGTGCGCTGGGTGAACATGATTTCCATGCGACGGTTCAAGGCGCGGCCCTGGCTGCTGTCGTTGGCGGCACGTGGCATCAGGTCGCCCATGCCGCGCAGCATCAGGCGGTCCTGCTTCAAACCGCTGAGGCTGAAGATCGAGGCGATGGACTGTGCACGCTCCTTGGTCAGCGCCTGGCTGGCCGGGGCGGTGCCGGTGGCATCGACGTGACCCAGTACCAGCACGGCAGTCTTCGGATCGGCTTCAACGGCCTTGGCAACCCGGGTGAACGGACCGAGGGTGACCGGCAGCAGCATGGCCGGGCGTTTCGGGTTGTAGGAACCATCAACCGGGGCAATCACCACGAGCACGTTGTCGCGACGCTCGAGTTGCAGGTTGCTGTCCTTGATAGCCGCACGCAGACGCGGCTCATAGTCGTCCAGCCAGGCTTGGGTGATTTTCGGGTCGGGCATCGGCACGTTGGTCACGTCGACCTTGGCCAATGGCTTGGGTTTGCTTTCGAACGGCCACCACCAGTGGGTTTCGGTGTCGGTCTTGGCGACTGCTGGGGCTGGATCAGCGGCCTTCAGGTCGGCTTTCAGGTCGGCCTTCGCATCGGCTGCCTTCTCATCGGCGCTCTTGGAGGAAAACGGCCACCAGCTGGAACCGGTGTCCGCCTTGGCGGCGGGAGCTGGAGCCGAAGCTGGTGCTGCGGCGGCGGCAGCTACCGGTGCTGCAGGCTTGACGCCTGCAGCCGGCTTGGCGTCTGGCTTGGCGTCTGGCTTAGCTTCCGGCTTGGTGTCGGCCTGGGTCAATGCGTCCTTGGTCGAGGCCTTATCGGATCCAAATGACCACCAATGCCCGCCCTCGGCATCATTTTGTGGAGTTTGTGCGCAACCGGTAATAGTGAGACATAGCGCAAGAGCCAAGGACTTGTTCGATAACATGAGATATCCACAAAATGAGAAAAAACCAGGGATCTAGATGATCCGTTAAACAGACGCTTGCAGAAGAATAAAGTTACAACTTTTCCTACAGCGTCTTCTTATAGTTGCCTTTGTAACAAAAAAACGTGAAACAGCAAGGGGTTTACAGACAACCGGCCAATATTCTGACCAACTTCTGTGCCCGCGGGTCCATAAGTACATAAGGTCCGAGTGTATTAGTCACGAAACCGAACGCAACATCATGTTCAGGATCGGCAAACCCCACCGAACCACCAGCGCCCGGATGCCCGAATGCACGTGGGCCAAGGCCGAAGGTGGCATTGGCCAACTGCGGCTGATCCAACATGCAGCCCAGGCCGAAACGGGTTTGTGTCAATAATGTTTTATCCGGACCGATGCTGTGCTCGCGAGTCAATTGTTCGAGCATGTCGGCCTCCAGCAAACTACCGTCCAACAGTCCACTATAAAAACGCGCCAGGCTGCGCGCATTGCCGTGACCATTTGCCGCCGGCTGCTGCATACGGCGCCATTCGGGTTTATTAGTGCTGGTCAGAATAGACGGTGGATTGGCAAATGCACGCGTGGTCATCGCCGTCGGTTCGCGCATCATTACTTGCAGTAGACGTTGCGCGGCTTCATCGCCCATATTGCCTTTGCTGCGCGCTATATGGGCCACGCGATAAAATTCTTCGTCCGCCAGGCCCACATGGAAGTCCAAGCCCAATGGCCGTGCGACCCGCGCCACGATGGACTCTCCCGGCCCGCGCCCATCGGCACGCCGCAGTAGCTCACCGACCAGCCAGCCGTAGGTGATCGCCTCGTAGCCATGGCCCTGGCCCGGTGTCCACCACGGGGCTTCGGCCGCCAGGGTGTCGACCATCAGTTGCCAGTCGTACAGGGCTTCGGTGGGGAGCATCTCGCGGATCGCCGGCAACCCGGCCTGATGGCACAACAACTGGCGCAGGGTGATGGTTTCTTTCCCGGCCGCGGCAAACTCCGGCCAGACGTTGGCGACCGGCGCATCCAGTTGCAACTTGCCTTCGGCCACCAATTGCAGGGCCGTGACGGCGGTAAAGGTCTTGGTACAGGAGAACAGGTTGACGATGGTGTCGCTGTGCCAGGCCTCGGCGCCGTCCTTGTCGGCGGTGCCGGCCCACAGGTCGACGACCGTTTCGCCGCCGATCTGGATGCAGAGCCCGGCACCACGCTCCTGCGGGTCATCGAACAACGCGGCGAACGCTTCACGTACCGCTTCGAACTGGAGTTCGTAATGACCCTGGATCTGCACCTGAGCGCCCTCGGAAAACATCGAAAAAAGTGGCCGACATTGTTCCAGCCCTGGTGGGTTTTGTGAACCCGTCAGCGTTCAATCAATGACCGTTCCCGGAGTGACCGCCTGCATGCCCGGCGCCCTGCCCCGGGCCTTTGCCTTCATGCCCGGCCCTGCCACCTTCGCTTTCACGCGTGGCGCCTGCCGCCTTGGCCTTTTGCGCTTCCTTGCCCAGTTGGTCGACCGCCGCCAGGTTGCTTTTGCGCACACTCTCCACAAAACCCTGGAACGGTACGTCGGTGATACCGACCAGGCCAAAGTGACCGTTTTCACCGTCCAGCAGACGCCCGGTCACCGGCTGGTCCAGGTACTGGAACCAATGCACGCCGACAATCGACGGCTCGGCCATGGCCTGCTTGAGGAAGTTGCCATACGCCGCGCCACGATCTTCTTCCCTGGCCAACTGTGTCACGCCGCCCCAGAACGGCCCACGGTCGGCCGAGCCGAAATTGAATTCGGTGATCAGCACCGGCTTGTCCAACGCCCGCAACGCGGCGAAGTCGTAGCCGTCCTGAGGCTTGAGGGTGTACATGTTGAAACTCAACACATCGCAGTACTGCGCGCAGGAGGCCACGGCTTCCGGCGTGCTGACCGCATAACGGCCACCCAGCAGCAGTTGATGGGGCGCGTGCCATTTCAGCGAGTCGGAAATGGTCTTGAAGTAGGCATCGGCGAAGGTCTTCTGGAAGTATTTGAAGTCCGCCTCGATTTCCGGGTGCTCGGGATTCGGCATCGGCGGTTCGAAACCCGGGTCCTCCATCAGCTCCCAGCCCTTCAATTCGATACCCCAGGCTTTCGACAAACCTTCTTCGTTGCGGTACTTGTCGCGCAGTTGCTTGAGGAACGCGCGCTTGGCCGGTACGTCGGTGGTCATGCGCAACGTGCCGTACGCCAAGGCGTAGCGGGATTTCGGATCATCGCCAGGGCCGGCCCAGGCCAACTCGTTGTCGGCAAAAAAGCCGATCAACCACGGGTCATCGCGGTGGTCACGGGCGGCAATCGCCACGGCGCGCTCGGTGGCCATGGCGAAACGCGGGTCGAACGGGTCGGGCATGCCGCCCCACCAGTCGGTGCCGGTGCTGATGCTGGCGTAATCGCCGACGATCGACAGCGGCAAGGTGTAGGGAACCCGGCCGGCGGTGGCCAGGCTCTCGTCGCTCCAGTTGCCGACGGTGTTGAAACCCCAGGCCTGCAAGCGGTCGAGGGTGTGAGTGACCCAACGTTTCTGGTCGAAGCCGTCACCGCCATAGGTACGCTGCAAGTTGGCGCCGTAAAAGTCATACCAACGCCCGGCACCGAAGCCACGGCCTTCCCCCGCGCCATTGCCGGTGCGGTTGTCGCCGCTGCCGTAATACTTGTCGAAGGGTTCGCCGCCCTTGGGCAGCGCGGCGAACATCCATTCACGGCCGGCCACATAGGTCTGGCTGTTGTCCGGGGCCACGGTATTGACGCCCAGGGAGTAGAACGGATGCCCTTGCGGTGTCACCAGGTACCAGCGCCCGTCGCGCTTCTCGGTACGGAAAAACCCGCTGGCGTCGAATGCCGGGCCTTTGTTCCAGCCACCGTATTGGTCCAGCGCGGATTTATCCCGCGTGGCCAGCCAACCCTGGAGCTGCTGTTGCTCCTTGGCGGCAGCGGCTTTGAGTTGTTCGTCGCTGCTGACTTTTTCCGGCCACCGCGCACGGGTGGATTGACCATAGGCATCCACCAGCTCGCTGTAGGCCGCCTTCAGCACCGGCTCGCTGTCCTGCAAGCCGAAGCGCTCCAGCAGGATGCTCTGGGCGGCGTTGGGTTTGAGCATCGACAGCGTCACCGAAACCACCTGGCTGCGGTCGATCTCGCCAGCGCTACTGGCCAGCAACACACGCTGGCCGTCCACGGTGATCGGCATCGGTGGGCCGGCCTTCATGCCCTGGCTCAGCGGCGAATTGGCCTGCAGCGGAACCAGCAAGGTCTGAGCCGGGCCGGCGGGCAGGTCGATGCGGCTGACCAGGGTCTTGCCATCCGCGCTCTGCACCTTGACGTAGAGGGTCAACGCCCAGTCCATCGCACTCTGGATGCGCAGGCTCATGGCACCCGACCGGGACCAGTCCCAGGCGCCGGTCTGCGGGCTCAGCACCAGGCTCGGTTCGGCGGCCGGGTTGAACGTGATGCGGCGCAGCACTTCGCCTTCGGGGGTTTGTTCGGCGTTGTATTGCGGCAGGCTGGCGTCCTGGGTCGCCACCTTGACCACATCGGCAGGCCGGACGAAGTTGAACAAAGTCTGTTGCCCCGCAGGCGCAGCCATCAAGGGCGCGGCGAGCAGCAAGGCAAAAAGAGCGGGCAGCGTGCGAATCATACGAACAAGGTTCTCCCAGACGGCCGATGAATGGCCTGATGAAATACAGTGAGATAGACCACGAAGTGGGCGAAACCGCCCACTGTGGCTTAAGAAATTTCGCGCCTGAAAGGCGGCAAGGCATTCAGGATAGCCTTGCCATAGCGCTGGGTGACCAGACGCCGATCAAGCAAGGTGATGGTGCCCCGGTCCTCTTCGGTACGCAGCAAGCGACCGCAGGCCTGGACCAGCTTCAAGGAAGCATCCGGCACCGAGATCTCCATGAACGGATTACCGCCCCGCGCCTCGATCCACTCGGCCAAAGCCGCCTCGACCGGATCGTCCGGCACCGAGAACGGGATCTTGGCAATCACCACGTGTTCGCAATAGGCACCCGGCAAGTCCACCCCTTCGGCGAAGCTGGCCAGGCCGAACAGCACGCTGGAGTCGCCGCCGTCTACACGCGCCTTGTGTTTGTTCAGGGTCTCCTGCTTGGACAGGTTGCCCTGGATAAACACTTGCTTGCGCCAATCACGGTCGAGGCCGTCGAACACGTCCTGCATCTGTTTGCGTGACGAGAACAGCACCAGCGTTCCGCGCGAACCTTCGACCAGCTCCGGCAGGTCGCGGATGATCGCGGCGGTGTGGGCCGCTGCGTCCCGTGGGTCGGCCTTGAGGTCCGGCACCCGCAGCACGCCCGCATCGGCGTGATGGAACGGGCTCGGCACCACGGCGGTGACGGCTTTTTTCGGCAGGCCGGCGCGCATCCGGAAGCGGTCGAAGGTGCCTAGGGCGGTCAGCGTCGCGGAAGTCACCAGGCAACCGTAGGCCACGTTCCACAGGTTGCGGCGCAGCATTTCGGCGGCCAGGATCGGGCTGGCGTTGACCTCGATATCGAACAGCGCACCGCTTTCCGACAAGGTCAGCCAGCGCGCCATGGGCGGGTTGTCTTCCGGGTCTTCGACGGTGAAGGCGGTCCACAGCTCCCAGTTGCCCTGGGAACGGGACAGCAGGCTGCCGAACAACGGGTACCATTCTTCGGCCTGGTTGCTGGCAATGCCGATATTGACCTCGCCATCCATGCCTTCTTTAAGCAAGTCAGTGAGACGGGTGAACAGGTCGGTCAGGCGTGAAAAGCCTTTCTTCAGCTCGATGCCCATCTCTCGCATGTGCTCGGGGATCAGCCCACCGACGAAACGGTGACGTGGCCGCTCACGGCCCTCGACGTCTTCACCCGGTTTGAAGTCGGCGACCTGTTCGCAGGCACTGAACATGAATTGCTGCTGGGTCTTGATCTCGCGCGCCAGCTCCGGCACCTGTTCGATCAGCTTGCCCAGGTCGCCCGGAAGCGGGTGCTGGGCCAGCAGTTTGGTGAGGTTCTTCGCGGTGGTTTCGAGCCAGTCGGCGGTGGAGCGCAGGCGCGTGTAATGGGCGAAATGGCCGATGGCCTTGTCGGGCAGGTGGTGGCCTTCGTCAAACACATAGAGGGTGTCGCGCGGGTCCGGCAACACCGCACCGCCGCCCAGGGCCAGGTCGGCCAGCACCATGTCATGGTTGGTGACGATCACATCGACCTTGCCCATGCCTTCGCGAGCCTTGTAGAAGGCGCACTGGCCGAAGTTGGGGCAATGGCGGTTGGTACACTGGCTGTGGTCGGTGGTCAGGCGCGCCCAGTCGGAATCCTCCAGGGCGGTGGGCCAGCTGTCGCGGTCACCGTCCCATTTATTGCCGGCCAGTTTCTCGATCATGCTGGTAAACAGCTTCTGGCTGGCCTCATCGACTTCGATCTTGAAGCCTTCTTCTTCGAACAGCTGGGCGGTGGCGGTTTGCGCGTGACCTTCCTGCAACAGCACGTCGAGCTTGGACAGGCACATGTAGCGGCCACGGCCTTTGGCCAGGGCGAAGGTGAAGCTCAGGCCACTGTTGCGCATCAGGTCGGGCAGGTCCTTGTAGACGATCTGCTCCTGCAGGGCGACGGTGGCGGTGGCGATCACCAGGCGCTTGCCGGCGGCCTTGGCGGTCGGGATCGCGGCCAGGCTGTAGGCCACGGTCTTGCCGGTACCGGTGCCGGCCTCGACGGCCACGACCGCGGGCTCACCCTCGCGGCGGCCTTCGTCGTCGGTGTCGATATCCCCGAGGACCTTGGCCACTTCGGCGATCATCAGGCGTTGGCCGTAGCGCGGTTTCAAGCTCTTGGCTTCGAGAAAACGCGAATAGGCACCCTGGATCGTGGTTTTGAGTTCAGTGCTGATCATGGATAGTCGGGCGCAAAAAACGCTGGATAAATTTTCAGTGGTTCGGATCGGCGGCTATCATACCCCGCTAATGAATCCCGCGCAGAACGGAGTACCACAATGACCGCGTTTAGCCTCGCTTACACCCTGCATGTATTGGCCGCCCTGGTATGGGTCGGCGGTATGTTTTTCGCCTGGATGATCCTGCGCCCCGCCGCTGTGGCGGCACTTGAAGGCCCTGCCCGGCTCAAATTATGGGCAAATGTGTTTCAACGTTTTTTCGTATGGGTGTGGATCGCCGTGGCGGTTTTGCCGATCAGCGGCATTGGCCTGCTGCACTTGCGCTTCAACGGGTTTGAGACGGCACCGCGTTATGTGCAGGTGATGATGGGTTTGTATCTGGTGATGACGGCGCTGTTTATCCGCATCCAGGCGCTGAAGTTCCCGGAGTTGCGCAAGGCAGTGGCGGCTGAGGATTGGCCGGCGGGTGCGGCGGTGCTGGGGCAGATTCGCCGATTGGTGGGCATTAACCTGATTGTGGGGTTGGTGGTGGTGGCGATTGCTTCGGCTCGGCCGATGTTCTGAGGCAGGCTTTAGTCCGCTATCGGGGGCAAGCCCCCTCCCACAGTTGGAATGCAGTCCAATTGTGGGAGGGGGCTTGCCCCGATGGCGTCAGAGCAGGCAATTCAAAGCCGCTGGATGGTCACAGTCCCCGCAGGCCCGGCCGGCCCCGGCTGCCCTTCCAAGCCTGGACGGCCTTTCTCGCCGCCATCGGCGCGGTACACCAGGCAGCCTTTGGACTGGCCGCCCTTGCCCGGCTTGCCCGCCGTGCCGGCCAATCCACCAGGACCGCCATCGACCCAGACCTTTATATGGTCAGCCGGAAATTCCTGCGGCAACTCGACCCGCACCTGCGCGCCCGACGCGCCAGGCAAGCCATCACCGCCGTTATCCCCGTTGGCACCGCGACCGGCCGAGCCCCAGGTGCACCCTGGGTCTTCGCCGTTGGCGCCATCCAGCCCGGCATAACCCTGGGCGCCGGCACCGCCACGGGCGTCCACCGAGAGTTCTTCTGCCGCCAGGGAGTTGATACGCAAGGTCAGGTCACGCCCGGACTTGGCCGGTTTTTCGTGGGTGCCGGGAGCGCCGCGGGAGGTGATCTGGCTACCGTGGTCCAATTGCGCATGGCGCACCTGCAATTGCAGAGCGGTGTTGCCGGGCACAATGGCGATACGGGCGTCGCGGCCCAGGTGCAGCTCATCCACGGAGACCTGGCTGATGTTGGCGGGAATCAGCAAGGTGCCGTAGTCCGCCACCTCCAGGCGCTCCAATTGCAACACGCTGGTGCTGTTGGGCAGGCGCATCAACGAGTTGGGTTCAACACTGACGCTCTGGGCCAGGGCAACGGGGCTGACCAACAGGGCCAACAGAAAAACCTTACGCATCATGGAGCTCCCCTGATTTTTTTCAAAAAATATTTCTAGTTTTTCTTTGGACGCACAGTAACGACTTCCGCAGGCGCTTTGCCAGTGAAGGATCAAAAAAGTTGATAAAGGGGGAGGATTGGCAGCAATGCCCCTGTGTATCCCACAGGGGCAGGGCCGTCAGCGGTTGATCTGGATTTCCGTACGACGGTTCAAGGCACGGCCTTCAGCGGTTTTGTTGTCGGCTACCGGATGGCTCTCGCCTGCACCGGTCACCGATACAAAACTGCTGCGCGGCACGCCGGACTTGATCAGGTACTCGACCACCGAATGCGCGCGTTTTTCCGAGAGTTTCTGATTGTAGGCCTCTTTGCCGACGCTGTCGGTGTGGCCACTGACCCGCAACTGGGCGCCTGGGGCTTCCTGTTTCAGGCGGGTGGCGACGGTGTCGAGCTTGGCGGTATCCGCCGCCGTCAACTTCGCCGAGTCGAACTGGAAGTGCACGTCACGGATCACGATGGTTTCCTCCTTGACCACGACCACTTCCTCAACCACGACCGGTGGCGGTACGGGCGGGCAACCATTGGCATCCACCGGCACACCTTTTGGCGTGCCCGGGCACTTGTCGCGGCTGTCCGGCACGCCATCGCCATCTTCGTCACCGTCGCCATGCACCCAGCAATAGGCGCCGGCCATACCGCCGATCAACAACGCGCCATAGCCTGCATAGGCCGAGCTTTCAGTGGCACCGATCGCCGCACCGGTCACACCGCCAACGGCGGCGCAGGTGGGCCAGTCGGTTTTTTGCAAACCTGCGCAACCTGTCAATACTCCGGTTAGCAGAACCAAGGGTAGAGCTGTCCGCATGATGCTCATCTGATTTCTCCTGAGGGGATCGGCGGGGGCCGATGAGTGGAGTAAAGACGGCTCTTTTCATCTGCGCCACTACGCCGCGCCCCCGTATTCATTGAGGATCGTCGCCCTCGTAGGAGTTTTCGCCACCGCCCGCTCTAGGCCCGCACGCTCAGCCGCGCTAGTCTCTACGGTCCTGATGTGAGGATCTCTGATGACCGCCGGTATTTCTGACCGTACACCCCAGCAGGCCCTGGCCGCCTTGCTCGACCTGCACCAGCCCAAACGCCTGTTGCTGTTGGGCGCCAGCCAGTTCCCGGCGCTGGAGGCTTTTCAAGCAGCACACCCCGGCACCCAGGTTGCTGTTGCCCCACCCGGCCCCCTGCCGGCGGAGCTGGCCGCGCAGCGTTTTGACCTGGCGCTGGTGGTGGATTGCCTGGAGCACCTGTCAAAACCGCAAGGCCTGACCCTGCTGGGCGGTATCCGCAACCTCAACGCCAGCCGCATTGCGGTGCTGGTTGACCTGGGGGCCTGCGACTGGAAGGACACCGACTTCTTCTCCCTGGCCCTGCAGGCCGGCGAGCGTTTCCAGCGTGACGAACAGGTTCTGACGCTGTTTACCTATGATCTGCTTGACTATAAACAGGTACCGGACTGGCTCAATGCCCGCTTCTGGGCCAACCCGGAAAACTTCGGAAAGTATTGGTGGTAACCCGATGAGTACATCCATTTGCCCCTGCGGCAGTGGCAACCTGCTGGATGCCTGCTGCGGCCATTATCACGCCGGGCACCCCGCGCCCTGCGCGACCGCGTTGATGCGCTCGCGCTACAGCGCCTACGTACTGGGCTTGGTGGACTATCTGGTTGCCACCACGCTGCCCGCGCAACAGCCCGGCCTGGACCGTGCCGCCATCGCCGCGTGGAGCGCCCAGAGCACCTGGCTCGGCCTTGAAGTGGAAAGCTCCGAGGTATTCGGCGGCCAGCCGGAACACGCGTTCGTGACCTTCACCGCGCGCTGGCATGACAGCACCGGCGAACATAGTCACCGCGAGCAGTCTTCTTTCGTACAGAATGACGGGCGCTGGTACTTCATCGACCCGACCGTGGAAGTGAAGACCGGACGTAACGATGCCTGCCTGTGCGGCAGCGGGCAAAAATTCAAGAAGTGTTGTTCCAGCTATCTATAGCCACCACAGGACTCACGCCATGCTCCGGATCTACAGCTTGATGCTGGCGTTAACCCTTGGCCTGACCGGCTGCGCGTCGTGGTTCGAGGACGACGCGCCGCCGCCCCACATCTCCCTGGTGAAGGTCGAAGTGGTGCGAGCCAAGCTGCTGGAGCAGAAATTCAAGCTGTACTTTCGCGTGGACAATCGCGACGACGCCGACCTGACCGTGCGTGGCCTGATCTACAAAGTGACGCTGGATGACTTTGTGCTGACCGAAGGCGAGTCCAACCAATGGCTTACCGTGCCGCCGCGCGGCCATGCCTTTTTCAAGGTGTCGGTGCGCACCAACCTCTGGCCGCAGATCCGCGATGTGGTGCAGATGCTGAAAAAACCCGACCGCCCCGTGCCCTATCGCCTCGAAGGCGAGCTGAAAACCGGATTATTCATCGGTTATGACGTGCAGGTGAATCACAATGGCGAGATAATCCCCGGCGATTTTATTCCGGAGCGACATCGATGACTCAGCAACCCCATGTCCATGGTCCTGACTGCAACCATGATCACGATCACCATGATCACGACCACGGCCATGTCCACGGCCCGAACTGCGGCCACGCTCACCAGGAGCCGGTGCGCAATGCCCTGAAGGACGTGGGCCGCAACGATCCTTGCCCGTGCGGCAGCGAGAAGAAATTCAAGAAGTGCCACGGGGCGTAAAGCCACGCTGAAGATTTAAATGTGGGAGGGGGCTTGCCCCCGATAGCGGTATACCAGTCTCCTATTCAGTGCCTGACAGCCAGCAATCGGGGGCAAGCCCCCTTCCACATTCAGTTGCGTTCCACATTCAGGATTTGCGTTGAAACACCAGTTCCACCTCAAGCCCTCCGCCGTCCCGGTTGCGCAACGCCAAACGCCCGTCATGCGCCTTGGCGATGGTGTGGGCAATGCTCAATCCCAGGCCATACCCGCCGGTCTCGGCATTGCGTGAACCTTCCACGCGATAGAACGGCTCCATCACCTGCTCCAACTGTTCCCGGGGAATCCCGGGGCCACGGTCATTGATGACGATCTTCAAGCTGTCCGCCTGGTCCTCGACCCGCACCACCACATCACGGCCATAACGCACAGCGTTCTCCAGCAGGTTCTGCACGCAACGTTTAAGGCTGCGGGCATACCCCGGCAATGGCTGCTTCGCCCGGCCTTCGATCACCACCTGCTCGCCAACGTCCTGCAAGTCCGCCTGCAGGCTTTGCAGCAAGGCGTTGATATCGATGTTCTGCCGCGTCTCGTTGATTTCGCCGCTGCTGACAAAATCCAGCGTGCTGGACACCATGTGCTCCATTTCTTCCAGATCGCTGCGAAAACGCTCCTTGGTGCGATTGTCCTCAAGCATCTCGGTGCGCAGGCGCAGTCGTGTGATCGGTGAACGCAAATCGTGGGAAATCGCCGCAAGGAAACGCGTGCGCTCGGCGATGTTGGCGATCAGCCGCTGTTGCATCGCATTAAATGCCTGGGCGGCGCGGCGAACTTCAGTGGGACCGTCCACCGACAGCGGCGGGCGCTGGATATCCCGGCCCAACGCCTCGGCGGCCTTGGTCAGGGTGTTGAGCGGGCGAATCGCCAGGCGTACCGCGACCAGCGCGATCACCACCAACACCAGCACCCGCAGCAGGTAGATGCGCATCACGTAATCGAACAGCAGGTCCAGCGGCGAGGTACTGGTCCAGCCCTGCTCTTCACTGGCATCCACCTGCAACCAGCGCCCGTCGGGCAGGCGCAGGTCGATCAAAAATTGTCCCACCACCGGTTGGGAACCGAGCAAGGTCGACAGGCCGGCGGTCTGCCCGTCGCCATCGATCAGAGACAGGCGCAACAGGATCAGGGTTTGGGCGTAACCGGTTTTTTCCGACAGCACCTTCTTGATCAATCGCTCGGTGGGCCGGTCACTGTCATGCAGGGTGCTCGGGGTGTTGCTGGCCTGGTCGCTGAGGCTCAGGCGGAAGTTTGGCGTGTCGAGCAGCTTGATCAGCACATCCGCTTGCTGTGGATCGCTGTGCACCAGGCGCACCACGTCCGCCAGGCGCGTGGCGATCAACCGCGCCGGGATTTCCAGCACCTGCCCATGGCGTCGGTCGTACCAGATGCTGCTGGTCAGGGCCTGCGCGGCGAGCATGCCGCTGACGAGAATCAGCACCAGCCGGCCGAACAGCGAACGCGGCAGCAGTCTCACGACTCCAACACCACGTCATCGGCGGTGAGCATGTAGCCCTCGTTGCGCACGGTCTTGATCAACCCTGCCGGCAATTGCGAGCGCAGGCGGCTGACGCACACATCGATGGAGCGGTCGAACGGCGTGCTGTCCTTGTCGAACACATGGTTGAGCAGAAAGTCGCGGTTCAACGGGCGATTGGGGTGCTGCAACAGCAGGCGCAACACGCGGTAATCCGAGTTGCCCAGGCTGACCACCACGCCCTGCGGCGACAGCAATTGCCGCGCCCGCGTGTCGAGTTGCCAGCCTGCGAAACGAATGCTCGGCGCTTCATCCAGGCGGGCGCGGTCGGGAAAGCTCTGTACCCGGCGCAGCACCACTTTTATCCGCACCAGCAACTCACGTGGGTCGAAGGGTTTGGGCAAGTAATCGTCGGCGCCGATTTCCAGGCCGACGATACGATCGATCAACGAGCCCTTGGCGGTGAGCATCACCACCGGCGTGTTGGAGTTAACCCGCAGTTCGCGGCAAAGGCTCAGGCCGTCTTCGCCGGGCAGCATCAGGTCGAGCACGATCAAGTCGATCACATTCAGCGCCAGGCGGCGGCGCATTTCCTTGCCGTCGGCGGCGGTGGACACCTGGAAGCCGGCGTCGCTCAGGTAGTCGCAGAGCAGTTGGCGGATTTGCGGGTCGTCGTCAACGATCAGCAGGTGGTCTTGCTTGGCCATGGGCAGTCAATCCGAAAAACGATGAAACGCAGCAAATAGCCGAAAATTCAGCCGGCAGCGCAGGCAAATGTAATGGAATGTTGTGGGAAACCCTAATCACGCATCAGCGATACAAACCTGGGGTATGGCAGGAGGAATCGCTCTTTAGACTACCGAACCTAAATGAGAGTAATTGTAATTTAGACTCGGACGCTACCATGTCATTGCCCCTATCATTGCCCACGCCTCACCGCCACACGCGGCACACCCTGGCACCGATGTTCGGTTTGCTGGCTGCCGGCAGCGTCGCACCGGTGGCCCTGGCTGACGCCCCAACCGCCACGTCCAGCGATTCGGTGTTGAGCCTGCCGGAAATCAAGATCGACGGCGAAGCCACTTCCACCTTCAAGGTGGACCGCGTCACCTCGGCCAAGATCAGCCAGCCGCTGCTGGACGCACCGCAAAGCGTGACCATCGTGCCGCAACAGGTGCTCAAGGAGCAGAACGCGCAGACCTTGCAGGAAGTGTTGCGCAATGTCCCGGGCATTACCTTTATGTCCGGCGAGGGCAACCTGGGCTGGGGCGATCTGTTTTCGATCCGCGGTTTTTCTTCCGAGCAGAGCCTGACCGTCGACGGTGTGCGCGATGCCGGCATGTCCACGCGCACCGACACCTTCAACCTGCAGCAGGCCGAAGTGTTCAAGGGCACCGGTTCCATCGAGTCCGGGGTCTCGGCCGTGGGCGGCAGCGTCAACCTGGTCAGCAAGGAAGCGCATCTGGGCGATGCCAACAAAGTCTCGGCCGGGATCGGCACCGACAGCTACCGCCGCCTCACTGCCGACCTGAATAAACAGCTGAACGACACCAGCGCCGTGCGCATCAACCTGATGAAGCACTACAACCAGGTGGCCGAACGCGACGATGTGGACTACGACCGCTGGGGCATTGCCACCTCGTTCGGCTTCGGCCTGGGCACCGACACGCGGTTGTTCATCGACACCTTCTACCAGAAAGACACCAACACCCCGGACGGCGGTGTGCCGATCCAGCGCGGCACCAACGGCGACCGCATGCCGGGCGTGAAACGCTCCAACTGGTACGGCGACTCCCACCTCTACACCCAAGAGAACAAAACCACCTCGCTCACGGCGCGCTTCGAGCATGACTTCGCCTGGAACGACGCCAACCTGCGCAACCAGACGCGCTGGGAACGCAGCGACAACTTCGCCGTGCTCTCGCCGGCGCGCTTCTTCGCCGCCAACGCCAGCGGCCAGAAGACCTGCACCGGCACCCGCTGTGCGACTTTGGGCTACACCGGCGTAGGCCCGATCAGCCAAGTGCCGGGCAGCACGGTGAATGCCTACACCGACTACGTAAACAACAGCAACACCGCCTACAGCATCCTGCGCGGCAGCGACTTTGGTTTGTCCAAGCGCTACACCATCCTGGACAACCAGACCGACTTCAATTTCAACCTCACCACCGGCAGCCTGCAGCACGCGGTGGTCAGCGGCCTGGAGTTCTATCACGAGACCTACGGCGGCCTGAAACGCAACGCCGAAGTGCCGGCCGGCAACATGCTGTTTGATATGCACGACCCCAGCCACAGCTTCGCCAGCACCTACGTGACCAAAGGCGAAGGCGACCCGCGCTCGGTGATCGACAACGCCGGTCTCTACCTGGGCGACACCCTCACCCTCAACGAGCAGTGGCAAGTACTCGGCTCGTTGCGCTACGACAACTGGCGCGCCGAAACCCGCCAGCGCGGCCAGGCGACGATCAGCAGTACCGACGGTGCCGTCAGCGGTCGGGTTGGCGCCGTGTTCAAACCGTTGCCCAATGGCAGCATCTATGTGTCCTACAGCGAGGCGGCGCAGCCCTCGGCGCTGGGCGCGTCCACCAACAACCAGATCTACGGCGCGGCCAGCACCCGTCGTTACAGCCCGGCCAAATCCAAGACCTATGAACTGGGCACCAAGTGGGACATCGCCCATGACATGCTCAACGTCACGGCGGCGATCTTCCGCACCGAACTGGACAACGCCTGGGAATACCAGGACGGCGAATCCGCCCCGGTACGCGCCCTGCCCGCCAAGCGCGTCGACGGCATCGAGCTGGGCCTGCAAGGTAATATCACCCCACGCTGGACCGCCTATAGCGGTTTCTCGGCCCTCAAGAGCACCCAGACCAAAGGCATCAACAAAGGCGCCGAAGCCAAGAACGTCCCGGACCTGACCGCCAACCTGTGGACCACCTACGCCGTCACCGACGCTCTGAGCCTCAGCTACGGCGAGCAATACGTGGGCCGGCGCCGCTACACCGACAACAAATACGTCGGGGGGTTGAACAACAACAGCAGCTACGCCGACGGCCCGTCCGGGGTCTACGCGATCTACACCCGCGACCACGAAAAAGCCCCCGGCTACTGGCTGAGCAACCTGGCCGCGCAATACAAGGTGAACAAGGACACCACGGTCAACCTCAACCTCAACAACGTGTTCAACACGTTCTATTACAGCCAGGTCGGCGCGTCCCTCGATGGCTTCCAGCTCTACGGCATTCCGGGCGCCGGGCGCACCCTCACTGCCAGCGTCGACTATGAGTTCTGAACCGTGCTGGTCGAGATCCCGGCACTGCTCAACGCCTGCGAAGTCGACACCTGCCTGGCCGCCTTGCCTCACAACCCCTTGCGGCGCTGGAGCGATACCTGATGCGCCGCCTTCACCTGGAGTTCCTGCCATGTTGAAACCCCGTAATGTCCTCAAGCTGTGCGTGCTGTTCGCCGCGCTGGTCCTCGGCCATGCCGAAACCGCTGCCGCCCATGAAGTCACCGATGTGCTGGGGCGCAAGGTCGACGTGGCGGACAACGTCAAACGCGTGGTCCTCGGTGAAGGCCGCTTGATTTCGGCGTTTGCCCTGCTGGACCGCGATGCGCCGTTCCAGCGCATCGTCGGTTGGCAGAACGATTTGAAGCTGCTGGACCAGCACACCTATAACGCCTACGTGGCGAAATTTCCCAGCGTGAAAGACATCCCGCTGATCGGCCAGGCGTCGGAACAAAGCGTCAGCGCCGAGGAAATCCTCTCGCTCAAACCCGACCTGGCGGTGTTCAGCATTTCCGGCCACGGCCCGACCGAACACAGCCCGGTCGCCGATGTGCTGGCCAAGGCGGGCATCCCGGTGCTGTTCGTCGACTTTCGCATCAACCCGGTGCAAGGCACCCACACCAGCATGAACGCGCTGGGCCAGGCGCTGGGGCGCGAAGCCCAGGCCAAGGCCTTCCTGGATTTCTATGACCAGCACCTCAAGGTCATCACCGACGCGGTCGCCACCTTGCCGGCCGGCCCGCGTCCGAGCGTGTTCCTCGAACTGCTGGCCGGCGCCTGGCAAGCCCCGGGGCACACCACGGGCAAGAGCGGCATGGGGGAAGTGATCAAGCTGGTGGGCGGGCGCAACATCGCCGCCGATGTGGTACCGGGGGCACTGGGGGATATCAGCGTGGAATACGCCTTGAAAGCGGACCCGGATATTTATGTCGCCACCGGTAACCACAAGCCGGGGCTGATCCTGGGTGCCGGCGTGAGCCATGACGAGGCGCGTGAAGCCTTTGACCGCGTATTGGCGCGCCCCGAGTTCGCCAACCTGCGTGCCATCCGCGCAGGCAATGCCCACGGCCTGTGGCATGACTTCTACAACTCGCCGTACAACCTGCTGGCGATTGAGTCGCTGGCCAAATGGGTGCATCCGCACTTGTTCGCCAAGCTGGACCCGCAGGCGACCATGGAACAGATCAACCAGCAATTCCTGGGGATGCCGTTGCAGGGTGCCTATTGGATCGACACCTCTAAATGACCACGCAAACCCTCGACCTCGCCTCAGCCACCCACGGCTATCGCCGCCTGCTGGCGCGGCGTGCCTGGCTATTGGCGCTACTGGGCATGGCGCTGGTGTGCGCCATGCTGGTGGACCTGGCCAGCGGCCCGTCCGGCATGGGCCTGCTGGCCTTGCTTGACGGGATTGCGCACCCGTCCCACCTCAGCGCCACCGACCAGGTGATCATCTGGAACGTGCGCCTGCCCTACGCGTTGATGGCGGTGCTGGTGGGCTGTGCGTTGTCGCTGGCCGGGGCGGAGATGCAGGCGATCTTGAACAACCCGCTGGCCAGCCCGTTTACCTTGGGCGTGTCGTCGGCGGCGGCGCTGGGGGCATCCCTGGTGATTGTGTTTCCGGTGACGACCTTGTGGGTGTCGGCCAACACGGCGATTTCCATTTCGGCGTTCATCTTCGCCGCCGCCTCGGTGTTTTTGCTGCAAGCCATGTCGCGCCTGCGGGGCGCCGGCGTAGAGAGCCTGGTGCTGTTCGGCATCGCCCTGGTATTCAGTTGCAACGCGGTGGTGGCTTTGTTGCAACTGGTGGCCACCGAGGACGTGCTGCAACAACTGGTGTTCTGGACCCTGGGCAGCGTGACCCGGGCCAACTGGGACAAGCTCGGTATCCTGGCCCTGGTGGTCGCGGTGGTGTTGCCGTTTTCCTTCGCCGCCGCACCGCGCCTGACCTTGCTGCGCATGGGCGAAGACCGCGCGCAAAGCTTCGGCGTGGACGTCAAGCGCCTGCGGTTTTTCTCGTTGCTGCGCATCAGCCTGTTGTCGGCTACCGCCGTGGCCTTCGTCGGCACCATCGGCTTTATCGGCCTGGTGGGTCCGCATATCGCGCGGATCCTGGTGGGTGAAGACCAGCGCTTCCTGCTGCCGGCCAGCGCCCTGACCGGCGCGCTGTTGCTGGCGCTGTCGTCGATTGCCAGCAAGCTGATCATGCCCGGTATGAGCGTGCCGGTGGGCATCGTCACGGCGTTGGTGGGCGTGCCGATTTTCGTGATGCTGGTGTTCAAGCGCGGGAGGCAGTTATGAGCGAAGGGTTAAGCGTACGCAACGCCAATGTGAGTTATGGCCGCCGGCAGATCGTGCATGACCTGAGCCTGCCGACCTTGCCCCACGGCAGCCTGACCGCCCTGATCGGCCCCAACGGCGCCGGCAAGTCCACTTTGCTGCGCGCCGTGGCCGGGCTGGAAAAGATGCACGGTGTCGTACGACTGGGTGACCTCGACCTGTCAGCCATGTCCGTGGCCGAGCGCGCCAGGCGTGTGACCTACATGCCGCAGAACCTGCCACCGGGCCTGAGCCTCAGCGTAATGGAGAGCGTGATTGCTGCGTTGCGCGTCACCTCTGTGGACGGCCTTCCATTGTCCAACGACGCCTGTCTGCGCGAAGCCTTCGAGGCATTGCAGCGCATTGGCATCGCGCACCTGGCCGATCAGTGGTTAAACACGCTGTCGGGCGGCCAACGCCAACTGGTCAGCCTCGCACAACTGATTGCACGGCGCCCCCAAGTGATGCTGCTGGACGAACCCACCAGCGCCCTCGACCTCAATTACCAATTGAAAGTCATGGAGTGCGTGCGTGGGCTGGTGCGCGAACACAACCTGATCGCCGTGGTGGTGTTGCACGACATCAACCTTGCCGCACGTTTTGCCGACCATATTGCCGTGCTGCGCCAAGGTCGCTTGTACGCCAGTGGCGCAGCAAACGAGGTGCTTAATCCGCTGTTGTTTGCCGAGGTGTATCGCGTGCGGGCGCGCATCGAGCGCTGTTCAGAGCAGTCGCTGCAGGTGTTGGTGGATGGCGCTTTTTGATTTGCTTCTAAGGGTATGCGCAAATGTTTCATTGAATTTTCGCACGCCCAACATTACCTATACCTACAGGCATCCGTTCAAGCATCACCACTTTTGGAGAGCTTCATGATCGACCTGTATTACTGGACCACCCCCAACGGCCACAAAATATCGTTGTTCCTGGAAGAAGCCGGCCTGCCCTACAAGGTGCACCCGATCAACATCGGCCAGGGTGAACAGTTCAAGCCTGACTTCCTGAAGATCGCTCCCAACAACCGCATCCCGGCCATCGTCGACCAGACCCCGACCGACGGCGGTGCACCGATTTCCCTGTTTGAGTCCGGCGCGATCCTGTTGTACCTCGCGGAAAAAACCGGCCAGTTCATTCCAAAAGACCTGCGCGGTCGCCAGGAAGTACTGCAATGGCTGTTCTGGCAAATGGGCGGCTTGGGCCCGATGGCGGGGCAGAATCATCACTTCAGCCAGTTCGCCCCGGAGAAAATCCCCTACGCGATCAAACGCTACGTGGATGAAACCGCACGCCTCTACGGGGTGCTCGACCGGCGCCTGGCGGACCGTGCGTTCGTCGCGGGCGAGGACTACAGCATTGCCGACATGGCGATCTACCCCTGGATTGTTTCCCACAAATGGCAAAGCCAGCGCCTGGAAGATTTCCCACACCTGCATCGCTGGTTCAACAGCATCAAGGAACGGCCGGCGACGGTCCGGGCGTATGAGCTGGTGCAGAAAGTCAACCCGCCCAAGTCTTGATACGCAATTGCTGAAAATAAGGCATGGCTCCCGCTTGCGTCGTTTCGCCGCGCTCACTAACGTAGCGCCTTTACTGACGCTACCCCCCCGCAGGAGCTTTGCCATGGCCTCGCCAGCCCTCTCACATTTTCTTCCCCGGTTCGGCGTTGCCGCGGCAGTGGCCAGCGCGTTAAGCCTGGCCGGTTGCCAGCTCCAGAGCACCCAGGACACCCTGCCGCCGGTTGCCGGCGTACAGCCGATCAAAGGCCTCGCGCAGAATGTATCGGTACGCCGCAATGCCCAGGGCATGCCGCTGATCGAAAGCAACACCTTCCATGACGCGCTGTTCAGCCTCGGTTACGTGCATGCCAGTGATCGCATCACCCAGATGGTCACCCTGCGCCTGCTGGCCCAGGGCCGCCTGGCGGAAATGTCCGGGCCTGAAGTGCTGGATGTCGACCGCTTCATGCGCGCGGTCAACCTGAAGAAAAGCGCCGGCGAGCTGTACAACGCCTCCAGCCCGCGTCTCAAGCGCTTCTTTGAAGTGTATGCGCGTGGCGTCAACGCCTACCTGTTCCGCTACCGCGACAAGTTGCCGCCGGACCTGGCCCAGACCGGCTACAAGCCCGAGTACTGGAAGCCGGAAGATTCGGCGCTGCTGTTCTGCCTGCTGAATTTCAGCGAGTCGGCCAACCTGCAGGAAGAGATTTCGTCGCTGGTGCTGGCGCAGAAAGTCGGCGTCGACAAACTCGCCTGGCTCACCCCTAGCGCGCCGGATGAAGCGATCCCGCTGGCCGAGGCCGAAAAACTCAAGGGCGTGAACCTGGGCCAGATCACCGGCCTGGCCGGGCTGGACGCGGTCAGCCAGCAACTGGGCAGCCTCAACGCCCTGGCGGTCACCACCTCAAGCAACTGGGCGATCGGCCCACAGCGCAGCCGCAGCGGTAAAAGCCTGCTGGCGGGCGACCTCGCCGCCCAGCCGCAGGCACCGTCGCCGTGGAGCTACGTGCAGATCCGCGCACCGAAATACCAGGCCGCCGGCGCTTCGATTGCCGGCCTGCCGACGCTGCTGTCCGGCTTCAACGGCAAAGTCGCGTGGAGCATGAGCACGGTCAAGGGCGACACCCAAGACCTGTTCCTCGAAAAAGTCAGACGCCAGGGCAGTGCGCTGTATTACGAGAACAACGGCAAATGGCTGCCGGCGGGCGTGCGTAACGAAACCTACTTCGTCAAAGGCCAGCGCTCGATCCGCGAAGTGGTGTACGAAACCCGTCACGGCGCCCTGCTCAACAGCAGCCAGGCGCTGACAACCGGTCTGGGCCTGGCCCTGCAAACCGCCGATTTCAAGGACGACAAGAGCCTGGATGCGTTCTTCGACCTGTCCCGCGCGCAAACCATCGGCAAGGCCTCGGACGCAACCCGGGAAATCCGTGCCATCGCGTTGAACATGATCTTCGCCGACGCCGGCAGCATTGGCTGGCAAGTCACCGGCCGTTTCCCCAACCGCCGCGAAGGCGAAGGCTTGCTGCCGTCGCCGGGCTGGGACACACGGTTCGACTGGGATGGCTACGCCGACGCCATGCTGCACCCCTATGACCAGGACCCGGCCCAAGGCTGGATCGGCACCGCCAACCAGCGCACCGCGCCGCGTGGCTATGGCATGCAACTGTCCAATTCCTGGGACGCCCCGGAGCGCAGCGAGCGCCTGGCGCAACTGGCCAATGCCGGCAAGCACGACAGCCGCAGCCTGATCGCCATGCAGTACGACCAGACCACCACCTTCGCCGCCAAACTCAAGAGCATGTTCCAGGCGCCGGGCATGGCCCAGCCGCTGAAACAGGCGATTGACGCACTGCCGGCGGCGGAACAGGCCAAGGCCCGTGAAGCGCTGGGTCGCCTGATGGCCTTCGACGGTCGCCTGGTGTCGACCTCCGCCGACGCTGCGCTCTATGAACTGTTCCTGCAGGAAAGCACCAAACAGATCTTCCTCGACGAGCTGGGTCCGGAAAACAGCGCCAGCTGGAAAGCCTTTGTCAGCAACGCCAGCCTGTCCTATGCCGCCCAGGCGGATCACTTGCTGGGCCGCGAAGACAGCCCGTTCTGGGATGACGTGCGTACGCCGCAGAAAGAAGACAAACCGGCGATTCTCGCCCGCAGCCTGGCCGCCGCGATCAGCGCCGGCGACAGTCAGCTGGGCGCCGACCACAAGGCCTGGCAGTGGGGCAAACTGCACACCACCACCTGGAAAAACGCCAGTGGCCAGGTGATTCGTGGCCCACTGGCCTCCGGTGGCGACCACAACACCTTGAACCCGGCGCCCTACAACTGGGGACAGGACTTCGCCACCACCCAGGTGCCCGCGCTGCGCCTGATCGTCGATTTCGGCCAGGTGGAACCGATGATGGGCCAGGGTGGCATCGGCCAGTCCGGCAACCCGGCCAGCCCGAACTATGCCAATGGCATCGACCCGTCGCTCAAGGCGCAATACCTGAGCTTCCCGATGCAGCCGCAGAACTTCGAGAAGGTGTACGGGAAGGCCAGGTTGACCCTGACACCCGGCAAGTAACCCGGCTTTCCTGAAAAACCTGGATCTAATGTGAGAGGGGGCCTGCCCCCGATTGCGGTGGGTCAGTTGCACCTTGGCTAGCTGATACACCGCTATCGGGGGCAAGCCCCCTCTCACATTTGGACTGCATGCATTCAGATAGAACTTCCCAGCCCACACCCGCCTCATAAGTAACAAGCCCACCTCCCCCGGTCACCCCATGGACCTTGTCATCGCCCGCCCCGAAGGCCTCTACTGCCCCGCCGGAGATTTCTATATCGACCCCTGGCGGCCGGTGGAACGCTCGGTCATCACCCACGCCCATGGCGACCACGCCCGCACCGGCAACCAGCACTACCTGGCGGCGGCCCCCGGCGAAGGCATCCTGCGCTCCAGGCTGGGCCAGGACATCAACCTGCAGACCCTGGCCTACGGCGAGCCACTGGTGCACCACGGCGTCACCTTGAGTTTCCACCCGGCCGGGCATGTGCTCGGCTCGGCTCAGGTGCGCCTGGAATACCAGGGCGAAGTCTGGGTCGCGTCCGGTGACTACAAGGTCGAGCCCGACGGCACTTGCGCGCCGTTCGAGCCGGTGCGCTGCCACACCTTTATCACTGAATCCACCTTCGGCCTGCCGATCTACCGCTGGCAGCCCCAGGCGCAGATCTTCGCCGGGATCAACGACTGGTGGCAGGCCAACATCGCCGCCGGCAAGGCCAGCGTGTTGTTCTGTTATTCGTTCGGCAAGGCCCAGCGTATCCTGCATGGCATTGACGCCAGCATCGGGCCCATCCTCAGCCACGGCGCGGTCGAACCGTTGAACCGGGTGTACCGCGAGGCCGGCATCCATATCCCCGAAACCCTCTACGCCGGCGACTTCAACAAGACCGACCCATTGCTGCGCCAAGCCTTGATCATCGCCCCACCCTCCGCTGGCGGCAGCAGTTGGATCAAACGCTTCGGCGACTACAGCGACGCCTTCGCCAGTGGCTGGATGCGCCTGCGCGGCACCCGGCGGCGGCGTGGAGTCGACCGGGGCTTTGTGCTCTCGGACCACGCCGATTGGCCCGGCCTGTTGTGGGCCATCGAGCAGACCGGCGCCGAGCGGGTGATGGTCACCCACGGTTCTGTCAGCGTATTGGTGCGCCATCTGCGGGAAAAAGGTCTGGATGCCCAGGGCTTCACCACCGAATACGGCGATGACGAAGAAGAGGCCGGCGCATGAAGGCCTTTGCCGAGCTGTACGCGAATCTCGACGCCACCACTTCCAGCAACGCCAAGCTGGCTGCGTTGCAAGCCTACTTCCGGGATGCCGCGCCAGAAGATGCCGCCTGGGCCGTGTATTTCCTGTCCGGCGGACGGCCACGGCAACTGGTGCCGACGCGCCTGCTGCGGGACATGGCCACAGAAGCGTCCGGCATCGAGCCGTGGCTGTTCGAGGAAAGCTACCAGTCAGTGGGTGACCTGGCGGAGACCATTTCCCTGCTGCTGCCAGAATCTACCTACACCTCAGAGGACGGCCTGGCCGTATGGCTGGAGGAAAAACTCCTGCCATTGCGCGGCTTGCCTCCCCTGGAATTGGCTGAGCGCCTGCCGGCGTTGTGGGCGCAACTGGATCAACCCAGCTTGATGGTGTGCATCAAATTGATCACCGGCAGCTTTCGCGTCGGCGTGTCCAAGTTGCTGGTTACCCGTGCCCTCGCCGCCATGGCCGATCTCGACAGCAAGCGTGTGGCGCAGCGGTTGGTGGGCTACACCGACCTGTCCAATCGTCCGACCGCTGAGGGCTACCTCAAGCTCATCGCTGCCGAATCGTCCGACGAGCATGCACAACGGGGCGGCCAGCCTTATCCGTTTTTCCTGGCTCATGGCTTGGCGCAACCGGTGGAGCAATTCGACGCGCTGCTCGGTGCCCCCACCGACTGGCAGGTGGAATGGAAATGGGATGGCATCCGCGCACAACTGGTCAAGCGCGACGGGCGCCTGTGGATCTGGTCCCGTGGCGAAGAGCTGGTCACCGAACGTTTTCCCGAACTTCACAGCCTGGTGAGTGGGTTACCGGACGGCACGGTGATCGACGGCGAGATCGTGGTGTGGAAGGACACAGTGCAACCCTTCGCCCTGCTGCAACAGCGGATCGGCCGCAAGACCTTGAGCAAGAAAGTGCTGGAGGATGCGCCGGTGGCAATCCTGGCCTACGACCTGCTGGAACATCGGGGCGACGACTGGCGCAACCATACCCAGGCCGAACGCCGCGCCCAGCTTGAGCAGGTGGTCACCCAGTGCAACCAACCGGTATTGCTCGCCTCACCGTTGCTGAACGCAACCACCTGGCAAGCGCTGGCCGAACAACGCGAAGCTTCGCGCAGCCTGGGCGTGGAAGGCATGATGCTCAAGGCCCGCGATGGCCTGTACGGCGTCGGCCGCACCAAGGACATGGGCGTGTGGTGGAAGTGGAAGGTCGACCCGTTCAGCGTCGACGCGGTGTTGATCTACGCCCAGCGCGGCCACGGTCGGCGCGCCAGCCTCTACAGCGACTACACCTTCGCGGTGTGGGACGGACCGCCCGGCAGCGAACGCTCACTGGTGCCCTTTGCCAAGGCCTATTCCGGGCTGACCGATGAAGAAATGCGCAAGGTCGACGCGATTGTGCGCAAAACCACCGTAGAGAAATTCGGCCCGGTGAGCAGTGTCACGCCCAGCATGGTGTTTGAGCTGGGGTTCGAGGGCATTGCCTTGTCCAAGCGGCACAAGAGCGGGATTGCGGTGCGGTTTCCGCGGATGTTGCGCTGGCGGCAGGATAAGGCGGTGGATGAGGCCGACAGCCTTGCCACTCTGCAAGACCTGCTGGCCTGACGCCGATCAACTGGTGGGAGGGGGCAAGCCCCCTCCAACATCTGAATTCCTTTACGACCCGAAATGGTGCACCCAGTTTTCAGCGCCCATTTTCGGGCATCTCCTACACTCAGATCTCCCTTGTCCCACCTTTTAAAACGCTCATTCGGAACTATGGTGCAGAAATTGCTACTTGTGATCCGTCTGACACCGTTCAGTAACAGTCCTAAACGCGCCACAAGCGCTTATCTTGGTTTCCAGGGATTACATAATGAAAAAAGCATTGCTGACCCTTTCTGCACTGGCTCTGTGCATGGCCGCGGGTGTAGCCACGGCCAAGGAATACAAGGAACTGCGTTTTGGTGTCGATCCGTCCTACGCGCCATTCGAATCCAAGGCAGCGGACGGCAGCCTGGTGGGCTTCGATATCGACCTGGGCAATGCGATCTGCGCCGAGCTGAAAGTGAAGTGCAAGTGGGTCGAAAGCGATTTCGACGGCATGATTCCAGGCCTGAAAGCCAACAAGTTCGACGGCGTGATTTCGTCCATGACCGTGACCCCGGTGCGTGAAAAGGCCATCGACTTCTCCAGCGAACTGTTCTCTGGCCCGACCTCGCTGGTGTTCAAGAAAGGCGCGGGCTACTCGACACCTGAGTCTCTCAAGGGCAAGTCCGTAGGCTACGAGCAGGGCACCATCCAGGAAGCCTACGCCAAGGCCGTGCTGGATAAAGCCGGTGTGACCACCAAGGCCTACGCCAACCAGGACCAGGTGTACGCCGACCTGACCTCCGGCCGTCTCGACGCCTCCGTGCAGGACATGCTGCAAGCCGAACTGGGCTTTCTGAAGTCGCCGGCCGGTGCCGGTTACGAAGTCAGCGCGGCCATCGACGACCCTTTGCTGCCGTCGAAAACCGCCATCGGTATCAAAAAAGGTAACACTGAACTGAAGGCGCTTTTGGATAAAGGTATCAAAGCGTTACACGATGATGGCACCTACGCCACCATCCAGAAGAAACACTTTGGCGATCTGAACCTGTACAGCGGCAAATAATGCCTGGAGCGCCCTTCCCTGGGAGGGGCGCTTTTTTATCGCCATAGGTCCTGATTTATGTTCGAAGAACTGTTGCAAACCCTCGGGTTGAGCGCGCTCAGCCTGAAGGGTTTCGGCCCGCTGTTGCTGCAAGGCACCTGGATGACCATCAAGTTGTCGGTGCTGTCCCTGGCCGTCAGCGTGGTGCTGGGCCTGCTCGGCGCCAGCGCCAAACTTTCCAGCCTGCCCTTCCTGCGCATCCCCGCCCAGCTCTACACCACCCTGATTCGCGGCGTGCCCGACCTGGTGCTGATGCTGCTGATTTTCTACAGCCTGCAAACCTGGCTTACCGGCCTGACCGACTTCATGGAATGGGAATACATCGAGATCGACCCGTTCAGCGCCGGGGTGATCACCCTGGGCTTTATCTACGGGGCGTATTTCACCGAGACTTTTCGCGGCGCGATCCTCGCGGTGCCCCGTGGCCAGCTGGAAGCCGCTACCGCCTATGGGCTCAAGCGCGGGCAGCGGTTTCGCTACGTGACCTTCCCGCAAATGATGCGCTTTGCCCTGCCGGGTATCGGCAATAACTGGATGGTGATGCTCAAGGCCACGGCCCTGGTGTCGATCATCGGCCTGGCCGACCTGGTCAAGGCCGCCCAGGATGCCGGCAAGAGCACCTACCAACTGTTCTACTTCCTGGTCCTCGCCGCATTGATCTACCTGTTGATCACCAGCGCGTCCAACTTCGTCTTGCGCCGCCTTGAACGTCGCTACTCCGCTGGCGCCCGGGAGGCCGTGCGATGATCGAACTCTTGCAGGAATACTGGCGCCCCTTCCTTTATAGCGACGGCCAGCACATCACCGGCCTGGCCATGACGATGTGGTTGCTCAGCGCCGCCCTGGTCATCGGCTTCCTGGTGTCAATCCCGCTGTCCATTGCCCGCGTGTCGCGCAAGCGCCTGATTCGCTGGCCGGTGCAGTTCTATACCTACCTGTTCCGGGGCACGCCGCTCTATATCCAGTTGCTGATCTGCTACACCGGCATCTACAGCCTCGCCGCCGTGCGCGAACAACCGTTGCTGGATGCGTTCTTTCGCGACGCGATGAACTGCACCATCCTGGCCTTCGCCCTCAACACCTGCGCCTACACCACGGAGATTTTCGCCGGGGCGATCCGCAGCATGGCCCATGGTGAAGTCGAGGCGGCCAAGGCCTACGGCTTGAGCGGCTGGAAGCTCTATGCCTACGTGATCATGCCATCAGCGCTGCGGCGCTCGCTGCCCTACTACAGTAATGAAGTGATTTTGATGCTGCACTCGACCACGGTGGCCTTCACCGCGACGATCCCCGACATCCTCAAAGTGGCGCGGGATGCCAACTCGGCCACCTTCATGACCTTTCAATCATTCGGTATCGCTGCGCTGATCTACCTGACCGTGACCTTTGCCCTGGTCGGTCTGTTTCGTCTGGCGGAGCGCCGTTGGCTGGCCTTTCTCGGGCCGAGCCATTAAGGAGCGTTCATGCGGCATCAGATTCATGAGTTGATCGCGCCGGTGCCCGGCACGGCACGGCAGATTCACAGTTTTCACTTCGGCCCGGAGCAGGCCGAGGGCAAGATTTACATCCAGTCATCGCTGCATGCCGATGAACTGCCGGGCATGCTGGTGGCCTGGCACCTCAAGGTGCAGTTGGCGAAATTGGCCGCCGCCGGTCGCCTGCGCAGTGAAATCGTGCTGGTGCCCATCGCCAACCCGGTCGGCCTGGAACAGGTGTTGATGGACATCCCGCTGGGCCGCTACGAACTTGAAAGCGGGCAGAACTTCAATCGCCGGTTTGTCGACCTCGGTGAAGCGGTGGGTGACCAGGTCGAGGAGTTACTCGGGGATGATCCCCGGCACAACGTCGAACGGATCCGCAGCGTGCTGTCCAGCGCCCTCGCAGAGCAAAGCGCCGACACCCAACTGCAGTCCCAGCGCCTGGTGCTGCAACGCCTGGCCTGCGACGCCGATATGGTGCTGGACCTGCATTGCGACTTCGAAGCCGTGGCGCATCTGTACACCACGCCCGAAGCCTGGCCACAGGTGGAACCGTTGGCGCGGTATATCGGTTCGGAGGCGAATTTGCTCGCCACCGACTCCGGCGGGCAATCCTTCGATGAGTGCTTCACCCTGGTGTGGTGGCAGTTGCAGCAACGCTTCGGCGAGCGCTTCCCGATCCCCATGGGCAGCTTGTCGGTGACCGTCGAGCTGCGCGGCCAAGGTGACGTCAACCATGGCCTGGCGGCGCTCGACTGCCAGGCGATCATCGATTACCTGGTTCACTTCGGCGCCATTGCCGGCGATGTCGCACCACTGCCGGACCTGCCCTACCCCGCCACGCCGCTGGCCGGCGTTGAACCGGTGGCGACGCCGGTGGGCGGCCTGCTGGTGTTCAGCGCCCTGCCCGGTGAATACCTGGAAGCCGGGCAACTGATCGCCGAAATCATCGACCCCATTACCGACCGCGTAACGCCCGTGCACTGCCAGAAGGCCGGCCTGCTTTACGCCCGTTCGCTGCGCCGCATGGCCACTGCCGGGATGGTCATCGGCCATGTCGCAGGCTTAGAGGCCTACCGCAGCGGCTACCTACTTTCGCCTTGAGGATGCACGCCCCATGTACAAATTGACCGTTGAAGGCCTGCATAAAAGCTATGGCGACAATGAGGTGCTCAAAGGTGTGTCGCTCAAGGCCAGGACCGGTGACGTGATCAGCCTGATCGGCGCCAGTGGCTCGGGCAAGAGCACTTTTTTGCGCTGCATCAACTTCCTGGAAACCCCCAACGACGGCGCGATGACCCTCGACGGCCAGCCGATCCGCATGGTCAGCGACCGCCACGGCATGCGCGTGGCCGATGACGCCGAACTGCAGCGCCTGCGTACGCGCCTGGCCATGGTGTTCCAGCACTTCAACCTGTGGAGCCACATGAGCGTGCTGGAAAACATCACCATGGCTCCGCGCCGGGTGCTGGGTTGCAGCAAGAAGGATGCCGAAGACCGTGCCCGTCGCTACCTCGACAAGGTCGGCCTGCCGGCACGCGTGGCCGATCAATACCCGGCGTTCCTGTCCGGCGGCCAGCAGCAACGCGTCGCCATCGCCCGCGCCCTGGCGATGGAGCCGGAGGTGATGCTGTTCGACGAGCCTACCTCGGCCCTCGACCCGGAGCTGGTGGGCGAAGTGTTGAAGGTGATCCAGGGCCTGGCCGAGGAAGGTCGCACCATGATCATGGTGACCCACGAGATGAGTTTTGCGCGCAAGGTGTCGAGCCAGGTGCTGTTCCTGCACAAGGGCCTGGTGGAAGAGCAAGGCGCGCCGGAGGATGTGCTGGGCAATCCGAAGAGCGAGCGTTTGCAGCAGTTCCTGAGTGGCAATTTGAAGTAAACCTTTGCGCGCTCTGGAAGGTCTGTGGAATAGACCTTCCAGAGTTCCGCCGCCCCATGGCAAAACCCATCGACTTCGCCAACCAGTGGTTTGCCGCCAAAGGCTGGAAGCCGTTCGCTTTTCAGAAAGAGGTGTGGGCGGCGGTCAAGGGCGGCCAGTCGGGGTTGCTGCATGCCAGCACCGGCGCCGGCAAGACCTACGCGCTGTGGTTTGCGGCGCTCAATCGCTTTGCCATCACTCGCCCGCCTGTTGTGGGTAAACGTAAACCACCCGCTGAACCGCTGACGGTGCTGTGGATCACGCCCATGCGTGCCCTGGCGGCCGACACCGCCCGCGCCCTCGAAGCACCGCTTGCAGCCTTGCAGATTCCCTGGAGCATCGGCCTGCGCACCGGCGACACCAGCAGCAGCGAGCGCGCTCGCCAGACCCGTCGCCAGCCGACCGCGCTGGTGACCACCCCGGAAAGCCTGACCCTGATGCTGGCCCGCGCCGACAGCCAGGTGAGCCTGGCGCACCTGCGCATGGTGATCGTGGATGAATGGCATGAATTGATCGGCAACAAGCGCGGCGTGCAGTTGCAATTGGCACTGGCGCGGCTGCGGCGCTGGCATCCGGAACTGATAGTGTGGGGCATTTCGGCGACCTTGGGTAACCAATCCCATGCCTTGGAGGTGTTAGTCCCGCAAGGCGACGGGATCAATGTACAGGGGCAAACGGCCAAAGAGTTAAAGGTCGACACCTTGCTGCCGCCGGTCGCCGAGCGCTTTCCCTGGGCCGGGCACATCGGCTTGAAGATGTTGCCCCAGGTAGTGGCCGAGGTCGAAAGCAGCAGCAGTTGCCTGGTGTTTACCAATACCCGGGCCCAGTCGGAAATCTGGTACCAGGCGTTACTGGACGCCCGGCCCGACTGGGCTGGAGTGATTGCCTTGCACCATGGCTCGCTGTCTCGGGAAACCCGCGACTGGGTGGAACGGGCGTTGAAGGATGGCCAGCTCAAGGCCGTGGTGTGCACCTCCAGCCTGGACCTGGGGGTGGACTTCCTACCGGTGGAACGGGTGCTGCAGATCGGCTCGGCCAAAGGCGTCGCACGCCTGATGCAACGCGCCGGGCGCTCGGGGCACGCGCCGGGGCGGCCCTCGCGGGTGACGCTGGTGCCGACCCACAGCCTGGAACTGGTGGAAGCGGCGGCGGCCCAGGATGCGATTGCCCAGCGGCGCATCGAAGCGCGGGAATCGCCGCACAAACCGTTGGATGTACTCGTACAACATTTGGTGAGCATGGCGCTGGGCGGTGGCTTCACGCCAGATGCGCTGCTGGCGGAAGTGCGCGGGGCCTGGGCGTACCGTGACCTCACGGACGCAGACTGGGCATGGGCCCTGGGGTTTGTGCGCCATGGCGGCCTGTCGCTGACGGCCTATCCGGATTACCGTCGCGTAGAGCCGGACGAACAGGGCGTCTGGCGTGTCCCCGATGCCCGTCTGGCGCGCCGTCACCGCATGAGCGTGGGCACCATCGTCAGTGACGCGAGCATCCATTTGAAATACTGGAGCAAGGGCGGGGGCGGCAAGAACCTGGGCAGTGTCGAAGAAGGTTTTATTGCGCGGCTCAAGCCCGGGGATGGTTTCCTGTTCGCCGGGCGTCTGCTGGAGCTGGTGCGCGTGGAAAACATGACCGCCTACGTGCGCCGCAGCACCGCCAAAAAAGCCGCCGTGCCGCGCTGGAATGGCGGGCGCATGCCACTTTCCAACGAGCTGGCCCAGGCGGTGGTGGAGCGCTTTGATGCGGCGGCGCACGGGCATTTCAAGGGGCCGGAAATGCAAGCGGTGCAACCGTTGTTACAGACGCAGTTGCGTTGGTCGGGCCTGCCGACACGCGAGCATCTGCTGGCCGAAGCGCTGAAATCGCGGGAAGGCTGGCACCTGTTTCTTTATCCGTTCGCCGGGCGCCAGGTGCACCTGGGGCTGGCGAGTCTGTTGGCGTGGCGGGTGAGCCAGGGGCAGGCGGTGACGTTTTCGATTGCCGTGAATGACTACGGGCTGGAGTTGCTGAGCGCCACGCCTGTGGATTGGCCGGTGTTGTTGAATGACACGCTGCTGAGTCCTGAGAACCTACTGGAAGACGTGGCCGCCAGCCTGAATGCCGGGGAACTAGCCCTGCGCCGCTTTCGCGAGATCGCACGCATCGCCGGGCTGGTGTTCGCCGGCTACCCCGGTGCGCCGAAAAGTACGCGGCAGGTGCAGGCGTCCAGCGGTCTGTTCTTCGAGGTGTTCAAACAGTACGACCCGCAGAACCTGTTGCTGACTCAGGCTGGGGAAGAAGTTCTGCGCGATGAGTTGGATATTCGTCGGCTGGAAGTGGCGTTGCGTCATCTGTCGGCGTTGAAGCTGGACCTGCACCGGATCGAACGGCCGACTCCCCTGGCCTTTCCGCTGCTGGTCGAGCGGATGCGCGAAAGCATGAGTTCGGAAAAACTCTCGGAGCGTATTGCAAGGATGGTCAAGGACCTGGAAAAAGTCGCGGATAACGGGAAGCGCTGATGGTCTGTTCGATAACGCTTGAGGGTGAGCAATTGTGGTTGCTGGCAGACAAGGCGATCTACTGGCCTGCGCGCGGGTGCCTGTTGATTGCCGATGCGCACTTTGGCAAGGCCTCGGCGTACCGCAGCCTGGGGCAGCCGGTGCCGCAAGGAACCACCACTGCCAATCTGGAGCGGCTGGACCGGCTGCTCGCTTCGCATGGGTGCGCGCAGGTGATCTTTCTTGGCGACTTCCTGCATGGTCCCGGCTCTCACGCCAGCGGCACCCTGGGCGCCTTGCGGGCCTGGCGCGAGCGCCATCCCGCGCTGGCCCTGACGCTGGTGCGCGGCAATCACGATAAACGCGCCGGTGACCCGCCGCTGGACCTGAGGATTGAAGTGGTTGCGGAACCACTGCTGATGGGCCCCTTTGCCTTGCAGCACGAACCTGACGCCCACCCCAGCCACCACGTGCTGGCGGGGCATGTGCATCCGGTGTACCGCTTGCGCGGCAAGGGCCGGCAAAGCCTACGGTTGCCCTGCTTTCAGATCGGGACGCGGGTCAGCTTGTTGCCGGCGTTCGGTGCGTTTACCGGTGGCTTTGCGGTGGAACAGGCCAATGACCACCGACTCTATGTGGTCGGTGATCAGGAGGTGTGGCCAGTGGGCTAGGTATCAGGCGACAGGTGCGGGTGGTGGCTCGTCCGGCAGGGTCGGCTCACCGGGTTCGGTGGGTTGTGGGTAGTCCGGCTCGGGTTGGCCGGGGATGCCGCCCCCATATGCGGGGTCGGCCATCAGGGACCAGGCCAGAACGCCAATCTGGTTGGGTTCAAGCCGGGCAAGTTCTGCGCTGATTCGCGGGTCGAGCTTCATAAGGTACTCCTCAAGCGTGGCCCGGCACGTTTTACACGCGCCGAGGCAGTACACCTAGATAGAGTCACTTTCTGCAGACTAATTCCCTTAGCATGTAAGACCTTTCGATCAAGCGCGTGGGAGGGTGACGCCGCGCTGGCCCTGGTACTTGCCGGCACGGTCTTTGTAGGACACTTCACAGGCCTCGTCGGACTGCAGGAACAGCATCTGCGCCACACCTTCGTTGGCGTAGATCTTCGCCGGCAAGGTGGTGGTGTTGGAGAACTCGAGGGTTACGTGGCCTTCCCACTCCGGCTCAAGCGGCGTCACGTTGACGATGATGCCGCAGCGCGCGTAGGTGCTTTTACCCAGGCAGATGGTCAGCACGTCACGCGGGATACGGAAGAACTCCACGGTGCGCGCCAGGGCGAAGGAGTTGGGCGGGATGATGCACACGTCGCTCTTGATGTCGACGAAGCTCTTTTCGTCGAAGTTCTTCGGATCGACGATCGCCGAGTTGATATTGGTGAACACCTTGAACTCATCGGCGCAGCGCACATCGTAGCCGTAGCTGGAAACACCGTAGGAAATCACCGGGGCATCGCCTTGGCCACGGATCTGGCGCTCGACGAACGGTTCGATCATGCCGTGCTCTTGCGCCATGCGGCGAATCCACTTGTCCGATTTGATGCTCATGGCGGGTGTCCTGAATAGCGAGGTGGAAAAATTCTGTGGGGCATCTTACCGGGGCCGGCGTTGGGGTTCAAAGGCCACGCGGCTTTTCTTGATGAACGCGCCTGCTGCTATGAGCCGCAGCCAGCGGGGCCGGGACCCGCATTGACGTGCAGGGTGACCGGAAATACCACCGCCAGTCACGAAAATGGAGAAACCTTCGGAAATACCATTGGCACGTTCCGGAAAAAGGGTTAAGGTGGCGCCACTGTGCTGCTTGTGTCACTGAGAATCTCTACACGATATGTTGAATTTCGATCCAACCATCTCCAAGAATTTTTCCTGCTCTTTGCACTCAGTCTCGGCCAGGGCTTTTCCTGAGTCGCAGTTAACTTTGTCCAAGGAGATACACCATGTCTAATCGCCAAACTGGTACCGTTAAGTGGTTCAACGATGAAAAAGGCTTCGGCTTCATCACTCCACAATCCGGTGACGACCTGTTCGTTCACTTCAAAGCTATCCAATCCGACGGCTTCAAAAGCCTGAAAGAAGGCCAACAGGTTTCTTTCATCGCTACCCGCGGTCAGAAAGGCATGCAAGCTGAAGAAGTTCAAGTTATCTAACTTGTACTGACTCAGTCAAAAAGACCCCGCCCTTAAAAGCGGGGTTTTTTTATGCCTGGGATTTGACCCTATGCCCCCTATAAGACTCTGCATAAAACCAATGTGGGAGGGGGCTTGCCCCCGATTGCGGTGTGTCAGTCAATAAAGATTTGACTGAGTCACCGCTATCGGGGGCAAGCCCCCTCCCACATTCAAGCGTTAAAGCTGGGTCGTTACTGAAACAACGACTCACTCGACAAGCCATTCTTCTCCAGGATCTCGCGCAAGCGCTTGAGCCCTTCTACCTGGATCTGCCGTACCCGCTCACGGGTCAGGCCGATCTCCAGGCCTACGTCTTCCAGGGTGCTGCTCTCATGGCCACGCAGGCCGAAGCGGCGAATCACCACCTCGCGCTGTTTGTCCGTGAGCTCCGACAACCACTGGTCAATGCTTTGGGACAGATCATCGTCCTGCAACAGCTCGCAAGGATCCGTAGGACGATCATCGGTCAGGGTGTCCAGCAGGGTTTTATCCGAATCCGGACCCAGCGAGACGTCGACCGAAGACACACGCTCGTTGAGGCCCAGCATGCGCTTGACCTCCCCTACCGGTTTTTCCAGCAGGTTGGCGATTTCTTCGGGCGAAGGTTCATGATCGAGTTTTTGAGTAAGCTCACGCGCTGCCCGCAGGTAGACGTTGAGCTCCTTGACCACATGGATCGGCAACCGGATCGTGCGGGTCTGATTCATGATCGCCCGTTCGATGGTCTGGCGAATCCACCAGGTGGCATAGGTCGAAAAGCGGAAACCCCGCTCAGGGTCGAACTTCTCCACCGCCCGGATCAGACCCAGGTTGCCTTCCTCGATCAGGTCCAACAGGGACAGCCCACGATTGACATAGCGTCGGGCGATTTTCACCACCAGGCGCAGGTTACTTTCAATCATGCGCTTGCGCCCAGCCGGATCGCCCTTTTGCGACAAGCGCGCAAAATGGACTTCTTCTTCGGGGGTCAGCAGAGGGGAAAAGCCGATTTCATTGAGATACAGCTGGGTCGCATCGAGCGCCCGTGTGTAGTCGATGTACTTGTGTTGCTTTAACGCGGTGGAGTTCTTGGATTTGGTGCGAACTGAAGGTACAGCAGGTCCCTCATTCGACATCGATTCCGTAGCGATACCGGTCTCCATCAGGAGAACCTCATCGTCGATGTCAAACTCCGGCGCTTCTTTACTGAGAGCCATTGTTATAGTCCTTTGGTGAGTTCGACCTCAAGCTCAAGCGGCGCCTTTATCCTTGGCAACGCTGGAGCCTGTTCCTTCTACGTGAGGGAACAGGCTGTGCAACATATCAACGACGGGGTAGGAATTGCAGTGGATCTACAGGCTTCCCTTGACGGCGAATCTCAAAGTGCAGTTTCACCCGGTCTGTACCAGTTGACCCCATTTCGGCAATTGTCTGTCCGACTTTGACCTGCTGCCCCTCCCGAACCAACAGCCTGCGGTTGTGACCGTAAGCACTGACGTAGGTATCGCTGTGTTTGATGATGACCAGCTCGCCGTAGCCCCGTAAACCACTCCCGGCGTACACCACTGTCCCATCAGACGCAGCTAAAACAGGCTGTCCCAAATCTCCGGCGATATCAATGCCTTTATTCAAACTACCGTTTGAAGAGAATTTTCCAATCAGCACTCCGTTTGAGGGCCATCCCCAACCGGTCGGTGCAGGCCCGGCAGGTGGCAACGGCGCGGGTGCCGGCTTGCTTGCAGGAGCGGGCGCCGCGGTGCCTGCAGGCCGGGTAATGATGGTGGTTTTGCTGGAGGACGACGGCGAAGATCCGGTGTTTGTCACAACTGCCGTAGGCGCAGAACCGGTGCGGCCGTCGAAACGAATCGTCTGACCGGGATGTATCGTGTAGGGCACGGGAATATTGTTACGGGCTGCGAGCGCCTTGTAGTCCCAGCCATACCGGAAGGCAATCGAGAACAATGTATCGCCTTTGCGCACCACGTATTGCCCGGTGGTCACCGTCGGCTTTTGCGGGACGGCATTGTTACGGTCAACCACCCGTGCGCCGCTGCTTGGCGAGCTGGAGCAGCCGACCAGCACGGAACTGAAGACGAGGCCAAGCACCAGTCGATGAAAGCTTGTTTTACTCATACGCTGCGCAAGACCTGTGAGACTCACCCGCCGCTCCCTTTGTGGTGGCTGAACATGAATGCCTGTATCAGGCTTGAAATATGACGCAAGTATAACTGGGCATTGGAGTTTTACCGGCACACGACGGAAACGAAACATTCATCGCGTTTAATTCCGACTCCCGATCATGTTGACTCGATGGACCCCGCCGTAAGACACATCCCCGCCAACAGAATTCACTGCCCGCGAACAAATGATCAGGCCAGCGGCCCATTGAGCAACGGCACAAAACGCACGGCCCCCAGCACATGCCGGGAAAAGCCTTCGTCCTCACGGATAATGAGCATCAATTGTTGCACTTCGCCGGAGCCCACCGGGATCACCAGGCGTCCGCCTGGGGCAAGTTGATCGAGCAACGCTTGCGGGATATCGGTGGCCACAGCGGTGACGATGATGCCGTTGTACGGCGCCAGCGCCGGCCAGCCTTCCCAGCCGTCACCCCAGCGGAATACCACGTTGCGCAGGTTCAACTCCACCAGACGCTCCTTGGCCCGGTCTTGCAGCACCTTGATGCGCTCGACCGAGAACACCCGCTCCACCAGTTGCGCCAGCACGGCGGTCTGGTAGCCGGAGCCGGTGCCGATTTCCAGCACCTTGTCCAACGGCCCCGCCGCCAGCAGCAGTTCGCTCATGCGCGCCACCATGTACGGTTGGGAGATGGTCTGGTTATGGCCGATGGGCAACGCTGTGTCTTCGTAGGCTCGGTGAGCCAGGGCTTCATCGACAAACAGATGGCGAGGCGTACGCCGGATCACTTCAAGCACCTGAGCGTTGGACAACCCTTCTTCGTACAGGCGCTGGATCAGGCGTTCGCGGGTACGCTGGGACGTCATCCCGATGCCGCGACGCAGCAAGTCGTCTTGTTCACGGCCCATCAGCGCAGCCCCTCCAGCCAGCCATCGAGACCACTGAAGGCATCACTGAAGGTGCGATCAAATTGCAATGGGGTAATCGACACATAGCCTTGCATCACCGCATGAAAGTCCGTGCCTTCACCGCCATCTTCGGCATCACCCGCTGCGGCAATCCAATAGCCTTCCTTGCCACGCGGGTCGACCACCTTCAACGGCGCCGCCGCACGGGCACGATGGCCCAGGCGCGTCAGCTTGATACCGCGAATATGATCAAGGGGCAGGTTGGGAATATTGACGTTGAGCACCGTACGGGGTGGCAGATCCAGAGAGCCATGGGCCTCCACCAGCTTGCGCGCGAAATGCGCAGCGGTTGCCAGGTTATCCAGTTGCCGCGAGGCAAACGAAAAGGCGAACCCAGTACGACCCAGGAAGCGCCCCTCAAGGGCCGCCGCCACGGTCCCGGAATACAGCACATCATCCCCCAGGTTTGCACCCAGGTTGATGCCCGACACCACCAGGTCCGGCGCCTGCTCCAGCAGACTGTTGATTGCCAGGTGGACGCAGTCGGTAGGCGTGCCGTTCACACTGATAAAGCCATTGGCCAGGACTTGCGGGTGCAGCGGACGGTCGAGCGTCAACGAACTGCTGGCGCCACTCTTGTCCTGGTCGGGGGCAACCACCACGCACTCGGCATAATCCTGCAGCGCAGCATAAAGCGCGGCAAGACCGGGTGCGGTGGCACCGTCATCGTTTGATATCAGAATACGCATGGGTTGTCCGTCTGCCCCACCGGCACCAGATCAACAAGCTCGCGCACCAACACAGTGGCGAAGCATCCGGCCGGCAGGACGAATTCCAATTGCAGAATGTCCAGCGAGGGATAATGCCACGTCAAACCGCCAATGGGCAGTCGAAGAATGCGACGTTCCTGGCTCATGCCGGCATTCACCAGCCAATCTCGCAGGTCGGCTTCACCAGCGGCAACCGCCTGTTCCAGCTCGAAGGTTGCACCACTGGCCGGCGAGTCGCCCTCGCCCCACTGCGGCCCGGTCGGGTGCAGGTCCAGGATTGCCAGGCGCGGGTCACTGCATTCCGCTTCGCCAGCCGGGAAAAAACTGCGGCTGTCGGTAAACGCCAGCAGGTCGCCGACCTGGGCTCGTTGCCACGAGCCATCGGCCACACGTGCCGCCAGCACTTTGTTGAACAAAAAGCTGCGGGCGGTGGACAACAACCGCGAACGCACATTGCGCTGCTCCGGCAAGGCTTTGCGGGCGGCCCACTCGCGAGCGTCCATGACATTGCCGCCGTTATGGCCAAAACGCTGGGCACCGAAATAGTTGGGAATGCCGTGTTGGGCAATCTGTTGCAACCGCGCATCGATGGCTGCGGTATCACCGGCCAACTGCGTCAGACGCAAAGTGAACCCATTGGCCGAATGCGCACCGCGCTGCAGCTTGCGCTTGTGGCGAGCGGTCTTGAGAACCTTGAGCGTGTCGTTCTCTGCCGCGCTCATGTCCGGGTCGGCCTTGCCCGGCAGTTGCACGCTGAACCATTGGCGAGTCAACGCCTGGCGATCCTTGAGCCCGGCATAGCTGACGGTGCGTAACGGCACGCCGGCCGCCCTGGCGATACGCCGCGCGGCTTCCTCGGTGTTGAGGCCGCGCTTTTCCACCCACAACCACAGGTGTTCGCCTTCGCCGGTCAGCGGAATGTCCAGCACCTCGTCAACCTGGAAGTCTTCGGCCGTCGCCTTCAGTACCGCGCTGCCCAAGGCCTCGCCATAGGCCCGAGGGCCCAGCAGTTGCAGGTCATTCATGCGCGCAGCAACAAGGCAACGGAGTGCACGGCAATGCCCTCTTCACGGCCGGTGAACCCGAGCTTTTCGGTGGTGGTGGCTTTCACGTTGACTTGATCCAGTTCAATTTGCAGGTCGGCGGCAATCAGCGCGCGCATCGACTCGATATGCGGGGCCATCTTCGGCGCCTGGGCCACGATGGTGTTGTCGACGTTGCCGACTTTCCAGCCCTTGGCATGGATCAGGCCGACCACATGGCGCAGTAAGACTCGGCTGTCCGCGCCCTTGAATGTCGGGTCGGTGTCCGGAAAGTGCTTGCCGATATCACCCAACGCCGCCGCGCCGAGCAAGGCATCGCTCAAGGCATGCAACACGACGTCGCCGTCGGAATGAGCCAGCAAACCATGGTGGTGCGCAATGCGCACGCCGCCCAGGGTGATGAAATCGCCTTCGGCGAAACGGTGCACATCGTAGCCGTGGCCAATACGCATAAAAAAACGCCCCGATTTAATTCAGGGCGTGATTCTACCTACTTTTGCCTCACATTAACCGAGCAAAGCACGGCCATGGTGTCGTAAATGGTCTTCGATGAAGCTGGCGATAAAGAAGTAGCTGTGGTCATAGCCCGGTTGCAGGCGCAGTTCCAGCGGGTGGTTGGCCGCCTTGGCTGCCTGCTGCAGGGCTTCGGGCTTGAGTTGCACGGCGAGGAAGTCGTCGCGGTCGCCCTGGTCAACCAGCAGTGGCAGCTTTTCCGTAGCTTCGCTGATCAGCACACAGGTGTCCCACTCGCGCCATTTTGAACGCTCTTCGCCCAAGTAGTGGGAGAACGCTTTCTGGCCCCACGGGCAATCCATCGGGTTGTTGATCGGCGAAAACGCCGACACCGACAGGTAGCGCCCGGGGTTGCGCAAGGCACAGACCAGCGCACCGTGGCCACCCATGGAGTGGCCGCTGATGCCACGTTTATCCGAGGCAGGGAAATGCCCTTCGATCAACGCCGGCAATTCTTGCACGACGTAGTCATACATCCGGTAGTGCTTGGCCCAGGGTTCCTGGGTGGCATTCAGATAAAAGCCGGCACCGAGACCGAAATCCCAGGCGTTATCCGGGTCGTCCGGCACACCCGGACCTCGCGGGCTGGTGTCCGGCGCCACGATGATCAACCCCAGCTCGGCAGCCATGCGCTGCGCGCCCGCCTTCTGCATGAAGTTCTCATCGGTGCAAGTGAGACCGGACAGCCAGTACAGCACCGGCAATTTGCCGCCCTGCTCCGCTTGCGGCGGCAGGTAGACAGCGAAGGTCATGTCACAACCAAGCACATCGGAATGATGCTTGTAGCGTTTATGCCAGCCGCCGAAACTCTTCTGGCACGACAGGTTTTCCAGACTCATGGCGAACCTCAGAAGTGGATGACGGTACGAATGCTCTTGCCTTCATGCATCAGGTCAAACGCTTTGTTGATGTCTTCCAGGCCCATGGTGTGGGTGATGAAGGTGTCCAGCGGGATCTCGCCGGTCTGGGCCATTTCTACGTAGCTTGGCAGTTCTGAGCGACCACGCACGCCACCGAAGGCCGAACCGCGCCAGACGCGACCGGTCACCAACTGGAATGGACGGGTGGCGATTTCCTGGCCGGCACCGGCCACGCCGATGATCACCGACTCGCCCCAGCCTTTGTGGCAGCACTCGAGGGCGGCGCGCATCAGTTGCACGTTGCCGATACATTCGAAGGAGAAGTCCACGCCGCCGTCGGTGAGGTCGACGATCACGTCCTGGATCGGACGATCGTAGTCTTTCGGGTTGATGCAGTCGGTGGCGCCCAGTTGCTTGGCGATTTCAAACTTGGCCGGGTTGATATCGATGGCGATGATGCGACCCGCCTTGGCCTTGACCGCACCGATCACTGCCGACAGGCCGATACCGCCAAGGCCGAAGATGGCCACGGTATCGCCTGGCTTGACCTTGGCGGTGTTGATTACCGCGCCGATGCCCGTGGTGACGCCGCAACCGAGCAGGCAGACTTTTTCCAGCGGCGCCTCTTTAGGAATCCTGGCCACGGAGATTTCCGGCAGCACGGTGTACTCGGAGAACGTCGAAGTGCCCATGTAGTGGAAAATCGGTTGGCCTTTGTAGGAGAAACGCGTGGTGCCATCCGGCATCAGGCCTTTGCCCTGGGTGGAACGGATGGCCTGGCACAGGTTGGTCTTGCCCGACAGGCAGAACTTGCACTTGCCGCATTCCGGGGTGTACAGCGGGATCACATGATCGCCCACGGCCACCGACGTCACGCCTTCGCCGATCGCTTCAACCACGGCACCGCCTTCGTGACCGAGGATCGACGGGAAGATGCCTTCCGGGTCGGCGCCCGACAGGGTATAGGCGTCGGTATGGCACACGCCGGACGCGACCACGCGCAACAGCACTTCACCCGCCTTGGGCATGGCGACATCCACTTCGACGATCTCAAGGGGCTTCTTGGCTTCGAAGGCTACGGCGGCGCGGGACTTGATCATCCAGGTTTCTCCAGGAGGTTAAAAAACTGAGTGTGTGAGTGTAAAACATGCCTGACTGATGAATAATCCAGGCAAAAGCAAAACTTTATTGCTGTACAGGGATAATCGACGTGCTTGAAAACCGCTGGGAAGGTATCGACGAATTTGTCGCGGTGGCCGAATGCGGCCAATTCACAGCGGCGGCGGAACGGCTGGGGGTGTCGTCTTCCCATATCAGCCGGCAGGTGGCGCGTCTGGAAGAACGCCTGCAAACCCGCTTGCTATATCGCAGTACGCGCAAAGTGACGTTGACCGAAGCAGGCCAGACGTTCCTGCAACACTGCCAACGCCTGCAGGACGGGCGTGAAGAAGCCCTGCGCGCCGTAGGTGACCTCACCAGCGAGCCCAAGGGCATGTTGCGCATGACCTGCGCGGTGGCGTATGGCGAGCGCTTTATCGTGCCGCTGGTCACCCGGTTCATGGGGCTGTATCCGCAGTTGCGGGTGGATATCGAGCTGAGCAACCGCCAGTTGGATCTGGTGCACGAAGGCCTCGACCTGGCGATCCGCCTGGGGCGTCTGCAGGATTCGCGCATGGTCGCCAGCCGACTGGCGCCGAGGCGCATGTACCTGTGTGCGTCGCCGTCCTACCTCGCTCGGTATGGTCGGCCACATAGCTTGTCGGAATTGAGCCGGCATAACTGCCTCATCGGCAGCTCGGATATCTGGCAACTGGCCCAGGACGGCCGGGAATTTTCCCAGCGCGTGCAGGGAAACTGGCGCTGCAACAGTGGGCAAGCGGTGTTGGATGCGGCGTTACAGGGCGTCGGGTTGTGCCAGTTGCCGGACTATTACGTGCTGGAGCATTTGCACAGTGGCGCGCTGGTGTCGTTGCTGGAGGCGCATCAACCGCCGAATACGGCGGTGTGGGCGCTGTATCCACAACAGAGGCATTTGTCGCCGAAGGTCAGGAAGTTGGTGGATTTCTTGAAGGAAGGGTTGGCTGAGAGGCCGGAGTACAGCAGTTGACTGTTGGTGGTTTGGACGGGCCTCATCGGGGGCAAGCCCCCCTCCCACACTTGGAATGCATTTCAATGTGGGAGGGGGCTTGCCCCCGATGAGGTCGACACGGTATCGCGGATTACCTGCGGTTGACCCACCGCAGCCGTAGCCATTCCAGATCTTCGGGCCGGGTCACCTTGATGTTGTCCGAGCGCCCTTCGATCAGGCGTGGCGACTGGCCGGACCACTCCATGGCCGAAGCTTCATCGGTAATCACCGCATCCGCCACCAGACTGTCGGCCAAGGCACGATGCAAAGCCCCAAGGCGGAACATCTGCGGCGTGTAGGCCTGCCAGATCAGGCTGCGATCGACGGTCTCGACCACACGGCCATGTTTGTCAACGCGCTTGAGAGTGTCGCGGGCCGGCACGGCCAGCAGACCACCCACAGGGTCGTTCGCCAGCTCACTTAATAACTTGTCAAGATCATCACGGCTCAGGTTCGGCCGTGCCGCATCATGCACCAACACCCAATCGTCATCACTGGCGCCCAGGGCATTGAGCTGAAGCAGCGCATTGAGCACAGACCCCGAGCGCTCGTCGCCGCCGTCCGCACGCACGATGCGCGGGTCGTTGGCACAAGGCAGGTTGGGCCAGTAAGGATCATCGACAGCAAGACTGACCACCAACCCTTTAAGGTCTGGATGGCCAAGAAAACAGCCAAGGCTGTGTTCGAGAATACTGCGCCCGCCCAGTTGCAGATATTGCTTGGGACGGTCCGCGGCCATACGGGCACCGACGCCCGCGGCAGGAATCACGGCCCAGAAGGCCGGCAAACGGCTACTCATTGGGCCAACTGGTAGAGGGTTTCACCCTCCTTGACCATGCCCAATTCATGACGAGCCCGCTCTTCAACGGTCTCCGTACCTTTTTTCAACTCAAGCACTTCGGCATCGAGGACGCGGTTGCGCTCCAGCAGGCGTTCGTTTTCGGCGTGCTGGTCGGCAATTTGCTGGGTCAGGTCTTTTACCTGCGCAAAGCTGCCATTACCCACCCATAGGCGGTACTGCAGGCCAGCCAGCAGCAAGAGCAAGACGAGGAACAACCAATTGGGACTGCGCATCGAATATCGGGTATCCAGTGAAAAAAGACCGCCATGCAAAACTTTTGCAGCAACTGATAGCACGAAGCCTGGAAAAACCAGGCTTGTGCTTGATAGCCATCAGATTAGCGTCGAAATCCACACTGTCGTGAGTTTTCCGACGCAATCCGCCGACTTTTTACCATGTTTCACCATCAACTAGCGATCAGCCGCGAAACTCGCCGCGACCGTTGTACTTGGCCTTGCCAGCCAGTTGCTCTTCGATACGCAGCAATTGGTTGTACTTGGAAACACGGTCGGAACGGCACAGGGAACCGGTCTTGATCTGGCCAGCCGAGGTGCCCACGGCCAGGTCGGCAATGGTCGAATCTTCGGTTTCGCCGGAGCGGTGCGAGATCACGGCGGTGTAGCCCGCAGCCTTGGCCATCTGGATGGCCTCCAGGGTTTCGGTCAGGGTGCCGATCTGGTTGAACTTGATCAGGATCGAGTTGGCGATCTTTTTATCGATGCCTTCTTTCAGGATCTTGGTGTTGGTCACGAACAGGTCGTCGCCCACCAGTTGGATTTTCTCGCCGATCTTGTCGGTGAGGATTTTCCAGCCGTCCCAGTCGGACTCGTCCAGGCCGTCTTCGATCGAGATGATCGGGTAGCGCTGGGTCAGGCCCTTCAGGTATTCGGCGAAACCTTCGGAGTTGAACACCTGGCCTTCGCCGGACAGGTTGTACTTACCGTCCTCGTAGAACTCGCTGGCCGCGCAGTCCAGGGCCAGGGTCACGTCGGTGCCCAGCTTGTAGCCAGCGTTGGCCACGGCTTCGGAGATCACTTTCAGTGCATCTTCGTTGGACGCCAGGTTCGGTGCAAAACCGCCTTCGTCACCCACCGCAGTGCTCAGGCCACGGGCCTTCAGCACAGCCTTGAGGTGATGGAAAATCTCGGTGCCCATGCGCAGACCTTCGGAGAAGGACTTGGCGCCGACCGGCTGTACCATGAATTCCTGGATATCGACGTTGTTATCGGCATGCTCGCCACCGTTGATGATGTTCATCATCGGTACCGGCATCGAATAGACGCCCGGGGTGCCGTTCAGGTTGGCAATGTGCGCGTACAGCGGCAGGTCCTGGTCCTGTGCGGCGGCCTTGGCGGCAGCCAAGGACACGGCGAGGATGGCGTTGGCGCCCAGGCTGCCTTTGTTTTCGGTGCCGTCGAGCTTGATCATCGCGTGGTCCAGGGCTTTCTGGTCCAGCGGGTCCTTGCCCAGCAACAGGTCACGGATCGGGCCGTTGATGTTGGCCACGGCTTTCAGTACACCTTTGCCCAGGTAACGGCCCTTGTCGCCATCACGCAGTTCCAGCGCTTCGCGCGAACCGGTAGAAGCACCGGACGGCGCGCAGGCGCTGCCGATGATGCCGTTATCGAGAAGCACGTCGGCTTCGACGGTGGGGTTGCCACGGGAGTCGAGAACTTCACGACCTTTGATGTCGACGATTTTTGCCATTGTTGTAAACACTCCAAAGTTGACGAAAACGACGCAGCTGAAGGGAATCTTTTGACCGACCGCAAGGGTGGAACAACGGGGCAGGCTTGCAGGCGACAAGGCTCAGGCCCGTAGGCCTGAGCGTAAAGCGTGGGAAAGTCTACCGGAGAAACGACGCTTACGCGGTCTCTACCGTCGGAAAACTCTTGACCAGTTCGTCCAACTGCTTGAGCTGGGCCAGGAACGGCTCCAGCTTGTCCAGGCGCAGGGCACATGGGCCGTCGCATTTGGCGTTGTCCGGGTCCGGGTGGGCTTCCAGGAACAGGCCAGCCAGGGACTGGCTGATGCCTGCCTTGGCCAGGTCCAGCACCTGGGCACGGCGCCCGCCCGCGGAATCGGCGCGACCACCGGGCATTTGCAGCGCGTGGGTCACGTCGAAGAACACTGGGTATTCGAACTGTTTCATGATGCCGAAACCAAGCATGTCCACCACGAGGTTGTTGTAGCCGAAGCTCGAACCTCGCTCGCAGAGGATCAGTTGGTCGTTACCCGCTTCCACGCACTTGTTCAGGATGTGTTTCATCTCCTGGGGCGCGAGGAACTGGGCTTTCTTGATATTGATCACAGCGCCGGTCCTGGCCATCGCGACGACCAGGTCGGTCTGGCGCGACAGGAAGGCCGGCAACTGGATGATGTCGCACACCTCGGCGACCACGGCAGCCTGCTCAGGCTCGTGGACGTCGGTGATGATCGGCACGCCGAAGGCTTGCTTGATGTCCTGGAAGATCCGCATGCCTTCTTCAAGGCCCGGGCCGCGATAGGAGGTCACGGACGAACGGTTGGCCTTGTCGAAGCTGGCCTTGAATACGTAAGGGATACCGAGCTTCTCGGTGACCTTGACGTACTCTTCACAGACCTGCATCGCCATGTCACGGCTTTCCAGCACGTTCATGCCACCGAACAGCACCATGGGCTTGTCGTTGGCAATCTCGATATCGCCTACGCGAATGATCTTCTGGGCCATCAGGGTTACGCCTTCTTCTGGTGTTGCGTCAGGGCTGCCTTGACGAAACCGCTGAACAACGGGTGACCGTCGCGCGGCGTCGAGGTGAACTCAGGGTGGAACTGGCACGCCACGAACCACGGATGATCCGGCGCCTCGACCACTTCAACCAGCGCGCCGTCACCGGAGCGACCGGAGATCTTCAGGCCGGCCTCTTTGATCTGCGGCAGCAGGTTGTTGTTCACTTCGTAGCGGTGACGGTGACGCTCGACAATCACGTCCTTGCCATAGCAGTCGTGAACCAGCGAGCCCGGCTCCAGCAGGCAGTCCTGCGCACCCAGGCGCATGGTGCCGCCCAGGTCGGAGGCTTCGGTGCGGACTTCGACGGCGCCGGTGGCATCTTCCCACTCGGTGATCAGGCCCACGACCGGGTGACCGCTCTTGCTGTCGAACTCGGTGGAGTTGGCGTCTTTCCAGCCCAGCACGTTACGGGCGAACTCGATGACAGCCACTTGCATGCCCAGGCAGATCCCCAGGTACGGCACCTTGTTTTCACGAGCGTACTGAACCGCGGTGATCTTGCCTTCCACGCCGCGCAGGCCGAAACCGCCTGGCACGAGGATCGCGTCGACACCTTCGAGCAGCGCGGTGCCCTGATTCTCGATGTCTTCGGAGTCGATGTAGCGCAGGTTGACCTTGGTACGGTTGCTGATACCCGCGTGGCTCATCGCTTCGATCAGCGACTTGTACGCGTCCAGCAGCTCCATGTACTTGCCGACCATGGCGATGGTGACTTCGTGCTCAGGGTTGAGCTTGGCGTCGACCACGGCTTCCCACTCGGACAGGTCCGCGCCGTTGCATTGCAGGCCGAAGCGCTCGACCACAAAATCGTCCAGACCTTGGGAGTGCAGGATGCCCGGGATCTTGTAGATGGTGTCGGCGTCTTCCAGCGCGATCACCGCACGTTCTTCAACGTTGGTGAATTGCGCGATCTTGCGACGCGAGGAAATGTCGATCGGGTGATCGGAGCGGCACACCAGCACGTCCGGCTGCAGGCCGATGGAACGCAGTTCCTTGACCGAGTGCTGGGTAGGCTTGGTTTTGGTCTCGCCGGCGGTGGCGATGTACGGCACCAGGGTCAGGTGCATCAGCATCGCGCGCTTGGCGCCGACTTCGAAACGCAACTGGCGGATGGCTTCGAGGAACGGTTGGGACTCGATGTCACCCACGGTGCCACCGATCTCGACCATCGCCACGTCGGCATCGCCGGCACCCTTGATGATGCGGCGCTTGATTTCGTCGGTGATGTGCGGGATCACCTGGATGGTTGCACCCAGGTAGTCACCACGGCGCTCCTTGCGCAGCACGTGCTCGTAGACACGACCGGTGGTGAAGTTGTTGTTCTGGGTCATGGTCGTGCGGATGAACCGCTCGTAGTGGCCCAGGTCCAGGTCGGTTTCGGCGCCGTCGTGGGTGACGAACACTTCACCGTGCTGGAACGGGCTCATGGTGCCCGGGTCAACGTTGATGTACGGGTCCAGCTTGAGCATGGTGACCTTAAGTCCCCGCGCCTCCAGGATGGCCGCCAATGAAGCGGAGGCAATGCCTTTCCCCAATGAAGAAACAACACCGCCCGTGACGAATATGTAGCGCGTCATGAAAAACCCTAGAAGTCTGCGTTAAAGCGGTCCGAGCCGCCGGGGAAAGCGAAGGAAGGCCGAAGCCCCCGATCACCTGCATTAATCACAGTGCACCTTTCAAAAAAACCGCCGCGTGGTGACAGACCAGCAATGAAACACCGGTACGTTGATCGCTACACATTTTTTGGAATCGCCCAGCAAAGACTGCTTGGTAATCGGCAACTGCTGCGATTCAGCCGAATCCACAGAAGTTGTATCAAGAAGGGAGCGTAGTCTACCGGAAAGGCGCTATCAGCTCAAACCTTGATCGCAGGTCTGTGGCATCCAATGTAATTGCCAGTCATCACTTGCCGCCGGCCACAGTCCCACAAGGCTGGGTGCACCCAGCAATTGCTGGCCGCGATACAGCAGCGGCAATCTGCCACGGACGAAACCCGGCAGGCCACTTTCGTTAAGCAGGCGCTTCAAATCACGCCGGCCTCGACCGGGTACGTCGAGGATTTCGCCGCCCTGGCGGTAGCGGACCTCCAGCGGGCCTGCGGGCACGCTGCCCGTGAGCGTCAACTGACCATTACCGGGTAACTCTAGTGGGTTTTGTGGATCGGACCAGCTCAGCGATGCGTCGGAAAATTCTGATCCTGCGCGAGGCAGCCACCAGATGCGCTCGCCACCGCGATGCAACTCACCGTCGGCCAGGCGCCATAGAGGTTGTGCGTCACCCCTGGCATCGCGCAGGGAATACCAGCCTGCCCAGTGGTCACTGTCGGGCAGGCGCGTCAGCGGCGTCAGCCAATGACGCAGGGCGTTGCGCTGACGGGCGTCGGAAAGCTCACGCAGCGGCGTAAGAGCCAAGGACGGCAAATTCAGCCAGGGAAAAGGGGAAGGTTGATCGGCGGCCTGCAGGTCCATCTGCGCCAGCTCATCGAGCAGGCCCTGGGCTTCACTCAGGTGTTCGGCGGTGCGCGCCAGGCTTGAGACGGCCTGAGGCCAGCGTTCCGTCAGTGCAGGAAGCACGCGGTGACGCAGGTAATTACGGGAGAAACGCAAATCTGCGTTTGAAGGGTCTTCGATCCATTTGAGCTGATACTGGCGTGCGTAGGCTTCCAACTCGTCCCTGGAGACACGCAACAATGGCCTTACCAGGTAGCCACTTGCCAATCGGCGCTGCACGGGCATCGCTGCCAACCCGCGCACCCCAGCCCCACGCAGCAGGCGGAACAACAGCGTTTCTGCCTGGTCTTCACGATGCTGGCCGGTGAGCATCACCTGCCCCGCCCCGATCACCTCGGTAAATGCCTGGTAGCGCGCATCACGGGCGGCACGCTCGAGGCTGGCGCCGGGTTGTACCTGCACGCCCATCACGCGCAAAGGCACGCCCAGGCTGTCACAGATCGACTGGCAATGAGCCGGCCACGCGTCGGCGGCAGCCTGCAGGCCGTGGTGGACATGGACAGCGCTGAGGGGTGGCAGGGTTTCGGTTTTCGCCAGGTTGGCCAGGAGGTGCAGCAGGACGGTGGAATCAAGGCCACCGGAGAGTGCGATGTGCCAGGCCGGGGCGTTGCGCCAAGGCGCTAGGATTTGCATGAGTTTGGCGGGCAGAGCCGGTTTCATGACAAGTTACCGCCTCTGGTCTGGAATACGCTCACCAAGCATACACAACGCAAATGTGGGAGGGGGCAAGCCCCCTCCCACATTTGGGTATTGCGTGGGTCTTAGAGACCGTAGCTCATCAGGCGCTCGTAACGACGAGCCAGCAGCGCTTCGTTATCCATCTTCTTGAGCATCGCCAGTTGCGAACCCAGTTCGGCACGGATGGTCGCAGCAGCAGCAGCCGGGTCACGGTGAGCGCCGCCCAATGGCTCGGCGATCACTTTGTCCACGATCCCAAGGCCTTTGAGGCGATCGGCGGTGATGCCCATGGCTTCGGCAGCGTCCGGTGCCTTTTCGGCGGTTTTCCATAGGATCGAGGCGCAACCTTCCGGCGAGATCACCGCGTAGGTCGAGTATTGCAGCATGTTCAACTGGTCGCAGACGCCGATGGCCAGTGCACCGCCGGAACCGCCTTCACCAATCACGGTGGCAATGATCGGGGTTTTCAGGCGGGCCATGACGCGCAGGTTCCAGGCGATAGCTTCGCTCTGGTTACGCTCTTCGGCGTCGATCCCCGGATAAGCGCCCGGGGTGTCGATGAAGGTCAGGATCGGCATCTTGAAGCGCTCGGCCATTTCCATCAGGCGGCACGCCTTGCGGTAGCCTTCTGGACGCGGCATGCCAAAGTTGCGGCGGACCTTCTCGCGCACTTCACGGCCTTTCTGGTGACCGATCACCATCACCGGCTGGTCGTCCAGGCGAGCGATACCGCCGACGATGGCCGCGTCGTCGGAGAAGTGGCGGTCGCCATGCAGCTCGTCGAACTCGGTGAAGATGTGCTGAATGTAGTCCAGGGTGTACGGACGGCGCGGGTGGCGAGCCAGGCGCGCAATCTGCCAGCTGGTAAGCTTGCCGAAGATGTCTTCGGTGAGCGTTTTGCTCTTGTCTTGCAGGCGGGAGATCTCATCGCCGATATTCAGCGAATTGTCATTGCCGACCAGGCGCAGCTCTTCGATCTTGGCTTGCAGGTCAGCGATCGGCTGTTCGAAATCAAGAAAATTCGGGTTCATAAGCGTCCGTCTTGGGTCGACGGCCAGGGCGTGCCTGGCCAGCCGGTTGTCTATTCGCGCCCTACCTTAAGGGAGAGGCGCGTTTAGGTCGAGATTAAATGTTTAGCCGAGGTCAGACATATCTGACCATCAACGGTATTGGAGGAAGACGTTGTCTCGCCCGAACTGGTCACGCAAAGCTTGAATCAAGCCATCAGCGGGATCGATTCGCCAGGTCTCGCCAAACTGCAACATGGCCTTGGCGTCATTGCCGGTGTACTCCATGGTCACCGGGCACGCGCCACGGTGGCGTTTGAGCAGGTCGCCCAACCAGCGTAGCTGATCGCCCTTGAGCGCTTCGGTTTTCACCTTCAAGCGCAGGCTCTCGGCCAGATTGGTGCGCGCATCTTCCATGCTCATCACCCGCTTGATCCGCAGGCGCAGGCCGCCGGAGAAGTCATCGTTGCTGACCTCCCCTTCGACGACCACCATGGCGTCGGTCTGCAACAACGACTGGGCGGAGTGGAACGCGTCGGCAAACAGCGACGCTTCGATGCGGCCCGAGCGGTCGTCGAGGGTGATAAACCCCATCTTGTCGCCCTTCTTGTTCTTCATCACCCGCAGGGCAATGATCATGCCGGCGACGGTCTGGGTGTCCCGCGCCGGTTTCAAGTCGATGATGCGCTGACGGGCGAAGCGACGGATTTCACCTTCGTATTCGTCAATCGGATGGCCGGTCAGGTACAAGCCCAGGGTATCTTTCTCACCCTTGAGGCGTTCCTTGAGGGTCAGTTCCTTGGCCTTGCGGTGGTTACCGTAGACATCCGCATCGTCTTCGACGAACAACCCGCCAAACAGGTCGGCATGGCCGCTGTCATGGGTACGTGCAGTCTGTTCGGCCGCCTTGATCGCTTCTTCCATGGCGGCGAGCAGCACCGCACGGTTACGGTCGATATTGGCCTGGTAGGCCTTCGGCTCGTCATGGAAATACGGGCCAAGACGGTCGAGCGCGCCGCTGCGGATCAGGCCATCGAGGGTTCGTTTGTTGATGCGCTTGAGGTCCACCCGTGCGCAGAAGTCGAACAGGTCCTTGAACGGACCGTCCTGGCGCGCTTCGGTAATGGCTTCCACCGGGCCTTCACCGACGCCTTTGATCGCGCCCAGGCCATAGATGATGCGGCCTTCGTCGTTTACCGTGAACTTGAACTCCGAGGCGTTCACATCCGGCGCATCAAGGCGCAGCTTCATGGTGCGCACTTCCTCGATCAAGGTCACGACCTTGTCGGTGTTGTGCATATCCGCCGAAAGTACCGCAGCCATGAACGGCGCCGGGTAGTGGGCTTTCAGCCAGGCAGTCTGGTACGACACCAGGCCGTAGGCGGCGGAGTGGGATTTGTTGAAGCCGTAACCGGCGAATTTCTCCACCAGGTCGAAGATGTTACCCGCGAGGTCGGCGTCGATATTGTTGGTCGCGCAACCTTCAATGAAACCGCCGCGCTGCTTGGCCATTTCCTCGGGTTTTTTCTTACCCATGGCTCGACGCAGCATGTCCGCGCCACCCAGGGTGTAACCGGCCATCACCTGGGCAATCTGCATCACCTGTTCCTGATACAGGATGATGCCGTAGGTCGGTGCCAATACCGGCTTGAGGCCTTCGTACTGGTAGTCCGAGTGCGGGTAGGCCAGCTCGGCGCGCCCGTGTTTACGGTTGATAAAGTCGTCCACCATGCCCGATTGCAGCGGGCCCGGACGGAACAGGGCCACCAGTGCGATCAAGTCTTCCAGGCAGTCGGGCTTGAGCTTTTTGATCAGCTCTTTCATGCCGCGCGATTCAAGCTGGAATACCGCCGTGGTTTCGGCTTTTTGCAGCAGGGTGTAGGTCGGCTTGTCGTCCAGCGGGATGAAAGCGATGTCCAGCGGTTCTTCGCCCACCTTGGCGCGGTCGCGGTTGATGGTCTTGAGCGCCCAGTCGATGATGGTCAGGGTCCGCAGGCCGAGGAAGTCGAACTTCACCAGGCCGGCCGCCTCCACGTCATCCTTGTCGAACTGGGTGACCAGGCCGTCGCCTTCTTCATCGCAATAGATCGGCGAAAAGTCAGTCAACTTTGTCGGCGCGATGACCACGCCACCCGCGTGCTTACCGACGTTACGCACCACGCCTTCAAGCTTGCGGGCCATCTCCCAGATCTCGGCCGCTTCTTCATCGACCTTGATGAAGTCGCGCAGGATTTCTTCCTGCTCGTAGGCCTTTTCCAGGGTCATGCCGACTTCGAACGGGATCATCTTCGACAGGCGATCCGCCAGGCCGTAAGACTTGCCCTGCACCCGGGCCACGTCGCGGATTACCGCTTTGGCCGCCATGGAACCGAAGGTGATGATCTGGCTTACCGCGTTGCGGCCGTATTTCTCGGCCACATATTCGATCACGCGGTCACGGCCATCCATGCAGAAGTCGACGTCGAAGTCGGGCATGGAAACCCGTTCCGGGTTCAGGAAACGTTCGAACAGCAGGTCATATTCCAACGGATCAAGGTCGGTGATCTTTTGCACATAGGCCACCAGCGAACCGGCACCTGACCCCCGGCCCGGACCAACCGGCACGCCGTTGTTCTTGGCCCACTGGATAAAGTCCATCACGATCAGGAAGTAACCGGGGAATCCCATCTGGATGATGATATCCAGCTCGAAATTCAGCCGGTCCACATAAACCTGGCGCTTGGCCTCGTAATCTTCGGTGGTGTCCCTGGGCAGCAGAACGGCCAGCCGCTCTTCCAGCCCGTCGAACGAGACTTTGCGGAAGTACTCGTCGATGGTCATGCCATCCGGAATCGGGAAGTTGGGCAGGAAGTGCTTGCCCAGCTTGACCTCGATATTGCAGCGCTTGGCGATCTCGACGGAGTTTTCCAGCGCCTCGGGCAGGTCGCTGAACAGCTCGGCCATTTCCTCAGCGCTTTTGAGGTACTGCTCTTCGCTGTAGTTCTTCGAACGACGCGGGTCATCCAGGGCCCGGCCTTCACCGATGCACACGCGGGTTTCGTGGGCTTCGAAGTCTTCCTTCTTGATGAAGCGCACGTCGTTGGTCGCCACCAGTGGCGCGCCCAGCTTGTCGGCCAGGGCCACCGCAGCGTGCAGGTGCTCTTCATCGTTGGGGCGGTTGGTCCGCTGGACTTCCAGGTAAAAACGGTCGGGGAAGACCTGCATCCATTCCCTGGCCAGCACTTCGGCTTCTTGGGGGTTGCCGCCCAGCAGCGCGATACCAATTTCGCCCTCTTTGGCGGCCGACAGCATGATCAGGCCTTCGCTGGCCTCGGCGACCCATTCGCGCTCGATGATGATCGAGCCATTGCGCTGGCCGTCAATGAAACCACGGGAAATCAGTTCAGTGAGGTTGCGGTAACCCACGCCGTTCATCGCCAGCAGGCTGATGCGGCTCAGGGGGTTATCCGGGTCTTTGTTGGACAGCCACAGGTCGGCGCCGCAGATCGGCTTGATGCCGGCGCCCATGGCGTTCTTGTAGAACTTGACCAGGGAACACATGTTGTTCTGATCGGTGACCGCCACCGCAGGCATGTTCATGCCCACCAGGGTTTTGACCAGCGGTTTGATCCGTACCAGGCCGTCGACCAGGGAGTATTCAGTGTGCAGGCGTAGGTGAACGAATGAAGCCGGCATAGTGATCTCTTATACGTGGAAACAACAAGGCCCGGATTGTACCGGGCCTTGGCAAAAACATCAGCCTCGCGACTACACCTCGCTGAGACTCTCCCGCGCCTCGCAAGCCTGGCGCACCGGAGCGAACGAGCGGCGATGGATCGGTGTCGGGCCAAGACGTGCGAGGGCTTCCAGATGAACGGGCGTCGGGTAGCCTTTATGACCGCCGATGCCATAGCCGGGATAGATCAGTTCGAAAGCCGCCATTTCACGATCACGACTGACCTTTGCCAGGATGGAGGCCGCCGCGATCGCCGGCACCTTGCTATCGCCCTTCACCACCGCTTCCGATGGCATGGCCAGTCTGGGGCAGCGGTTGCCATCGATCATCGCCAGTTTGGGCGTAATGTGCAGGCCCTCCACTGCACGCTGCATGGCGAGCATGGTGGCGTGGAGGATGTTCAGCTCGTCGATTTCCTCAACTTCGGCCCGGGCGATGTGCCAGCTCAGGGCTTTCTCGCAAATCTCGTCGTAGAGCTTTTCACGGCGCGCTTCGGTGAGTTTTTTCGAGTCGTTGAGGCCGAGGATCGGACGGTTCGGATCAAGAATCACCGCCGCCGTGACGACCGCACCGCACAAAGGTCCGCGCCCGACCTCGTCAACACCGGCTACCAGTTCGTGGGCTTGGGCAACCAGGCTGAAATCCAGGCCCATTTGCGTACTCATAACACCTCCTGCTTCTGGCCGATCAGAGTCAACACGGCGTCTGCCGCCTGGTTCGAGGCGTCACGGCGCAGTATGCGATGGATGTCGTCGAAACCACGGGTCTGTTCTTCGCCACCCTCGATCAAGGGGAGCAAGGTTTGCGCGAGCGCCTCAGGCGTTGCATCGTCCTGCAACAACTCCGGCACCAACAGGCGCTGGGCCAGCAGGTTGGGCAGGGAGATGTAAGGACTTTTGACCATGCGCTTGAGAATCCAGAACGTCAGCGGCGCCAGGCGGTAGGCCACGACCATCGGGCGCTTGTACAGCAAGGCCTCCAGCGTGGCCGTCCCCGAAGCGATCAATACCGCATCGCAGGCCGCCAGGGCCAGGTGCGATTGACCATCGAGCAGGGTCAACGGCAGGTTGCGCCCTTCCAGCAATGTCTCGATCTGCACACGCCGTTGCGGGCTTGCGCAGGGCAACACGAAACGTACGCCCGGCTTCAAGACCTGCAGACGCTCTGCGGCGTCGAAAAATACCGAGGCCAGGCGGCCGACTTCGCCGCCCCGGCTGCCCGGCATCAGCGCAACCAATGGGCCGTCGGGCAAGCCCAACTCGGCACGCGCGGCCGCGCGATCCGCCTGCAAGGGAATAGTGTCGGCCAGGGTGTGCCCGACAAACCGCACCGGCACGCCCTTTTCTTCATAGAACCGCGCTTCGAACGGCAGTAAGGTCAGCATCAGGTCGCAGCCTTCGCGGATCTTGAGCACGCGCTTCTGCCGCCATGCCCAGACGGACGGGCTGACATAGTGCACTGTCTTGATGCCGGCCTGGCGCAACTTGAGTTCGATATTGAGGGTGAAGTCCGGCGCGTCGATTCCGATAAAGACGTCCGGCTTTTCTTCGATCAGGGTCTGGATCAGCAGCTTGCGGCGGGCCAGCAGCTCGCGCAGGCGGCCCAGCACCTCGACCAACCCCATGACAGACAAACGCTCCATGGGGAAGTAGGACGTAAGCCCCTCAGCCTGCATCAGCGGGCCGCCGACGCCGATGAACTCTACCGCTGGATGCTGGGCCTTGAGGGCCCGCATAAGACCTGCACCCAGAATGTCGCCGGAAGCTTCCCCGGCCACCAGCGCGATACGCAGATTAGCCATGATCAGCGGGTGATGCCGCGAGTCGACGCCTGGATCGAGTCACGGAACACCGCGACTTCCGGGAACAACGCTGCCGGCTCGGTCAGTTGGGTCAACGCCTGGTCCACCGTGAGCCCCTGGCGGTAAACCACCTTGTAGGCGCGGCGCAGGGCGTGGATGGCTTCTTCGCTGAAACCCCGACGACGCATGCCTTCGAAGTTCATGCTACGGGCTTCGGCGGGGTTACCGAATACCGTGACGAATGCCGGAACATCCTTGCCAATGGCGGTACCCATGCCGGAAAAGCTGTGAGCACCGATATGGCAGTACTGATGCACCAGGGTGAAACCGGACAGGATTGCCCAATCGTCAACATGCACATGGCCGGCCAACGCGGTGTTATTGACCAGGATGCAATGGTTGCCGATCACGCTGTCGTGGCCGATATGGGCGTAGGCCATGACCAGGTTGTGGTCACCCAGCGTGGTCTCGGCCCGATCCTGCACTGTGCCACGGTGAATGGTCACGCCTTCACGGATGATGTTGTGATCACCGATTACCAGGCGGGTCTCTTCACCCTTGTACTTCATGTCCGGGGTGTCTTCGCCTACCGAGGAGAACTGGTAGATGCGATTGTACTTGCCAATGCGGGTCGGACCTTTGAGGATCACGTGCGGCCCGATGACAGTCCCCTCGCCGATTTCCACACCTGCGCCGATGATCGACCAGGGGCCGACCTCAACGTCGGCGGCCAGAACGGCCGACGGATCGATGATTGCGCGAGGGTCAATCAAACTCATAGTTTGCGTTCCGCACAGATGATCTCGGCAGAGCACACCGGCTTGCCATCCACCGAGGCCTGGCATTCGAACTTCCAGATCTGGCGCTTGCAGCTGATGAACTTGGCTTCCAGGATCAACTGGTCACCCGGGGTAACCGGATTGCGGAAACGCAACTTGTCGGAGCCCACGAAATAGTAAAGCGTGCCATCGGCAGGCTTGAGGTCGAGCATTTTGAAACCAAGGATACCGGCAGCCTGGGCCATCGCCTCGATGATCAACACACCCGGCATGATCGGATGCGCAGGAAAGTGACCATTGAAGAACGGTTCGTTGATGCTGACATTCTTGTAGGCACGAATGCGCTTTTCCTCGACATTGAGGTCCACTACGCGATCCACCAACAGGAACGGGTAACGGTGAGGCAGGTATTCGCGAATCTCGTTGATGTCCATCATTTCGGGGGGAAGCCTGTAATAAAGATTGGGGGCGGGCGAACTAAAAGCACGCCCCGCTAGCAAATCAAGGAGGCAGTCTAGCGGCTGTGCACACTTGATATGGAAATGGTATCAGCCTTCTGATGAAGCATTACCGCCAGGGGTCACGTCCCCAACACGCTTTTCCAGCTGTTTGAGACGTCGAGCCATGTCGTCGAGCTGCCTCAACCGTGCTGCACTCTTGCGCCATTCAGCCGCAGGCTGCATGGCGGTACCGGAAGAATAAGCACCCGGTTCGGTAATCGAGTGGGTGACCATGGTCATGCCGGTGATGAAGACGTTGTCGCAAATATCGATGTGCCCCACCAGCCCGACGCCACCGGCCAGCATGCAATGCTTGCCGATCCGGGTGCTGCCGGAGATACCCACGCATGCTGCCATGGCGGTGTGATCGCCAATCTGCACGTTGTGGGCGATCTGGATCTGGTTGTCGAGCTTTACGCCGTTGCCGATCACGGTATCGGCCAGGGCCCCGCGATCAACAGCTGTGTTCACGCCAATTTCCACGTCGTCGCCGATCAATACGCCGCCGACCTGGGCAATCTTGTTCCAGATGCCCTTGGAATTGGCAAAGCCAAAGCCTTCACCACCGATCACGGCACCTGACTGGATGACCACACGCTCACCGATACGCACGTCGTGGTACAGGGTTACGCGGGGTGCCAGCCAACCGCCTGCGCCGATTTCGCAGCGCGCACCGATAAAACAATGGGCACCAATGGTCACGCCCGCCGCAATGCGTGCACCGCTCTCGATCACCGCAAAGGCACCGACGCTGGCAGCAGGGTCAACCTGGGCATCATCGGCGATCACCGCAGACGGGTGAATACCGCTGGCGGCCTTGGGTTTCGGATCGAACAGGTGCGACACCCGCGCATACGCCAGGTATGGGTCGGCCACCACCAGCGCATCCCCGGCAAACCCTTCGGCATCAGCGGCCTTCAGCAACACGGCTGCGGCTTGGCTGTCGACCAGGTATTTACGGTATTGGGGGTTTGCGAGGAAGCTCAACTGAGCTGGGCCAGCCTCCTGCAAGGTGGCTAGCCCAGTGATTTCCTTCTCCGGGGAGCCACGCAAGGTGGCCCCCAGGAACTCGGCCAACTCGCCGAGCTTGATAGTCGCGGTCATGGCTTACTTCAGCTGGTTCATGCGCTCGATCACCTGACGGGTGATGTCGTATTGAGGCTTGACGTCGATCACAGCGCCACGCTCGAACACCAGGTCAAAGGCACCTTTCTTGATGACTTCTTCCACAGCGCTGTCGAGTTTCGGCTTCAGCTGTTTCAGCATTTCACGGTCAGCAACAGCCTTGGCTTCGTTCAGCTCCTTGGACTGGAACTGGTAGTCACGGGCCTTTTGCTTGAATTCAAGCTCCAGACGCTCGCGCTCGCCTTGCTGCATCTTGTCACCACCGGCTACCAGACGATCCTGGATGCCCTTGGCGCTGCTTTCCAGGGTCTTGAGCTTGGTCAGTTGCGGACCGAATTTTTTCTCGGCATCCACGGCGTATTTCTTGGCCGCATCGGATTCCAGCAGGGCCATCTGATAGTTCAGGACGGCGATTTTCATTTCGGCGAAGGCCGGGGTGGTTACCAGCACGGTTGCCAGCAGCACCAATTGAGTCAACTTGCGCACGATGTACTCCTACAGAATCCGTTGTCGTTATCTTGGGTCAGACGCTTAGAACGTCTGGCCGAGGGAGAATTGGAAAATCTGGGTTTCAGCGTTATCCGGTTTCTTGATCGGCATGGCCAGAGCAAAGCTCAATGGGCCAAGCGCAGTCACCCAGGTCACACCCACGCCCACGGAGCTTGCCAGATTACTCAGGCTCACGTCGTTACACTGAGTGTTGGACTTCACGCCGCTCGGGTTACGGATCTGCTCGCACTTGGAATCGAACACATTACCCACATCCCAGAATACCGAAGTACGCAGGGAGCGCTGATCTTTCACGAACGGCAGCGGGAACAGGATTTCCGCACCACCCTGGATAAGGACGTTACCACCGAACGGCAGTGGGTCGTTGTCGGAGTCCGGTACGGTGCCCTGGTTACCGGTTACACCAACACCACGGCTCGGCGTACCACGCGGGCCCAGGGTGCTGTCTTTGAAACCACGTACGGAGTTGAAGCCACCCGCATAGTAGTTCTCGTAGAACGGTAGACCATTGGTGGAGCCATAACCATCGCCATAACCCAGCTCAGTGTGCAGGCGCATGGTGTAGTTGTCGCTCAACGGCTGGAACAGCTGGCCGCGGTAGTCGAGCTTGAAGAACGACAGGTCGCTGCCCGGCGTGGTGGTTTCCAGGGTCAGGCTCTGGGAATGACCACGGGTCGCCAGTACACCTTTGTTCAGGGTCGACTCGGACCAGCCGGCGGACGCCTTGAAGTTCAGGAACTTGTCACCTTCACGACGGGTAAAGTCGAAGATTTCGTCCACGGTGTACACACCGGTCTTGATCTCATCCTGCTGCGCAGTCAAGCCGAACGTCAGGCGCGAGGTCTCGCTGATCGGGTAACCAACGTTCACGCCAGCACCAAGACTATCGATTGCATAGCTGGCTACGTCAACGTCGAGGTCTTTGTAGTCAGTGGTGCGATAAAAGGCGTTGTAGCCCAGGCTCACACCGTCAGCAGTCCAGTAGGGGTCGGTATAACCGAAGTTATATCGGCTCTGGTATTCGCTTCGGGTCAGGCCGATGGAAACTCGGTTACCGGTACCCAGGAAGTTGTTCTGGGTGATCGAACCACCGAGGATCAGGCCGGCGCTCTGTGCGAAGCCAACACTGGCGGTGATGGAGCCCGATGCCTGTTCTTCTACGGCGTAGTTCACGTCAACCTGGTCATCCACACCCGGTACGGCCGGGGTTTCGACGTTGACTTCCTTGAAGAAGCCCAGACGCTCAAGACGGGTCTTGGACTGGTCGATCAGGTAAGTCGACGCCCAGCCACCTTCCATCTGACGCATTTCACGACGCAGCACTTCGTCCGCAGACTTGGTATTGCCACGGAAATTGATACGGTTTACGTAGGCGCGCTTGCCTGGATCGACCACGAAGGTGATGTCCACGGTGTGGTCATCATCATGGGGCGTCGGCACGCCGTTGACGTTGGCGAAGGTGTAGCCTTCGTTGCCCAGGCGACGGGTGATCAGTTCGGACGTGGTGGTCATCAGCTTGCGCGAGAACACCTGGTCTTTCTGCACCAGCAACAGCGCCTTGACCTGGTCTTCAGGCACCTTCAGGTCGCCGCTCAGCTTGACGTCGCGAACCTTGTACTTCTCGCCTTCGTTGACGTTGACAGTGATGTAGACGTGCTTCTTGTCCGGGGTGATGGACACCTGGGTCGAAGCGATATCCATATTGATGTAGCCACGGTCCAGGTAGTAGGAGCGCAGGCGCTCCAGGTCACCGGACAGTTTTTCGCGGGCATACTTGTCATCGTTCTTGAAGAACGACAGCCAGTTGGTGGTCTTGAGTTCGAACAGGTCGATCAGGTCGTCATCAGAGAACTTGGTATTGCCTACCACGTTGATGTGCTGGATCGCCGCCACAGTGCCTTCGTTGATGTTGACCTTGAGGCCGACACGGTTACGCGGCTGCGGCACCACTTCCGTTTCCACGGTCGCGGAGTAGCGGCCCTGCGCAACGTACTGGCGTTGCAGCTCGTTACGCACACCTTCGAGGGTGGCGCGCTGGAAGATCTCGCCTTCGGCCAGGCCGGATTGCTTCAGACCCTTCATCAGGTCTTCAGTCGAGATCGCCTTGTTGCCTTCGATCTCGATACTGGCGACGGAAGGTCGCTCGACCACGGTGATGACCAGGACGTTGCCTTCGCGACCCAGTTGGATGTCTTGAAAGAAACCGGTTTTGAACAGCGCACGAGTGGATTCCACCAGGCGACGGTCATCAGCCTGTTCCCCAACGTTCAACGGCAAGGCACCAAAGACGCTACCCGCGGAAACCCGCTGGAGGCCGTTGACGCGAATATCGGAGATGGTGAAGGACTCGGCGTGAACTTCGGCGATCATCAATACGGTGAGAACCGCAGTTAGCAGCAGACGTTTCATGAAGTCCTTTCTTATTCCAACTGGCAATAAACAAACTGCCGCAAAATGCGGCAGATTCGCAATTCAGCGAAGCGTTACAGTCGACCCAGATCGTTGACCAGGGCTAACAACATCACCCCGACCACCAAACTGATACCGATCTGTATCCCCCAACCCTGCACCCGATCCGACAAGGGGCGACCACGCACCCACTCGACCAGATAAAACAACAGATGCCCCCCATCCAATACTGGAATGGGCAGCAAATTCAGAACCCCCAGGCTAATACTCAGATAAGCCAGGAAATTCAGGAAATCCGCGACACCCGACTGGGCAGAAGCGCCCGCCACTTTAGCAATGGTTATCGGTCCACTCAAGTTTTTTACCGAGAGCTCGCCGAACAACATTTTCTTGAGCGATTCCAGGGTCAGCACACTCATGGTCCAGGTGCGTTTCGCACCCTCGCCAATTGCCGCCAACGGCCCGAAACTCACCTCACGCACCATCGATGGCGGCCAATCGACACCCTTGACTCCAGCACCCAGGTAACCCCCGGCCGCCTTGGCTTCCCCGCGAACCGACAAGGTCACAGGGACGTCGATTTGAGCACCGTCGCGTTCAACTTTCAGCACAATTTTAGTATCAGGACGTACACGAACCAGATCGACCACCTGCTGCCAGTCACCCAATGGCTGACCATCGAGGGCCAACAGGCGATCGCCGGTTTTCAGGCCAGCAGCCTGGGCCGGACCTTTCGGATCCAGCTCGGCAAGCACCGGCGGCAAGGCCGGACGCCATGGACGTATGCCCAGGGATTTGATCGGATCAGGCTCATCTGCGCCCTTTAGCCAGTGGTCGAGAGCCAGTTCACGCGGGCTTTCGGTGGTGGAGCCCTGCTCGCGCACCACTACATTCACAGTCCCGCTTTCGCCCAGGCGACGCACCAACTGCAAATTGACTGCGCCCCAACCCGTGGTGGGTTCGCCATCAATGGAAACAATTTCCTGCCCAGCGACCAGCCCGGCCTTGGCGGCGATGCTGTCCGATTCAACCGCACCGATTACCGGACGCACCTGCTGGCTGCCCAGCATGGCCAACACCCAGAAGAACACCATCGCCAACAGGAAGTTGGCGATCGGACCCGCGGCAACAATGGCGATACGCTGACGAACGGTCTTGCGATTGAAGGATTGATCCAACTGGTCTGCAGGCACTTCGCCTTCGCGCTCATCGAGCATCTTGACGTAGCCACCCAACGGGATGGCCGCAATCACAAACTCGGTGCCACGACGGTCATGCCAGCGCAGCAGCGGCATGCCGAAGCCGACGGAAAAGCGCAATACCTTGACGCCGCAACGACGCGCCACCCAGAAGTGGCCGAATTCGTGGAAGGTGACCAGCACGCCCAGAGCAACCAGGGTGCCGACAATCATGTAAAGCGCACTCATCTAATTTCTCCGCATTCCAATCCAGTGCCTGAAGGCTCGAACCCATCCGCCCACAGGCTAACGCGTGTTGCGGCTCAACCATTGCTCTGCCAGGGCTCGAGCCTTGGTATCGGCTTCGAATACCGCCGCCAGGTCACTCACCGCCACGACAGGCTCAAGCGCCAGGACGTCCTCGATGATACTCGCGATCTGCGGAAAGCGGATGCGCCGTTCGAGAAACGCCGCCACAGCCACTTCGTTGGCCGCATTCAGCATTGCTGGCGCGCTGCCCCCCACCTCGGCCGCTTGCCGGGCCAGGCGCAGGCAAGGAAAACGCTGCTCGTCCGGCGCTTCAAAGTCCAGGCGGGCCACTGCAAACAGATCCAGCGGGGCGACACCGGAATCAATCCGCTCCGGCCAGGCCAAGGCATTGGCAATCGGCGTGCGCATATCGGGGTTACCCAACTGCGCAAGTACCGAACCGTCGACGTAATCGACCAGGGAATGAATCACACTTTGCGGGTGAATCACCACTTCGACCTGATCCGGCCGTGCATCGAACAGCCAGCACGCCTCGATCAGTTCCAGCCCCTTGTTCATCATGCTCGCCGAATCCACCGAGATCTTACGCCCCATGGACCAGTTCGGATGAGCGCATGCCTGGTCGGGCGAAACATGCTCAAGCTCGGCCAGCGGGGTTTGCCGGAACGGACCACCGGAGGCGGTCAGCAGAATCCGACGCACGCCAACCTGACCCAAACCACGCGCATAGTCGCCAGGCATGCATTGGAAGATCGCGTTGTGCTCGCTGTCGAGCGGCAGCAGCACCGCGCCGCTTTTACGCACTGCCTGCATGAAGAGCGCGCCAGACATGACCAGCGCTTCTTTGTTGGCCAGCAGGATCTTCTTGCCGGCATCTACAGCGGCCAGGGTTGGACGCAGGCCGGCGGCACCGACGATAGCGGCGACTACCGTATCCACCTCAGCGTCAGCCGAGACCTGACACAACCCCTCCTCGCCCACCAGCACTCGAGTCGCCAACCCGGCAGCCCGCAGATCATCCTGCAAGCCACGCGCCGCTCCTGCCTCAGGGACTACCACGAAGCGCGGTGCGTGGCGCACACACAAAGCCAACAGCTCGCTCAGACGGCTGAACCCAGTCAGGGCAAAGACCTGATAGCGATCAGGATGACGCGCAATCACATCCAGGGTGCTCAACCCCACCGAGCCGGTTGCACCCAGCACGGTCACTTGTTGAAGGCGGCTCACGAAGCAGTCATCCATAGCAACACAGCGAAGATCGGAATAGCCGCCGTCAGGCTGTCGATACGGTCCAACACACCACCGTGCCCGGGCAGCAGGTTACTGCTGTCCTTGATACCGGCCTGACGCTTGAACATGCTTTCGGTGAGGTCACCCACCACAGAAACAAACACGACAATGGCTGTGGCCAGCAGCGCCAGGAAGATTTCCTTCACCGCCCAGCCACGCACGACACCAACCACCAGCGCAATCACCAGTGTCAACGCCAAACCACCATAGACCCCCTCCCAGCTCTTGCCCGGACTGACCGCCGGCGCCAACTTGCGCTTGCCGAAGGCCCGACCGGAGAAGTAGGCACCGATATCAGCCCCCCATACCAGCACCATGACTGCCAGGATCAACCAGTTACCCATTGGATAACGCTTGATCTCCACCAGCCCTTGCCAAGCCGGCAAGAGGATCAGCAAACCAATCACCAGCTTGCAGGCAACGCTGGACCATTGGCCGCTGGTGCGCGGATAGGTCAGCACCAGGAACGTCGCCAGCGCCCACCACAGCACCGCCGCCCCCAACACCCAGGGCGCGAGGTCCGGCAGGATGTACAAGAGGAACGCCAGCGCGGCCACGACGGCGGCATACACCACGCGCGGCAACTGCGCGCCGAACCCGGCCAGGCGCGCCCATTCCCAGGCGCCCAGGGTGACGACCAGGCCAATGAACAGCGCAAAGCCGGAACCCTCGAGCAGGAAAAACCCGCACAAGGCGATCGGCAACAGGATCAGTGCAGTGATGATTCGTTGTTTAAGCATTTAAACCCGGGCTCCAGCTTCGATCTGCTCACTCGTTTTACCGAAGCGACGCTGACGGGAAGCGAAATCGGCCAGTGCATTACGCATGGCATCGTGTTTGAAGTCCGGCCAGAACAGGTCGGAGAAGTACAGCTCGGTATAGGCCAGCTGCCACAGCAGGAAATTACTGATGCGGTGCTCACCACCGGTCCGGATGCACAGGTCCGGCAACGGCAGGTCACCGGTCACCAGGCAGGTTTGCAACAGTTCGGGCGTGATGTCGTCGGGCCGCAGGTGCCCGGCCTGCACTTCGCGAGCCAGCCGCTGCGCTGCCTGGGCGATATCCCACTGGCCGCCGTAGTTGGCTGCGATCTGTAGCACAAAACGGTTGGCACCAGCGGTGATTGCCTCAGCCTCGCGCATGGCAGCCTGAAGTTCCGGGTGGAAGCGCGAGCGGTCGCCAATGATGCGCAGGCTGATGTTGTTGTCGTTAAGGCGCTTGGCCTCACGACGCAAGGCCTTGAAGAACAGATCCATCAAGGCACTGACTTCTTCGGCGGGCCGCTGCCAGTTCTCACTGGAGAACGCAAACAGGGTCAACACTTCGACCTTGGCCTCGGCACACACCTCGATCACAGCCCTTACCGCATCGACACCGGCTTTATGCCCGGCGACACCCGGCATAAAGCGCTTCTTCGCCCAGCGATTATTCCCATCCATGATGATCGCGACATGGCGCGGCACCACGGAGGGTACAGTCTGCTTGGTCTTTTCCATGAAGGCGTCCTGACCCCTTATACGGCCATCAGGTCCTTTTCTTTTTCTTCCGTGGCCTTGGTGATCTGGGCCTCGGCATCCTTGGTCAACTTGTCGATATCGGCGGTGGCACGACGCTCTTCGTCTTCGCTGATTTCCTTGTCCTTGACCAGTTTCTTCAGGTCACCCAAGGCATCGCGACGGATATTACGTACGGCAACACGCGCGTCTTCTGCAGCGCTGCGAGCCTGCTTGGTGAAGCCTTTGCGGGTCTCTTCAGTCAGGGCCGGCATGGAGATCAGCAGCAACTCACCCAGGTTGGTCGGGTTGAGGTTCAAACCGGCGCTCTGGATGGCCTTGTCGACAGCACCCAGCATGTTGCGCTCAAACGCTACGACTTGCAGGGTGCGCGAGTCTTTAACGGTAATGTTGGCGACGCTGCTGATAGGGGTATCGGAGCCGTAGTAAGGCACCATCACGCTGCCCAGGATGCTTGGGTGCGCCTTGCCGGTACGAATCTGGCCGAATGCATGGCTCAGAGACTCCAGGGATTTCTGCATACGCGCTTGGGCGTCTTTCTTGATTTCGTTGATCATTGTTGGCCTTCCTCGATCAGAGTCCCTTCTGCGCCGCCGTGTACGATGTTCAGCAGGGCGCCGGGCTTGTTCATGTTAAATACGCGCAGTGGCATCTTGTGGTCGCGGCACAGGCAGATAGCCGTCAGATCCATTACGCCCAGCTTGCGATCCAGTACTTCATCGTAGGTCAGATGATCGAACTTCTCGGCATGCGGGTCTTTGAATGGATCTGCGGTGTACACGCCGTCTACCTTGGTCGCCTTGAGCACCACGTCCGCATCGATCTCGATGGCGCGCAGGCAGGCTGCCGAATCGGTGGTAAAGAACGGGTTACCCGTGCCGGCCGCGAAGATCACCACTTCCTTGGAATTCAGGTGGCGCATGGCTTTGCGGCGGTCATAGTGATCGGTTACGCCGACCATGGAAATAGCCGACATCACGATAGCCGAGATATTGGCGCGCTCCAAGGCGTCACGCATGGCCAGGGCATTCATCACAGTGGCCAGCATGCCCATATGGTCGCCGGTGACCCGGTCCATGCCAGCAGCACTCAGGGCCGCGCCACGGAACAGGTTGCCACCACCGATCACCAGGCCAACCTGCACGCCGATACCGACCAGTTGGCCGACTTCCAGCGCCATGCGGTCGAGCACCTTGGGATCGATCCCGAACTCTTCCGAGCCCATCAGGGCCTCGCCGCTAAGCTTGAGTAGAATGCGTTTATAGCGAGCCTGATAACCACTGCCCTGCTGAGCCATTGCGAATCTCTCCTGCGGCGTATTTTTTAAAAATTCTTGGCGAGCCGTTTTACGGCTTGCGTTCACTCTAGCTGGACGCTGTAACAGCGCCATCGGAACACGGCTTTGTAAGCCAGTTCCGGAGGGATGCCAATTAAAATCGGCCTTCCCATTTGAAAAGAGGCTGCGCGCGTGAGCGGGCAGCCTCTTTCGGGCGACAGTTGAAAGCTGTCTTATTGCTTGGCGGCAGCCAACTGGGCAGCAACTTCTTCAGCGAAGTTGTCGACCGGCTTCTCGATGCCTTCGCCTACTTTGTAGTAAGTGAAGGAAACGATTTCAGCACCGGCTTTCTTGGCCAGTTCGCCAACCTTGATTTCAGGGTTCTTGACGAACGCCTGCTCAACCAGGCTCGCTTCAGCCAGGAACTTGCTGATACGGCCTTTGATCATGTTTTCCACGATGTTTTCTGGCTTGCCGGCGATCTTGTCGGCGTTCAGGCTCAGGAATACCGCTTTTTCACGTTCGATCGCTTCGGCAGACACTTCCGAAGGCAGCAGGAACTCAGGGTTGCTGGCAGCAACGTGCATAGCGATGTCTTTGGCCAGCTCAACGTCGCCGCCTTTCAGAACAACAGCTACACCGATTTTGTTGCCGTGCAGGTAACCACCGACGACATCACCTTCAACGCGAGTCAGGCGACGGATGTTGACGTTTTCGCCAACTTTGCCGACCAGTACCAGGCGATCAGCTTCTTGGGCTTCGATCAGAGGCTCAACGGTGGTCAGCTTCTCATCGAATGCCTTCTTGACGCTGGCAGCAACGAATGCCTTGAAGTCGTCTTGCAGGGCCAGGAAGTCGGTCTGCGAGTTCACTTCCAGCAGAACGGCGGCTTTACCGTCTTCAACCAGGGCGATAGCGCCTTCAGCAGCGACGTTGCCGGCTTTCTTGGCGGCCTTGATGGCGCCGGAAGCGCGCATGTCGTCGATGGCTTTTTCGATGTCGCCGCCAGCCTTGGTCAAGGCCTTTTTGCAATCCATCATGCCTTCGCCGGTACGCTCACGCAGTTCTTTAACCAACGCTGCAGTAATCTCTGCCATTTCAAAATCCTCTTGGATAGGTTTTCAACCATTCCACCCGATCAGACGGGCGATCAATTCTTCCCGAATCTCCCTTGTAGGCCGCTGCACGTTACAGATGATGTAGCCGCGCTGCCGACAAATGGTTTTCGAGGTGGCAAAAAGGGGGCCAAGCCCCCTTTTTGCTTACTGAGTCAACGCCAGGGCGCTAATTACTCAGCGGCAGCTACCGGAGCTTCTTCAACGAACTGCTCGGTACCGCCAGCAACGTGGTTGCGACCACGGATGACAGCGTCAGCCATCGAACCCATGTACAACTGGATAGCGCGGATTGCGTCATCGTTGCCTGGGATGATGTAGTCAACGCCTTCCGGGCTGCTGTTGGTATCGACTACGCCGATAACAGGGATGCCCAGCTTGTTGGCTTCGGTGATCGCGATGCGCTCGTGATCAACGTCGATAACGAACAGTGCGTCAGGCAGACCGCCCATGTCCTTGATACCACCCAGGGAACGATCGAGCTTTTCCAGGTCACGGGAGCGCATCAGCGCTTCTTTCTTGGTCAGCTTGGCGAAAGTACCGTCTTCGGCTTGCACTTCAAGGTCACGCAGACGCTTGATGGAAGCACGGATGGTTTTGAAGTTGGTCAGCATGCCGCCCAACCAGCGGTGATCGACGTACGGCGAACCGCAACGTGCTGCTTCTTCAGCAACGATCTTGCCAGCGGAACGCTTGGTGCCGACGAACAGAATCTTGTTTTTGCCCTGGGCCAGGCGCTCTACGAAAGTCAGCGCTTCGTTGAACATTGGCAGGGTTTTTTCAAGGTTGATGATGTGGATCTTGTTACGCGCGCCGAAAATGTACTTACCCATTTTCGGGTTCCAGTAACGGGTCTGGTGACCGAAGTGCACACCGGCCTTCAGCATATCGCGCATGTTGACTTGGGACATGATAGTTCCTTAATAAGTCGGGTTTGGCCTCCACGTATCCCAATGACCAACCAGCGGCATCAAGGCCTCCGGCACCCAGGTCATCGTGTCGACACGTGTGTGGATTTAAGCTTTGCGGGGTATCCCCGGAAAGCGGCGCATTTTATACCACAGCATCGGCAAAAACGGAACACGCAATCACATTTGCCGTCGGGCGCGTTCGTGTAACCCCTTGAATAGAGGTGACATAGCCCTACCTTATAGACAGAAGCGATCATCAGAGGCTCATGATTTGACGCCATGGTCTGTTAGAATCGCGTTTTCTGTGGCTTGTGCGAATTTTGCAACCTTTTGTCGCACGCCCGTAAACCGTATTGATTTCAGCGCGTCGCGCTAGAGAGAGCCTGTATGACCGTTAGTTTGAAAACCGCCGAAGACATCGCTGGCATGCGCATCGCCGGCAAACTGGCCGCCGACGTGCTGGAAATGATTGCCGAACACGTCAAGCCCGGCGTCACTACCGAGACCCTCAACCAGATCTGCCACGACTATATCGTCAACGTGCAGGGCGCCATCCCTGCGCCGCTGAACTACAAGGGCTTCCCCAAGTCGATCTGCACCTCGGTCAACCACGTGGTTTGCCACGGAATTCCGGGCGACAAGCCGCTGAAGGACGGCGACACCCTGAACATCGACGTCACCGTGATCAAGGACCGCTACTTCGGCGACACCAGCCGCATGTTCCACGTCGGCAACGTACCGGTCTGGGCCGAACGCCTGTCCCAGGTCACCCAGGAATGCATGTACAAGGCCATCGAGATCGTCAAGCCTGGCTGCCGCCTGGGCGACATCGGCGAAGTGATCCAGAAGCATGCTGAAAAGAACGGTTTCTCGGTGGTACGCGAGTTCTGTGGCCACGGTATCGGCACGGTCTTCCACGAAGAGCCACAGATCCTGCACTACGGCCGCGCCGGCACCGGCATGGAGCTGAAGGCAGGCATGACCTTCACCATCGAGCCGATGATCAACCAGGGCAAGGCCGACACCAAGGTGTTGGGCGACGGCTGGACGGCCATCACCAAGGACCGCAAGCTTTCGGCCCAGTGGGAACACACTTTGCTGGTCACCGAGACCGGCTACGAGATTTTCACGCTGCGCGCCGATGACACGATCCCGCGCACGTCGGGTACAACGTCGGCATAAACGTTGCTCAGGTTTTCCCCCACTGTGTTGTGACTGACTGAATAGATAGAAAGGAAAGCCGATCGATGCCCCAGGTGGATCCCGAACTCTTCGACCGTGGCCAGTTCCAGGCCGAACTGGCCCTGAAGGCGAGCCCCATCGCCGCGTTCAAGAAGGCGATCCGCCAGGCCCGCGAGGTGCTCGACGAGCGCTTTCGCAGGGGCCGGGACATCCGCCGGCTGATCGAGGACCGAGCCTGGTTCGTCGATAACATCCTGCAAAAAGCCTGGGAACAGTTCAGTTGGAGCGAAGACGCCGACATCGCCCTGGTGGCGGTCGGCGGCTACGGTCGCGGTGAGCTGCACCCTTACTCCGACATCGACCTGCTGATCCTGCTGGACAGCGCCGACCATGAGATCTTTCGCGATTCCATCGAGCGCTTTCTCACATTGTTGTGGGACATCGGCCTGGAAGTCGGCCAAAGCGTACGCTCGGTGGACGAATGCGCCGAAGAAGCCCGCGCCGACCTCACCGTCATCACCAACCTCATGGAAAGCCGTACCATCGCCGGCCCCGAGCGCCTGCGCCAGCGTATGCTTGAAGTCACCAGCACCGCGCACATGTGGCCGAGCAAGGACTTCTTCCTGGCCAAGCGCGCCGAGCAAAAGGCCCGGCACCACAAGTACAACGACACCGAATACAACCTGGAACCCAACGTCAAAGGCTCGCCGGGCGGGCTGCGGGATATCCAGACGATTCTGTGGGTTGCGCGTCGCCAGTACGGCACCCTGAACCTGCGCGCCCTGGCCGGCGAAGGCTTCCTGGTGGAAAGCGAAAACGCCCTGCTGGCCTCCTCCCAGGAATTCCTCTGGAAAGTGCGCTACGCCTTGCACATGCTGGCCGGGCGTTCCGAAGACCGCCTGCTCTTCGACCACCAGCGCTCCATCGCCACCCTGCTGGGCTTTGAAGGCGAAGACGCGAAGACCAGCATCGAAAGCTTCATGCAGCAGTACTACCGGGTGGTCATGAGCATTGCCCAGCTCAGCGACCTGATCATCCAGCATTTTGAAGAAGTGATCCTGGCCCCCGAAGACGAGGCGCCGCCGCAACCGATCAATGCGCGTTTCCAACTGCACGATGGCTATATCGAGGCGCGCAACGACAACGTGTTCCGCCGCACACCGTTTGCCATGCTGGAAATCTTCGTGCTGATGGCCCAGCAGCCGGAAATCAAAGGCGTGCGCGCCGATACCATTCGCCTGTTGCGGGAAAACCGGCACCTGATCGACGACGATTTCCGCAACGATATCCGCAACACCAGCCTGTTCATCGAGCTGTTCAAGTGCAAGATCGGCATCCACCGCAACCTGCGGCGCATGAACCGTTACGGCATCCTCGGGCGCTACCTGCCGGAGTTCGGTTTTATCGTCGGGCAGATGCAACACGATCTGTTCCACATCTATACCGTGGACGCCCACACCCTGAACCTGATCAAGCACCTGCGTAAGCTGCAGTACACCCAGGTGTCGGAGAAATTCCCGCTGGCCAGCAAATTGATGGCCAAGCTACCCAAGCCCGAGCTGATCTACCTGGCCGGCCTGTACCACGACATCGGCAAGGGCCGGCATGGCGATCACTCCGAGGTCGGTGCGGTTGATGCCGAGGCCTTCTGCCAGCGCCACCAGTTGCCGCTGTGGGACAGCCGCCTGATCGTCTGGCTGGTGCAGAACCACCTGGTGATGTCGACCACCGCCCAGCGCAAGGACTTGTCCGACCCGCAGGTGATCCACGACTTTGCGCAGATCGTCGGCGATGAAACCCGCCTCGACTACCTGTACGTGCTGACCGTCTCGGATATCAACGCGACCAACCCGACGCTGTGGAACTCGTGGCGCGCCAGTCTGCTGCGCCAACTGTACACCGAGACCAAGCGCGCCCTGCGCCGTGGCCTGGAAAACCCGGTAGACCGCGAAGAGCAGATCCGCCGCACCCAAAGCGCCGCCCTGGATATCCTGGTGCGCGGCGGCAACGACCCGGACGATGTCGAACAACTGTGGTCGCAACTGGGCGACGATTACTTCCTGCGCCACACCGCCGGTGATGTGGCCTGGCACACCGACGCGATCCTGCAGCAACCGGCCGACGGGGGCCCACTGGTGCTGATCAAGGAAACCACCCAGCGCGAATTCGAAGGCGGCACGCAGATTTTCATCTACGCGCCGGACCAGCACGACTTCTTCGCCGTGACCGTAGCGGCCATGGACCAGTTGAACCTGAACATCCATGACGCACGGGTAATCACCTCCAGCAGCCAGTTCACCCTCGACACCTATATCGTGCTCGACACCGATGGCGACTCGATCGGCGACAATCCAGCGCGCGTGAAGAAGATCCGCGAAGGCCTGACCGAGGCCCTGCGCAACCCTGACGACTACCCGACCATCATCCAGCGTCGAGTGCCGCGCCAACTCAAACACTTTGCGTTTGCGCCCCAGGTGACCATTTCCAACGACGCCCAGCGCCCGGTGACGGTGCTCGAACTGAGCGCCCCGGACCGCCCAGGCCTGCTGGCGCGTATCGGTGGGATTTTCCTGGAGTTCGACCTGTCGTTGCAGAACGCCAAGATTGCGACCCTCGGCGAACGCGTGGAAGACGTGTTCTTTATCACCGATGCCGACAACCAGCCGTTGTCCGACCCGGAGCTGTGCCTGCGGTTGCAGGAAGCGATCGTCCAGCAATTGAGCGTGACCCAGGAACCCGGCGTCGAGCTGACACGCCTGACTCTCTAAAAAACAAACAGGGCCCGTGTGCGAGGGGGCTTGCCCCCGATAGCGGTGGATCAGATAAAAATGCTTTGGCTGGCACACTGCAATCGGGGGCGAGCCCCCTCCCACATTTAGATGGCTTCGCCCAGCAGACCGCATGCCTTAAACCGAATTGAACGAGATGCCCATGAACAACGCCCTGAACCAACTGCAACCCTACCCGTTCGAGAAACTGCGCGCCCTGCTCGGCAGCGTTACGCCAAACCCGGACAAGCGCCCGATTGCGCTGTCCATCGGCGAGCCGAAGCACAAGTCTCCCACGTTCGTGGCCGAAGCGTTGAGCAACAACCTCGACCAGATGGCCGTGTACCCGACCACCCTGGGTATCCCGGCGCTGCGCGAAGCCATCGGTGCCTGGTGCGAACGTCGCTTCAACGTGCCCAAGGGCTGGCTCGACCCGGCGCGCAATATCTTGCCGGTCAACGGCACACGTGAAGCGCTGTTCGCCTTCACCCAGACCGTGGTCAACCGTGGCGACGATGCACTGGTGGTGAGCCCGAACCCGTTCTACCAGATCTACGAAGGCGCCGCGTTCCTGGCCGGGGCCAAGCCACACTACCTGCCGTGCCTGGGCGCCAATGGCTTCAACCCGGACTTCGACGCCGTGACGCCGGACATCTGGAAACGCTGCCAGATCCTGTTCCTGTGCTCGCCCGGCAACCCGACCGGCGCGCTGATCCCGGTCGACACCCTGAAAAAACTCATCGCCCTGGCCGACGAATACGACTTCGTCATCGCCGCCGACGAGTGCTACAGCGAACTGTACTTCGACGAACAAACCCCGCCGCCCGGCCTGCTGAGCGCCTGTGTCGAACTGGGTCGCCAGGACTTCAAGCGCTGCGTGGTGTTCCACAGCCTGTCCAAGCGCTCTAACCTGCCGGGCCTGCGCTCCGGTTTCGTGGCCGGCGATGCCGACATCCTCAAGGCGTTCCTGCTGTACCGCACCTACCACGGCTGCGCGATGCCGGTGCAAACCCAGCTGGCGAGCATTGCCGCCTGGCAGGATGAAGCCCACGTGCACGCCAACCGTGACCTGTATCGCGAGAAATTCGACGCGGTGCTGGCGATTCTCAAGCCGGTGCTGGATGTGCAGAGCCCGGATGGCGGCTTCTATCTGTGGCCGAATGTGAACGGCGACGATGCCGCATTCTGCCGCGATCTGTTCGTGGAAGAACATGTGACCGTGGTGCCGGGTTCGTACTTGTCCCGTGAAGTGGACGGCGCCAACCCCGGCGCTGGGCGAGTGCGTATGGCGTTGGTCGCGCCGTTGGCCGAGTGTGTGGAAGCGGCTGAGCGCATTCGCGATTTTATTCAGCGTCGCCGCTAACGGGCTTGAGGGTCATTTCACCTGACCCAGATTCGCCTCACTCATATCCAGATCCGCCAACACCTCCCTCAGCACGTCATCACCAATCTGGTGATGACGACTCAGGCTGTATAACTCCAGGCGCTGTGCCCGCAGCGCCTTGAGGCGCAATTTGCGCTCGAGCAGGTCCATCTGCCGTGCCAACGCCTGGGCTTCGGCCGAGTCGTTGAACACCTCCAATTGATGGCGATATTCCGACATCAGCCGTGCCTTGAGTTCGGTGGCGAGCGCAGCCTGGGCGGCGTCCTGGGTTTCGGGCTCAACGGGCTCTTCCGTTTCCAGCGCATGGATCGCAGCGACGGCCGTTTTTTTCCAAGCCTCGCGGACCTCTTTATGGCGTTTCTCGTCCGGGCTCTTTTCAATGCCGCGTAACAACAACGGCAAGGCGATACAGGCGGCGATCAGCGACAGGAGGATCACGCCTGCCGCGATGAAGATCAGCAGGTCGCGCTCGGGAAAGTCCTGGCCCGGCGCCAGCAGCAACGGCACCGACATCACACCGGCCAACGTCACCGCACCGCGCACACCACCCACGGTCAACAACCAGCAAGAACGGGCGGTCGGCACCAGCGTCAGCTCGCTTTTCCCACGAATCCGGCGTAACAGGCCTGACAGCCGCCAGATGCTCTGCACCCAGATAAAACGCAGCACGACCAACACCAGGAAGATCGCAATCACATCCAGGCAGCGATAAAACAGGGTCGGCCACAGTGTCGGCTCATGGCTGACCACGGCCTTGATGATGTCCGGCAGTTGCAGGCCCAGCAGCAGGAAGATCAGGCCATTGAAGGCAAACTCCAGCAGCGACCAGACGCTGCGGTTGAGCAAGCGCGTGCTGGTCTGGCGCGGTAGCAGATCAAGCCAGCTTTGCATCATGCCTGCGGCGACCGCAGACAGGATGCCCGAGGCTCCCAGGCGCTCGGCCAGCACATAGGCGGCAAAGGGCAGCAACAACATGAACACCACGTGGGTTGCCGGGTCATCCCAGCCACGGGCGATCATCCAGGCGCGCAGTCGGCCGACCAGCCAGCTCAGGGCCACGCCAACGGCCAGGCCACCGACGGCGACCAACACGAAGGTCAGGCTGGCATCCGCCAGGGAAAACACCCCGGTCAACGCCGCCGCCAGGGCAAACTTGAACGTTACCAGGCCCGATGCGTCGTTCATCAAGGCCTCGCCCTGCAACATGTGCATCAGTGGCGTAGGTAAACGATTCTGGGAAATGGCCGACACCGCCACGGCATCCGTCGGCGACAAAACCGCCGCCAGGGCGAAGGCCACCGGCAACGGGATCGTAGGCAATATCCAGTGAATGAAATAACCAGCACCGACCACCGTGAACAACACCAGCCCCACCGCAAGCGTCAGGATCGGCCCACGCAACCGCCACAACTCACGCTTGGGCATACGCCAGCCATCCGAAAACAGCAACGGTGGCAGGAACAGAAACAAGAACAGCTCCGGGTCCAGCGCCACATGCAGGCCCAGCGTCGGCCAGGCCAGCAAGGCACCGGCGGCGATCTGCACCAGGGGCAACGGCAGAGGAATGACACGCCCAACCAGACGCGAAACGCTGACCAGCATCAGCAGGATAAGAACGGTGTAGGCGGTTTGCATAACGCGGGTTTCCCGGACAATCGACTTGCAACGACACACATGAGGCAACAACTGGCCGCTGAAGTGCCATATTACCCAGCTATGTTAACCGCCTATGCTGCCTGCCGGCCTTTGCACATAAGTCGCACGCCGCATGACGAGGGGCACCCGCCCGCTGGTCGTGGCATAATCCGTGACCTTTAATTTTCACTTGGTCCAAAGGGGGGCAATTCCTTGACCGCTTCAAGCAAAACGTTGCACCTTTTCGGCATCAAAGCCTGCGACACCATGAAAAAAGCGCGCACCTGGCTCGATGAGCACGGCGTGGGCTATGAGTTCCACGACTACAAAACGGCCGGTATCGACCGCGAACACTTGACCCAATGGTGCAACGAGCACGGTTGGCAGGTGGTGTTGAACCGTGCGGGCACCACCTTTCGCAAACTCGAAGACGAACGCAAAGCCGATCTCGATCAGTCGAAAGCCATTGAATTGATGCTCGCACAACCCTCGATGATCAAGCGCCCGGTGCTCGATCTCGGTGACAGAACCCTGATTGGCTTCAAGCCAGATAGTTATTCGGCGGCCCTCAAGTAGGCCAGCCCTTTCCATTTTTGTAGAGGTAACAGCATGTCCAATTCCCTGTTCAGCCTGGGCTTCGGCGTCGGCACTCAGAACCGCCAAGGTGCTTGGCTGGAAGTGTTTTACGCACAGCCGCTGCTCAACCCATCGGCTGAAATCGTCGCGGCCATCGCGCCGATCCTCGGTTACACCGAAGGCAACCAGGCCATCACCTTCACCATCAGCCAAGCGCTGCAACTGGCCGATGCCCTCAAGAATGTCGACGCCACCCAAGCCGCGCTGCTCAACCGCCTGGCCGAAAGCCACACCCCGCTGGTCGCCACCCTGCTGGCCGAAGACGCCGCACTGACCTCCACGCCTGAGGCCTACCTCAAGCTGCACCTGCTGTCCCATCGCCTGGTCAAGCCCCACGGCCTGAGCCTGGCCGGTGTGTTCCCGCAGCTGCCGAACGTGGCCTGGACCAGCCAGGGCGCGATCGACATCAACGAACTGGCCGAACGCCAGCTGGAAGCCCGCCTGCGTGGCGAGCTGCTGGAAGTGTTCTCGGTGGACAAGTTCCCGAAAATGACCGACTACGTGGTGCCGAGCGGCGTGCGTATCGCTGATGCCGCGCGTCTGCGCCTGGGCGCCTACGTGGGCGAAGGCACCACCGTGATGCACGAAGGTTTCATCAACTTCAACGCAGGCACCGAAGGCCCGGGCATGATCGAAGGCCGTGTATCGGCAGGCGTGTTCGTCGGCAAGGGTTCGGACCTGGGTGGCGGTTGCTCCACCATGGGCACCTTGTCCGGCGGCGGCAACATCGTGATCAAGGTCGGCGAAGGCTGCCTGATCGGCGCCAACGCCGGTATCGGTATCCCGTTGGGCGACCGCAACACCGTGGAGTCGGGCCTGTACGTCACCGCCGGCACCAAGGTCGCGCTGCTGGATGAGAAAAACCAACTGGTCAAAGTGGTCAAGGCCCGTGAGCTGGCCGGCCAACCGGACCTGTTGTTCCGCCGCAACTCCGAGACCGGTGCCGTGGAGTGCAAAACCCACAAATCGGCCATCGAACTGAACGAAGCGCTGCACGCTCACAACTAAGCAGCCACTCGATGCCACTAGCGGGCCCCGACCCTGGGGCTCGCTTATACGAGTCTTGAACACCATGCTAGTGCCCTCCCCCTGGCGCGCCGATTTCCCGGCCATCGCCACCCTGCAACGGCAAGACCAGACGTACCTGGACAACGCCGCCACCACACAAAAGCCCCAGGCCCTGCTGGATGCCATCAGCCATTACTACGCCAATGGCGCAGCCAATGTGCACCGTGCCCAGCACTTGCCCGGCGCCCATGCGACCCAGGCGTTCGAAGACAGCCGCAGCAAGGTCGCGCAGTGGTTGAATGCAGGCGGCAGTGGGCAGATCGTGTTCACCCACGGCGCGACTTCTGCGCTGAACCTCTTGGCCTACGGCCTTGAGCACTTATTCAATGCGGGCGATGAGATTGTGGTCAGCGCCCTGGAACACCACGCCAACCTGCTGCCCTGGCAGCAACTGGCCAAACGCCGCGCTGCCACGCTGGTGGTGTTGCCGTTGAACGATGACGGCGTGATCGACCTGACAGCCGCCGCCGAATTGATCGGCCCGCGTACACGCCTGCTGGCGGTAAGCCAGCTATCCAACGTGCTGGGCGCCTGGCAACCCTTACAGACGCTGATCACAACGGCCAAGGCCCACGGCGCACTGACCGTGGTCGATGGCGCCCAAGGCATCGTCCACGGCCGCCACGACGTGCAGGCCCTGGGCTGCGACTTCTATGTGTTTTCCAGCCACAAGTTGTACGGGCCGGACGGCGTCGGCGTGCTGTTTGGCCGCAACGAAGCCCTGCACCACCTGCGCCACTGGCAGTTTGGCGGCGAAATGGTGCAACAGGCCGACTACCACAGCGCCAGTTTCCGCCCGGCGCCGCTGGGTTTCGAAGCGGGCACACCGCCGATTGCCGGCGTGATCGGCCTGGGCGCCAGCCTGGATTATCTGAATTCGCTGGACCAACAGGCGGTAGTGGCCCATGAAGCGGCGTTGCATGACTACCTGTTGCGTGGGCTCAAAGCGCGCAATGGCGTGCGCGTACTGGGCTCGCCGCAGGTGGCGTTGGTCAGTTTCGTCGTCGATGGCGTGCATAACGCCGATCTCGCGCACTTGCTCACCGAGCAAGGGATTGCCGTGCGCGCAGGGCACCATTGCGCGATGCCGTTGCTCAAGGCGATGCACTTGCCAGGGGCGATCCGGGTATCCCTGGCGCTGTATAACGATTCGGATGACCTGGAACGTTTCTTTGAAGCGCTGGACCAGGCGCTGGATATGTTGCGATGAGCTTGCCACCGGATGCGGCGACCGCGCTGGAAGCCTTTCAGTCCGTCGGCAGTTGGGAACAGCGCGCGCGGATGCTGATGCAGTGGGGCGAGCGGCTGCCCGCCCTGGCCGCCGAGGACAAAGTCGACGCGAATATGGTACAGGGCTGTGAAAGTCTGGTGTGGTTGGTGGGGCGTTTGCAGGACGGCCACTGGCAGTTCACCGCCAGCAGCGATGCACGGATGATTCGTGGGTTGGTAGCGCTGTTGCTGGCGCGGGTCAATGGATTATCCGCCATAGAATTGCAGGCAGTTGACCTTCCCGACTGGTTCGATCAGTTGGGCCTCTCTCGCCAACTGTCACCGTCACGCAGTAATGGCCTGAATGCCGTGCTGCAGCGTATGCGGGCATTAAGTCTTACACAAAACTAAATGTGGGAGGGGGCTTGCCCCCGATTGCAGGGCGTCAGTCACTGGATAAGTTGGCTGACCCACCGCTATCGGGGGCAAGCCCCCTCCCACATTTGAATTGTGTAGGGTTCCGAGATTTAAGTGGGCTTGACCCGCTCCGACGGCCTGCGCACCCCGGCCACAATCTTGTCCACCGCCTTGGTCGCCGCCACCATGCCGAACGTGGCCGTCACCATCATCACCGCACCAAACCCACCCGCGCAGTCCAGCTTCACGCCATCCCCGACAAAACTCTTCTGCAAACAAATGCTGCCATCCGGCTTGGGATAACGCAGTTGCTCGGTGGAAAACACGCACGGCACGCTGTAATGACGGGTCACGGTGCGTGAAAAACCATAGTCGCGACGCAAGGTAGAACGCACTTTCGAGGCCAGCGGATCGTTGAACGTGCGGTTCAGGTCGCAGACCTGGATCAACGTCGGGTCGATCTGCCCGCCGGCGCCGCCGGTGGTGATGATCTGGATCTTGCGGCGCTTGCACCAGGCGATCAGCGCAGCTTTGGCGTTGACCGCGTCAATGCAGTCGATCACGCAATCGATGTTGGGGGTGATGTATTCGGCCATGGTGTCGCGGGTCACGAAGTCGGCCACCGCATGCACCGTGCAGTGCGGGTTGATGCCGCGCAGGCGCTCGGCCATCACCTCGACCTTGGGTTTGCCCACGGTGCTGTCCAGGGCGTGCAACTGGCGGTTGCTGTTGCTGACACAGACGTCATCCAGGTCAAACAGCGAAATCTCGCCCACCCCACAACGGGCCATGGCTTCCGCCGCCCAGGAGCCTACGCCGCCGACGCCGACGATCGCCACATGGGCCGCTTTCAAGCGCTCCAGGCCTTCAATGCCATACAAGCGGGCGACGCCTGCAAACCGCGGATCTTCTGTACTCATGACCATTACCCCAAAAACCGGCGCGCATTATAGGGCTACGCAGCGACAAGTTCGAAGCTTCAAGCTACAAGTTAAGAACTAAGATGGCCTTTCGCTGACTAATGTCCGGTTTTTCTCTGCTTGCTGTACGGTCAGGGAAGGGCCGGTGTAGGATGCGCGCCGTTCGGCGCAGGCCGACACCTCTTTTCGTTCCACACCTTTTGGAACCCGAAATAGCCATGGCATCGCGTAAATTTGGACTCAACCTGGTGATCGTGCTGGCAATCGCCGCGCTGTTCACCGGCTTCTGGGCGCTGATCAACCGCCCCGTCACCACCCCCAACTGGCCCGAACAGATCTCCGGTTTTTCCTACTCGCCGTTCCAGCAAGGCCAGTTCCCACAGAAAGACCAGTACCCGACCGACGACCAGATGCGTCAAGACCTTGCGATCATGAGCAAGCTGACGGACAACATCCGCACCTACTCGGTCGACGGCACCCTGGGGGACATTCCCAAGCTGGCGGAAGAGTTCGGCCTGCGCGTGACGTTGGGGATCTGGATCAGCCCGGACCTGGAGCGCAACGAGCGAGAAATCCAGCGTGCCATCGAAATCGCCAACACCTCGCGCAGTGTGGTGCGGGTAGTGGTGGGTAACGAAGCCCTGTTCCGGGAAGAAATCACCCCTGAGGCACTGATTGTGCTGCTGGACCGGGTGCGCGCCGCCGTGAAAGTACCGGTGACGACCTCCGAGCAGTGGCACATCTGGGAAAAGAACCCGCAACTGGCCAAGCACGTCGACCTGATCGCCGCGCACATCCTGCCGTTCTGGGAATACATCCCGATGGACAAGGCCGGCCAGTATGTACTCGACCGTGCCCGTGACCTGAAGAAACTGTTCCCGAAAAAACCGCTGCTGCTGTCGGAAGTGGGCTGGCCGAGCAACGGCCGCATGCGCGGGGGTAATGAAACCTCCCCGGCCGACCAGGCGATTTACCTGCGTACGCTGGTAAACAAGCTGAACCGTCAGGGCTATAACTACTTTGTGATCGAGGCCTTCGATCAGCCGTGGAAAGTCAGCGACGAAGGCTCGGCGGGCGCCTACTGGGGCGTGTACAACGCCGCACGCCAGCAGAAATTCAACTTTGAAGGCCCCGTGGTCGCGATCCCGCAATGGCGCGTGCTGGCCATCGGTTCGGTGGTGCTCGCGCTGTTGTCGCTGACGCTGCTGATGATCGACGGCTCGGCCCTACGCCAGCGTGGCCGTACCTTCCTGACCTTTATCGCGTTCCTGTGCGGTTCGGTGCTGGTGTGGATCGGCTACGACTACAGCCAGCAATACAGCACCTGGTTCAGCGTGACCGTGGGCATTCTCCTGGCCCTCGGTGCCCTGGGCGTGTTTATCGTGTTGCTGACCGAAGCCCATGAGCTGGCGGAAGCGGTCTGGACCCACAAGCGTCGGCGTGAATTCCTGCCAGTAGTGGGAGATTCGGACTACCGCCCAAAAGTGTCGATCCACGTGCCCTGCTACAACGAGCCGCCGGAGATGGTCAAACAGACCCTCGACGCGTTGGCCGCGCTCGATTACCCGGACTACGAAGTCCTGATCATCGACAACAACACTAAGGACCCGGCCGTGTGGGAGCCGGTGCGCGACTACTGCGAAACCCTGGGCCCGCGCTTCAAGTTCTTCCATGTCGCGCCCCTGGCCGGTTTCAAAGGTGGCGCACTGAACTACCTGATCCCGCACACCGCCAAGGATGCCGAGGTGATCGCGGTGATCGACTCCGATTACTGCGTATCGCCGAACTGGCTCAAGCACATGGTGCCGCACTTCGCCGACCCGAAAATCGCCGTGGTGCAGTCGCCGCAGGATTACCGCGACCAGAACGAAAGCACCTTCAAGAAGCTCTGCTATGCGGAATACAAAGGCTTCTTCCATATCGGCATGGTCACCCGCAACGACCGCGATGCGATCATCCAGCACGGCACCATGACCATGACCCGTCGCTCGGTGCTCGAAGAACTGGGCTGGGCCGACTGGTGCATCTGCGAAGACGCCGAACTGGGCCTGCGTGTGTTCGAGAAAGGCCTGTCGGCGGCGTATTACCACGACAGCTACGGCAAGGGCCTGATGCCGGATACCTTTATCGACTTCAAGAAACAGCGTTTCCGCTGGGCCTACGGCGCGATCCAGATCATCAAGCGCCACACCGCGAGCCTGTTGCGCGGCAAGGACACCGAACTGACCCGTGGCCAGCGTTACCACTTCCTGGCGGGCTGGCTGCCGTGGGTGGCGGACGGCATGAACATCTTCTTCACCGTGGGTGCGCTGCTGTGGTCGGCGGCGATGATCATCGTGCCGACGCGGGTCGATCCGCCGCTGCTGATTTTCGCGATCCCGCCGTTGGCGCTGTTCGTGTTCAAGGTGGGCAAGATCATCTTCCTGTACCGTCGTGCGGTAGGCGTGAACTTGAAGGACGCATTCTGCGCGGCGCTGGCCGGTCTGGCGTTGTCCCACACCATCGCCAAGGCGGTGCTGTATGGCTTCTTCACCACCAGTATCCCGTTCTTCCGTACACCGAAAAACGCCGATAACCACGGCTTCTGGGTGGCGATTTCCGAAGCCCGCGAAGAGATGTTCATCATGCTGCTGTTGTGGGGCGCGGCGCTGGGGATCTACCTGGTGCAGGGCCTGCCGAGCAATGACATCCGCTTCTGGGTGGTGATGTTGCTGGTGCAGTCGCTGCCGTATGTGGCGGCGCTGGTCATGGCGTTCCTGTCTTCGCTGCCGAAACCGGCGGCGGCAACGCAACCCGCACCGGCTGCGTAAAAACTTGCGCAATGCACTAAACGGCGGCCTCTGGCCGCCGTTTTGCTATAAGATAACGGCCGTTTTATGAGTCTTGGCTCGGCCAATGCTTTGTGTGGGAGGGGGCAAGCCCCCTCCCACACTGAATCTGCGCCCCTTACGTCCTGCGCCCATCACATGCTTCCGGAGTTTCCAATGACGGCTCATGCCGACCTTTCGCCGACCCTTCAACTTGCCATCGACCTGATCCGTCGCCCCTCGGTGACGCCGATCGACGCCGATTGCCAGAAGCTGATGATGCAGCGCCTGGGCGACGCCGGTTTTGCGCTTGAGCCGATGCGCATCGAAGACGTGGACAACTTCTGGGCCACCCACGGCAAGCACGATGGCCCGGTGCTGTGCTTTGCCGGCCACACCGACGTGGTACCGACCGGCCCGGTGCAGGCGTGGCAGAACGACCCGTTCGACGCGCTGATCGATGAAAACGGCATGCTCTGCGGGCGTGGCGCAGCGGACATGAAAGGCAGCCTGGCGGCCATGCTGGTGGCGGCGGAGCGTTTTGTCGCCGACTACCCCGACCACAAGGGTTCGGTGGCTTTCCTGATCACCAGCGATGAAGAAGGCCCGGCGCACCACGGCACCAAGGCCGTGATCGAACGCCTGGCTGCACGCAAGGAACGCCTGGACTGGTGCATCGTCGGCGAACCGTCGAGCACCACGCTGGTGGGCGACGTGGTCAAGAACGGCCGTCGCGGCTCCCTCGGCGCCACCCTGACCGTGCGCGGCGTGCAAGGTCACGTAGCCTACCCGCACCTGGCAAAGAACCCGATCCACCTGGCCGCGCCGGCCCTGGCCGAACTGGCCGCCGAGCACTGGGATGACGGCAACACCTTCTTCCCGCCGACCAGCTTCCAGATTTCCAACCTCAACTCCGGCACCGGCGCGACCAACGTGATCCCCGGTGACCTGAAGGCGGTGTTCAACTTCCGTTTCTCCACCGAGTCCACCGTCGAAGGTCTGCAGCAACGGGTTGCCGAGATTCTCGACAAGCATGGCCTGGACTGGCACGTGGAATGGGCGCTGTCGGGCCTGCCGTTCCTCACCGAACCGGGCGCCTTGCTGGATGCGGTGTCGGCAAGCATCAAGGCGATCACCGGGCGTGAGACCCAGGCGTCCACCAGCGGTGGCACCTCCGATGGGCGTTTCATCGCCACCCTCGGCACCCAAGTGGTCGAGCTGGGCCCGGTCAACGCGACGATCCACCAGGTCAACGAGCGCATCCTGGCCAGCGACCTCGATGTGCTGACCGAAATCTACTACCAGACCCTGATTAAGTTGCTCGCCTGATGCTCGCCTGCCCCATTTGCAGCGCGCCGCTCAACACGGTGGACAATGGCGTGGCGTGCCCGGCCGGGCATCGTTTTGACCGTGCGCGCCAGGGTTACCTGAACCTGTTGCCGGTGCAGCACAAGAACAGCCGCGACCCGGGCGACAACCTGGCCATGGTCGAAGCGCGCCGCGATTTCCTCAACGCCGGGCACTACGCCCCGGTGGCCAGGCGCCTGGCCGAACTGGCCGCCGAACGCGCGCCGCAGCGCTGGGTCGATATCGGCTGTGGCGAGGGTTACTACACCGCGCAAATCGCCGACGCCCTGCCCCACGCCGATGGCTACGCACTGGACATTTCCAAGGAAGCGGTCAAGCGTGCATGCAAGCGCAACCCTGCGCTGACCTGGTTGATCGCCAGCATGGCCCGCGTGCCGTTGGCGTCAGGCAGCTGCCAGTTTCTCGCCAGCGTGTTCAGCCCATTGGACTGGGAAGAGGCCAAGCGCCTGCTCAGCCCCGGCGGCGGTCTGATGAAGGTCGGTCCGACCAGCGGCCACCTGATGGAATTGCGCGAGCGCTTGTACGACGAAGTGCGTGAATACACCGACGACAAGCACCTGGCCCTGGTGCCGGACGGCATGAGCCTGGCGCACAGCGAAACATTGGAATTCACGCTGAACCTGGCCGAGCCCCGGGACCGCGCCAACCTGCTGGCCATGACGCCTCACGGCTGGCGTGCCAGTGCCGAGCGCCGTGCACAAGTGATCGAGGCGGCCGAGCCGCTGGTGGTCACCGTGTCGATGCGCTACGACTATTTCGTGCTTCAATAAACACCTTTCCAATACCCGCGAATGGATTTTCGAATCCCGCAACGAGGAACATCCATGCGCCAACCCGATATCGAGATTTACCTGAAGGACGCCGACGTCGACCACAAGGCCATTGCCGCCTGGCTGGGCGCCGCCCTGGGCCCGTGCACCGATTGGGTCCAGAAAGGCCAGACCTACAAATGCAAGGCCGGCAACGTGCCGGTCACCTGGCTGCCCAAAGCCGTCGGCAAATGGAACAGCCTGTACCTGGAAAGTGACCAGACGCCGTGGGACGACGACATTGCCTGCGCCCGCGCTGCGTTTGCCGCACTGAACGTGGAAGTGCGTTGTGCACCGGGGACCTGGGTCGAGGAAGAAGGCGAAGAAAGCGCCGATACCTGGATTCGGATCAGCGTGGACGGTGAAGAGCAGATCACCTGGAAAACAGCCTGACCCCGGGTTGCAAACCCCATCAAATGTGGGAGGGGGCAAGTCGTCGCACCGCCCCTCCCACACTTGTTTTGCGATGGCCTTACAGGCCGACTACATCTTCCGCCTGCAACCCCTTCTCGCCGCTCACCACGGCGTACTCCACCTGCTGTCCCTCGGCCAGGGAGCGATGGCCTTCACCGCGAATGGCGCGGTAGTGCACGAACACATCCTTGCCGTCTTCGCGTTGAATGAAGCCATAGCCCTTTGCATCGTTGAACCATTTCACATTGCCGGTTTCACGCGTTGCCATTCTGTTTTTGCTCCCACAGTTTTTTATTGTTGGGTCAGTCGCATTGAACTGCCGAGTATAAGACAGGCTCAAAAACGATCAACTCAAGTTTACATCGCTGCTTTTTTGCCGATTTTCGGCGAATACGGCACACTACCCGCCCGAGCGCCTGCTCGGTTTTTTCCACTTGAAGCAGCACGCCTATGACCCGCTCCCCGTTCCGCCGTCTAGTGTTTGGCACCTTGCGCCGACTGTTGTACCTCTGGGTTCGCTCGGAGACGATCAACCAGTCGTCCCTAACCCTCAACCTGGACCGCAGCCGGCCGGTGTTCTACGTCCTGCAATCACCCTCCCTCACCGAATTGGCCGTGGTCGATGCCGAGTGCACCAAGGCCGGCCTGCCGCGCCCGGTGCTGCCGGTTTCGGTCGGCCCGCTGATGGAACCGGCGGCGTTCTTCTACCTCACGCCGGAACCGGACTGGCTCGGCCGCCAGGACAAGCGTGGTGCACCGCCCACGCTGACCCGCCTGGTCGATACCCTCAGCGAGCACGCCGAAGAGAATGCACAAATCATTCCGGTCAGCGTGTTCTGGGGCCAGTCCCCCGAGAGCGAGTCCAGCCCGTGGAAGCTGTTGTTTGCCGACAGCTGGGCGGTCACCGGGCGTCTACGTCGCCTGTTGAGCATCCTGATCCTGGGTCGCAAGACCCGCGTGCAATTCTCTGCGCCAATCAACCTGCGTGAATTGATCGAGCACAATAAAGGGCACGAACGCACGGTGCGCATGGCCCAACGCATCCTGCGTGTGCACTTTCGTAACCTGAAGACGGCGGTGATCGGTCCCGATCTGTCACACCGGCGCAATCTGGTGAAGGGCCTGGTCAACATGCCGCTGGTGCGCCAGGCCATCATCGACGAGGCCGAACGGGAAAAGATCAGCCCGGAAAAAGCCAAGGCCCAGGCCTTGCGCTACGGCAACGAAATCGCCTCGGACTACACCTACACCGCGATCCGCTTTCTCGAAGTGGTGCTGAGCTGGTTCTGGAACAAGATCTACGACGGCATCAAGGTCAACAACATCGAAGGCGTGCAAAAGGTTGCCCAGGGCTACGAGGTGATCTACGTCCCTTGCCACCGCAGCCATATCGATTACCTGCTGCTGTCCTACCTGCTGTTCAAGAATGGCCTGACCCCACCGCACATCGCCGCCGGGATCAACCTGAACATGCCGGTGATCGGCAGCCTGCTGCGCCGTGGCGGTGCGTTTTTCATGCGCCGCACCTTCAAGGGCAACCCGCTGTACACCTCGGTGTTCAACGAATACCTGCATACCTTGTTCACCAAGGGTTTCCCGGTGGAGTACTTCGTCGAAGGCGGACGCTCGCGTACCGGGCGCATGCTGCAGCCGAAGACCGGGATGCTGGCGATCACCCTGCGCAGCTTCCTGCGCTCATCGCGCATGCCGATCGTGTTCGTGCCGGTGTACATCGGTTATGAACGCGTACTCGAAGGTCGTACCTACATCGGTGAATTGCGCGGCGCGAGCAAGAAGAAAGAGTCGATCTTCGATATTTTCAAGGTGGTCGGCGCCCTCAAGCAGCGCTTCGGCCAGGTCGCGGTCAACTTCGGCGAACCGATCAAGCTGGCCGAATTCCTCGACAGCGAACAACCGGACTGGCGTGCCCAGGAGCTGGGGCCGAACTACAAGCCGGCCTGGCTCAACGAAACCACCAACCGCCTCGGCGAACAGGTGGCACGCCACTTGAACGAAGCCGCCGCCGTGAACCCGGTGAACCTGGTCGCCCTGGCGCTGCTGTCCACCACCCGCCTGGCCCTGGACGAACAAGCCATGGCGCGCCAGTTGGACCTGTACCTGGCGCTGTTGCGCCGTGTGCCCTACTCGCCGCACACCACCTTGCCCGAAGGTGATGGCCTGGCGCTGATCAAGCATGTGAAGGACATGGATTTGCTGTCGGAACAGAGCGATGCGTTGGGCAAGATTCTGTACCTGGACGAGCAGAACGCTGTCCTGATGACCTACTACCGCAACAATGTGCTGCACATCTTTGCCCTGCCGGCACTGCTGGCGAGTTTCTTCCAGAGCAGCTCGCGGATGAGCCGCGAGCAGATCCAGCGCTACACCCACGCGCTGTACCCGTACCTGCAATCGGAGCTGTTTATCCGCTGGTCGCTGGAAGAGCTCGATACCGTGATCGACCAGTGGCTGGAAGCCTTTGTCGAACAAGGTTTGCTGCGTTTCGAAAACAACGTATACCTGCGCCCGGCGCCGAGTTCACGGCACTTCGTGTTGCTGACGCTGCTGTCCAAGAGCATCGCCCAGACCCTGCAACGCTTCTACATGGCGATTTCGCTGCTGCTCAACAGCGGCCAGAACAGCATCAGCGCCGAAGAGCTGGAAGACCTGTGCACGATCATGGCCCAGCGCCTGTCGATCCTGCATGGCCTCAATGCCCCGGAATTCTTCGACAAGAGCCTTTTCCGACATTTCATCCAGACCTTGCTGGAACAAGATGTGCTGCGCCGCGATGACGCCGGCAAGCTGAGCTATCACGACCTGCTCGGCGAACTGGCCGAAGGCGCGGCCAAGCGCGTATTGCCAGCAGAGATTCGCCTGTCGATCCGCCAGGTGGCATTGCATCGTGTGGATGGCGCGGCCGAAATACCCATCGAACCTGAAGAAAACCGCTAGATTTGAAAAGGCGCCGGTTGGATGCCGGCGCCGTTGAAAAGGAGCGACACCATGAAAAAGATCATCCTCCTGGGCCTTACCGCCCTGCTCGGAGCCTGCCAGTCCATGAGCCCCACCCCCAAGGCCAGCCTCGATGGCGAAGTGTTCTACCTGCAACGCATCGCCCTGCCGCCAACCGCGACCTTGAGTGTCAGCCTGCAAGACGTTTCGCTGGCAGATGCACCGGCTGTGACCCTCGCCGAGCAGAAAGGCCCGATCAAAGGCCAGGTGCCGCTGCCGTTTCACCTGAGCTACGACCCGGCCCAGGTCAAACCCGGCCACAGCTACTCGGTCAGCGCTCGCATCGAAGTGGATGGCAAGCTACTGTTTATTTCCACCGAGCGACACGCTGTACAGCTCAACGGCCAGGATCCTCAACCACTGCGTCTGCGCGTTGACGCGGCGGCCCACTGAATTCGATAAAAAGGAAGCGCCCATGCTCCGTAACTCCCTTCGCCTGACTGCCCTGTGTGCCGGCCTGCTGCTCGGTGCCAACGCCATGGCCCTGGACCTCAGCAGCCTGTCCCAGGGCGACGCCAGCGGCGGCCTCAAGGACGCCCTGACCCAAGGCGCGCAGATCGCCGTGAAGCAACTGGGTGTACCCGGTGGTTTCAGCAACAACCCGGAAGTGAAGATCGGCCTGCCTGGCAAGCTGGGCAAAGTCGCCGACAAGCTGAAGATGTTCGGCATGGGTGACCAGGTCACGCAACTGGAAACCAGCATGAACAAGGCTGCTGAAACCGCCGTGACCCAGGCCCAGCCGATCCTGGTGAATGCCGTGAAGAACATGAGCGTGACGGACGCCAAGGGCATCCTCAGCGGTGGCCAGGATTCCGCTACCCAGTACCTGAACAAAAGCAGCCGTGAACAGATCCGCGCCAAGTTCCTGCCTATCGTCAAGGCGGCTACCGACAAGGTCGGCGTAGCCCAGCAGTACAATGCCCTGGCCGGAAAGGCTGCGGCTTTCGGTGCGGTGGACGCCAAAAGCGCCAATGTGGAGAGCTACGTAACCGAGCAGGCACTGGACGGTTTGTTCAAGATGATTGCCAAGCAGGAAGAAACCATTCGCGAGAACCCGGCGGCGGCGGCTACCAGTTTGGCGAAGAAGGTGTTTGGGGCGCTGTAATACCCGTAATGCCCACGGTTCAAGAAGACGTGGGCATTCGTTAAATTAACGAGAAGTCTTCAACCAGTTTTTTTGTATTTCTGCTTGATCACGCATTGAAAAAACCCATTCACGACCCTGCTTCTTCTTGACGAAGATGTTCAATTCAACAAGACCGTTCAGGACGGCTGACGCCGTGTTGTAGGAACAGCCCAGATTTTCCTTCACATTGACCGCAGTGAACTGCTTCGCGGTGCCACTCTTGGCGACCTGAAATACAGTCTTCTGTTTCTCGTTCAACTCTTTGTAAAGCCCTGACTCCCAGAGCCATTGCTCGAACGACTCAGCCTCCTTAACACTTTTTTCGTAAGACGCCTTGAAGCTATCAACCGCCCGCTGGACCACAGAGCACTGGTAGTCAATAAAGTAAGTCAGATCCAGTTCATCTGTCTCGGTATAGAGGTAAGACGTACCGTACTGAACGGCGGCATTCTTAAGCAGAACACTGATGGAGATATACCTGAATGCCGCGTAATCGCTTTTAAACATAAACCAATAAAACAACGCACGCGCCACGCGACCATTGCCATCCCGAAAAGGGTGCTCGTAACCCAGCGCAAAATGCAGAGAAATACCTTTGATCAACGGATGGAGGTAGCGGCTTGTCGTAGCGTCGTCGTGGCAGGTGTTGATCCAGTCAGCTAATCGCCCCAATCTTTTGGCGATGCCTTCTGCAGGAGGGGGCGTATGGACCACATTGCTATCACCATCTTGGACAACTACGTCATCATTTAGACGAAAGCTGCCGGGAGAATATTTGTCATCGTCAATGCCTTGAACACCCACCTCATGCATTTCAGCGATCAGTTCGGCACTGAGAGGAGCGTTTCTCTTATCCCAAGCGAAACGCATCATCCGGTAATTACCAATGATCATTTTTTCATCGGGTGTTCTGGGTAGCCGCTCTCTTTTCAACATATCTTTTGCTACGAGCGTCGTGGTTGCTGCCCCTTCCAGCTGACTGCTGCTGATGGCTTCATCTTCAATCAAATCATTGAGCAGATACTTGATGTGAGCGGCCTTCCCAATCTTGCTGCTCATGTACTCAAGTGCTGCAGTTGAGGCGTACCTGTCGACCGTGGATACCACGCGCTGTGCGGTCGGTGTCAGTAAAAACTTGCACCAGGCCTCAGGCGTACCGACGGGCAATATTTGCTGGTACAGACGAGAGCGCTCGTATTTTACGATGCCCCAGCATATCGCCTGATCCAAATGCTTTGGGAAGCGGTGACGTAGTTGATCAAAGTGTAAGTAACGCCCCTGGCTATCGGTTGGCTGAGTCAGCTTCATATAGTCAGAAAGATGCTGAAGATGGGGTTCCTGGCCAATTAAAACGAAAACCCCTTCCGGCACCCTCGGTGGCAACTTGATCATCAAAATCTCAATTTTTCGATTTCTGAGACTTGAGTACAGCAGAAAACTGCAACTATCTCAATAAACATAAAATCTGAGACGCGCGCTCCCTCAATTCACCATCGATTCCGCCAACCGCCCCACCATCAGCGTGGCAAAGCAGCCAATCGCAATAGAGGTCGCACGGTTGATCTTCAATGGCGTGAGCCAGGCCTTTTGAATTCCTTCAAAGCGGCTGCCCAGCATGATCCACCCCGCCCCCACTGGAATCACCACCAGCACCAGCGTGGCCATGAACCCGGCATAGCCGGGTAGCGTGGCAAAGGTGCCGAACGGTGCAATGAATGACACGATCAGCAATCCCTTGGGATTCATCACCGTCAGCCAGAAGAAGTACAGCCCGGAGAAACGGTCGGAACCGGGGTGGATGACACTGTTCTTACGCTGCCAAAGCTTGTAGGAGACATAGAGCAAGTAGCAGGCTGCCGCCAATTGCGTTGCCTTCAGCGCCCATGGCGAGTACGCCGACAGGTACAGCAATGCCACGCCCCATACCGAAACTTGCAGCAGGTACGCCAGGCACTCGACAAATGCCAGCCTCCACGAAGCCCGCAAGCCACACAACACACCGGCACGAAATAACAGGGTGTTGGTAGGGCCTGGGGCAAGCAACAACAACATAAGGGCTGAAACGGTGGCCAGCATGATTACGCGACGTCCTTCCTCACTCGGAACCACGCAGCATACAGGGCCGGCAAGAACAATAGTGTCAACGCCGTCGCCACTATCAACCCGCCCATGATCGCCACGGCCATCGGCCCGAAGAACACACTGCGCGACAGCGGGATCATCGCCAATACCGCCGCGAGGGCGGTCAGCACAATCGGGCGGAAGCGGCGGACGGTGGCTTCGATGATCGCTTGCCACGGTGCCAGCCCCGCCTTGATGTCCTGCTCGATCTGGTCCACCAGGATCACCGAGTTGCGCATGATCATCCCCGACAGCGCAATGGTCCCGAGCATGGCGACGAAACCGAAGGGTTGGCGGAATACCAGCAGGAACAAGGTCACCCCGATCAAGCCCAGCGGTGCCGTCAGAAACACCATCGCGGTACGCGAGAAACTGCGCAACTGCAGCATCAACAAGGTCAGCACGACCACGATAAACAGGGGCACCCCGGCTTTCACCGAGTTCTGTCCACGGGCGGAATCCTCCACCGTCCCGCCCACGTCGAGCAGGTAGCCATCCGGCAGTTCGGCCCGCACGCCTTCCAGGGTCGGCAGGATCTGCTGGACCAACGTCGCGGGCTGTTCCTTGCCGTAGATATCGGCGCGTACGGTCACCGTCGGCAAGCGGTTGCGGTGCCAGATGATGCCTTCTTCGAAACCGTATTCGAGGGTGGCAATTTGTGACAGCGCCACGCTTTTGCCATTGTCCGTCGGCACTGCCAGGCTCGGCAGCAACGAGAGTTCGGTGCGTTCGTGCACGGTGCCGCGCAGCAGGATTTCGATCAACTCGTTGTCCTCCCGGTACTGGCTGACGCTGGAACCGGTCAATGAACTCTGCAGGAATTTCGACAGGTTGGCCGTGCTCACGCCGAGGGCGCGGGCGCGGTCCTGGTCGATATTGAGGTAGACGATCTTGCTCGGTTCTTCCCAGTCCAGGTGCACGTTGACCACGTGAGGGTTTTCGCGAACCTTGGCCGCCACTTTGCGGGCGAGCGCGCGGACCTCTTCGATATGTTCGCCGGTCACACGGAACTGCACCGGGTAACCCACGGGCGGGCCGTTTTCCAGGCGGGTGACCCGTGAGCGCAGGTCGGGGAATTGTTCGTTGAGGGTTTCGATCAACCAGGTACGCAGGCTTTCGCGCTCTTCGATGGTTTTGGCCAGCACCACGAACTGGGCAAAACTGGCGGCCGGCAGTTGTTGATCCAGCGGCAGGTAGAAACGCGGCGATCCAGTACCGACATACGCCACGTAGTTGTCGATGCCGGCGTGATCCTTGAGCAGGGTTTCCAGGCGCTTGACCTGCTCGGCGGTGTTGCTCAGGGAGGCGCCTTCGGCCAGCTTCAGGTCGACCATCAGTTCCAGGCGACCGGAAGCCGGGAAGAACTGCTGCGGCACAAAACGGAATAGCGCGACCGAGCCGATAAACAGCAACAGGGTCAGGACGATCACGGTTTTGCGGCGACGCACGCACCACTCCACCAAACGCCTTACGCGCTGGTAGAACGGTGTGCCGTAGGGGTCAGGACCATCGGTGCCATGTTTGGCTGCGTGAATTTTCGCCAGGTCCGGCAGGAGCTTTTCCCCCAGGTAGGGCACAAACACTACGGCAGCCACCCACGAGGCGAGCAACGCAATGGTCACCACCTGGAAAATCGAGCGGGTGTATTCGCCGGTGCTCGACTGCGCAGTGGCAATCGGCAGGAAGCCGGCGGCGGTGATCAACGTACCGGTGAGCATCGGGAACGCGGTACTGGTCCAGGCAAAGCTGGCGGCCTTGAGCCGGTCGTAGCCCTGCTCCATTTTGATCGCCATCATCTCCACGGCGATGATCGCGTCATCCACCAGCAAGCCCAACGCCAACACCAGTGCGCCCAGGGAAATCTTGTGCAGGCCGATGCCGAGGTAATACATGGTGGCAAACGTCATCGCCAGCACCAGCGGAATCGCCAGGGCCACCACCATGCCGGTGCGCACGCCGAGAGAGAAGAAACTCACCAGCAACACGATGGCCAGCGCTTCGGCCAGTACCTGCACGAATTCGCCGACGCTGGTCTTCACCGCTGCCGGTTGGTCCGACACCTTGCGCAGCTCCATACCCGCCGGAAGGTTCTTCTGCAGGCGTGCGAATTCACCTTCCAGGGCCTTACCCAATACCAGGATGTCGCCGCCATCGCGCATCGCCACGGCCAGGCCGATGGCGTCTGCGCCCATGTAGCGCATGCGGGGTGCCGGTGGATCGTTGAACCCACGGTGGATGTCGGCCACATCACCGATGCGGAAGGTGCGGTCACCCACGCGGATCGGGAAATTGCGGATCTCTTCCACGCTCTTGAAGTTGCCCGATACACGCAGTTGCACACGTTCACTCGGGGTTTCAAAGAAGCCCGCAGTGGACACCGCATTCTGTTCCTGCAACGCCTGTTGCACCGCCGCCAAAGGCAAGCCGAGGGTGGCGAGCTTGAGGTTGGACAGCTCGATCCAGATTTTTTCATCCTGCAGGCCGAGCAACTCGACCTTGCCCACATCCGCCACGCGCTGCAGTTGGATCTGGATGCGGTCGGCGTAGTCCTTGAGCACCGCGTAGTCGAAACCGTCGCCGGTCAGGGCGTAGATATTGCCGAAGGTGGTGCCGAATTCATCGTTGAAAAACGGCCCCTGGATATCCGGCGGCAAGGTCTGGCGGATGTCGCTGATCTTCTTGCGCACCTGGTACCACAGCTCGGGGATCTGCGCCGAATGCATGGAGTCGCGGGCCATGAAGGTGACCTGGGATTCGCCGGGGCGCGAGAAGGAGACGATACGTTCGTACTCGCCGGTCTCCATGAGTTTTTTCTCGATGCGTTCGGTGACCTGCCGCGAGACTTCCTGCGCCGTTGCGCCAGGCCAGTTGGTCTTGATCACCATGGCCTTGAAGGTGAACGGCGGGTCTTCACTTTGCCCCAGCTTGGAGTAGGACAGGGTGCCGACCACTGCCAGCAGGATCATCAGGAACAGTACGATCTGGCGATTGCGCAACGCCCATTCGGAAAGATTGAAACCCATCGGGGACTACTCCTTGGCCGCCAGATTCACCACACGGTTGGAGCGGTCCACCGGGCGCACTTGCTGGCCCTCGTGAAGCACGTGCACACCGGCGGCGATCACCCAATCCGTCGGGGCCAGGCCTTCCAGGACCGGGACGGTTTTCTCACCGAAGGCACCGATGCGCACCGGCGTGCGCTTGAGCGTGTTGTCGGGCTGGACGCGCCATACGTAGGACGCACCGTTCTCCGCACTGAGGGCAGACAGCGGCACCGACAACGGAACATCGCCGTCGACCTGTATGAATACCCGTGCGCTCTGGCCCAGTTCGGCCGGGACCTTGCCGCCGGTGAACGCCACACGCGCCGCAAACGTGCGCGACTTGGGATCGGCCGCCGGTGACAGCTCGCGAATACGCCCAGTAAAACGCTGATCCGGCTGGCTCCACAACTCCACAGAGACCGGCTGGCCGATCTTGAAGCGGCCGAAACCTTGTTCCGGCAGGCTGATCAGCACTTCGCGCTCACCATCGGTCGCCAGGGTAAACACAGTTTGCCCGGCGGACACCACTTGGCCGACTTCCACCGCACGCTTGGCCACCACCCCGTCCTGAGGTGCACGCAGAACGGCATAGCCGGCCTGGTTGCTGGCCACGTCGAACTCGGCCTTGATCTGCTTGAGGCGTGCTTCACCGGATCGGTAGAGGTTTTCGGAATTGTCGTACTGGGAACGGCTGACCATCTGACGGTCCATCAGGGTCTTGTAGCGGTCGCGCTCGGCCCGCACCAGGCTCAGGTTGGCCTCAGCGGCGGCAACCTGGGCGCGGGTCGCTTCCAGTTGCAGGCGCACGTCCTGAGGGTCCAGCTCCGCCAGCGGCTGGTTGGCCTTGACCCTTTCGCCCTCCTCCACCAAACGCTTGCTGACTTTGCCACCGATGCGAAAGGCCAGGTCCGGTTCATAGCGGGCGCGCACTTCGCCGGGGTAGCTGTCCATCGATTGCGAAGAAGGCTGAGGCTGCACCACCATGGCTGGGCGGATGGTAATCTGGGCCGCTTCTTCATGGCCGCAGGCGGCCAACAGCACGACCAAACTGACAGGCAAAGCAAAGGGCAGGAAGGTGCTGCGCATGCTGTAGGACCTTTCGCAAGTAGAGCTAGGAATAATTATACTGGCGGGTATGGTATTAATACCAAACTCGCCAGTCCAGTATTAAAGGTGAAAATGTCCGACAATCCTCTGAACACCAATAGCCCCGGGCGCCCCAAGGACATGGCAAAACGCCAGGCAATCCTCGAAGCAGCGAAAATCCTGTTTTTGAGCAATGGCTACGCCAGTACCAGCATGGACGCAGTGGCACTGGAAGCCGGCGTGTCGAAACTGACCGTCTATAGCCACTTCAACGATAAAGAGACCTTGTTCACCGCCGCGGTGGTGGCCAAGTGCGAAGAACAACTGCCGGTGATGTACTTCGAGTTGCCCGAGGGCGTACCCGTACACACTGTATTGCTGAATATCGCGCGGGGGTTCCATCGGCTGATCAACAGTGAAGAGTCGGTCAACCTGCATCGTCTGATGATGACCACCGGCAACCAGGATGTGAAACTCTCACAGATCTTCTTCGAGGCCGGCCCCATGCGCATGCTGCAGGGCATGGAACGCCTGCTCGGCAAGATCGACCAGAGCGGCGCACTGAGCATCGACAAGCCATTTACGGCGGCCGAGCACTTCTTCTGCCTGCTCAAAGGCACGGCGAATTTCTGCTTGCTGTATGGCTGCGGCGGACAACTGAGCGAAGAAGCCGCCGAAGCCCATGTACAGGAGGTGGTGGGGCTGTTTATGCGGGCTTATAGGAGAGAGGCAGCGGTAAGTTGTTAGCTGCAAGCTGCAAGTTGAAAGCACTTTAGCTTGCAGCTTGTGGCTTAAGGCTTGAGTGCTTTTTTAGGGTAGATGTCATAGCGACTGGATTTGCCATCCAGCGCATGGCTCGGCTTTGGCCCGTCAATGCACGGCGCCTTGCGCGGGCGCTTGACCACCACGCGGTGGCTGGCCAGGGCCAGGGCGGCGGCCAGTAGCGCGGGGGCGTCAGGATCATCGCCAACCAGCGGCCGGAACAGGCGCATTTCCTTCTTCACCAGGGCAGTTTTCTCACGGTGCGGGAACATCGGGTCGAGGTAGATCACCTGGGGCGGCTCGCCTTCCCAGTTGCGCATCACGTCGATGGAATTGCCCTTGAGCAGCTTCATGCGCGCCACAATCGGCGCCACTTCAAAATCCTCCGCGCCGCGCGCCAGACCGTCTTCGAGCAAGGCGCCGATCAGCGGCTGGCGCTCGATCAGGCTCATCTCGCAACCCAGGCTGGCCAGTACGAAGGCGTCCTTGCCAAGGCCAGCCGTAGCGTCGAGTACCCGTGGGCGCACGCCTTGGGCGATGCCCACGGCCTTGGCGATCATCTGCCCGCTACCGCCCCCATAGAGGCGCCGATGCGCCGCGCCACCCTCGACAAAATCCACGCGCACCGGCCCCGGTGCATCAGGCCCGAGCTGTTGCAATTGCAGGCCATGCTCCCCCACTTGCAGGGAAAAGTCCGCATCCGCCTGCAGCAACGGCAAGCCAAGCCGCTGCGCCCATTGCTCGGCGCGGGCCTGGAAAAACTCGCCCAAGGCCTCGACCTGGATGCGGCTGGCCGCTGGTTGTTCGCTCATCAATCGCTACGCTCAAAAATATTAAGGATCGGCAAACAGCGGCCGATAAAAACAACAGTCAGGTATTTTGCCAGAGCTGAGCGTCGACCGAGAAAAATGTCAGACATTCTTCCCCTAACCATCGGTGTACTGCCGACCCACAACCACTACGGCCTGCGCAATACTCAAGCGCTGGCCGGGGTGAGTCATGTGTGGCAGGACTTCTTCGCCCGGGCACTGGCCGAGCAGCTCGGCGATACGCCGGACACGCTCGCCGTGCAGGCGCCAGCACCGGCGGACCCGGCGGTAGAACCCAGCGAAGGCGCCGACCTGCTGTCGCAGATCCTCACCCAGCGTGAGTGCGACGTGAAAGATACCGAGATTGCCCCGCCGGAGCCGCTGTTCCTGCCGATTGCCGAGTTCGAGACTGACTTGCTGCCACCGGCCGCCACACCGTATCCGGAAGAAGAAATCGTCGCGCAGCAACGCCAGCAGAATTTCGAAAGCGGCTGGGTCCGCCCCATCGTGCTGACGGCCGGCCAGCCGCTGCCGGAACCGGGCCCAGCCCCGGAGCCGCGCCCTCTGCACCTGCCCATCGCAGAATTCGAACTGGACCTGCTGCCTCCACCTGCCACGCCATTCCCGGAAGAAGAGCTGGTCGCGCAACAAAAGGCCCTGGATTTCGATTACTACTGGGCTCGCCCACTGGTCACCCAGAACCTGCGCCTGGCCGCCTGAGTCTCAGCGACACACCCACCAACGCCCCATATCCAGGTGGAAGTGGTTGCGGTGCGCGGCGTTGTAGTCAGGGCTCAGCACGACATTGAAATCATCACAGGCACTGTCGCGGACCTGACGCAGGAACCGCGCCTTATCGCCCTCCCCCGGCCAGTCCTTGAGCACGCTGATGCTGCGCCCATCCGCCAGGCGAAAGCCGGCAATATCCAGCGCATTGGCCGACGCATGCTGGCTGAGTCGCCCTTCGGCACGGTTATACATATTGCGACAGGCAAAGCTGCCCAGGTGATCGACCCGCGTCACTGCCTGGCCGAATACCGACTGGGCCGCCGGTTGCAAGCTGTGACGCTCAAACAGGGCGAACGCCACCGCCAGTGGGCAACTGGCGAGAAAACTGCTGCTCAGCCCCACCGCCGAACCCTGTACGCGCAAGGTATTGCGCAGGGGGCAAGCGGCATCTGCCGGCGAGTCCGCCTGATGACTGACGCGCAGGCCCGAGGTTTCCAGCACCTGGTCGCACAATGCCGGATCATCCTGCAGACGACCCAATTTGTAGCGGGTCAACACGTTAGGGGTCGCCCGCACGTCCAGCGGCGCCCATGGGTTCCAATCGGCCGGCAGTGGGACCCATCCACGCCAGACACCCACGGCAACGGCACCCGCAAGGATCAGCAGCGTGCCCATGACTTTGAAAAAACGCACCGCCTAGCCCTTGAAGAACTGGTTGGCCTGGCTGAACGGCATCTTGCGCTCGGTAAAGGTGAACGTGCCCCGTTCATAGATTTCCTGGGCTGCGCGATAGAACTCACCATAGGCGGCCAACGCCAGCGCCGAGCCGACGCTGATCCGCCGCACGCCCATCTCGCTCAACTGCGCAACGCTCAGGTTCAAGCCGCCGGACATCAACACATTCACCGGCTTGGGCGCCACGGCCTTGACCACCGCCAGCACTTCCTCGGCACTGCGCAGGGCCGGCGCATACAGCACGTCGGCACCGGCTTCGGCGTAGGCTTGCAGACGGCGGATGGTGTCGGGCAAATCCAGGCGGCCATGCAGGAGGTTTTCCGCACGGGCCGTCAGGGTGAAGGCAAAAGGCAGGCTGCGGGCGGCGGCGACGGCGGCTTCCACACGCTCGACCGAAAGTTCGAAGGGATAGATCGGGTCGGCGGCAATGCCCGTGGCGTCCTCGATAGAGCCGCCGACAATGCCGACTCCCGCTGCGCGCAGGATGGTCTGGGCGCAGCCTTCAGGGGTGTCGCTGAAGCCGTTTTCCAGGTCGGCGGCCACTGGCAACGGGGTGGCGTTGGCGATCATACCGGCATTGACCAACGTGTCCTCCAGGGACAACGCGCCTTCCGCATCCGGTCGCCCCAGGCTGAACGCGTAGCCTGCACTGGTGGTGGCCAGCGCTTCGAAACCCAGGCTGGCCAACATTACAGCGGAGCCCGCATCCCACGGGTTGGGCATCACGAATGCGCGGTCGCGCTCATGCAAGGCCTTGAAGGTTTCGGCGCGAAGGGTTTGGGCATCCATGTCAGGCTCCTGGCGGAAAAAGGAGCCCTAGAGTAACCCCAGTTGCTCCACGGCGGGGGCACGATCCAGCACGGGCAGGGGCTGCAGGCCTGGTAGGCGCGCCATCAGTTGATCGTGGAAACGCAGGGCCAGTTGCGCGGCCAGGCGGTTATCCGAGGTATGCAGGAACACGTAGGGGGTGCGCCCTTCTTCGATCCAGCCCGCGACTTTTTCCACCCATGGCATCAGGAACGAATCGTTGGCCTCCAATTCGGGATGGCCAATAAAGCGTACCTGGGGAAACTGCGTCAGCGCCGCCGGGCGGGGTGGCACCTTGGGCTTTTTGGATTGGGCGTGCAGCACGGCGGCCGAGGTGGACGTGCAACTGAACAACGCACGCGGATCCAGGCAGATGCGCTCCACGCCGCGGTCACGCAACAAACGGTTAAGCATGCGCTCGGCATCCCCCTTGGCGAAGAATTCCAGGTGGCGCACTTCCACCGCCATCGGCCGCTCCAGGCCATCGATAAAGCCTGCCAACTCCCCCAGGCGCTGCGGGGTGAAAGACGCGGGCAGTTGCAACCACAGCGGCGATACCCGCTCACCCAACGGGCTCATCAAGCCCACGAAGCTTTCCGCTGCCGGTAGCTGCTCGATCAGGTTGCCACTGTGGCTGATATCACCGGGAAATTTGGCGGTGAAGCGAAAGTCCTCAGGCATGATTTCGGCCCAGCGCTGCAGGGTGGCGGCGGAGGGGCGAGCGTAAAACGTGGTGTTGCCTTCAACGGCGTTGAAGACCTGGGAGTACAGCGCGAGGTAATCGCTGGAACGGGCATCGGCGGGGTACAGGTACTCGCGCCAGGCATTTTCACTCCAGGACGGGCAACCGAGGTAGTAAGGCAGACGCATCAGATATGGATGTCGAGGCCCAGCACTTCCATATCCCATTCGACAAAGCCGGCGGTGGTCAGGTAGCTGGCCAGGGCGGTGGCGACGCTTTTGCTCATGGAGCGCGGGAAGACCATGTCTTGCTGACGGGCGGGAAGACCGCTGATACGGGCTTGGGCGTTGGCTTGCGCATCGGCTTGGACTTCGATGAAGTCCGGCGAATCCTCGACCGACTCATCCACCTTGACGTTCGCCTTACGCGGCTTGCGCTTGATTGGGTAAGACTGTGAGGAAAAGCCATCAATACGCATGGGCGCGAACTCGCTATCAGTAATGGCATTTTGGCAGCACTGTCCGTAGTGCGCAAATGCTCTGGTGATAACTAGAACACATAATTTGAAAAAGGTTTAAAACCCAGGGAAAATTCTGACGATTGGTGCAAGTTTGGGGGATTTTAGCGCTGCTTCGCAGCCCAATGCGGGGCAAGCCCGCTCGCCACAATTAAAGGCCGCGCTCTGCCTTGGTCTGCGCCACTTTATCGCGCAGATAGACCGGCGCCGCCTGGTCGGCCGGAATCGCCTCGCCACGCGCAAAAGCAAAACGTGCCAATGTCAGCAAGTCCTCGGCATGAGGCAACATCGCCGCGTCCTGGCCCACCAACGGCACAGCGAGGCGCTCGCCATACCCCCAACCAGTACCAGCCCCGAACCAATCGCCGCTGGCGTCGGCTGGCAATTGCGATGACTCCGGCGGTTGCACGGCTTCCACGCCGACCAGACGCATCTCGCCCGCCGTTTCGCGGTAGCAACCCCAATAGACTTCATCCATGCGCGCATCGATAGCCGCCGCCACCTGATGCGCGCCATGTTCACGCAAGGCGCGCTGGGCCAGCACGGCCAGGTTGGACACCGGCAACACCGGACGCTCCAGCGCAAACGCCAGGCCCTGCACCACGCCAATGGCGATACGCACACCCGTGAATGCACCCGGTCCGCGACCGAAGGCGATGGCATCGACCGCAGCCAGAGTGGTGCCGGCGTCTTCCAGCAGTTGCTTGATCATCGGCAACAGCTTCTGCGCGTGCAGGCGCGGGATCACCTCGTAGTGGCTCGTTACCTTGCCATCGTGCAGCAAGGCAACGGAGCAAGCTTCAGTCGCGGTGTCCAGGGCCAGCAGGGTGCTCATCGGTGTAGGTGTCCAAGTCGAAAAAAAGTGCGCCAGTATAAACAACAACGGCCCGCAAGCGGGCCGTTATCCATGAAGCCGGTCGAGGGATCAGCTCAGTGCTTGCAGCACTTTGGCGGTGATCGCCTCAACCGAGCCGACGCCAGGAATGTGGCTGTACTTCGGCTTGCCTTGGGCGGCGGACAGCTTCTGGTAGAAGTCCACCAGCGGCTTGGTCTGGGAATGGTAGACCGACAGGCGATGACGCACGGTTTCTTCGGTGTCGTCTTTGCGCTGCACCAGGTCTTCGCCGGTGACGTCGTCCTTGCCTTCCACCTTTGGCGGATTGTAGACGGTGTGATACACGCGCCCCGAGGCTTCGTGGACGCGACGACCGGCGATACGCTGGACGATTTCTTCGTCTTCAACCGCGATTTCGACCACGGCATCCAGCTCGACGCCGGCCTTCACCAGGGCCTCAGCCTGGGGAATGGTGCGCGGGAAGCCGTCGAACAGGAAACCGTTCTTGCAGTCTTCCTGGCTGATGCGTTCCTTGACCAGGTTGATGATCAAGTCATCGGAAACCAGGCCACCGCTGTCCATCACGCTCTTGGCGATCAGGCCCAGCTCGGTGCCGGCCTTGACGGCCGCGCGCAGCATGTCGCCGGTGGAGATTTGTGGAATGCCGAATTTTTCAGTGATGAACTTTGCCTGAGTACCTTTACCGGCCCCGGGAGCTCCCAGCAGAATGACGCGCATTGATGTGCTCCTCAATTTTTTATAGAGATGACGCTCGGATTCGCCGCGGCGGGCCAATCGCGTAAAAATAGAATTCGGGCCGCCCAAACGGCCAAAGGCTGATCAAGATACACAGCAGGCCTTAAGCACACAAGCCGCCAAAAGTCGCAGGAACCCGTGCAGCGCTTACGTCATAGGTAGGGTGTGCCTGGGTGCAACCCGACGCCATAAACGCCGACCGCCCTTTTCAGGGCGGCCGCCGTGGTTTATCTGCAAGCCGTTGAGAACATGCAAAAAACCTTAGCCGGTATTACGCAAACCGGCGGCAATACCGGCCACGGAGACCAGCAGCGCCTGTTCCAGAGGGCTGTCCTGTGCCGCTTCCTGCTGGCGCGAACGCGCCAGCAACTCGGCCTGCAACAGGTGCAGCGGGTCGAGGTAGGTGTTGCGCAGGCGGATGAACTCCAGGGTGTCCGGGCTATGGGCCAGCAGCTGCGACTGGCCAGTCAGGCCAAGCACCACCTTGCAGGCCTGCGACAATAGGTCGCGCAAATGCGCACCCAGTGGCAACAGGTCCGGCTGCACCAGGCGCTCGTCATACAGACGGGCGATGTCGGCATCGGCCTTGGCCAGCACCATTTCCAGCATGTCGATGCGGGTGCGGAAGAACGGCCACTGCTCACGCATCTGCCCCAGCAAGTCGCCTTCACCACGTTCCAGGGCCTTGCTCAGCGCCGCTTCCCAGCCCAGCCAGGCCGGTAGCATAAGACGGGTCTGGGTCCAGCCGAAGATCCACGGAATCGCACGCAGGCTTTCAATCCCGCCCGCACGGCGCTTGGCCGGGCGGCTGCCCAACGGCAAACGGCCCAGCTCTTGTTCCGGCGTGGACTGGCGGAAATACTCGACGAACTGCGGATTCTCGCGCACCACGGCGCGGTAAGCGCTGACACCGTCTGCCGCCAATTCGTCCATCAAATGGCGCCAGGCCGGTTCGGGCGGCGGCGGTGGCAACAGGGTCGCCTCCAACACGGCGGCCAGGTAAAGGTTGAGGTTCTGCTCGGCAATATCCGGCAGGCCGAACTTGAAGCGGATCATCTCGCCCTGTTCGGTGGTACGGAAGCGCCCCGCCACCGACCCAGGCGGCTGCGACAGGATCGCCGCGTGGGCCGGGCCGCCGCCACGCCCCACGGTGCCACCACGCCCGTGGAACAACAGCAGTTCCACTTGCTGTTCACGGCAGATATCCACCAGGCGTTCCTGCGCCCGGTACTGCGCCCAGGCAGCGGCAGTGGTGCCGGCGTCCTTGGCCGAATCCGAGTAGCCGATCATCACTTCCTGCGGGCCTTGCAGCCGCGCGCGGTAGCCCGGCAGCAGCAACAGTTGCTCGATCACCGGGCCGGCGTTATCCAGGTCGGCCAGGGTTTCGAACAGCGGCACCACGCGCATCGGCCGTTGCACGCCTGACTCTTTAAGCAGCAACTGCACCGCCAGCACGTCCGACGCAGCGCCGGCCATGGAGATGACATACGAGCCCAGGGACGCCGCCGGGGCCGCGGCGATTTCCTTGCAGGTGTTGAGCACCTCGGCGGTATCCGCCGACGGTTTGAAATAACCCGGCAGCAACGGTCGACGGTTGGCCAGTTCCTTCATCAGGAAGCTGATGCGCATCTCTTCGTTCCAGTCCTCGTAGCGACCGAGACCAAGATAATCGGTGATTTCGGTCATGGCCGCGCAATGGCGACTGGAATCCTGGCGCACATCCAACCGCACCAGGAACAGGCCGAAAGTCACCGCCCGCCGCAGGCAATCGAGCAACGGCCCATCAGCGATCACGCCCATGCCGCATTCGTGCAGCGACTGGTAGCACAGCTCCAGCGGCTCCAGCAGGTCGCGGTTGTTCTGCAATACCTCGGCAGGCGCTGGCGTGCTGCTGCTCAACGCCGTATGCGCCCATTGGCGCGTGGCACGCAGGCGTTCACGCAGTTGCTTGAGCAAGGCACGATAGGGTTCGACGCTGTCGCCGACCCTGGCCTGCAACGCCGGGCTGGCGCGCTGCATCGACAGCTCGGAGGCCAGGTGATCGATATCGCGCAGGTACAGATCCGCAGCCATCCAGCGCGCCAGCAGCAACACTTCGCGGGTGACCGGTGCAGTGACATTCGGGTTGCCGTCACGATCGCCGCCCATCCAGGACGCAAAGCGGATCGGCGCCGCTTCCAGCGGCAATCGCAGGCCTGTGGCGGCGTGCAGGGCCTGGTCGGCCTTGCGCAGGTAATTGGGAATAGCGTGCCACAGCGAATGCTCGATCACCGCGAACCCCCACTTGGCTTCGTCTACCGGCGTGGGCCGGGTGCGGCGGATTTCTTCGGTGTGCCAGGCCTCGGCGATCAAGCGTTGCAGGCGCTGGCGGATCTGCTCACGCTCGGCCGTGGTGAGGTCGCGGTGATCCTGCAGTGCCAATTGGGCGGCGATGGCATCGTATTTCTGGATCAGGGTGCGGCGCGCCACTTCGGTGGGGTGGGCGGTGAGGACCAGTTCGATCTCCAGGCGCCCCAACTGGCGGGCCAGGGATTCGTTGCTGTGGCCTTCGGCTTGCAGGCGCGCCAGCAACTCAGGCAATACGCGGGATTCGAAGGGTGCCGGTTGCGACTCATCGCGTCGATGAATCAGCTGATACTGCTCGGCAATGTTGGCCAGGTTGAGGAACTGGTTGAAGGCACGGGCGACCGGTAGCAGCTCATCTTCCTGCAACTGGTTGAGGCTGGTGCTCAGTTCATCGCCTGCGCCACGGCGGTCGGCCTTGGCGCCCTTGCGGATCTGCTCGATCTTGTCGAGGAAATCATCGCCGTATTGCTCTCGAATGGTGTTGCCCAACAGTTCACCCAGCAGGTGAACATCCTCACGCAAGCGTGCATCGATATCACTCATCAGCCAATCTCCAGCCAGAAATCCGGGACGCGCAGGTTTGCCAGAGTGCCGCCAGCGCTCATTTATGACAAGACTTTAAACCTTGCGAGTTGCAGCTAGTCTCAACACTAAGTCGCCGCGTTTATCCGCGCGAGCGGCGGGTCACTCATCACCGCCTGCTATCGCAGGCTTTACTGAGGTTGCCATGAAAATCCGAGAACTGGCCCAGCATTGGGAAGAGAACGCCAAGGGTCGCCTGACCAAGACCGAGTACGCCATCCATCTGGATGTGGAAGCTGCGGCACGCCTGGCAGCGATCGCCGAGATGTACCCCAAGCGCAGCACCGAAGAACTGCTCGGCGAACTGATCGGCGCCGCACTGGAAGAGCTGGAAGCCAGCTTTCCGTATATCAAGGGGCAGCAGGTGATCGCGACTGATGAAGAGGGCGACCCGCTGTACGAAGATGTCGGCCCTACTCCGCGCTTTCTGACACTGTCGCGTCGCTATCTGCATGACTTGTCAGCAAGCAGCGACAAACCGAACCACTGAAACCCCTTGTACGCCGGACTCTTTATGGGTCCGACGTACCGCTGCGCAACGCAGAAGTTCCAAGTTTTTTCGCTGACCGAACAGTCAGATATTTTTTTAGGCAAATCGCCATCTTCTCTGAACTTTTGAAAAAAGCCTCCGGTCACAGCCAGTAAGCCATCACTTGGAACGGCCGTTTTAAAGGGCTTTTTGTACATCACCCTGAAGCCCCGGCCGAGTACCAGTGACATGGATTTTGATGTTTTTCAGGAGTTATCCAATGGAGTTGAAGACGATGAAGACCAGCACTGCCAAATCCTCGTTTAACCACCTGCGCGGGCTCAAATTGGCCGCGCTGGCAATCGGCACCAGCTTCGTTCTGGCGGGCTGCGCCGGCAACCCTCCGACCGAGCAGTACGCGGTGACCCAGTCCGCAGTCAACAGCGCAGTCAGCGCTGGCGGCACTGAGTTTGCGGCTGTGGAAATGAAGTCGGCTCAGGACAAGCTCAAAGAAGCTGAAATCGCCATGCACGACAAGAACTACGACAAAGCTCGCCAGTTGGCTGAACAAGCCGAGTGGGACGCTCGCGTCGCAGAGCGCAAGGCCCAGGCTGCCAAGGCTCAACAGGCTGTGAAGGATTCCCAGAAGGCTGTTGACGAACTGCGTAGGGAAGGCATGCGTCCGGCTGCTATCCAGCCGAAGTAAGACGCCCCTTGACTGCTTCGCACTTGATATCGAATTGAAAGGACGACACGACTATGCGTAAACAATTGATGATCCCTGCCCTGCTGGCGATGAGCGTTGCCCTGGCGGCCTGCTCCACCCCGCCTAACGCGAACCTGGAAAACGCACGGACCAACTTCTCTTCCCTGCAGACCAACCCGCAGGCCACCAAGCTCGCGGCGCTGGAGACCAAAGACGCCAGCGAATGGCTGGACAAGGCAGACAAGGCCTACCGCGACAAGGAAGACGAGAAGAAAGTTGACCAACTCGCCTACCTGACCAACCAGCGCGTTGAAGTGGCCAAAGACACCATCGTGCTGCGCGAATCCGAAGCCAAGCTGAAAAATGCCGGTGACGAACGCGCCCGCGCCCTGCTGGAAGCCCGTGACGCGCAGATCAAGCAACTGCAAGACAGCTTGAACGCCAAGCAGACCGATCGTGGCACCCTGGTGACCTTCGGTGACGTGCTGTTCGCCACCAACAAGTCCGACCTGAAATCCAGCGGCCTGGTGAACATCACCAAGCTGGCGCAGTTCCTGCGCGATAACCCGGACCGTAAAGTGATCGTCGAAGGCTACACCGACAGCACCGGTTCCGATGCGTACAACCAGAGCCTGTCGGAGCGTCGTGCGGCCTCCGTACAACGCGCACTGGCGCAACAGGGCGTGGATATCTCGCGCATCGTGACCCAGGGTTATGGCAAAGAATACCCGGTTGCCGATAACGGCAGCGTTTCCGGTCGTGCCATGAACCGCCGCGTTGAAGTAACCATCTCCAACGACAACCAGCCGGTCAAGCCACGGTCTTCCGTCGCCAACTGATGCTGGATGCCCTAAAAGCCCCGTCTATATAGACGGGGCTTTTTAATTTCTTGTGTATTTGAAAGGCACTGAGATTTTAGTAGTTGATACCCACACGGCGATTGCCGTTCTGACCAGAGTTGATGTAACTGCTGAACCCGCCGAAGTTGCCATTATTCCCATAGTTTCCGTAGTTGCCGAAACCCGCGTAGTCACCGAGCGAGTCCCTCCACCGCCCGATCATTTCATTGCCGTTCTGCCCGTGATTTGCATAGTGACTGTGTGCGCCGCGATTTCCGTTATTGCCGTAGTTACCGTAGTTACCGTTATCACGGCCACCTTGTGCACGACCCCATACCCGTTGCCCTCCCACCGTCTTCCAAGTGTGCTCATCAGAATAACGCGGATAAGATTGAGTGTAGTGGTCATATCGCGAGCCTAATCGCTGAGTCATATTGATACCCTCTCCAAACTGAATAATTTATAAACCAGGCCATAACAAGCCACACTGTATTAATACGCTCTGAACTTTGACGCCTCAGGCGCGAATGCGCTAGGCCAGGCCAGGCCAGGCCAGGCTGGGAGAACCTGGCGCTTGCGGAATTTCGAAGATTGCCGTTGCTACCGTGATTGGCATAACGGCTGCCACTTCCGCTGTTGCCGTTATTTCCATAGTTCCCGAAATTGCCGTTATTCATACTGCCGTTGCCGCTATTGACGTGCACGCCGACCTGGGATGACTTAACATCCCCGACACTCACATAATTCGTGTTGAACACATAGTTGATATGGTTGACCGTAGACGGTTGTTGCAACGCCGGCGGTTGGGCGCCGGAAAACCTTGGTTGCTGGCTCGGTTGAGAGCGGGAGTAATGAAGTGTGTTGCCGCTCCACCTGCCACCTCTACCCTGCCCTGTAAAAACATTCCATGTCGTGTGAATAGTCGCGAGGGTATTCATCAAAACCGTACTCATCAACGAGTCCAATGTCATTATTTCACTCCAAATTTAATTTCCCATGAGTCCGGGTTTGATCTCCTGACCGATATAGCAGTGGTCGCTGACAGCTATCAGTTCCCGACGGTATACGCTGGTAATAAATGATGGAATGAAAATAAAAAACCCACCAGGAACGGTGGGTTTTTCACACTTAGAATTTGATCGGACGCTTGTCGCTTTCGAAGCCTGCATAGCCAGGTTTCTCCTGGGACCGCTCCCCCTGCTCCTTTTTCGCGATATCGTCGACGGCTTCACGGAGCGCTTCAACGAGCTCCTGCGTCCTGGACATCTTCAACATCCTGTCTATCGCGCTTATCTCACCCAACATAACCATGACACTCCCCTGGCTGGCGGTTCGCAAATCTCACCATGAACGCTGACAAGCCCTTGAGTGGTCTGTTACGCAAAACGGTTCCAGATATTCCAGGTGCGATGCGTCCGGCTTACTGCTGGAGTTGTGGTGTTTCCTGCCCCAGGCAGCGCACAGCCTGTTTCTTGTTATTCACCAACACACCGCTCAGGCCTTTCTGCTCAGTGTCGAACATCACCAGTACACCATCCACGCATTGCGCCACCTGAGCGGCTGGCGCCAGGGAGATCTTGTAGTCCTCGCCGGGCACGGTCTTGAGCATGGTGAAGTCGCTGAGCAACAACGCATCTTCCGGCTTGGCGAAGTGCAGGTAGCCGTAATACCACAGGCAACCGACAGTACCGATGATGGTGCCGATACCGGTGAGGATCAGCGGGATCATATTGCGTTCTTCGCTCATTGCGGGCTCTCTGATGAGTCAACTTTAGGAATCGGGTAATTCGGGATTTCGCCCAGGCGACGCAGGCCGTTGAAGTGCTGAGGGTCATCCAGGTAACGCAGCATCACGGTTTGCCAGGTCTTGTCGGCAAAGGTCTGCACATGCCCGCCGCGGGTCAACTGCAACACCCTGGGTGGCGGTGCGGCCTGGTACAGGCGGATCCCGTTGGCCACCGGCACAATCGGGTCATCCAGGCTGTGGAACAGCAGCTTGGGTACTCCTGTCAGCCGGGGCATGGCGTAAATGGCACTGTCGGCGTCCGGGACCAGCCAGGACAACGGCACCTGAAACGGCCATGTTAACCAGGAGGTACTCAGGGCGAATTGTCCTACGTCACGATAACTGGCGGGCACGCCGTCCAGCACCAGCGCCTTGAGCCGGGGTTGGCGCTCCGGGTGGGCGGCCAGGTAATGCACCGCCAATGCGCCACCCAGGCTCTGGCCCAGTACTATCAACGGCTGGCCTTGGGTTTCGGGAGCCTTGTCGATCCATTGGAACGCCGCGTCCACATCCTGGTAGATCGCCGGTAATGATGGCTTCCCCTCCGACAAGCCATAACCGCGATAGTCCACCAACAGCACTTGGTAGCCCTGCTCGGGCAACCACCAACTGCCGCCCAGATGCCAGGCCAGATTGCCGCCGTTGCCATGCAGGTGCAGCACCGTTCCCTTGAGCGGCACTCCGGGGTTGGCCGGTAGCCACCAGGCGTGGAGCTTTATGCCGTCGGCAGTGGTGAGGGTGACGTCACGGTATCGAAGGTGAGCTTTTTCCGGCGTGAACGGCAGGCCGGGCTCGGGGTAGAACAGCAGGGAACTGCAGCCGTTCAATGTGAGTAGCAGGCACAGAATGCCGAGGATTCTCATCCGTTGAAGCCTCGCGAATAGCACGGTTTAAAGGATATTGGAGTAATCCGCCTCGATCCGATCCAGGCTCAGGTGGTTGAGGAAGTTGGAGAAGCACATCCACGCCGCCAGCGCGTTCATGTCGCGGAACTGCTCGGGCAGGTACTTGGGTGGCACCACCAGGCCTTCGTCGACCAGTTGGCGCAGAGTACGCATGTCTTCCAGGGTGGTCTTGCCGCAGAACAGCAGCGGTACTTGTTCCAGCTTGCCTTTGCGCACGGCCAGCTGGATGTAGTTGTAGACCATGATAAAGCCCTTGAGGTAGGACAGGTCCTTGGTGAACGGCAGACCGGTCGGCACCGAACCACGGAAAACACGACTGGCGTTGCCGTAGCTTTCAGCCATCTCAAAGCCTTGCTCACGGAAGAACTCGAACACCTGCAGGAAGTCGGCGCCCTCTTCCACCATATGGATGGCGCGGGTGCGGTTGGTCAACTTGCGCAGGCGGCTCGGGTAGGAGGCGAAGGTGATGATCTCCATCAAAATCGCCAAACCTTCCTGGGTCACGGTGGACGAGGGCGGGCCCTTGGACAGGAAGGTGCAGATCGGCTGGTTCTGGCCATTGAGGGTAGTGCCGACATGCACCAGGCCTTCATGCACCTCCAGGGCGCGCACGTCGCGGTCGTTGAACATCGCGTCGGCGCGGATCTTGATGTAGTCGGCGCCCGCTGCGGCGTCAGCGACAATACCGTCGGACTCGAACACGCGGATGGTCTCTTCGGCCTCACCGAACACCTTGTTCAGGCGGGTTTGCAGCAAGGCGACGGCGTCCTTGGCGGTGAGCGTCTTGGCCTCATCCTTCAGGTCACCACGGCCATCGATATTGTTAAGGTAATCGGAAAGCATCAGGCCCAAGTCAGCCAGGGTCGGGTCGCCGGCGTGAAACGCATCGGAGGCAGCGCCATACAGTTCCTGGGAAATCAGGCCGAAATCCTCGGTACCACGCGCTTCGAGCATGCGCACCACCATGCGGTATTCCTTGCACATGCGGCGCATGATCTGCCCCACCGGGCTGAATTGGCCGAGGCGGCGGGTGATGTCGCGCTCGATGTTCTGGAACTCCAGCTTCACCGCACTGGAGTCGAACGACAGTGGCCGATTGAGGTAGTAGTCGCGGCTCACCGCCGGCATTTCCTTGCCCTTGGCCTTGAGGAATCCCTGGCGAATGTTTTCGTCCCACTTCACGGCGTCGAGGACGCGAATCGGTGTTTGCGCCAGCACAATGCGATCAGACAAGGTGCGTATCGTCTGCTGGTAATCGTCCACCCGGTGCTTCCTCTTTAAACGTTATTTGCCCGCGCGCTGGTAGCGCACGGCTTCCACGAATACATCGGCATTGGCCGGGTCATCCAGGTAGGCAAACACCTGGTCCAAGGGGCTGTCGACCAGCACCCCGGCGCCCTCGACCGTGTCCACGGTGCTGCCGTGCAACGCCTGCTGGCCTATGGCTTGGTGGATCTGCTCAAGGTCGAGGTTGTAGACCACCAATTCGTGCTTTTCGTTGATCTCAAACCCCGCCAGGATGAAATGCCCACCCAGCTTGGCCGGCAGCGGCGCCGACAAATACCAGCGGCTGCCATGGCGCGAAACGGTAAACAGGTATTCGTCACGCTGGCCGGGCTTGGCTGTAGGGTAGCTCACGGCTTTATAGCGGTGTTCACCAACGGCACTGATATGCAGGTTGAGCGGCTCGCCCCAGGCATTTTTGCTCGACCACTGGCCGAGCAGGGCCGGCGGCGCGGCCTCATGGGCTGGCAGCGGGTCCTTGAAGGTCACCAGGCAACCGCTGAGCAGCAGGAACGACAAGGCGATTGCAACCACGCACCAGGCTTTCATTGGACATCCCCCGGTGTCAGACCGAAGCCAACACCAAATGCATATAGCGCTTGAGGATCTCAAGCATCTCTTCACCGGTCAGAGGCTCTGCGCTGCCCAGCAGGCCCTGATATTCCATCCGACTGATTATCGCCGTCAACACTTTGGCATCCTGTTGCGGCTCGCGCGAGCCCAACACCTGGAAGAACTGCCCGGTGCCCTGCAACAGAATCTGCTGGTGGGAACGCACCAACTCCGCCAGGCGCGGGTTGAGCAGGGCTTCCTGGCGAAACGCCTGCTCGGCCATCAGGTATTCACGGCGGTTGGTCAATTGGCGCAGGACGTAATCAGCGGTCAGCCGTGCAATGTCATCGGCCAGTTGTGAACGCGATTCGGGGCTGCCATCGCCATAGGCGACCATTTCGCGCAGCAGGCCTTCGTTACGCACCCACAGCTTGCCCATGAATGCGGCGCTGCGCTCGACGTATTGGGCGAAGGTATCGGTGAGCAGGTCATCGATATCCTTGAAGTAATAGGTGGTGGCGGACAGGGGCACGCCCGCCTCCGCCGCCACCGCTCGATGGCGCACGGCCCGTACGCCGTCACGGACCACGATGCGCATTGCCGCATCGAGAATGTCTTGCCTGCGTTGCTCGCTGCCCCGACGACTGGCCTTGCGGCCCTGGTACTGGACGCTTTCAGCCACGGCAGCGGCAATGCCGGCGGCGCCTTCTTGAGCGGTTACGCGGTTCACGACACACATCCTTGAATAGATCAAAACCTGGCGCTGTTTGCTTGACGCTTATTAACGCCACATAAAAAAGCCGCCTTATAAAAGGCGGCTTCGGATTTCGCTACGGTTACGCTTGTGGCCGCATGTGCGGGAACAAGATCACGTCGCGGATCGACGGCGAGTTGGTCAGCAGCATCACCAGGCGGTCGATGCCGATCCCTTCACCGGCGGTCGGCGGCATGCCGTATTCCAGGGCGCGGACGAAGTCGGCATCGTAATGCATGGCTTCGTCGTCGCCGGCGTCCTTGTCGGCCACCTGGGCCATGAAGCGCTCGGCCTGGTCTTCCGCGTCGTTCAACTCGGAGTAGGCGTTGGCGATCTCACGGCCGCCGATGAACAGCTCGAAACGGTCAGTGACGTTTGGGTTGTCGTCGTTGCGACGGGCCAGCGGCGACACTTCGAACGGGTACTGGGTAATGAAGTGCGGCTGTTCCAGCTTGTGCTCCACCAACTCTTCGAAAATCATCACCTGCAATTTGCCCAGGCCTTCGAAGCCCAGCACCTTGGCGCCGGCTTTCTTGGCGATGGCGCGAGCCTTGTCGATGTCGTTCAGGTCGTCGGCGGTCAGTTCAGGGTTGTACTTGAGGATCGAGTCGAACACCGACAGGCGCACGAACGGCTCGCCGAAGTGGAACACCTTGTCGCCGTACGGCACGTCGGTGCTGCCCAGGACCAGTTGCGCCAGTTCGCGGAACAGTTCTTCGGTCAGGTCCATGTTGTCTTCGTAGTCGGCGTAGGCCTGGTAGAACTCCAACATGGTGAATTCTGGGTTGTGACGGGTCGAAACGCCTTCGTTACGGAAGTTGCGGTTGATCTCGAAGACTTTTTCGAAGCCGCCAACCACCAGGCGCTTGAGGTACAGCTCCGGCGCGATACGCAGGAACATTTCCATGTCCAGGGCATTGTGGTGGGTTTCGAACGGCTTGGCTGCGGCGCCGCCAGGAATGGTCTGCAGCATCGGCGTTTCGACTTCCAGGAAGTCGCGCTTCATCAGGAAGCTGCGGATGTGCGCGATCACTTGCGAACGCACGCGGAAGGTCTGGCGTACTTCTTCGTTGACGATCAGGTCAACGTAGCGCTGGCGGTAGCGCTGTTCGGTATCGGTCAGGCCGTGGTGCTTGTCCGGCAGCGGGCGCAGCGACTTGGTCAGCAGGCGCACGTTGGTCATTTCCACGTACAGGTCGCCCTTGCCGGAACGGGCCAGGGTGCCTTCGGCGGCGATAATGTCGCCCATGTCCCAGGTTTTCACCGAGGCCAGGGTTTCTTCCGACAAGGTCTTGCGGTTGACGTAGACCTGGATACGCCCGGTCATGTCCTGGATCACCATGAACGAGCCACGGTTGAGCATGATGCGACCTGCCACCTTGACCGGGATCGCAGCCTCTGCCAGTTCTTCCTTGGTCTTGTCCGCGTACTGTTTCTGCAAGGCATCGCAGTAGTTTTCGCGGCGGAAGTCGTTGGGGAAGGCATTGCCCTTGGCGCGCTCGGCAGCAAGCTTTTCCTTGCGCAGGGCGATCAGGGAGTTTTCTTCCTGTTGCAGGGCTTGCGGGTCGAGTTGTTGGTCGCTCATGTCTTTTGAAATTCCATCACAGATACGTTTTCCCCAGCCTTCGGCTGGGGATCGCGGGCAAGCCCGCTCCTACAAGGTTCTTTAGAGGCCGGATTTCAGGCTGGCTTCCAGGTATTCGTCGATATCGCCGTCGAGCACCTTGTCACAGTCGCTGCGTTCGATGTTAGTGCGCAGATCCTTGATCCGCGACGCATCCAGCACATAAGAGCGGATCTGGTGACCCCAGCCGATGTCCGACTTGGTGTCTTCCAGCGCCTGGGATGCGGCGTTGCGTTTCTGCATTTCCTGCTCGTACAACTTGGCCCGCAGCATTTTCATGGCGGTGTCCTTGTTGGCGTGCTGGGAACGTTCGTTCTGGCAGCTGACCACGGTGTTGGTCGGTACGTGGGTGATACGTACGGCCGAGTCGGTGGTGTTTACGTGCTGGCCACCGGCACCGGAGGATCGGTAGGTGTCGATGCGCAGGTCAGCCGGGTTGATCTCGATCTCGACCTTGTCGTCGATCTCCGGCGAGACGAACACCGCGCAGAACGAGGTGTGGCGACGGTTGCCGGAGTCGAACGGGCTCTTGCGCACCAGGCGGTGCACGCCGATTTCGGTACGCAGCCAGCCAAAGGCGTACTCACCCTTGATGTGCACGGTCGCGCCCTTGATTCCGGCAACTTCACCGGCGGACAGCTCCATGATGGTCGCTTCGAAACCGCGCTTGTCCGCCCAGCGCAGGTACATGCGCAACAGGATGTTGGCCCAGTCCTGGGCCTCGGTGCCGCCGGAACCGGCCTGGATGTCCAGGTAGGCGTTGTTCGGGTCCATTTCATGGCTGAACATGCGGCGGAATTCGAGTTTGGCGAGGTTTTCCTCGAGACGGGCCAGCTCGGCGACGACATCGCCCACTGCGCCTTCGTCGTTTTCTTCGACGGCCATGTCCAGCAGGTCACGGCAATCGGCCAGACCGGTGTTCAGCTCGTCAAGTGTATCGACGATCTGCGCCAGCGCAGCGCGCTCGCGCCCCAGTTCCTGGGCGTATTCAGGTTTGTTCCAGACAGCAGGATCTTCAAGCTCGCGATTGACTTCGGTCAGACGCTCATGCTTTTGATCGTAGTCAAAGATACCCCCGAATAGTTTCGGAGCGCTCGGACAGGTCCTTGATGGTGTTAAGGATCGGGTTGATTTCCATGGCGGGCAGCACTCGTTGGCGAACTTTTGAAAGCCGGCGAGTATAACGGCAAATGGGGGGGAACGGCAGTCCGCTGGGCGAAAAGGCAGGATTTGTACACAACCCAAGACCCATCAAGATCCCAATGTGGGAGGGGGCTTGCCCCCTCCCACATTGAATGGGGTAAGACTTCAGGTCACTCGATACCGACCTGATTGCGCCCATTATGCTTGGCCGTATACAACCCCTTGTCCGCCGCCACAATCACCTGCCGACAATCCGTGCCCTGCTGCGGCGTCATCGTGGACAAACCAATGCTGATGGTCAGGCTGGAACCCTCGGTCGGCGCAATGTGCGGAATTTTCAGCGCAGCCACCGCCATCCGCAGCTTCTCGGCCACCAACCGCGCCCCGCCCGGCGAGGTATTCGGCAGCACCAGGGCAAACTCCTCACCGCCATAGCGCGCCGGCAAATCCGAAGGCCGACTGCTGGCCTCTCGGATGGTCGCCGCCACCTTGCGCAAAGCCTCGTCACCTTCGACATGCCCGAAGCTGTCGTTGTAAGTCTTGAAGAAATCCACATCAATCATCAACAACGACAACTGAGTCTGGTCACGCATGGCACGCCGCCATTCCAGTTCCAGGTACTCGTCGAAATGGCGACGGTTGGACAGCCCGGTGAGGCCATCGGAGTTCATCAGCCGTTGCAGCACCAGGTTGGTGTCCAGCAGTTGTTGCTGGCTGACCCGCAACGCACGGTACGCCGCATCCCGCTGCAACAGGGTCATATAGGAGCGCGAGTGATAGCGAATGCGCGCCACCAATTCGATGTTATCCGGCAACTTCACCAGGTAATCATTGGCCCCGGCCGAAAACGCCGCGCTCTTGATCAACGGGTCTTCCTTGGTGGAAAGCACGATGATCGGGATATTCTGCGTGGCCGGGTGGTTGCGGTATTCGCGCACCAGGGTCAGGCCATCGAGGCCGGGCATTACCAGGTCTTGCAGGATAACGGTCGGCTTGATGCGGATCGCCTGGGCAATCGCCTGGTGCGGATCGGCGCAGAAGTGGAAGTCGATATTTTCTTCATGGGCCAGGCCACGCCGCACGGCTTCGCCGATCATGGCCTGGTCGTCGACCAATAACACCATGGCGGCATTTTCGTCGGTCTTGATGTCGTCGATCTGTAAATCATTCATGTGCAGTCACCTGAATTACTGCCTGCAAGCCAGCACCGCAAGAGGCCTTGTTCATTTGGCAAAGACCTCCAGCAATCGGGGCGCAATTCTATCCAGTGGGCGAATTTCAACAGCAGCATCTATCGCCGCCGCCGCTTTGGGCATGCCGTACACCGCCGAGCTCTGCTGATCCTGGGCGATGGTCAAATAACCTTGTTCACGCAGCAATTTTAGGCCCTGGGCACCGTCGCGCCCCATGCCGGTCAGCAACACGCCGACGGCATCGCCATTCCAGTGGCTGGCCACGCTTTCGAAAAACACGTCGATCGACGGCCGGTAAATCTCGTTCACCGGCTCTGCGGTATAGGCTAGCGTGCCATTCTTCAATAAACGAATGTGGTGGTTGGTACCGGCCAGCAGCACCACCCCGCTTTGCGGTGGCTCGCCCTCGCGGGCCAGGCGTACCGGCAGGCCGGAGGCGCTGCTCAGCCACTCGGCCATGCCGGCGGCGAACACCTGGTCCACATGCTGCACCAGTACGATGGCGGCGGGAAAGTCCCGGGGCAAGCCCTTGAGCAGGATTTCCAGGGCAGCCGGGCCACCTGCCGAAGACCCGATGGCCACCAGGCTCTGGCGTTTGCCGGTAGTCCGCGGCGTGACGGTTTCGGCGCGTACACGGCTGCCGCGCTGGCCGATCAGCCAGCCGATATTGAGGATCTTGCGCAGCAGCGGCGCCGCCGCATCCTTGGGATTGCCCACGCCCAGGGTCGGCGTGTCCACCACGTCCAGGGCGCCATGGCCCATGGCTTCGAACACCCGGCTGACGTTGGCCTGGCGGTCGACGGTCACGATGACGATGGCGCACGGGGTCTCGGCCATGATCTGGCGGGTAGCCTCCACGCCGTCCATCACCGGCATGATCAGGTCCATCAGGATCAGGTCCGGGGTCAGCTCGGCGCAGCGCTGCACCGCTTCCAGGCCGTTGCTGGCCACCCACACCACTTCGTGCGCGGGCTCGAAACTCAAGGCGCGGCGCAAGGCCTCTACCGCCAGGGGCATGTCATTGACGATCGCAATCCTCATGCCCGTGCGCCTCCGATCAGCTCCACCACGGCGTCCAGCAGGGCGTCATCGTGGAAACTGGCTTTGGCTAAATAATAGTCGGCGCCGGCGTCCAGTCCACGACGTCGGTCTTCTTCACGGTCTTTGTAGGACACCACCATCACCGGCAACGATTGCAGGCGACTGTCACGGCGCAAGAGTGTGACCAATTCAATACCGTCCATACGAGGCATATCAATATCAGTGATCAACAGGTCAAAGTCTTCGGAACGCAAGGCGTTCCAGCCGTCCATCCCATCGACCGCCACGGCCACTTCATAACCACGATTAAGCAGCAATTTGCGTTGCAGTTCGCGCACTGTCAGAGAGTCGTCCACCACCAACACCCGCTTGCGCGGTGCCTCGGTGGCTTGCTGGCTGCGCCGGGCAATGCGCTCCAAGCGGCCGGTGTTGAGCAGTTTGTCCACCGAGCGCAGCATGTCTTCGACGTCGACGATCAACACCACCGAGCCGTCGTCCAGCAAGGCACCGGCGGAAATATCCTGGACCTTGCCCAGGCGATCATCCAGCGGCAACACCACCAGCGTACGCTCGCCGACAAAGCGCTCCACGGCAATCCCATACACCGCATCACGCTCGCGGATCACCACCACTTTCAAGGTGTCCGACTGACTCTGCCCCGCCGGGCGCTGCAACAACTGGCTGGCGGCGACCAGCCCGACATGCCGGCCCTCGTGCCAGAAATGCTGGCGGCCCTCCAGTTGCACGATGTCGTCGGGCGCCAGGTCGCACATGCGTTCGATATGGGCCAGCGGGAACGCGTAGGCTTCTTCGCCGACCTCCACCACCAGGCTGCGCACCACCGACAGGGTCAGCGGCACCTCCAGGTGGAAACGACTGCCCTGCCCTGCCGTTTGCTCCAGCACCACCGCACCACGCAGTTGGCGGACCATATGCTGCACCGCATCCAGGCCGACCCCGCGCCCGGACACTTCGGTGACCTTGTCGCGCAGGCTGAACCCCGGCAGGAACAGGAACGTCAGCAGTTCTTCTTCGCTCAGGCGCAGGGCGGTTTCCACCGGTGACAGGTGCCGGTCGACGATGGTGCCGCGCAGGCGCTCCAGGTCGACGCCATTACCGTCATCGCTCAATTCCAGCACCAGCAACCCGGCCTGATGGGAGGCGCGCAGGCGGATCAAACCTTCCGCCGGCTTGCCCGCCAGCAGACGTTGCTCAGGCATTTCGATGCCGTGGTCGACGGCATTGCGCAATAAATGAGTGAGTGGCGCTTCGAGCTTTTCCAGCACGTCGCGGTCGACCTGGGTCTTTTCGCCTTCGATCTCCAGGCGTACCTGTTTGCCCAGGCTGCGACCGAGGTCGCGCACCATGCGCACTTGCCCGGCCAGCACATCGGCAAACGGGCGCATGCGACAGGCCAGCGCGGTGTCATACAGCACTTGGGCGCGCTGGCCGGCTTGCCAGCCAAACTCGTCCAGTTCAGCGGTTTTTTCCGCCAGCAGGGCCTGGGCTTCGCTGAGCAGGCGGCGGGTGTCGGCCAGGGCTTCCTGGGCTTCGAGCGGCAGTTGTTGAGTCTTGAGTTGCCCGTCCAGCGTATCCAGCGCTCGCACGCTCTGGCTCTGAAGGCGCTTGAGACGCTGCAGGCTGGCCAGATACGGCTTGAGCCGCTGGGTCTCCACCAGGGATTTACTCGACAGGTCGAGCAGGCTGTTCAAACGCTCGGCGGTCACCCGCAGCACGCGTTCGCCGCCTTCGGTCATGCGTTTGTTCTGGCGTGGCGGCTCGGCGACCACCGGCGGCGCGGGCTCCGGTTCGGGTTCGGGCTCCGGCAGCAGTGTTTCGACGATGGGCGCTGGCTCTGGCACAGGCGCCTGGGACGGGTCCAGCAAGCGCTCCATCAACGCCACATAGGCGTCGATGTCAGCCGGCCCCACATCATTGCCCGGCGTGGCGATGCGCATCAGCAGGTCGGTGCCTTGCAGCAGCGCATCGATATGTTCGGGTTGCAGGTACAGGCGACCTTCCTGGGCACTGACCAGGCAATCTTCCATGACGTGGGATACGCTGACCCCGGCGTCCACCCCAACGATCCGCGCGGCGCCTTTGAGCGAGTGCGCCGCGCGCATGCATGCTTCAAGCTGATCGGCCTGGGTCGGGTTGCGTTCCAGGGCCAGCAGGCCCGCGCTCAATACCTGAGTCTGCGCATCGGCTTCCAGGCTGAACAGTTCCAGCAGCGAGGCATCGCGCATCTGGTCGGGGGTCATGTGAGGCTCCGGGTCACGGCAGACAACAATTGCGCCTCGTCCAGCCAACGCAGGCTGCGGCCTTTCCACTGCAACACGCCTTGGGTGAAGCGCGCACTGGCCTGGGCGCCCGAGGCCGAGGCGGCCTTCAAGGTGCGCTCATCGATGGCATGGATGCCGTCGACTTCATCCACCGGCACCACCACCGGACCATCCTGCGCGGCGATGATCAACATGCGCGGCATGATGCGCCCACCGCTGGCGCCGTTGCCGGTGGCATCCAGGCCCAGCAGTTCCACCAGCGACAGGCACGCCACCAGCGCACCACGGACATTGGCCACGCCGAGCAAGGCGCGGGAACGCTGGTGGGGCAGCGAATGAATCGGTTGCAGCGGCGCAACTTCCACCAGGCAGCGGGTGGCAATGCCCAGCCATTCCTCACCGAGGCGGAACATCAGCAGGGAGCGGGTGACCACGTCTTCGCCGACGTCAGCAGCGGCAACCGGACGATGATCATCCTGCTGCAAGGCATAACGGTCCAGCAAACGTGTGGCCGCTGCCGAGTACACCGAGCAGTTGCGGCAGTGAATATGGTCCGCCAGCAGCGGGCAGGACTTGTCGCCATGGATGCCGATGCGGTTCCAGCAGTCGTCGATGGCCTGGGTATCGGCCAGGGTCAGGTCCAGCCCTGCGGTATCGAGTGCGTCGGTGTTACTCATCGTTTGGACTCACTGTCAGCTCGCTCACTCCGCGCGGCACGCGCCTGCAAGCGGCGCGCCCCCGCACTGTCGCCCTGGGACTCGAGCAACGCCGCCAGGTGCATCAAGGCCTGCGGGTGCTGGGGTTCCAGGTACAAGGCTTTTCGATAATAACCCTGGGCTTCCAGGGCGCTGCCGGCCACATCGCTGAGCAGCCCCAGCCAGTAGAACACCTGGGCGGCCGGCGGATGGTTACTCAAATACTGTTCGCATGCAGCGCGGGCTTCGGCGCTTTTGCCTTCGTTGGCCAGGGTAGCGATGCGGCTGAGCAAGTCGCCCGCATCGGTTTGCACCGTCTTGATCGGCACCACCTGGGCGCTGGCCTTGCTGAAAGGCCGTGGCTTGCTCGGGATCGGTGCCGCACTGCGTTGCGGGACGGGCGCGGCGCTCGGCACAAATACCGGCTCGGGCTTGACCGGCTCGGCATGCCGACTGAACGCAAAGGACTGTGGCACACCAATCGAACGCATGCCGTGGCGCCCCAGCAGGCTGCCCTCGGCCGGACCGATAAACAGCACGCCGTCCACGTGGGTCAGGCCCTTGAGCACCTCGAACACTTGTTTCTGGGTCGGCTGGTCGAAGTAGATCAGCAGGTTGCGGCAAAACACGAAGTCGTAGCTCGCCTCATTGGCCAGCAGTGTCGGGTCGAGCAGGTTGCCGACTTGCAGGCGCACCTGTTCGCGCACGCGGTCGGCAATGTGATAACCGTCACCGTACTCGGTGAAATGGCGGTCACGGAAGGCGATATCGCCGCCGCGAAAGGAGTTTTTGCCATACACCCCACGCCGTGCGCGCTCCACCGACAACGGGCTGACATCCACGCCCTGCACCTTGAACTGATGCGGCGCCAGCCCGGCATCCAGCAACGCCATGGCGATCGAATAAGGTTCTTCACCGGTGGAGCACGGCAGGCTGAGGATGCGCAGTGCGCGCATCTGCTTGATTTCGGCCAGGCGCGCCTTGGCCAGGCGGGCCAGGGTCGCAAAGGATTCGGGGTAACGGAAAAACCAGGTTTCCGGGACGATCACCGCTTCGATCAGCGCTTGCTGTTCATCCTGGGAGCTTTGCAGGTACTGCCAGTATTCGCCGGGGGTCTGCGCGTTGACCGCCTGAGTGCGTTGGCGCACCGCCCGCTCGATAATGGCTTCGCCGACCGAGGCAACGTCCAGGCCGATGCGTTCTTTCAGGAAGGCAAAGAACCGCGGATCGTGGCTCATAGGCTCAACCCGGGGCAAAACAGCACGGCGCGCACGTCGTCGGTCAGCAGGTCATTCACGCCGATCCACTGCATCAGGCCCTGCGCATCTTCGCGCACCGGTCCCAGGTACGGCGCCTGGCGGTTGTCCAGGCCATAGGGCTGGAACTGGGCCGGGTCGCAGCGCAGGGTGTCGGTGGCCTGTTCCAGGATCAACCCCAGCCAACGCGGCTCGCGCCAGGGCTCCGGCTGGTAATTGACCAGCACCAGCCGCGTGCTGGTACGCGCCTGAGCAGCGGTGCCGAAAGTCAGGGCGCTGAGGTCGATCACCGGCACCAGCGCGCCGCGATGGGCAAAGATGCCCGCCACCCACAGCGGCGCATGGGCAATCGGTTTCAATGGCAGGCGCGGCAGCACCTCGGCCACTTCCGTGGCCTTGAGGGCATAACGTTCGTTGCCGATGTGGAACACCAGGAACAACGCCTTTTTCGCTGCCGGGACGGCGCCGCGTTTAGCCGCGAGGTCGCTCATCAGACTTTGAAACGCGACACGCCGCTGCGCAGACCGACCGCCACCTGGCTCAGCTCATCGATGGCAAAGCTGGCCTGGCGCAGGGACTCGACGGTCTGGCTGCTGGCATCGCCCAGTTGCACCAGGGCGTGGTTGATCTGCTCGGCACCGGTGGCCTGGGCCTGCATGCCTTCATTGACCATCAACACCCGCGGCGCCAGCGCCTGTACCTGGTGGATGATCTGCGACAGTTGCTCGCCCACTTGCTGCACTTCGAACATGCCGCGGCGTACTTCTTCGGAGAACTTGTCCATGCCCATCACGCCCGCCGACACCGCCGACTGGATCTCGCGCACCATCTGCTCGATGTCGTAGGTGGCCACGGCAGTCTGGTCGGCCAGACGCCGCACTTCGGTGGCAACCACGGCAAAACCACGCCCGTATTCACCGGCTTTCTCGGCTTCGATGGCGGCATTCAACGACAGCAGGTTGGTCTGGTCGGCGACCTTGACGATGGTCACCACCACCTGGTTGATGTTGCCGGCCTTCTCATTGAGGATCGCCAGCTTGGCGTTGACCAGGTCGGCGGCGCCCATCACCGAGTGCATGGTTTCTTCCATGCGCGCCAGGCCTTGCTGGCCGGAACCGGCGGCAACCGAGGCCTGGTCGGCGGCGGTGGACACTTCGGTCATGGTGCGCACCAGGTCCTTGGAGGTGGCCGCGATCTCGCGGGAGGTAGCGCCGATCTCGGTGGTGGTGGCGGCAGTTTCGGTGGCGGTGGCCTGTTGCTGCTTGGAGGTGGCGGCAATCTCGGTCACCGAAGTGGTCACCTGCACCGACGAGCGCTGGGCCTGGGACACCAGGGCCGTGAGTTCGGTCATCATGTCGTTGAAGCCGGTTTCGACCGCGCCGAACTCGTCCTTGCGTTCCAGGTTCAAGCGTTTGCTCAGGTCACCGTCGCGCATGGTTTCGAGGATATCGACGATGCGCTGCATCGGCGCCATGATCGCGCGCATCAGCAGCAGGCCGCACAGGCCGGCAGCGAGGATTGCCAGGGCCAGCGATACAAACATGCTGATTTTCGCGGCGGATACTGCATTATCAATCGCGTTGGTCGCACGGTCGGCGACGTTCTTGTTCTCGGTGATGATGTCGTTGAGCTTCATGCGGCCTGCGACCCAGCTGGGCGTCATCTGCGTATCGAACAGTTTGCGTGCGCCAGCTATGTCCTTGTTCTGCAGGCGCTCTACGACGGCAGCCAGCGCCTTGTTGTAGGCCTGGTGCTGGATTTCGAATTTATCGAACTCGGCCTGGTCCTCGCCTCCACTGATGGTCGCCTGGTAGTTGGCCATCTGCTGCAGGATGCGCGCTTCATAGGACTTGAAGTCGGCTTTGTCGGTGTCGGTGAACCCCTTGTCTTCACGCAGGCCGATCAACTCCAGGGTCTGCAGGTAACTGTCGACCCACGCGCTACGGATCATGGAGCTGAGGTAGACCCCGGGCACCGCGTCGTCGCGCACCGCGACTTCACTGGTTTCGATCTTCAGCAACCGTGAATAGGAGACCACGACCATTAACAGCATGATGGCGATAATGACCGCAAAACTTGCCAGGATGCGTTGGCGCAAGGTCCAGTTCTTCACAGTAATTCCTCGGAGGGCCATTCAAATGGAGGGGAGTATAGCTGAGCAGAAGCCCTCATTTATCAACGGGTTTTGCTGTAGCGTCCACAGAATGCAAATGTGCTAGGAGGCTTGCCCCCGATGGCGATGTGCCAACCAACTGTAAATAGGCTGAAACACCGCTACCGGGGGCAAGCCCCCTCGCACATTTTGATCGCTGCACGCCCCGTCTTTACGCGTTCAGCCGCACCTGTTTTTCCAGTTCCAGCTTCAAGCCGGGCTCGAGCTTCAGTTGGCGGGCCAGCTCGTCAAGGTAGGCTTTCTCCATGAAGTTCTCCTCGTCCACCAGCATCACGCTGGCGATGTACATCTCGGCCGCCATTTCCGGAGTGCCGGCAGCCCGCGCCACATCGGCCGGGTCCAAGGGTTTGTTGAGTTCGGCGTGCAGCCAGCTTTGCAGCTCGCGGTCGTTGTCCAGCTTGGTGAATTCGCCTTCGATCAGCGCACGCTCGCGCTCGTCCACATGGCCATCGGCCTTGGCCGCCGCAACCAGCGCCTTGAGGATGCCCTGACTGTGTTGCTCGACCTGGGCCGGTGGCAGGCGATCGATAGTCTGTGGCTCGCCCTGGGGCGCGCTGGCCTGATTGGCCTGCCAGTTGCCGTAGGCCTTGTAGGCGATAACGCCCAACGCCGCCAAACCGCCGTAGGTCAGCGCCTTGCCGCCGAATTTACGCGCCTTCTTGTTGCCCAGCAGCAGGCCCATGGCCCCCGCCGCCAGCGCGCCGCCGCCAGCACCACCGAGCAGGCTGCCCAGGCCGCCACCGCCGAGCAGACCGCCCAGAGCACCTTTGTCGTCCTGCCTACGCTGGCCGCCAGCCTTGTTTTGCAGCATGTCCTGGCCAGACTTGAGCAACTGATCGAGCAATCCACGGGTATTCATTCGCAGCCTCCAGACACTTGGGTTCATAGGACCAATAGGCCCCCAGCGTAAAACTAAGTGCCAAAAAGCCCTGATCTAGAGTGCTTCCAGATGTAACGCGACCGCCCTTCACTTAAATCGATATACACTCGAACAAATCTATAAAAACACCCCACTGGTAATTCCAGCATGATGACCTTGCGTCAAATCCGGCACTTTATTGCCGTGGCCGAGACTGGTTCGATCTCCGCCGCCGCGCAGACGGCGTTTATTTCCCAGTCGACCCTGACCCTGGCGATCCAGCAACTGGAACAGGAAATCGGCGTCAACCTGTTCAACCGTCACGCCAAGGGCATGACCCTCACCCACCAGGGCCATCAGTTCCTGCGCCAGGCGCACCTGATCCTCGCCACCGTCGACAACGCCAAGCGCAGCCTGCAACAGAGCACCGACCAGGTCGCCGGGCAGTTGATCATCGGCGTGACCAGCCTGGTGGCCGGTTATTACCTGGCCGATTTGCTGACTCGCTTCCAACGCGCCTACCCCAATGTGGAAATCCGCGTGATGGAGGACGAACGCCCGTATATCGAGCATTTGCTGGTCAGCGGCGAAATCGACGTGGGCGTGTTGATCCTCTCCAACCTCGAAGACCGCCACGCCCTGCAGACCGAAGTGCTCACCCACTCCCCGCACCGGCTTTGGCTGCCCGCACAGCATCCGCTGCTGGAACACGACAGCATCAACCTGGCCGACGTGGCGCGCGAGCCCTTGATCCAGCTGAACGTCGATGAAATGGGCCACAACGCCCAACGCCTGTGGACCAGCGCCGGCCTGCAACCGCGCGTGACCCTGCGCACCGCCTCCACCGAAGCGGTGCGAAGCCTGGTGGCGGCAGGCCTGGGCGTGTCGATCCAACCCGACATGACCTACCGCCCCTGGTCGCTGGAGGGCGACATTATTGAAGCGCGGCCGATTGCCGACCTCAGCCAGACCCTCGACGTGGGCCTGGCCTGGCGCCGTGGCACGGCGCGCCCGGCACTGGTGGACCCGTTCCTGACCGTTGCCCGCGAACAGCCGCACCCGCGCAAGCCATCTATTTAATCGAATGCTGTATTCAGTATTTAGTATTTGTTGACCTCGCGCCTGACCTCTAGTCTCTGCTTATCCCCTAAGAGAAAGGTCAGGCCCTCGTAAGAGAACGCCCATGGCCGCACAAGAAAAGAGATCACGAAAAATGTCCGGCGCGCCCACCCCGCTGCTCACTGCGTTGCTGATCGACGGCGAACTGGTCCCGGGCCAGGGTTTTGCCGAGCCGATCCTCAACCCGGCCACCGGTGAAGTCCTCACCCAAATCGCCGAAGCCAGCGCCGAGCAGGTCGAGACCGCGATCCTTGCCGCCCACCGTGCCTTTGCCGGTTGGTCGCGGACCACGCCGCAGCAACGTTCGAACATCCTGCTGGGCATTGCCGACGCCATCGAAAAACACGCCGATTACCTGGCCCGCCTGGAGTCCCTGAACTGCGGCAAGCCGCTGCACCTGGCACGCCAGGATGACTTGAGCGCCACCGTGGATGTGTTCCGCTTCTTCGCCGGGGCCGTGCGTTGCCAGACCGGGCAACTCAGCGGTGAATACCTGCCGGGCTACACCAGCATGGTGCGTCGCGATCCGATTGGCGTAGTGGCCTCGATTGCGCCATGGAACTACCCGCTGATGATGGCCGCGTGGAAAATCGCTCCGGCCCTGGCGGCCGGTAATACGCTGGTGTTCAAGCCATCGGAACACACGCCGCTGTCGATCCTCGCCCTCGCCCCGGTGCTCAAAGACCTGTTACCGCGTGGCGTGATCAACATTCTGTGTGGCGGCGGCGAAGGCGTTGGCAGCCATCTGGTCAGCCATGCCAAGGTGCGCATGGTTTCGCTGACCGGCGATATCGTCACCGGGCAGAAGATTCTGCAGGCTGCCTCCAAGACCCTGAAACGCACGCACCTGGAACTGGGCGGCAAGGCGCCGGTGATCGTATGCAACGACGCCGACCTGCAAGCCGTGGTCGAGGGTGTGCGCGCCTACGGTTACTACAACGCTGGCCAGGACTGCACCGCCGCATGCCGCATCTACGCCCAGGCGGGTATCCACGACAAACTGGTCGCCGAGCTCGGCGCCGCTGTCAGTAGCCTGCGCTTTGCCGGCAAGCGCGACACCGACAATGAGCTGGGGCCGCTGATCAGCACACGCCAGCGCGACCGCGTGGCCAGTTTTGTCGAACGCGCCCTCGGCCAGCCACATATCGAACGCGTCACCGGCGCCGCCGTGCATTCCGGTGCCGGCTTCTATTACCAGCCGACGCTGCTGGCCGGCTGTAAACAGAACGATGAAATCGTGCAGCGCGAAGTGTTCGGCCCGGTGGTCACCGTAACGCGCTTCGACGAACTGGAACAGGCGGTGGACTGGGCCAACGACTCCGAGTACGGCCTGGCCTCGTCCGTGTGGACCCAGAACCTGGACAAGGCCATGCAAGTGGCGGCGCGCCTGCAATACGGCTGCACCTGGATCAACAGCCATTTCATGCTGGTCAGCGAAATGCCCCATGGCGGCTTGAAGCGCTCGGGGTATGGGAAGGATCTGTCCAGCGACTCGCTGCAGGACTACAGCGTGGTGCGACACATCATGGCGCGCCACGGCCAGCATCTTTAAAACAACAACTAAGCTCTTGCGTTACCGGTTCAAACAACTGCCCCGACCATAATTAAAGAAGAGGGAACCCCCATGTCTGCGCACAAGACCGCACTGCTCAGTGCTTTGACTACCGCGCTGCTGGCCAGCGCCAGCCTGCAGGCCGCCGAACCGCTCAAAGCGGTGGGTGCCGGTGAAGGCCAACTGGATATCGTCGCCTGGCCCGGCTATACCGAACGCGGCGAAAGCGACAAGGCCTACGACTGGGTCAGCGGTTTCGAGAAGGAAACCGGCTGCAAGGTCAACGTGAAAACCGCCGCTACCTCTGACGAAATGGTCAGCCTGATGGCCAAGGGTGGCTATGACCTGGTGACCGCGTCGGGCGATGCGTCGCTGCGGCTGATCGTCGGCAAACGGGTGCAGCCAATCAATACCGCACTGATCCCCAACTGGAAGAACATCGACCCCCGCCTGAAAGACGCGCCGTGGTACGTGGTTGGCCAGCAAACCTACGGCACCCCGTACCAGTGGGGGCCAAACGTGTTGATGTACAACACCAACGTATTCAAGACCGCGCCCACCAGCTGGAATGTGCTGTTCGACGCGCAGAACCTGCCGGACGGCAAGCCGAACAAAGGCCGCGTGCAGGCGTATGACGGCCCGATCTACATCGCCGACGCGGCGCTGTACCTCAAGTCGGCCAAGCCGGAACTGGGCATTCAGAACCCGTACGAACTCACCGAAACACAGTACAAGGCCGTGCTTGAATTGCTGCGCGCCCAGCAACCGCTGATCCACCGCTACTGGCACGACACCACCGTGCAAATGAGTGACTTCAAGAACGAAGGCGTGGTGGCCTCCAGCGCCTGGCCGTATCAGGTCAACGGCCTGCAGAACGAGAAGCAGCCGATTGCCTCGACCATTCCGAAGGAAGGCGCCACCGGCTGGGCCGACACCACCATGCTGCATGCCGAAGCCAAGCACCCGAACTGTGCCTACAAATGGATGGACTGGTCGCTGCAACCGAAGGTCCAGGGCGATGTGGCCGCCTGGTTCGGCTCCCTGCCGGCGGTGCCGGCGGCGTGCCAGGCAAGCGAATTGCTCGGCGCCGAAGGCTGCAAGACCAACGGCTTCGACCAGTTCGACAAGATCGCCTTCTGGAAAACCCCGCAGGCGGAAGGCGGCAAGTTCGTGCCCTACAGCCGCTGGACCCAGGATTACATCGCGATCATGGGTGGCCGCTAGACTCCATCGGTCTCCTGTGGGAGGGGGCTTGCCCCCGAGTGCAGTGTGTCAGCCAGCACATCTGTAACTGATCCACTGCTTTCGGGGGCAAGCCCCCTCCCACATTGACCGCATTCACAGATGTTTTGTTTTTTCAGAAGTCCAGGCCGGGCCGCTGCGACGACCCGTGCCTTTTCGGAGCACCGCACCATGACACTTGCAGTCCAATTCACTCACGTTTCCCGTCAGTTCGGCGAAGTGAAAGCCGTTGACCGGGTTTCCATCGATATCCAGGACGGCGAGTTCTTTTCCATGCTCGGGCCTTCCGGCTCGGGCAAGACCACCTGCCTGCGCCTGATCGCCGGGTTCGAGCAGCCGAGCGCAGGCTCGATCCGTATCCACGGCGAGGAAGCCGCCGGCTTACCGCCCTACCAGCGCGACGTGAACACCGTGTTCCAGGATTACGCGCTGTTCCCCCATATGAATGTGCGCGACAACGTTGCCTACGGCCTCAAGGTCAAGGGCGTGGGCAAGACCGAGCGCCTCAACCGCGCCGAAGAAGCCCTGGCCATGGTCGCCCTCGGCGGCTACGGCGAGCGCAAGCCGGTGCAGCTCTCCGGCGGTCAACGCCAACGGGTGGCCCTGGCCCGCGCCCTGGTCAATCGCCCGCGTGTGTTGTTGCTGGATGAACCCTTGGGCGCCCTCGACCTCAAGCTGCGCGAGCAGATGCAGAGCGAACTGAAAAAGCTGCAACGCCAGCTGGGCATCACCTTTATCTTCGTGACCCACGACCAGACCGAAGCGCTGTCGATGTCCGACCGCGTCGCAGTCTTCAACAAAGGTCGCATCGAGCAGGTCGACACCCCGCGCAACCTGTACATGAAACCGGCCACCGCCTTCGTCGCCGAGTTCGTCGGCACCTCCAACGTGATACGCGGCGAACTGGCGCAGCGCCTCAGCGGCAGCACGCAACCCTTCTCGATCCGCCCGGAACACGTGCGCTTCGCCGAGGGCCCGCTGGGCGCCGGCGAAGTGGAAATCAGCGGCCTGCTCCACGACATCCAGTACCAGGGCAGCGCCACCCGCTATGAACTGAAACTGGAAAACGGCCAGGCGCTGAACATCAGCCAGGCCAACAACCAGTGGCTGGACATCAGCAGCGGCCACCAGGTCGGCCAGTCCATCACCGCCCGTTGGGCGCGGGAAGCCATGACCCCGCTGACCGACAGCGCAGGCGAGGTGTGACATGAGCCTGGCTATTTCCCACCCGCCGATGCGCAGGTTTTCCAACCTGCTCTACCGCAAGCCCAACCTCTACCTGGCAATGCTGCTGGTGCCGCCGCTGATCTGGTTCGGCGCGATCTACCTCGGTTCGTTGCTGACCCTGCTGTGGCAAGGTTTCTATACCTTCGACGACTTCACCATGGCGGTCACGCCAGACCTGACTCTGGCCAACTTCGCCGCGCTGTTCCAGCCGTCGAACTTCGACATCATTGTGCGCACCTTGAGCATGGCGATCGTGGTATCGATCGCCAGTGCCATCGTGGCCTTCCCCATTGCCTACTACATGGCGCGCTACACCACGGGCAAGACCAAGGCGTTCTTCTACATCGCGGTGATGATGCCGATGTGGGCCAGCTATATCGTCAAGGCTTATGCCTGGACCTTGCTGCTGGCCAAGGGCGGCGTGGCGCAGTGGTTCGTGCAGCACCTGGGCCTGGAGCCTGTGTTGCAGTTCGTGCTGGGCGTTCCCGGCGTGGGCGGCAGTACCTTGAGCACCTCGCATCTGGGACGGTTCATGGTGTTTGTCTATATCTGGCTGCCGTTCATGATCCTGCCGATCCAGGCGTCCCTGGAGCGTTTGCCGCCGTCCTTGCTGCAAGCCTCTGCCGACCTGGGCGCCAAACCGCGCCAGACCTTCATGCAGGTGATATTGCCGCTGTCGGTGCCAGGGATTGCCGCAGGTTCCATCTTCACCTTCTCGCTGACCCTGGGCGATTTCATCGTGCCGCAACTGGTCGGCCCGCCCGGCTACTTCGTCGGCGGCATGGTCTATGCGCAGCAAGGCGCCATCGGCAACATGCCCATGGCGGCGGCGTTCACCCTGGTGCCGATCGTGCTGATCGCGGTTTACCTGTCCATCGTCAAACGCCTGGGGGCCTTCGATGCACTCTGAAAAATCCTCATTGGGCCTGAAGATCGCCGCCTGGGGCGGGTTGGTGTTTCTGCACTTCCCGATCCTGATCATCTTTCTTTATGCCTTCAACACCGAAGAAGCTGCGTTCAGCTTTCCGCCCCAGGGCTTCACCCTGAAGTGGTTCAGCGTGGCGTTCGCGCGGCCGGACGTACTGGAGGCGATCAAGCTGTCGCTGCAGATCGCCGCCATCGCCACGCTGATCGCCATGGTGCTCGGCACACTGGCCTCGGCGGCGCTGTATCGCCGCGAGTTCTTCGGCAAGCAAGGCGTGTCGCTGATGTTGATCCTGCCGATTGCGCTGCCGGGGATCATCACCGGTATCGCACTGCTGGCGACGTTCAAGACGCTGGGTATCGAGCCGGGGATGTTCACCATCATCGTCGGCCACGCGACCTTCTGCGTGGTGATCGTCTACAACAACGTCATTGCCCGCTTGCGCCGCACCTCCCACAGCCTGATCGAGGCCTCGATGGACCTGGGCGCCGACGGCTGGCAGACCTTCCGCTACATCATCATGCCCAACCTGGGCTCGGCGCTGCTGGCCGGCGGCATGCTCGCCTTTGCATTGTCGTTCGACGAAATCATCGTCACCACCTTCACCGCCGGCCACGAGCGCACCTTGCCGCTGTGGCTGCTCAACCAGTTGAGCCGCCCGCGGGATGTGCCGGTGACCAACGTGGTGGCGATGCTAGTGATGCTGGTAACGATGTTCCCGATTCTCGGTGCCTATTACCTGACCCGCGGCGGTGAAAGCGTGGCCGGGAGTGGCGGCAAATAACGATGCTATTGAAGGAACACGGTTCAAATGTGGGAGGGGGCTTGCCCCCGATGGCAGTGGGTCAGTTGTAGAGGGTGTGACTGGAAGATTGCTATCGGGGGCAAGCCCCCTCCCACATTTAGAGCCAGTTTATTCAAGGAAATAACGATAGTTGGTGGAGAGCTGAACCATGCAAACCAAATTACTGATCAACGGCCAACTGGTCGAAGGCGAAGGCCCGGCGCAGGCTGTATTCAACCCGGCTCTGGGCCGCGTACTGGTAGAAATCAAGGAAGCCAGCGAAGCCCAGGTCGACGCCGCCGTGCGCGCCGCCGACGCGGCCTTCGAAGGCTGGTCGCAAACCGCGCCCAAGGATCGTTCGCTGCTGCTGCTGAAACTGGCGGACGTGATCGAGGCCCACGGCGAAGAGCTGGCCAAGCTGGAATCGGACAACTGCGGCAAGCCCTACAGAGCCGCGCTCAACGATGAAATCCCGGCGATTGCCGATGTATTCCGTTTCTTTGCCGGCGCCAGCCGTTGCATGAGCGGTTCGGCCGGCGGTGAATACCTGCCCGGCCACACCTCGATGATCCGTCGCGACCCGGTGGGCGTGATCGCGTCCATCGCGCCGTGGAACTACCCGCTGATGATGGTCGCCTGGAAAATCGCCCCGGCCCTCGCCGCCGGTAATACCGTGGTGCTCAAGCCGTCGGAGCAAACCCCGCTGACCGCATTGCGCATGGTCGAACTGGCCGCTGAAATCTTCCCGGCCGGCGTGCTCAACCTGGTGTTCGGCCGTGGGCCTACCGTGGGCAGCCCACTGGTGACGCACCCTAAAGTGCGCATGGTGTCGCTGACCGGCTCCATCGCCACCGGCGCAAATATCATCTCCAGCACCGCCGACAGCGTGAAACGCATGCACATGGAGTTGGGTGGCAAGGCGCCAGTGATCATCTTCAACGATGCGGACATCGACGCCGCCGTGGAAGGCATTCGTACCTTCGGTTTCTACAACGCCGGCCAGGATTGCACGGCGGCCTGCCGGATTTACGCGCAGGCGCAGATCTACGACAAGTTCGTCGAAAAACTCGGCGCGGCGGTCGCCAGCATCAAGTATGGATTGCAGGATGACCCGGCCACGGAGTTGGGCCCGTTGATTACTGCGCAACATCGCGACCGTGTTGCCGGGTTTGTCGAACGCGCCGTGGCGCAACCGCACATTCGCCTGGTCACGGGTGGCAAGGCGGTGGAAGGCAATGGTTTCTTCTTTGAACCCACCGTGCTGGCCGACGCACAGCAGGACGACGAGATCGTGCGCCGCGAAGTATTCGGGCCGGTGGTCTCAGTGACCAAGTTCAACGACGAAGCGCAGGTGCTGGGCTGGGCCAACGATTCGGACTACGGCCTGGCGTCGTCCGTATGGACCGCCGATGTAGGACGTGCCCACCGCCTGGCGGCACGCCTGCAGTACGGCTGCACCTGGGTGAACACCCACTTCATGCTGGTCAGCGAAATGCCTCACGGCGGTCAGAAACTGTCTGGCTATGGCAAGGACATGTCCATGTACGGGCTGGAGGACTACACCACCGTGCGTCATGTGATGTTCAAGCACTGACGATTCAACCCGGCATTCCCTCTGGATGCCGGGAACCTATAACAATAATTTTCAGGATCCCCCATGGATATCACCCGCCGCGACTTCCTCAACGGCGTCGCTGTCACCCTCGCCGCCGGCATGACCCCACTGCAAATCCTGCAAGCCGCCCCTGATGGCCGTTACTACCCACCCGCCCTTACCGGCCTGCGCGGCAGCCATGCCGGCTCGTTCGAAGTGGCGCACCAGATGGGCTGGGAAAAGAAGGTGTTCGACACCGACAAGCTGCCGGTCACCGAAGACTATGACTTGGTCGTCGTGGGCGGTGGCTTGAGCGGGCTGTCGGCGGCGTGGTTCTATCGCGAGAAGCACCCCAAGGCGAAGATCCTGATCCTGGAAAACCACGACGACTTCGGCGGCCACGCCAAGCGCAATGAATTCCAGGCCGGTGGCCGCATGATCATCGGCTACGGTGGCAGCGAGGCGTTCCAGTCGCCCAACCACCTGTACAGCAAGGAAGTGAACGGGCTGCTGAAAAAGCTCGGCGTGAACATCAAGCGCTTCGAAACCGCCTTCGACCGCCGGTTCTACCCCGGTCTCGGGCTGTCGCGCGGGGTGTTTTTCGACAAGGAGAACTTCGGCGAAGACAAGCTGGTGACCGGCGACCCGACGCCGATGGTCGCCGACGACATCGCCCCCGACCAACTCAACGCACGGGCGATTCGCGATTTCATCAATGACTTCCCGTTGCCGGCGGCAGACCGTCAGGCCCTGATCGAGCTGCACACCGCGCCCAAGGACTACCTGCCGGGCAAGACCGCCAAAGAAAAGGCCGACTACCTGGCAGCCACCAGCTACCGCGATTTCCTGCTCAAGAACGTCGGTTTGTCGGAAGGCGCGGTGAAGTACTTCCAGAGCCGCACCAATGACTTCATGGCGCTGAGCATTGATGCCGTGGCGTCGGCCGATGCCTACAGCGTGGGTTTCCCAGGTTTTGCAGGGATGAACCTGGCGCCAATCAGCGAAGAAGCGGCAGCCGAAATGGAAGAGCCCTACATCTATCACTTCCCGGACGGCAATGCGTCGGTGGCACGGTTGCTGGTACGCAGCCTGATCCCGGGCGTGGCGCCGGGACATACCATGGACGACATCGTGCTGGCGGCATTCGACTACGCCAGGCTGGACCAACCCAAGGCGGCGGTGCGGCTGCGCTTGAACAGTACGGCGGTCAGTGTGCGTAACGTCGGCGACGGTGTGCATATCGGCTACAGCCGTGGCGGCCAACTCGCACAGGTGCGTGGAAAACGCTGCATCCTGGCCTGCTACAACATGATGATTCCGTATTTGTTGAAGGATTTGCCGGCACCGCAGGCTCACGCCTTGAGCCAGAACGTGAAGTACCCGCTGGTGTACACCAAGGTGGTTATCCGCAATTGGCAGTCATTCCAGAAGCTCGGCGTTCACGAGATTTACGCGGCAACCCAGCCCTACAGCCGGATCAAACTGGACTACCCGGTGAGCATGGGCGGCTATGACCACCCGCGCGACCCGACGCAGCCGATCGGCTTGCACATGGTCTACGTGCCCACCAGCCCCAACAGCGGCATGAACGCCCGCGACCAGGCCCGCGCCGGGCGTGGCAAGTTGTATGGGCAGACGTTCGAACAACTGGAAGCGCAGTTGCGCGACCAGTTGCAACGCATGCTCGGGCCCGGCGGTTTCAATCATGAGACCGATATTCTGGCGATCACTGTCAACCGCTGGTCACACGGTTATGCGAGCTTCTCCAACAGCTTGTTCGATCAAGCCGATGAAACCGAAGCGTGGATGCAACTGGCGAAAAAGCCGGTGGGGCATGTGAGCATCGCCAACTCGGATGCGGCGTGGAGTGCGTATGCCCATGCGGCGATTGATGAGGCTTACCGAGCGGTGGGTGAAGTCGCCTGAAATGCAGTCTAAATGTGGGAGGGGGCTTGCCCCCGATTGAGTTGGACCTGCGCAGTATTCAGTGACTGGCACACCGCTATCGGGGGCAAGCCCCCTCCCACATTTGGATCTTCATATTTCTTAACTGATGTGTTCGGTCACAGAATCGGAAATGTCTTGTCGCATTTGCAACGCCATCACCACGCTATCAATCAATTTTCCTGCGTCATCGAACCGCTTAAGCTATCCGGCGTCTGTTTAATGTCCGTTGCGTTTGGTCGAAGGCATGTCCGAACCGTAATTTCTGATCCGCTACGTGCCAGGAACGGCGCGGGATTTGCTCACGACAGGTTGTCTCTATGCACCGCAGGAATTTGCTCAAAGCGTCCATGGCCATTGCGGCTTACACCGGCTTGTCGGCCAGCGGCCTGCTCGCCGCCCAGGCCTGGGCCGGGAACCGTGCTGCCGATGGCAAGGCCGTGGCGTTCGACTTCGACACGCTCAAGGCCCAGGCCAAACAACTCGCCGGGACCGCTTACAAGGACACCAAACAGGTGTTGCCGCCCACGCTGGCGACCATGACCCCGCAGAATTTCAACGCCATCGGCTACGACGGCAACCATTCGCTGTGGAAGGAATTGAACGGCCAACTGGACGTGCAATTCTTCCACGTCGGCATGGGCTTCAAGACGCCGGTGCGCATGCACAGCGTCGACCCCAAGACCCGTGAAGCCCGTGAGGTGCATTTCCGCCCCTCCCTGTTCAACTATGAAAAAACCACGGTCGACACCAAGCAACTGACCGGCGACCTGGGCTTCTCCGGCTTCAAGCTGTTCAAGGCGCCGGAACTGGATCGCCATGACGTGCTGTCGTTTCTCGGTGCCAGCTACTTCCGCGCGGTGGATTCCACCGGCCAGTACGGCCTTTCTGCCCGTGGCCTGGCCATCGACACCTACGCGAAAAAACGCGAGGAATTCCCCGACTTCACGCAGTTCTGGTTCGAAACCCCGGACAAGAACGCCACCCGCTTCGTGGTCTACGCACTGCTCGACTCGCCGAGCGCCACCGGCGCGTACCGCTTCGATATCGACTGCCAGGCCAACCAGGTAGTGATGGCCATCGACGCCCATATCAATGCGCGTACCACCATCGAACAATTGGGCATCGCGCCGATGACCAGCATGTTCAGTTGCGGCACCCACGAACGCCGCATGTGCGACACCATCCACCCGCAGATCCACGATTCGGACCGCCTGGCGATGTGGCGCGGCAACGGCGAGTGGATCTGCCGACCGCTGAACAACCCGGCCAAGCTGCAATTCAACGCATTTGCCGACAAAGACCCGAAGGGGTTCGGCCTGGTGCAGACCGACCATGAGTTCGCCAGTTACCAGGACACCGTGGACTGGTACAGCAAGCGCCCGAGCCTATGGGTCGAACCGACGACCGCCTGGGGCGAAGGCTCGATCGACCTGCTGGAAATCCCGACCACCGGCGAGACCCTCGATAACATCGTGGCCTTCTGGACGCCGAAAACACCCGTGGCCGCCGGCGACTCGCTCAACTACGGCTACAAGCTGTACTGGAGCGCGCTGCCGCCGGTGAGCACACCGTTGGCGCAAGTCGATGCAACCCGTTCGGGCATGGGTGGCTTCACCGAAGGCTGGGCACCGGGTGAGCACTATCCGCAAGTCTGGGCGCGTCGCTTTGCCGTGGACTTCAAGGGCGGCGGCCTGGATCGCCTGCCGCCAGGCACCGGGATCGAGCCGGTGGTGACCTGTTCCCATGGCCAGGTGAAGGACTTCAGCGTGCTGGTGCTGGATAACATCAAGGGCTACCGCATCCTGTTCGACTGGTACCCGACCAGCGACAGCGTGGAGCCAGTTGAGCTGCGCCTGTTCATTCGCACCCAGGACCGCACCTTGAGCGAAACCTGGCTGTACCAGTACTTCCCGCCGGCGCCGGACCAGCGCAAGTACACCTGATGCACCGCGTTCCCACGCTTGCGTGGGAACGCCCCCTCTTCGGTTCAGAACCGCGACACACTCTTCATTGCCCCAATCAAATAGCGCATCGCCACCTGATCGTTCTCGGTCAGCGCTCGATACTGCGCCAGCAACTCCATTTCATCCGAGCTCAACCTTCGCCCCCGCAATGACACCCTGCGGGTCAGAAAAGACGCTACCGCACCCGCCACACCATAGGACTTGGCCATGGACTGCTTCTCCTGTTATCCAACAAATACTCCTGGTGCCCATAACCCCTTCCCGTGAAGCGCAATGCCTGCGTGGGAAAACCGACTGACTCCCTGGGCCAGAAATCAGGCTTACCCTAAGCGTAGAAACGATCTCGCCAAGCGTGCGATTTTTTTAGAGTAATCACTTAAATAATTACATCGGTAACGAATACCTACAGCGCTATCCCACGCTATGACCGTAAAAAAACCCACCGGGTCAGGGTGGGTTTCGGCGGAGCGTGTCAGGGCTCAATCTCTCAAATCCGACTCGTGGATGGGTTGGTCACGATGGGTAGCACGCTGGTACTGCGCCGGCCAGATCGCCTTGCGCCCGCCCAGGTCATCATCGGCGTGCAACGGCCAGTACGGGTCGCGCAACAGCTCACGGGCAAGGAAGATAATATCGGCCTGACAGGTGCGCAGGATGTGCTCGGCCTGGGCCGGCTCGGTGATCATGCCCACGGTGCCGGTGGCGATGCCCGACTCCTTGCGCACGCGTTCGGCGAAGCGGGTCTGGTAGCCAGGGCCAGTGGGGATCTCGGCGTTGGCGGCGGTACCGCCTGACGAAACGTCGATCAGGTCCACGCCCAGCTCTTTCAGGCGACGCGCCAGCTCCACGGTTTCATCCGGGTTCCAGCCGTCTTCCACCCAGTCGGTGGCCGACACCCGCACAAACAGCGGCAGCTCCTGGGGCCAGATATCACGCACGGCCCTGGTCACTTGCAGCACCAGGCGGATGCGGTTTTCGAACGAGCCACCGTACTGGTCCTGACGTTGGTTGCTGATCGGTGACAGGAATTGATGCAGCAGGTAACCATGGGCGGCGTGGATTTCCACCACTTCAAAACCGGCGGTCAGCGCACGTTTGGCAGCGGCGACGAAATCGGCGATCACTTGCTGGATCTGCCCTTCGTCCAACTGCCTGGGTTGGGTGTGCTGAGGGTCGAAGGCAATCGGCGACGGCCCCACCGGCACCCAGCCGCCGTCCTCCGGCTTGACGCTGCCATGCTTGCCGATCCACGGCCGATGGGTGCTGGCCTTGCGCCCGGCGTGGGCCAGTTGAATGCCGGCCACCGCGCCCTGGGCGGCAATGAAGCGCGTGATGCGTTGCAGCGGTTCGATCTGGGCGTCGTTCCAGAGACCCAGGTCCTGTGCGGTGATGCGGCCATCTGCGGTCACGGCGGTGGCTTCGGTGAAAATCAGCCCGGCGCCACCGACGGCGCGGCTGCCAAGGTGCACCAAGTGCCAGTCATTGGCCAGGCCGTCATCGCTTGAGTATTGGCACATCGGTGAGACCGCGATGCGGTTGAGCAGGGTCAATTGACGGAGGGTATAGGGTTCGAGCAGCTGACTCATGGCGCACCTCTTCTGGGTTCTGTGGGCACTATTCAAACGGTGCTTAGAGCCTAGTCGACAACGCTGGATTGCACAGGGTTCAGAAGGAAAAGCGGGAGCCGATTGCCGGCCCCCGGTTGGCTGCCGCTTACATTTCGACCTGGGTGCCCAGCTCGATCACGCGGTTTACCGGCAGTTTGAAGAAGCGCAGATTGCCGTTGGCGTTTTTCAACATAAAAGCGAACAACGCTTCGCGCCAGCGGGCCATGCCCTTGATTCGCGAAGCGATCACCGTTTCGCGGCTGAGGAAGTAGGTGGTGCGCATCGGGCTGAAGTCCAGGCCATCCAGGTGACACAACTTCAGCGCTTCGGGCACGTCCGGCTCATCGGTGAAACCAAAGTGCAGGATCACGCGGAAGAAGCCTTCGCCGTAGGAATCCACCTCGAAACGCCGTGTGGCCGGTACGCGGGGAATATCCTCGTAGACCACCGTCAGCAGCACCACTTGCTCATGCAACACCTGGTTATGCAGCAGGTTGTGCAACAGCGCGTGGGGCACGGCGTCCGGACGCGCCGTGAGGAACACGGCGGTACCCTGCACGCGATGGGGCGGTTGCACGCGGATACTGCCGATAAAGATCGGCAGCGGCAGGCCGCCTTCGTCGAGGCGCTCAACCAGCAATTGCTTGCCGCGCTTCCAGGTGGTCATCAGCACGAACAGCACAATCCCCGCCAGCACCGGGAAAGCACCGCCCTGGATGATCTTCGGCACGTTGGCGGCAAAGTACAGCCCGTCGACCAGCAGGCAGCACACCAACACCGGCACGGCCAGGATCGGGGGCCATTTCCACAGCAGCAGCATCACCGCCGACACCAGGATGGTGGTCATCAGCATGGTGCCGGTCACCGCCACGCCGTAGGCCGATGCCAGTGCGTTGGAAGATTCGAAGCCGAGCACCAGCAGGATCACGCCGACCATCAACGACCAGTTCACCGCGCCGATGTAGATCTGGCCCTGTTCGGCGCTGGAGGTGTGCTGGATATGCATACGCGGGATGTAACCCAACTGGATCGCCTGGCGCGTCAACGAGAACGCACCGGAAATCACCGCCTGGGACGCGATCACCGTGGCCAGGGTGGACAACACCACCAGCGGGATCAGTGCCCAGCTCGGGGCCAGCAGGTAGAACGGGTTGCGCGCGGCTTCCGGATCGCCCAGCAGCATCGCACCCTGGCCGAAGTAATTGAGCACCAGCGCCGGCAGCACCAGCATGAACCAGGCCCGGGCGATGGGTTTGCGCCCGAAGTGGCCCATGTCGGCATACAGCGCTTCGGCGCCGGTCAGTGCCAGCACCACCGCGCCAAGGATGGCCACGCCAATGCCGGGGTGAGCCTCGAAGAAGCGCACGGCCCATATCGGGTTCAGCGCACTGAGCACTTCAGGGTGCAGGGTGATGCCATACACACCGAGGCCACCCAGCACCAGGAACCAGGTCACCATCACCGGCCCGAACAACTTGCCGATGTGATCGGTGCCGTGCTTCTGGATCAGGAACAGCGCCACCAGCACCACCAGGGCGATGGGCACGACCCATTTCTCCAGGCCGTCGAACGCAAGTTCCAGGCCTTCAACGGCGGACAATACGGAAATGGCTGGGGTGATCATGCTGTCGCCATAGAACAGCGCCGCGCCACACAGGCCGCACACCACCAGGAAACTGCGCAGCTTCTTGCGCTCCCCTGCCGCCCGCCGTGCCAGAGCCGTAAGGGCCATGATGCCGCCCTCGCCCTGGTTGTCGGCGCGCAGCACGAACAGCATGTACTTGATCGAGACCACCCAGATCAGCGACCAGAAGATCAGCGCCAGGATCCCCAGCACGCCATCATGGTTGACCTGAACCCCATAACCGCCGTTGAACACCTCTTTGAGGGTGTACAGCGGGCTGGTCCCGATATCGCCGTAAACCACCCCGACCGCTGCCACCAGCATGCCAATCGGCTTGGCGTTTGACTGCTCGGCACCTGCTGCCTGACTACTCGCGTGACCCATCAACCACTCCTGCCCTTTGACCTGCGGTCTTTTATTAACAACGCGTCTAAGCTGACCCTAGCATGCGCCGTTTTACTTCTCGTAACAGACGTTTTGTTGACCTTAGGGTTTTACCTACGCACAACGGCGCGAAGCATAGCGCAGCACTCGTCGCATTTCCCTGCATAAAGCTGGTCAAGTGCGCTGCCCGTCGCTAGAATTGCGCACTTTTTGATCAGAGGCGCGCCAAGCGCCCGTCCGCAGCCCTGTCGTGCCCGACGGGCGGCGTCATTCAATACCGAGGTTAGACATGTCCACCACCATCGCAAAAGCCAACCCCAAGGTTGGCTTTGTTTCCCTGGGTTGCCCGAAGGCTCTGGTCGACTCCGAGCGCATCCTCACGCAACTGCGTATGGAAGGCTATGACGTTGTGTCCACCTACCAGGACGCTGACGTGGTGGTGGTCAACACCTGCGGCTTCATCGACTCGGCCAAGGCAGAGTCCCTGGAAGTGATTGGCGAGGCCATCAAGGAAAACGGCAAGGTCATCGTGACCGGCTGCATGGGCGTGGAAGAAGGCAATATCCGCAACGTGCACCCGAGCGTGCTGGCCGTGACCGGCCCGCAGCAGTACGAGCAGGTAGTCAACGCCGTGCACGAGGTGGTGCCACCGCGCCAGGACCACAACCCGCTGATCGACCTGGTACCGCCGCAAGGCATCAAGCTGACGCCGCGTCACTACGCTTACCTGAAGATTTCCGAAGGCTGCAACCACAGCTGCAGCTTCTGCATCATCCCGTCGATGCGCGGCAAGCTGGTCAGCCGTCCGGTCGGTGACGTACTCGACGAGGCCCAGCGCCTGGTCAAATCCGGCGTCAAAGAGCTGCTGGTGATCTCCCAGGACACCAGCGCCTACGGCGTCGACGTGAAATACCGCACCGGTTTCTGGAACGGCGCGCCGGTGAAAACCCGCATGACCGAACTGTGCGAAGCCTTGAGCAGCCTGGGTGTGTGGGTGCGCCTGCACTACGTCTACCCGTACCCGCACGTGGACGAGCTGATCCCGCTGATGGCCGCCGGCAAGATCCTGCCGTACCTGGACATCCCGTTCCAGCACGCCAGCCCGAAAGTGCTCAAAGCCATGAAACGCCCGGCCTTCGAAGACAAGACCCTGGCGCGCATCAAGAACTGGCGCGAGATCTGCCCGGAATTGATCATCCGTTCGACCTTCATCGTCGGTTTCCCCGGCGAAACCGAAGAAGACTTCCAGTACCTGCTGGACTGGCTGACCGAAGCCCAACTGGACCGCGTCGGCTGCTTCCAGTATTCGCCGGTGGAGGGCGCCCCGGCCAACCTGCTGGACCTGGCCGTGGTGCCGGACGACGTCAAGCAGGACCGTTGGGAGCGTTTCATGGCGCACCAGCAGGCCATCAGCTCGGCGCGCCTGCAACTGCGCATCGGCAAGGAAATCGAAGTGCTGATCGACGAAGTCGACGAGCAAGGCGCCGTTGGCCGCTGCTTCTTCGACGCACCGGAGATCGACGGTAACGTGTTTATCGACGATGCCAGCGGCCTGAAGCCGGGCGACAAGGTCTGGTGCACCGTGACCGATGCCGATGAATACGACCTGTGGGCTGAAAAGCGCGACTGATCGGCGTAAAAATTTGAAAAAGCCCTGCTTCTGGACAAGATGCGGGGCTTTTTTAGGTCTATCGTTTTGCCCATCAACGCCGATCATCGGCAAGGGGCAGCGGGCATGCGTCAGCATTCGGTTATCCACACACCTAAAACCAGCGACTACACCGAGTTGGCGCGGATCTGGGAGGCCTCGGTACGCGCCACCCATGACTTCCTGCCGGACAGTTACATCGAGTTGCTGAAAAACCTGGTGCTGACCCGCTATCTGGATGCCGTGATGCTGATCTGCACCAAGGACGCCCGTCAGCGCATCACCGGGTTTGCCGGGGTCGCGAGCGGCAAGGTGGAGATGCTCTTCATCGACCCGCAGCACAGGGGCCAGGGCCTCGGGCGGCAGTTACTGCGCTATGCCATCGAACAACTGAATGCCGACGAACTGGATGTCAACGAGCAGAATCCCCAGGCGCTGGGGTTCTACTTCAAACAAGGCTTCGAGGTGATCGGACGCACGGAGCATGACGGCCTGGGCCAGCCTTATCCGTTACTGCATATGCGTCTGGCAACGCCTGACACAATGGTGAACAACTGTGGGAGGGGGCTTGCCCGCGATAGCCGATCACCAGCCACTGGTTTCTTTGCTGATACACCGCCATCGGGGGCAAGCCTCCTCCCACATTCAGACCGGGTTGAGCCAAATAAGACCGCGCGCCCTGAAATGGAGCCGGGATTAACCGGCGCCAGGCAGGTACAATAGCCACCCCCTTTTGTTACGGCCCTTGTCATGACTGACCCCATACGCCTCTCCAAACGCCTTATCGAGCTGGTCGGTTGCTCCCGTCGGGAGGCTGAGCTGTTCATCGAAGGCGGCTGGGTCTCGGTGGACGGTGAAGTGATCGACGAACCGCAGTTCAAGGTCACCACCCAGAAGGTCGAACTCGACCCCGAGGCCAAGGCCACCGCACCCGAGCCGGTGACCATCCTGCTGCACGCCCCGGCCGGCGTGGATGCCGAAACGGCCATGGCGTCGATCAGCGCCGAAACGCTCTCGGAAGAACACCGCTTCGGCAAGCGCCCGCTCAAGGGCCACTTCCTGCGCCTGACCGCCAGCGCCGACCTGCAGGCCAAGGCCAGCGGCCTGCTGGTGTTCACCCAGGACTGGAAGATCCTGCGCAAGTTGACCGCCGATGCCGCCAAGATCGAGCAGGAATACGTGGTGGAGGTTGAAGGCGACATGGTTGCCCACGGCCTCAACCGCCTGAACCACGGCCTGACCTATAAAGGCAAGGAACTGCCGGCCGTCAAAGCCAGCTGGCAGAACGAAAACCGCCTGCGCTTTGCGATGAAAAACCCGCAACCGGGAGTGATCGCACTGTTCTGCGAAGCGGTTGGCCTGAAAGTCATCGCCATTCGCCGTATCCGCATCGGTGGCGTGTCCATCGGCAAGGTGCCAGTCGGCCAATGGCGTTACCTGTCCGGCAAAGAGAAGTTCTAAGCCGCCGCACTTTTTCCGACACCGCCTGACTGGCGGTGTCCTCAGTTGAATACCAGGATTGCCCACCATGATTCACAACGACGTACTGCGCAGCGTGCGCTACATGCTCGACATCAGCGACAACAAGATGGTCGAGATCATCAAGCTCGGCGGCATGGACGTGACCAAGGACGACCTGCTCACCTACCTCAAGAAGGACGAGGAAGAAGGCTTCGTGTTCTGCCCGGACGACGTCATGGCGCATTTCCTCGATGGGCTGGTGATCTTCAAGCGCGGCAAGGACGAAAGCCGTCCGCCGCAGCCGATCGAAACGCCAGTGACGAACAACATCATCCTCAAGAAACTGCGTGTGGCCTTCGAACTGAAGGAAGACGACATGCATGCCATCCTCAAGGCCGCCGAGTTCCCGGTGTCCAAGCCGGAACTGAGCGCGCTGTTCCGCAAGTTCGGCCACACCAACTACCGTCCATGCGGCGACCAGTTGCTGCGTAACTTCCTCAAGGGCCTGACCCTGCGGGTTCGTGCGTAAGCCATGAGTTACCAGGTCTCGCCCGTCGGGTTCGTGCGCTCCTGTTTCAAGGAGAAGTTCGCCATTCCGCGCCAACCGCAGTTGGCGCCAGCCGCCCGTGGCATATTGGAGCTAGTGGCGCCGTTCGACAGCGGCGAGGCGGTGCAGGGCCTGGAGCAGGTCAGTCATGTGTGGCTGCTGTTTCTGTTCCACCAGGCCCTGGAAGACAAGCCACGCCTGAAAGTGCGCCCACCTCGCCTGGGCGGTAACACGTCCATGGGCGTGTTTGCCACCCGCGCAACCCATCGCCCCAACGGCATTGGCCAATCAGTGGTGAAGCTGGACAAGGTGGAACCGGGGCGCCTGTGGATTTCCGGGATCGATTTGCTGGATGGCACGCCGGTCCTGGATATCAAGCCGTATGTGCCGTATGCCGACATTGTCGACACGGCCACCAACAGCATCGCCAGCGCAGCGCCGCAGCTGATCCCCGTGCAGTGGCTGAAGACTGCGCTGCAACAGGCACAAGGGCATGCTCAGCGCCTTGGCGAGCCCCTGGTGGAACTGATTGATCAGTGCCTGGCGCAGGATCCACGACCGGCGTATCAGGTGCCGGGACCGGAGCGCGAATACGGCGCGCAGTTCTGGGATGTGGATGTGCGTTGGCACTATCCCGAGGCGGGGGTGATTTGTGTGTTGGAAGTGCTACCGGCTGGATAAACCGAAAACCCAATGTGGGAGGGGGCTTGCCCCCGATAACAGTGTGTCAGCTACAGATGTATCAACTGACACGCACTCATCGGGGGCAAGCCCCCTCCCACATTTGGATCTTCTGTGTGGCCCAGTCAGCATATGGCCCGGCTATCTTACTTCTCGACGAACGCGCGCTCGATCAGGTAATCACCCGGCTCACGCATGCGTGGCGAAACCTTCAGGCCGAAGCTGTTCAGCACTTCGCTGGTTTCATCCAACATGCTTGGGCTGCCGCACAGCATGGCGCGGTCGTCCTCGGGGTTGATCGGGGGCAGGCCGATGTCGCTGAACAGCTTGCCGCTGCGCATCAGGTCGGTCAGGCGGCCTTCGTTCTCGAACGGCTCGCGGGTCACGGTCGGGTAATAGATCAGCTTGTCACGCAAGGCCTCGCCGAAGAATTCGTTCTGCGGCAGGTGCTCGGTGATGAATTCGCGGTAGGCGACTTCGTTGACGTAACGCACGCCGTGGCACAGGATCACCTTTTCGAAACGCTCGTAGGTTTCCGGGTCCTGGATCACGCTCATGAAGGGAGCAAGGCCGGTACCGGTGCTGAGCAGGTACAGGTGTTTGCCTGGCTTCAAATCGTCAAGCACCAGGGTGCCTGTCGGTTTTTTGCTGATGATGATCTCGTCGCCTTCCTTCAGGTGTTGCAATTGGGAAGTCAGCGGGCCATCAGGCACCTTGATGCTGAAGAACTCCAGGTGCTCTTCCCAGTTCGGGCTGGCAATGGAGTAGGCGCGCATGAGCGGGCGGCCGTTGGGCTGTTGCAGGCCGATCATCACGAACTGACCGTTCTCGAAGCGCAGGCCCGGATCGCGGGTGCACTTGAAGCTGAACAGAGTGTCGTTCCAGTGATGAACACTGAGGACACGCTCGTGGTTCATGTTGCTCATGTACGGGGGACTCCTGGAAATGGGTCTGCGCCAAATGTAGTTGCGCAATTGCACAGCATTCTAATGGCGGCGACAATATCTGTTAACTGGATTATTAAGATAAGGGTTATCGGTTATATCGATATGCGATTTACTCTCCGTCAACTGCAAGTCTTCGTCGCCGTCGCCCAGCAGGAAAGCGTCTCCCGCGCTGCTGGCCTTCTGGCCTTATCTCAATCCGCCGCCAGCACTTCCATTACCGAGCTGGAGCGTCAATCCAGCTGCCAATTGTTCGACCGTGCAGGCAAACGCCTGAGCCTCAACGCGCTCGGTCATCAACTGTTGCCCCAGGCGGTAGCGCTGCTGGACCAGGCCAAGGAGATCGAAGATCTGCTCAACGGCAAGTCCGGCTTCGGCTCCCTGGCGGTCGGCGCCACCCTGACCATCGGCAACTACCTGGCCACCCTGCTGATCGGCAGCTTCATGCAGCAGCACCCCGAGAGCCAGGTGAAACTGCATGTGCAGAACACTGCACATATCGTGCACCAGGTTGCGCATTACGAAATTGACCTGGGTCTAATCGAAGGCGACTGCAGCCACCCGGATATCGAGGTGCAAACCTGGGTGGAAGATGAACTGGTGGTGTTTTGCGCGCCGCAGCATCACCTGGCCAAGCGTGGTATGGCGAGCATGGATGAGTTGACCCACGAGGCGTGGATCCTGCGGGAGCAAGGCTCGGGCACACGCTTGACCTTCGACCAAGCCATGCGCCATCACCGCAGCGCGCTGAATATCCGCCTGGAGCTGGAACACACCGAGGCGATCAAGCGTGCGGTGGAATCGGGACTGGGGATTGGCTGTATTTCGCGGCTGGCGCTGCGCGACGCGTTTCGCCGCGGCAGCCTGGTGCCGGTGGAAACCCCGGACCTGGACTTGGCCCGGCAGTTCTACTTCATCTGGCATAAACAGAAGTACCAGACCTCGGCCATGCGCGAGTTCCTGGAGTTGTGCCGCGCCTTCACCGCCGGGGTTCAGCGCAGCGACGAGATCGTGCTGCCGAGCATTGCCTGAGACTCAGATCAGGATGACGGCCCACACCAGGGTGATCATGGTCAGGGCCACGAATTGCGCAGCGCTGCCCATGTCCTTGGCGTTTTTCGACAGTGGGTGGCGGTCCAGGGAGATGCGGTCGATCGCCGCCTCTACCGCTGAATTGAGCAACTCGACGATCAACGCCAGCAGGCACACGGCGATCAACAACGCTCGCTCGACCCGGCTGACATTCAGGAAGAAGCTCACCGGGATCAGGATCACGTTGAGCAACACCAACTGACGGAACGCCGCCTCGCCGGTGAACGCCGCGCGCAGGCCATCCAGGGAATATCCCCCAGCATTGAAGATACGTTTGATACCGGTTTGACCCTTGAAAGGCGACATAGATGTAGGCAACTGAACCAAAGAAGTGGGGAAACTAGATCACGCAAAGTCAAAAAAGCGTGAATCGGTAACAAACTAGTGCTGCGAAATTGACTCAAGTTGTTGCAAGAGCAGCGCCGCCTGGGTGCGTGTACGTACGCCCAACTTGCGGAAAATCGCCGTCACATGCGCCTTGATCGTCGCTTCCGAGACGCTCAGCTCATAGGCAATCTGCTTGTTCAACAGGCCTTCGCAGACCATGGTGAGCACCCGGAACTGCTGGGGCGTCAGGCTGGCAAGGCCATCACGGGCAGCCTTGGCTTCGTCGGACACGTTGATTTGTTCAAAAGCCTGCGGCGGCCAGGACACGTCGCCATCCAACACTGTGCGCACGGCTTTCTGGATATCTTCCATCGCACTGGACTTGGGAATGAAACCGCTCGCGCCGAACTCCTTGGAGCGCACGACCACGTCGGCTTCTTCCTGGGCCGAGACCATCACTACGGGGATCTGCGGGTATTGGCCGCGCAACAGCACCAGCCCGGAGAAACCGTAGGCGCCCGGCATGTTCAGGTCGAGCAGCACCAGGTCCCAGTCGGACTTTTCGGTGAGGCGGGCTTCCAACTCGGCAATGCTGGCCACTTCAACCAGGCGCACGTCCGGGCCGAGGCCCAGGGTCACGGCCTGGTGCAACGCACTGCGAAACAGCGGGTGGTCATCGGCTATCAGGATTTCGTATGTGGCCATTGATTAAATGATCCTGTTTTCAGGGGTGCCCTGATCGGCGCCCAGCATGCCCAGCGTAGCCTGGAGGGTCAAGCACTACGCCCGTGGGCATTTTAGCGGGTTGCGGGTGCGTGGTGCCATCATGCAAACGTCGTCTGGTTATGCGGTCGGAATATAGGGCGCAAGGCGCGTATGCACAGTGTCCGCAGGATCCAGCGGCATCTGGAACTTGGCGGCCAGGTAATGGGTACTGAAGACATCCAGATAGGCGTCCAGGACTTCACTGGCTGCCAGATCATCGGCCAGCTCAAGGCACAGGGCAGCGACTTCAGCGGTACAGAAATGGTCGTCGCGCTTGGAGCGGCGCAATTTGTAGCGCGACAGCTGTTCCGGCGCCAGGCTGAGTACCGGCAAATGCTCCAGGTAGGGGCTTTTGCGGAACATCTTGCGCGCTTCACTCCAGGTGCCGTCCAACAGGATGAACAGCGGGCGCTTGCCCTCCTCCACCTTCACTTCACTCACAACGCGCTCGGGCACGACGAATTCGCCGGGGAACACGATATAGGGCTGCCAATGCGGATCGGCCAGCAAGGTGAGCAGTTCAGGGTCGACCTCAGTGCGCGACCAGGCGAATGCCGTGGTGTCCTGGATGACATCGGCGATCAACCAACCGGTGTTGCTGGGTTTCATCGGCTCAACGTCATGCATCAGCAGGCACATGGCGGAGCGCGCTTCGACCTTGGGCCGCCAGGCGCATAGGCAGTATTCGGGGATGACTCGGCAGCCAGGGCAGCGTTCGGCACGCGAGCCACGATTGAGAAACGGCCGCACGGCACGGGCCAGGCGCTGGGTGCGCAGGCGGGAAACGGCGTGGCTCATCGGCTGTGCCGCAGGGACGGGTAAATCGACACGGTGAAAACTCGTGGAAGGCGGAAGTGGCCGCAGTTTACCAGCGATACGCCTGGCTGTAGTGGCAACGGCTCACCTATAATTGCGCGCCACTGAACGCACAGCGCAGTGGCTGGTCTATGCACCAGTAACCGAATCAGGAGAGTTTCATGCTGCGTTCCATGCTGCGTCTTGTCGCCCCATCCGTCGCCCTCGCGCTGGTATTGCCCGTGTGCGCCCAGGCGGCCTCGCTGCTGGAGGCCCAAATGAACCGGAAGCTGCAAAGCGTCGCGGCCGAAAGCAACAAGGACCTGCCCCGGGAAATCGACGAAAAAACCCTGGAAGTGGCCTACACCGTGGAAGGCATGCAACTGATCGATCACCTGAGCGTCCTGCCTGACCGCGCCGAACAGATGCGCGCCAACCCCAAGGCGGTGTATTTCCAGCTGGGCCAGAGCGTGTGCCTGAACAAGGGCTACCGCGAGCTGATGGCCAAGGGCGCAGTGATGCGTTACGAAATCACCGAGAACAAGACCAACCGTCCTGTGGCCTCGGTGAAATTCATCGAAGCGGATTGCCCGGCACCGGCGGCGGCAAAGAAGAAAAAGTAACAGCATGGCCTTCGCGCGCTGCCGTCCGGTGGCGCGTACTCCCCCGCTTCAACGTCCTGCCAACGGCTAAACTCCCTGATGAGTGACCAATAAGCGGTTGCCAGCCAAGGGTTTTGCGGCCCATGATCAAGTCATCCCGACCATTCATTCACAGCACTTTTCATGCTGTTCTGTAATATTTTCAGGGCAAAAGAAGGTTGCCCCCTGCGGCAAGCAACGACACATGCAGTGTCGTCGCCTCCGGCGAACGGCTCGTCGGCCACCCGGGCCCTGCAATAAGGAGAAGTTGAATGCCTTACGAACCGAATGAGCGCCTGCTTCGGCACTTTGAAGAAAACGGTGCTGACCTCACGCAGCAGGTCGACGCTCAACTCCAGCTGATCGCTCCCAACAGCCCGAATATTCCCCTGTATCGCGACATGATCCTCACCGTGCTGCGCATGGCCCAGGACGACCGCAATCGCTGGAACGCCAAGATCACCCTGCAAGCCATCCGTGAACTGGACAATGCCTTCCGCGTGCTCGAACAGTTCAAGGGCCGCCGCAAAGTGACGGTATTCGGCTCGGCCCGTACTCCGGTGGAAAGCCCGCTGTACGCCCTGGCCCGCGAAGTCGGCGCTGCACTGGCACGCTCTGACTTGATGGTGATCACCGGCGGTGGTGGCGGCATCATGGCGGCGGCCCACGAAGGCGCGGGCCTGGAACACAGCCTGGGGTTCAACATCACCCTGCCGTTTGAACAGCATGCCAACCCGACCATTGATGGCACCGAGAACCTGCTGTCCTTCCACTTCTTCTTTACCCGCAAGCTGTTCTTCGTCAAGGAGGCCGATGCGCTGGTACTGTGCCCAGGCGGTTTCGGCACCCTGGATGAAGCGCTGGAAGTACTGACCCTGATCCAGACCGGCAAGAGCCCATTGGTGCCGGTGGTATTGCTGGACGCGCCCGGCGGCGGGTTCTGGCAAGGCGCCCTGGACTTTATCCGCAGTCAGTTGGAAGCCAACCGCTACATCCTGCCTACCGATCTCAAGCTGATACGCCTGGTGTACAGCGCCGAAGAGGCCGTGGAAGAGATCAACCAATTTTATGCCAACTTCCACTCCACCCGCTGGTTGAAGCGTGAGTTTGTGGTGCGTATGCATCACCCTCTCAGCGATGGGGCATTGGCCCATTTGCAGACTGAATTTGCCAGCCTGCGGTTGAGCGGAGAGTTTCAACAGCTCGCGTACACCGGCGAGGAACATGATGAGCCACGGTTCAGCCATTTGACGCGGCTGGTGTTCAACTTCAATGGCCGCGATCAGGGCCGGCTGCGGGAGTTGGTGGATTACATCAACCTGCCGGAGAACTGGGCGCAGGCTCAGGGGAAGGCGCAGCAGCGGGTTACACCGGAGTCGGCTTGATTTTTTGAGGGCAAAAAAAAAAGACCCACTATTTTCATAGTGGGTCTTTTTGGTGGTGTTTCAGGTGGAGTGGAGGCGAGGCATTTGGGGCTGCTGCGCAGCCCAACGCGGGGCAAGCCCGCTCGCCACAACAAGCTCGCTCGCCACAGCAAGCCCGCTCACCACAACAAGCCAGCTCGCCATAGAAGTCTGCTCATCAATGCGGCCAGCATAGCAAGGTGTTCAGTCGTCCATATCCCGACCACTCAACAAGCGGCTTATCATTTCCATCGAAAACCCGCGATAACTCAGGAAGCGACCTTGCTTCGCACGCTCCCTGGCATCAATCGGAAGATGGCCCGCGAACTTGCGTCGCCAGGTGTCTTCCAACTGCGCCTGCCAACTGATGCCGCACTCACGTAGGGCAAGGTCGATATCAGCTCGCTGCAGGCCACGCTGGCTCAGCTCTTCGCGAATACGCGCCGGGCCGTAGCCGGATCGGGCTCGATAGGAGACAAAACTTTCAAGGTAACGGGATTCGGAAAGCAGCCCCTCTTCCGTCAAGCGGTCGAGGGCGGTTTCGATCATCTCGGGCTCCGCGCCGCGCTGACGCAGTTTACGCGTCAGTTCGACTCGACCATGCTCGCGGCGAGCGAGCAGGTCCATTGCGGTGCGCCGAACGGCGACGAGTGTATCCAGTACAACGGTCATCGTTTGCTTCAGATATCAGTGTCAGCTTCTTCCACTTCTTCAACCGGCTCGCGGTTGGCGGCAGCTTTCACGTCTGGTGCTGCGGTCAGCAGCTTGTCGCGAATCTGCTTCTCAAGCGTGGCGGCGATGTCCGGATTATCCGCCAGGAACTTGGCCGAGTTGGCCTTGCCTTGGCCGATCTTGCTGCCGTTGTAGGCATACCAGGCACCGGATTTCTCGACGAAACCGTGCAGTACGCCCAAGTCGATCATCTCGCCGTTCAGGTAGATACCCTTGCCATAGAGAATCTGGAACTCGGCCTGACGGAAAGGCGGAGCCACTTTGTTCTTCACGACTTTGACGCGGGTTTCGCTACCCACAACCTCGTCACCTTCTTTCACCGCGCCGGTACGGCGGATGTCCAGACGGACCGAAGCGTAGAACTTCAGCGCGTTACCACCGGTGGTGGTTTCCGGGCTGCCAAACATCACACCGATCTTCATACGGATCTGGTTGATGAAGATCACCAGGCAGTTGGCATTCTTGATGTTACCGGTGATTTTACGCAGCGCCTGGGACATCAGACGGGCTTGCAGGCCCACGTGCATGTCACCCATCTCGCCTTCGATTTCAGCCTTGGGCACCAGGGCGGCCACGGAGTCGACCACGATCACGTCGATGGCGTTGGATCGCACCAGCATGTCAGTGATTTCCAGGGCCTGCTCACCGGTGTCCGGCTGGGAAACCAGCAGGTCGTCGACGTTGACGCCCAGCTTGCCGGCGTATTCAGGATCCAGGGCGTGCTCGGCATCGACGAAGGCGCAGGTGGCGCCCATTTTCTGTGCCTGGGCAATCACCGACAGGGTCAGGGTGGTTTTACCAGAAGATTCAGGACCGTAGATTTCAACGATACGGCCTTTTGGCAGGCCGCCAATGCCGAGCGCGATGTCCAGACCCAGAGAGCCAGTGGAAATAGCCGGGATCGCCTGACGGTCGTGATCGCCCATACGCATTACGGCACCCTTGCCGAATTGACGTTCGATCTGACCCAGGGCCGCAGCCAAGGCTTTCTTCTTGTTGTCGTCCATTAAAGTCCTCACGTAATCAATAAGGCCTGGTCGGCCAACACCTGTATAAGTAGACAGTATTGTTCCACAAAGATCAGAGATCGCCTACCCCTGATTTTCTATTTCTGCTGCAGCTCGTCGCAACAAGCCCTCTAGCGCGGCCTTTACCGTTTGTCGGCGGACCTCATCGCGGTTGCCGGTGAAGTGCTCAAGCTCGGCCGTGATCTCTTCGCCCACGCCAAACGCCAGCCATACGGTGCCGACCGGTTTGTCTGGCGAACCACCGTCCGGCCCTGCCACGCCACTGACGGCGACAGCAAACCGCGCCAGGCTTTTTTCCTGGGCGCCACGGACCATTGCTTCCACCACTTCCTGGCTGACCGCCCCGACTTTTGCAAACAATGTCTCCGGCACATTCAATTGCCGGGTCTTCTGCCGATTGGAATAGGTGACATAGCCCGCCTCGAACCAGGCCGAGCTGCCCGGAATTCGCGTGATGGCCTCCGCGATACCGCCGCCGGTGCAGGACTCGGCCGTGGTGACATGGGCGTTGAGCACCTGCAGGCGGCGGCCCAGTTCGGCAGCCAGTTGAGTGATTTCCTTCACGGTCGTCTCCAGTCGTGGGCGGGGGTTCGCCTACCCTACAGGAGACAATCTCACACGCAAGTGACGGACTGTCTCAAGACACTAACGGGCGACGGCTCGCACATACGCCTGGCAGGCACGCAAGGCAATCAGGGCGCTGTCGCCGTCGTCGGTGATGCGGATAATTCGCTGAGCATGCGCTGGGTCAAGTCGGGCTCGCGGGGCTGCATGAACCACGCTGCCGGCGGCGGTGGCGGCCGGCATTGGGCAGCCACTGGAAGCGTCGAGAAGGACTGACAGCCGCACATCAGCAGTGGCAATGCGGTCACGCAAAGCGGCTTGAGTACGTTGGGCATCGCTCAACTCCCGCGCATGTTGTTGGTCGATGACACTGAGCTGTTGCTCAAGGGCCAGCCGTCTGTCTTGTTCGGCCTGCTGTAGATTCAGGGCTTTCTGGGTCTGTGCGGCCGACAAGCGTTCAATCTGTGCCCCGTACCGCCAAGCCTGCACCTGCCAGACAACGACCACCAGCACGCATACGCCAATCGCAACTAAGAAACGCATAACACCGCCTTCGCCCGCGCCCACAGCTGCAAACGATCCTCCAGGCCATTGAGCCCGCCGTTGATGCGCCGGGTGATGGTGGTGAACTGGTCCTTGTCAGCGAGTTCATTCAAGCCATTGCTTTGCCAGAACCAGGCGGCGGATTCACAGGCCCATTGCGGTTGCTCCAGCAGCTCGGGTTGTTGCAGCAAGCGTTCGTCGCCAAACAGGGCCTGGCTGCAGGCCAGGTAGTTGCGGCGACCGGTGATCTGGATCAGCCCCCGGCCCCTGTACTTCTGGCCGTCGCCGTCGGCTTCAGGGGTATTGCCCAGGCGTGCGGCCAGGGTGCCGGTGTCGTACTTGCTCAGGTATTGATCGCTACCCAGTTCGCGCACGTAGCGCAGTTGCCCGGACTCGTGGCCGATTTGGGCGAGGAAGGCGGCGATGCGTTGTGGCGTGTTGATTTGACGGTGGAGCATGGCGCAGTTCAGCGCAGTAATGAAAACTCCCGCCTTGATGCGGGAGTTCGGTAGGATTGTTACGAGTTGCTGCTCAGACAGGACCATATTGTCTCCACATCAGAAACCTCAAACGAAGCATGAGGGGTGTCAATGGCGCGGTTTATTCTGCGAGGGACAAACCGCTCGCGCTGATCGTGCAGCGATAGCTGTCTTTGCGCTTGCCACTGGCCGTCACGGTATTGATCGACCAGCGCCCTTGCATGAAGCCTGGCCATGACTCATCCAGCAGCAACAAGCCTTCAGCGGCGAATGCGGGGTTTCCAGGGCAAATCACCTCGATCTTCAGCCCTTCACGTCTCACACGGCGCATCTCGCCTTCAGCAGCGGAACGGGCTTCAGCTTCGTTCTGGTAACGCTGCGTAACCTCTTTAAACGGCTCGATACCCACCTGCACCACGTTTTTCTTACCGGCCGCCGCATCCCACCAGGACGCTTTTGCGCCGTCATATTTGGCGCGACTGCCCTCGGACATCTTGGCGCTGATAAAAGCACGCTCACCCGGGCGATTGTCACGCGTCAGCGACAGCCGCACATCCGGCAGGGTCTTGCCCGACAACGACGTGAGCTGGCCTTTACGGCCCAGCACATAAAACTCATCGACCGGCTTGGCCACGGCATCAAAACGTCTGGCCAAGCGTGTCAGCAACGCCATGTCACTTTCGTTGGTCTGGTCAATGTGCGGAATCTGCTTGCCTTCAAGGTCAGGCGCCACCCGTGGTGAATAACCGTAGCGCGCCGTCAATTGACGGAACAACGCGCCCAGGGTGATCGGCCCGTGACTGGCGGTGCGACGTTGCTTGAACCCGTCCATGTCAAACGGTGCCGCCGTGGCCTCCAATGCCAGGCGCATGGGAAACAGTGACGGTGTGCGCTTGGTGATCTTGAACGTCCCCTTGTCCACCAGGCCGGTTTCCAGATACCCCACGCGCAGACCGATTTTCCCACCCAGGTCGGGCAGGCCATCAAGGCCCTCGATATCGAGGGTTAACTTGAGATGGTCTGAGACAAGACCGGCCGTATCACTATGCTCCCACTCCAACAGGCGTTCGTTAAGCAGCGCGGCATTGGCTCCGTAGATTTCCACCACTGGCGTATATCCAAGTGTCATAGTCGCTCCTTAGTCCCAGGCCGAAACGGGCTGCTTCGCAATGGGCTGCCTGTCCAGTTCCGGCACAATCACACTGACACCTGCCGGCAGTACTGCGCCCTGCTCGGCCAACCCTGGGTTCAACCGCCACAGCACTTCCTCGGCGGCATCGTCACAGCGGCCAAGCTCGCGGTACAGCAACAGGTTCACCGAATCACCAGCAATACTTCGCACCCTACGCATTGACGAACTCCTCCAATACCAGCGACCAATTGATAACCATGGCGGTGCCATCGTCGATCACATTGGATTGTTTTTCGCTCACCGATTTGATCGTCCACAGCCCCCAGCTGAGGCCTACGCCATCGACCAGCGGCAATGGCGCACGCAGGGCTTGCAACGCACGCAGCTCATCCAGGCGCGCCATGCCGGTTGCCCTTGCGGCCTTACCGCCGAAGGTCAGCGTCTCAAGCTCTTGGCCGACCTGGCTGGACTTGGGTTTGCCGGCAATAATCGGCAGGCCGACCCATCCACCTGTGCTGGCGCGGTCCAGGGTGTCGTAGGCGAATCCACGCGATAGCCCGAAAATAAACGTGCCCAATGCCATCTGTTGCCGCATCACACCCCTCCAATATCGGTCAGTGCCGAATCACGTCGCGACCCCAGCAGGTCGCTCATCGACAGCGGCGAAAATTGCGCTTCGATCTGTTGCACCACCAACTCCGCCAGCTGTTGATAGCTGGCCTGCTCCGTTGCATTGATGGTGATCTGCGGGGCGAACGTGACTTGACGGTTGTCGGCCGGGGCATTGTCCAGGCGCTTGCTGACGTCCGCGGGCGCGGGCAGGCGGTCGCTTGAACCGAGCAGCTTGTCACCGAGCCAACTGCCAGCCTCACTGCCCAACAAACCACCGATTGCACCACCGACCGCTGTACCGACACCGGGAAAAATCATGGTGCCGATGGCCGCACCGGCAGAGGCCCCGGCCCAGGCGCCACCGGCGGCACTGAGCCCGGCGCCGACGGATTTGGCGTCACCGTTGCGCACGCCTTCAACCACATTCATAGCGGTATCGACATACCGCATCGGGCCGAGACGACGGGCACCGACCGACTCCAGCCGGGTCATGGTGCCGGCCAACCGCGAAGTCGAGGCTTGAGGCAAATGGAGCGCCTGCGCAGCGTGCAACGCAGGCGGCGTGGGCAACATCGCCTTACCCAATCGATCGGATGCATCACGCAGCCAATTACCGAGCCTGCCGCCTTTTTTACCCGAGCCCTTGCCCTGGGCTTTACCGGAAGTGCTTTGTCCACGCTCACGCTCGTAGCCCGGCGGCAGAATAATGCTGGGACGTGTGGAGCCGCTCTGCGACTCGTCAGGGCAGCAGCAACCTTGACCCTTGTCCTTTTCTTTATCGTAACCGCCGTCCTTGAACAACTTGCCAACCCCGGGCAACTTGCCCAGCGTCATATCCACCAAATTGCCCGTCACCCGCTCTTTAATCGTCTCGCCCACGCCCGAAAAAAATTCGGAAACCACTGGTGAAACGACCGACGACATCACCGTTTCAGCAGTCTTGAGCGATTCAGCGGCGACCGGTGAATCGCTGGCCCAATTGTTGACGGTGTCCAACACGCCGGTTTTAGCCCGCAGCCATGTGGCTTCTCCCAGGACCGGCACAGGTTCAAGTGTTTTGGTCAACCGCTCCGTGCTTTTGGTCGACTCTTCGCGCAAGACCGTTATTGATTTTTCCGGGGGGAGTTTCGATCCAAACGCAAAGCTGGCATTCGCCTGCTGAAAAGCCGTGACCGGGTCGAGGCGCTCCATGTTGCGCACCGTCAAGGCTTCGTGGGTCAGGCGCCGATCATCCACCTTGCTCGACTGGAACGCCGTGGCGCTGCTCGGCTCAATCTGCCTGTCAGTTCTGGACGGGTTAACGTCTACGGCTTCAAGCCGCGATACAGAGGCGCGCAGTCCATCCACGCTGCTGCGCAGTAACCCCAGGGACAATGACAGACCACCGAGCTGCAAGCTTGCGTTAGTCAGCGCCACGCTCATCGGGTGTATCGGTGTCGCCTCACCAAGGTGTTCAGGTGCCAAGGCGCCTGAGTTGACAATGGCGGCGTCCTTGCCGACGACCGCCTGGCCATCCTTGGCCGTGGCATACGCCAACGAATACTTGTCCTGCATCCCGCTTACTCCTGTTTGACGCCAAGGCGAGTGATCGCGATGTCGTAGCGGCGCAATGCTTTCCCGGCGTCCCAGTCGAGGATCTCGGCCTCATTGACTGAGTAAATCAGCGGCACCACATCGAGGATCACTTCGATGTCGCGCTCCGAAAGAAGTCCGCCGGTTGATTTAAAAAATCGTCGATACGCTCCTGCAATTCAGTCCAGTCAGGCACGGTCAGGCCGGCCAGGTCAGGAATCATCAGGCCGGCGCAGTGAGCAGTGATGAACTCGGCGCGTTCTTTGTTGGTGGCGAGTTTTTTCATCACCTTGGTAGCGCGCAGCGCGGGCATTTCCAGGGGCAGTTCGATGAGGTTTCGGCCGGCTGCGTCGAGGGGCAACAGCAGTCGGACGGGTTGGTCGTGGGTCGACTCCGCTTGTTCGCCGAGAAAGAACGACGCAGGAAGAGTCGACATCTCGTGTACGTACTGGGAAATGCTCACGTAGTCCGGGCGCTTGAGTTGGTCGAGTTCTTTTTCCGACAGGCCGGTGGCGAGTTTCGCCAGTTCGAAAAACTGGTCGTCCTCGTCATCACCGGCCCGGGCCAGCGCGTCTTTTTGCGCGGCGTAGTACAGCGGTTTGAGTTGCACCTGCTCGATTATCGCGCCGGTATCGGCGGTGATCGGGGACAGCAGGACATGCAGCGGTGGCATCCAGGCCATGGGACAGCTCCTTGGTGAAGTATGGGGGCGAGCACGCCCGCCCCCGGGGCATTACGGCATCAGCACGGCGCGGCGCGCATCGCCGAGGATGTCGACGCCGTTGAGCACGAACTTCTGGGTGCGTACATCGATGTCGATGACCGGAATACCGTTTTCCAGGCGGTTGTAAGTGCGGCAGGACAGCTCCAGGGTGGTGAGTGCCTTATCGCCCATCTTCAGCTTCGCTTCGGACAGGGATTTGAGCTTGCCGCCAACGGTGTGGTAGGTGAAGTAGGTCTTGCCATCCTGATCCTGGCCGGCTTCGCGCACGTTGAGCAGGATGTCATCACCCAGGCGTACGCCCAGCGCGAGCATGATCTCCGGGCCGGCACCTTGCAGCACCAGCGTGGCGCCGAGCACCTTGCCGCTCTTGGCCATTTCCTCGGCGATAAAACGCCCGCCGGACATGGGCTCCATGTCGAACTCGATCTTCGGCGGAGTGAACTCCTCCACCGTCGCGGACAACGGCAGGCCTTGAAGGGTGGCCGCGATGGCCTGTCTGACTCGGTTGGTAAACATTAGAGAACGTCCTCCAGGAACTGCTCGATGATTTCATCGCGGGCATTGAGTTGATAAATCATGTGTTCATTCGGCGCGTAGCGGCCGTAGTCGATGACGATGAACCAGGTGCCGTTCTTGTACTTCTCGACACTGTTCAATTCCGGATGCAGGTACACGCTGCCACCAGGGATGGTTTCATCGGCGACCAGGGTTTGCAGCCAGTCGTTGATGCGCTTGACCTCCTGGTCCATGAAGGACTTGGTGAGGTTCTTGGCCATGGCTTTCTGGCCGGCCTTGACCAGCTTGCGGCTGATCGCATCTTCCAGGCCGACGTAGCTGATGAACTTGCCGGTGATGGAGCGGTTACCCAGCAGCGAGAAACCGCCGAGGATGGTACGGGCGTAGTAGCTCACGCCGTAGCGGTTGAGCAGGTCGCCTTCGGTGGAGGTGTCGAGGATGTTGTACTCGACCACGCGGGAAACGTCCTCGGCGAACGTCACCTGATTGCCTGGGCTTTCCCACTGCTTGACCTTGGCCAGCGCAGCGATGGCCAGGGACGATGGCGCGAGGAACACGTTTTTCTTGGCCGCCTTGGAGTACACCGACGGCATGTTGTGCACCAGAAGGCAGCGGTCAAAACCGAGATCGGCGCCGCCCAGTTCGCCGCTGTAGGTCACTTGGTCGGCGACGCTGGCGTCTTTGCCATCCAACACCACGCGAGCTTTGATGCGCTTGCCGAACGAGGCGAACTCACCGGCTACCGCCTTGGTGCCGGTGAAGCCTGGGGCGCCGATGATAGTCAGGTCTTCCGGTACGCTGGCCAGCGCGGCCAGGCCCAGTTTACGACCGGTCACCGGCTCGTCACCGCCGATCACGTTATTGAGCGTGTCCGCCGGGGTGGCGCCCTCCTCCACGATCACCACATAGACCGGTACCTTCACCACCTTGAGTATCTGGTACACGGCGTGGAACAGCGTGCCCGACTCCGTGCCGGTCGGGTCCAGCAGCGCCTGGGTGGTTAAACTGTTGATGCGGAACGGCGCATTCTTCGGGATCGACGCATGGGCCTTCGGCGCAGTGCCGACCAGGCCGATCACGTTGTCACCCAGGCCACCCATGGCCTCGGGGGATTCGGTGGCATTCACGGTGATGCCGTTGTGCTCGAAGTTCAGAACCTCAGCCATGGTCAGTCAGCCTTCTTGGGGGTGGAATTGAGGACGCTGGTCAGTTCCAGGCGGCCAGCGGTGCGCAGGGCGGATGCTTCGACGTCCAGCAGCTCAAGTTCCTCGCCGACGGTGGACCAATGGCCGCCTCCGGTGGGGAAAGGGATGAGGACGGTGTAGGTTTGGCGGTTTTGCATAGGGACAAATCTCCGGGTGGAAAACGCCAAAGCCCCTGCGGGAGGGGCTTTGGGAGGCGAAAAAAAACCGCTTTCGCGGTAGGTTATTTAAGGAATATTGGCAGGTCCGGCCATACCACCTTATAAGGGTCGCCGGAGTCTTGGGGAACATCACGCACGGCCTGACGATACAGCGCGAGCTCACTTCGTTGCGCATCCGTGAGTGGACTATCTACGGCCTGCATTGCTTCTGTTGCGTTCAGCAACTGTCGACGACAGGTACGAATGGACGCCCACTCGGCGAGGGCGATAGACTCAGGATTAGGTTTGTATTGAGATCCCACTTCAATTGTTTCGCTCATTTAAAACTCCACCTTATCTGTCAGTGACAGTTTCGACTTAAGACTCCCCACTGCAAACAACCCTCCGATACCGACCTGCATTGTATCGATACGAATGGTTGTCACATAAATGCTTGGAAACTTCAAGCGCATAATCACATTACCAGTCGAATCGGTGTAAATTCCTGGAGACATGTTCCCGAAAACGGCTTTGTTCAATACTGCCCTTTGAGGCGAGTAGCAGTAGCCCACAATAGTCTCGTCTACGATAGTTGCACTGCCGTAACTGTAACCACGAATATTAAACCAAAACATTTGATCGTGAGTATTGATATTCACCGGCAGTTTGAAGTGCATGTAAATATTATCCGACGTGCCTAGATCAACGACGGAAAATCCGCCAGATGCACCTGTGTTTTGGGGCCCACCGGTCCCCCACACGCCGCCTTGGAACACGTTAAGTTGGACCGAACCTGATGCCCCTACCAACCCAACCATATCTTTTTTGCTGCGGAATTCATCAAACTCTGCACGCGCCACATCCATCCGTGTGTCAATTTGAGAAATCTTCCCGTTGACGACAGCTGTCAAACTATCTGTTGCAGTGACCAACTCACCTATTTTCTGCTCAATGCCCATATTGAACCTCTTAATTATTAATCGTCCCGAATAGTGCCAACGCACACAGCCTTCAGATTATTGTTAACCGTTATTTTCCAGAGCCATCACTCGAAATAACACACCGACGTGCCTGGCCATATTATTCACAGTGGCGGCTGCTAAAACTGCCAACTCTTCCGTAAGCAACAAGTTAAAGTTGTCACTCCCCACCACGATCGTCACACTGTTCGCTGGCAATGGCGAAATATCCAGCGTAAATTTTTGCAGTACTCGCGCTGCCGCCGCTTTATACGTCAACAACTTCCCTGCCACGGAATACACCGCCAGCAAAGTCCCGCTGGCGAGATAAAACCCGAACTCGCCGATTTCATATTCGGCCTCGCCATCAAACAGTGCGGCCATCCTGAGTTGCCGGTCGCCCAAGTCCTCGTAATCCACAATGGCGACCCGTTGGCGCTCATCGCGCAAGGCTATTTCCGAGCCGTCAGGGCTGTAGCGGCCGGTACCGGCGCCAATGTGGGTGATTTCGCCTTTCAAGCCCTGGTTCTTTGCCTGCAGCACTTCATCCAAACCTTTGGAGGTGAAGCGCACCAGGCGCGTAATGTCATCTGTCATGGCTGCGCCCTGAGGTCGTAGTCGTTAATGGTGTAGTGACGGGTGGCCCCGACACTGTTAAGCCGAGCAGCCAACGCCAACTCCGGTAGTGCGCTGGTCAGAGAAAACTCACCATCACTCAACGAAGCATGTGCGACTTGAGTGAACGCAAGGCGCCCTTGGGTTTCGAGAACGATGGTGATCGTTGCCAGGTCCCGCTCACTCTGCGCTGCATTGATGCGGCGGATTAGGCGGTTGTGGTCACCACTGGACCAACTGCGCCCGATGATGGCCTGTACATCAAAGGTGTAAGGCAAGCCCAAGGGCCGCTGCTGATACCAGGCACTGATGTTGGGAGTGAACCCCAGTGACTCCACCGCGTGAACGAGCGCCTTCGGTGTCCCCGCCTGACGCTGTATCTGCCAGGACAAGGCCACAGTCAGGCGTTTTTCCGACTCGCTGGCGTCAGCATCCCATTCACTGACGCCGCGGTCGGCGGCCAGATAAGGAAGAAACTCGCTGGGCGTTTGCAGCGGACTCATCAAGGCCGGAAATGGCGGACTCACTCGATCCAGCAGCCTGCCCAACCCCAGGTCCAGCGCCCTTTCCAGCGGTGAGCTGTTGACCGGCAACAGGCTCGCTTTGGGTTCATCCATCATAGCGTGCGCACCTCCACCTCGACGCCCGTGCAATACGGGGCCTGGAACGCGGTGCTGATGATCGGCTCCAGCGGCTCAAGGATTTGCAGTTGCGCGGCGCCGGCACTGTGGATCGCGTAGTCGATCCAGCTCGGGTCGACCCGGCCTTCCAGGCGATGGCACGAGTCGGCGTAGGTTTGCAGCAGTTTCTGTGCCGCGACCTGGGTCAAGCCCGAATCCGGGCCGGCGTTGATCTTGGCGACCACCCGAATCTTGTAGCGCTGGATCTGCGCGCCCTGGACGCTGACCAGATCGGTCTCCGGCCTTACATCGGGCCGTGCGAAATGTCGCCGAACGCCGTCAAGCAAATCGGCGGAAGCGGTGCCATCACCCTCCCTGGAAAGCACGGTGACCATCACCTCGCCGGGCGCGGTACGTCGAGCGTTGCCGTCCTTGACCTGCGCCGCGTAGCCGTCCGGATCAAAGGTGTAGCTGACGGTCACTACGCCCGGCGTGGCGCTTTGCACCTTGACCGATGGCCGCTCGCCCAGGGTGAACACCTCGCGACGATACTGCATGCGCGAGCCTGCCGCCGGGGCGTGGGGCGCCAGGTAGTAACGCAGGCGGGCGTCGTCGTCGCTTTCCAGAATCGGCGGCACCGGCGGGAAAGCGGCCGGGTCACCTGGGTCGAGGACCTGGCGCTCCAGGCCCATATCGGCCAGGCGTGCATCCAGGTTGCTGCCGGTGGCCCACCACGCCAGCATCTGCTTGATGCGGGCGTTGTACTTGCGTTCGTGGGTTTGCAGGCGCACGCAAAATGCTTCCATGGCCAGGGTCAGCAGTTCGCTTTCATTGTCGAGGCTGATCTTGAGTTTGGCCGCGCTTTGCGGGGCGCGAGTGGCGACGTAATCAACCACGAAGGCCTTGAACTCGGCCAGCAATGGTTCGAACTCATCGACCGCGATGATGGCCGGTTCGGCCAGTTGGTTCTGGCCAGGGATCAACATGCTCATGTCACGACCTCGAAGGATTGCTGGCGGTTTTTCCAGGTGCCGGCAAAACGCAGCAACAAACCGGCGCCCTGACGGGTAGCGACGATGATCTGGGGCTGAAAGTCGGCGATACCGTTCTGGGGGTTATAGAACGCCTGGGCGGCGTGGCTTTGGGCGAGGATCAGCAGATCGTCACCGAGGTTCTGCCCGAGCAGTTGCGGGATCAGCGAGCCGTACAACGGGCGCTTCTGGCGAGTGCCCACGGGAGTGGTCAGCGCTCGGGTGGCGCGCTGCACGAATTGCAACCAGTCATCGACGGCTGCCCCGGTGTCACGGTCGATTCCAATCATGGGATGTCCTTATCAGGGGCTGATGACCCGGCCTTGATGGTCCACCACCGGGCCGGTGAAGTGCGCGCCGCCGGCATCCAGCGACAGGCTGGTACCGCCGACTTGCAGCGTGATGCTCTGGCCGCTCATCGTCAGGCTGGCGGCGCCGACCTTGACGTAGACCTGTTCGCGAGAACCGATAAACGTGGTTGGGCCGTTGACCCAATTGAAGGCGTGGCTGGCGTCGTCGTAGTCGCTCTGGGTGCCATCCTGATAACGCCGCCGGGTCAGCGTCGGAACACTGGAAACCGGCGGAAAACGATCGCTGTTCAAGCCGAACAAAGCCACCGACTGCGCCCCACCCTCGCCGCCGCCATAGTTGAGCAACAAGCATTGTTCGCCCACTGAGGGGATACGGGTTTCGGTCTGCGCCCCGGCGCTGGGGTTGAAAAACCTGATCGCCGGACTGAGTAAGTCCCCGTGGCTGATCGTGCAGGTATTGCTGGCGGCGTCGACCTCCTGGCACACGCCAATTCGGCAGAAGCTTTCTGCGCGTCGATAGAGATCTTCAAGCTGGGCTTCCATTTCGGCCAGGCGCTCGACGATCGGCCCCAGTTGCATGCGTAGCAATGCATCGAACATGGGCTACTCCTGCAACGGGCGGTATTGGTCGGGATCATCGATGTTCGTGACTTCCCAGGTGCAGGCAAACAGCGGCTTGCCTGTGGGATCTTCGAGCAGCGACGGGCCGAGATAGAGGGTTTGGATGAAGGAAACAGTCCAAGTGTCGTAATCCGTTTCCGCACCGTTGAGCACGGAAGGTGCCGCGACAATCGCAGTGGGCAGGTCGCATTGCTCGGGCGGCAGGCCCCAGCGGTTATCCAGAGCCAGGTCCATCAATTGACTGGCCAGATCGCAGGCATCAAACGGTGCCGAGCCGCCGGCGACCATGACCTTGAGTGAAACCGACAAGGCGTGCGCCTTGCGCCCGGCAAGGGAGCGAACGCCCGGGCCATTGCGATCCACGCTGATCAAAATGCCCGTTTTATCGCCCGCTCCAGAAAAGTCATGATGATTACCAACCCGCAGCTGTGGGAACGCACTCTTCAGTGCGTCTCCAATCGCCACAGGCAGTTGGGAAGGTTTTTCGAGAAGTGTCATCTGCTTGCATCCTTGCAGCGCTTACTGCTGATCCGGGCGAGAGTTCGGGGCCTGGTTGACCCCGATGCGCTTGGCGGCCCAGCGTTCATAAAGGCCGATGGCCACGTCCGCACCGGCCATGGCGGTGAGGCAACCAATGGCCCCGGCGGTCCAGATCGACATGCCGGCGGCGTAGCACAGCATCAAGGCCGAGACCCCGCAGACCATGCACGCCCCGGACCGCAGGGCCAGGCGCCGGATCAACGACCAACCGCGGGCGCCCTCCTTGTCGGCGCGCCACATTTCGCCGGACACCCCGCCGATCAGGGCCAGTACGATCACCAGCCAGATAGGCATTTCCGCTAACGCTTGCTGCTCGTTTGTCATGTCACGCCTCCTGGCTGAGCACTACCGGCGCCGGGCCGGCTCTTGGGTAAATCCATTTCGTAGGTAGGCATTCCAAAAAGCCCGGTTGCCCGGGCTTTTCAGTAATGCGGTCCATATTCGATCTTTCGGCGCTACTGGCGCGGTACGGATCTTTCCTTGATGTTTTTCCGACCACGATCCCTGTCTGCCGGATAACTGCTTCTGGTGCTTTACGCTGCACACCCGGGTCAGTTGCCAACCCTCTGAACCGTTATGAGGCCGGTTCATCGCTGCCTGTGTTGGTCATGCTTTGAAACTAAAGAGCGTCGGCATCCTTGCCGGTATTGCCTGACATCCCTGCCATCGCTCAGATGGCGTCCTTGCCGGTGTTGCGTGCCTTCCTTGTCTTTCCTGGCAGCATCCTTGCCGCCTCCACCAAGCCTTGTTTGGCTGGCTTGAGATGAAGAATAGATATGTATGCATATACAGTCAATGCACAAATGCATTTATTTTTACCAAATAAATGCATTGGCGCATTTACAGCCTTGTAGGACGGGGGTTTGGCGATTTTCTGCAGACGGAAAAAAGCCCGCTCGTTGGCGGGCGTTGTCTTACGCGGGAAGGTTAACGGGCGTACATACCCCACCAGAACACATGACCCAGAATGCTGATCTGCTCATCCTGGATTTCCTGGAAGCTGTAGTCCTCATCCGGGTGCTCATCGCGGTTGAAACTGCGCAGGCGGATCCCGGAAGGCAGGCGATAGAGCTGTTTCACGCGCAATTGGCCGTTGTGATTGATGGCATACAAGTCACCATCGACGATATCGCCGATGCCACTCTTGCCCGCGTTCACCCCGACCGTCGCACCGTCGCGCAGCACCGGCAACATGCTGTTGCCGCGCACCGTCACGCACTTGGCCTGGTCGAACTGCACACCGTTATGCCGCAGGCTGCGCTTGCCGAACCGCAGGCTGGCCTTCTCGCTTTCCTCGATGACGAATCTTCCTGATCCAGCAGCCAATTCAACCTCGCGCAGAAAGGGGATCGACACCTCGTCATCATTGACGGGCGTGTCGTCGTCCCACAGGCTTATGTCCTTGAGTTCCGAATGCATCGGGTCGCGCGCGTCATCGCGCAACGCGCCCATCGCCGCGCGCCCGCGCAGGTAATCGGTGCTGACACGGAAGTACTCGGCGATACGGGAGATGTGCTTGTCCGACGGATCAACGATCTTGCCGCTGAGGATCCGGGACAGCGTGGATTGTGGCACGCCGGTGCGCCGGTAAAGCTCCGTGGGGGAGATCCGGTCGCGGTCCAGCAATTCTCTTAAGACGATAGAAACGTTGCGTTTTTGCATAACGAGGATAGTGACGGGAGTTTTTTGGCTTGGCAAATGCTAATTTGCATTTTTTATGCATACTATCACGCACTATGACAACCAAATCCTCCGTCCACGTATCCCGCGCCGAGTACGCCCGACGCATGAACCGCGTACTCAACTACATCGATACCCACCTGGATACCCCCTTGGAGGGTGCCCGGTTGGCCGATATCGCCAACTTTTCGCGCTTCCATTTTCATCGGATTTTCGCGGCGTGGATGGGCGAGACATTGGGCAGTTATGTCCGCCGGCGGCGACTGGAGAAGGCGGCGTTCCGCCTGTCCTGCGGCAACCACGAAACCGTACTGGAAACAGCATTGGCCAGCGGTTTCAACTCGGGCGAAGCATTCGCACGGGCCTTCAAACTACAGTTTGGCTGCACGCCATCCGAGTGGCGCACCAACACACCGCAGCGACTGGCAGCACAGGCGGCTGCCATCGGCCCGCGCCCGGGTGCGCAGCAGAGCAATCCTGATCAGGTCTTCGGCAATACCCATCAGGCACATGAGCGTACGTTCGACGACGCTGGGCTCTCTTCTCCTTCAACGAAAGAGCCCACCATGGACGTACGCATCATTGATTTACCCAAGGTACGCGTTGCCTACCAACGCCTGATCGGCCCCTATGGCCCCGCAATCGGCCACTTCTGGCGCGGGACCATGGCGCCGTGGATGCACTCCAATGGCCTCGGCGATGAACGGTGTTACGGCATAGGGTATGACGATCCATCCATCACGCCCCCGAACAAGTGCCGCTACGATGCTTGCGTAGAAGTGCCAGCCTCTTTTGTGACCAGCGCCCAGGCAGACATTCAGACCCTGCCGGGCGGCCGCTATGCCGTAGCGAGCTTCAAAGGGAAAACAGAAAAAATAGCCGATGCCTGGATGTGGCTGACGCGAGAATGGATGCCTTCCAGCGGTCTGCAATGCGATGACCGACCATGTTTCGAGATGTTCTTTGCGGCAACCGCAACCGATTCTGACACCGGTGAGTTCATCTGCGACATCTGCATCCCTGTGCGGTCGCTGTAATACAAAGGCATGAAAGATACCGGCGGCGCGTTTACTTGCAGTTAAGTAAATGCAGCGCCGGCTTTTGCGTTTTACCTATCCGTTTGCGACCTGCGAAGCTCCGACCTCGCATGTTAACCTTGCGCCCATCGCAAAATCGCAGGGCGGAATGCCCCACATTTGCCCCACTCCTTTCAACGAATTTGCCTACGACCAATGAGTAAAACCACTTCAGACCTGTCCTCCCACACCCCGATGATGCAGCAGTACTGGCGCCTCAAGAACCAGCACCCTGATCAGTTGATGTTCTACCGCATGGGCGACTTCTACGAGATCTTCTACGAAGACGCAAAGAAGGCCGCCAAGTTGCTGGACATCACGCTGACCGCGCGCGGACAGTCGGCGGGGCAGTCGATTCCGATGTGTGGGATTCCTTACCATTCGTTGGAGGGTTACCTGGTCAAGCTGGTGAAGCTGGGCGAGTCGGTGGTGATCTGTGAGCAGATCGGCGACCCGGCGACCAGCAAGGGGCCAGTTGAACGCCAGGTGGTGCGAATTATTACGCCAGGAACGGTGAGTGATGAGGCGCTGCTGGATGAGCGTCGCGATAACCTGATTGCCGCCGTGTTGGGCGATGAGCGCCTGTTTGGCCTGTCGGTACTGGATATCACCAGCGGCAACTTCAGCGTGTTGGAGATCAAGGGCTGGGAGAACCTGCTGGCGGAGCTGGAACGCATCAACCCAGTGGAGCTGTTGATCCCGGATGATTGGCCAAAGGATCTGCCGGCAGAAAAACGTCGTGGGGCCAAGCGCCGTGCGCCTTGGGATTTCGAGCGTGATTCGGCGCTGAAAAGTCTGTGCCAGCAGTTCTCCGTACAGGACCTCAAAGGCTTCGGGTGCGAGACCCTGACCCTGGCCATCGGCGCCGCCGGTTGCCTGCTTGGCTACGCCAAGGAAACCCAGCGCACCGCCCTGCCGCACTTGCGCAGCCTGCGTCATGAGCGTCTGGACGATACCGTGGTGCTCGATGGCGCCAGCCGTCGCAACCTGGAGTTGGATACCAACCTGGCCGGTGGTCGCGATAACACCTTGCAATCGGTGGTCGACCGCTGCCAGACGGCCATGGGCAGCCGCCTGCTGACCCGCTGGCTGAACCGTCCGCTGCGGGACCTGACAGTGCTGCAAGCACGCCAGACGTCCATTACCTGCCTGCTGGACGGCTATCGCTTTGAAAAGCTGCAGCCACAGTTGAAGGAAATCGGCGATATCGAGCGCATCCTGGCGCGGATCGGCCTGCGTAACGCACGACCCCGTGACCTGGCGCGCCTGCGCGATGCCCTCGGTGCCCTGCCGCAACTGCAGGTGGCGATGACCGAGCTGGATACGCCGCACCTGCAACAGCTTGCAACTACAGCCGGGACTTACCCGGAGCTGGCGGCCTTGCTGGAAAAAGCCATCATCGACAACCCGCCGGCGATCATCCGTGACGGCGGCGTACTCAAGACCGGTTACGACAGCGAACTGGACGAACTGCAGTCCCTGAGCGAAAACGCCGGGCAGTTCCTGATCGACCTGGAAGCCCGCGAAAAAGCCCGCACCGGTCTGGCCAACCTGAAAGTCGGCTACAACCGTGTGCATGGCTACTTTATTGAGTTGCCCAGCAAGCAGGCCGAATCGGCGCCGATCGATTATCAACGTCGCCAGACCCTCAAAGGCGCCGAACGGTTTATCACCCCGGAGCTGAAAGAATTCGAAGACAAGGCACTGTCGGCCAAGAGCCGCGCCCTGGCTCGAGAGAAGATGCTCTATGAGAATCTGCTGGAGGACTTGATCAGCCAATTGGCACCGCTGCAGGACACTGCCGCAGCGCTGGCCGAACTGGACGTGCTGAGCAACCTCGCCGAGCGTGCGCTGAACCTTGATCTGAACTGCCCGCGTTTTGTCAGCGAGCCGTGCATGCGCATCGTGCAAGGTCGTCACCCGGTTGTAGAACAGGTGCTGACCACGCCGTTCGTTGCCAACGACCTGTCCCTGGACGACGATACCCGTATGTTGGTGATCACCGGTCCGAACATGGGCGGTAAATCCACCTACATGCGTCAGACCGCTTTGATCGTGCTGTTGGCGCATATCGGCAGCTTTGTACCGGCGGCCAGTTGCGAGCTGTCCCTGGTGGACCGCATTTTCACCCGGATCGGCTCCAGCGATGACCTGGCCGGTGGGCGCTCGACCTTTATGGTGGAAATGAGCGAAACCGCCAACATCCTGCATAACGCTACCGAACGCAGCCTGGTGCTGATGGACGAAGTGGGGCGCGGCACCAGCACCTTCGACGGTTTGTCCCTGGCCTGGGCGGCAGCCGAACGCCTGGCGCACCTGCGTGCCTACACGCTGTTTGCCACGCACTATTTCGAGCTGACGGTGTTGCCGGAAAGCGAGCCGCTGGTAGCCAACGTGCACCTGAACGCCACCGAGCACAACGAGCGCATCGTGTTCCTGCACCACGTGCTGCCAGGGCCCGCCAGCCAGAGCTACGGCCTGGCCGTGGCGCAACTGGCGGGGGTGCCGAACGATGTGATCACCCGCGCTCGCGAGCACCTCAGCCGCCTGGAAACCACGGCCCTGCCCCATGAGACGGTGGTCGCCAGCCCAGCCAAAGCCGCCAGCAAACCGGCTGCGCCGCACCAGAGCGACATGTTTGCCAGCCTGCCCCATCCGGTGCTGGATGAATTGGCTAAGCTTGACTTGGATGGCTTGACGCCGCGAAAAGCGCTCGAAATGTTATATGCACTGCAAGTTCGGATATAACGCAGACGCTTGCAAGCTGGTAGACTCTCGCGCGGTTTGGGATGCTGCAGGCTATTAGCCTGGCCTGCAGACTATCGCTCCCAAACCTCGCGAGCCCTGCCACAAAGGGTTTCGCTGCCGCCGCCTGAGGAGAAAATTAGAAATGACCTTCGTCGTTACCGACAACTGCATCAAGTGCAAGTACACCGACTGCGTCGAAGTGTGTCCGGTGGACTGCTTCTACGAAGGCCCGAACTTCCTGGTTATCCACCCGGATGAGTGCATCGATTGCGCCCTGTGTGAACCTGAATGCCCGGCCGTCGCTATTTTCTCCGAGGATGAAGTCCCGGCGGAGATGCAGGAATTCATTCAGTTGAACGTCGAGCTGGCGGAAGTCTGGCCGAACATCACTGAGCGCAAAGATCCGATGCCGGATGCAGCGGAGTGGGATGGCAAAAAAGGTAAGATCGCACACCTCGAACGCTGATAGCGTCGCCCCATCCAAAAGGCCCCTTGCGGGCCTTTTTGCGTTTCTAGGTGGCCGGTTTCCCTTTCCTACAGGCAAAAAAAAGGGGCGGTATGACCCGCCCACATTTTTTCCCTAGTCCCTGTATTCCTTTTCATCATCCTGATGAATCGCATCCTGCGACGTTCCTTCAACCATCGTTCCTTGATGGCCGTGCCAATCCGTGGACACAGGGCTGATCTTAAAGAGTTCCAAAGGAAGTTCAACGGGATCCTACCCATGAACTGACATGCGATCGCCCTGAATACGGAATAATTAATTGTTAAATTTCAATTGGTTAGAAAAAAGCTTCGAAGAAAACCGACGTCCGTGGAAGGTAAAAAAACCAAACACTTACGAAAAAGTAAGCAAATGCTTACAAGACCAACTGCGTGATTGAGAAACAAACACACCTTGACCATCTTCCAGACATGAAAAAGCCCCGACACGTCGGGGCTTTTTTCCCTTCAACCGCCTCAGTCGTCGCTGACGGTGATGGTCGGCATGGCTGGCGTGGCTGCTTCCTGCAGGACGATCCGCGCACCTACATGACGCGCCAGCTCCTGATAGATCATGGCGATCTGGCTGTCCGGTTCAGCCACGACGGTAGGCTTGCCACCATCCGCCTGCTCGCGGATGAGCATCGACAGCGGCAACGAGGCCAACAGTTCCACGCCGTACTGAGTGGCCAGCTTCTCGCCGCCGCCTTCGCCGAACAGATGCTCGGCATGACCACAGTTGGAGCAGATGTGCACCGCCATGTTCTCCACAACGCCCAGCACCGGGATGTTGACCTTGCGGAACATCTCTACACCTTTCTTCGCGTCGAGCAGCGCCAGGTCCTGGGGCGTGGTAACAATCACCGAGCCGGCCACCGGGACTTTTTGCGCCAGGGTCAACTGGATATCACCGGTGCCTGGCGGCATATCGATCACCAAGTAGTCCAGGTCGCCCCAGGCGGTCTGGGTAACCAGCTGCAGCAAAGCGCCGGAGACCATCGGGCCGCGCCAGACCATCGGCGTGTTGTCATCAGTGAGGAAGGCCATGGACATCACTTCCACGCCCAGGGACTCGATCGGCACGAACCACTTCTGGTCCTTGACCTTCGGCCGTGTGCCTTCGGCGATGCCGAACATCACGCCCTGGCTCGGGCCATAGATATCCGCATCGAGAATGCCCACGCGCGCACCTTCGCGGGCCAGGGCCAGGGCCAGGTTGGCCGCCGTGGTGGATTTACCCACGCCGCCCTTGCCGGACGCCACGGCCACTACGTTCTTGACGTTGGCCAGGCCAGGGATCTGTGCCTGGGCCTTGTGCGCGGCGATCACGCACTGGATGTCGACCTTGGCCGAGCGCACGCCGTCGAGGTCTTCAATGGCCATTTGCAGCATCTGCGCCCAACCGCTCTTGAACAGACCGGCTGCATAGCCCAGTTCCAATTGGACCGACACCTGGTCACCCTGGACGTCGATGGCGCGTACACAGCCGGCACTGACCGGGTCCTGGTTCAAATAAGGGTCGGTGTACTGGCGAAGCACGGCTTCCACCGCTGCGCGATTGACGGCGCTCATGGGCTACTCCCGAAAAAGACTGACTGAAACAGGCGGCTATCCTAACCGTTCCAGCGGCGTTACGGCATGCTTTCGCAGGTTGGGAAGATTCTGAAACAGCACCACGGGGTGAAATATATTTCCCGGCGCTTTATAGTGGCCGACCTCCGTTTCATCAAGTAGCCGAGCCCCATGTCCGAGCCACGCAAGATCCTCGTCACCAGCGCCCTGCCCTATGCCAATGGTTCCATCCATCTTGGCCATATGCTTGAGTACATCCAGACCGATATGTGGGTGCGCTTCCAGAAGCATCGCGGCAACCAATGCATTTATGTCTGCGCGGACGACGCCCACGGTTCGGCCATCATGCTGCGCGCCGAAAAGGAAGGCATCACCCCGGAGCAACTGATCGCCAATGTGCAGGCTGAACACAGCGCCGACTTTGCCGAGTTCCTGGTGGATTTCGACAACTTCCACTCGACCCACTCCGAAGAAAACCGTGAACTGTCGAGCCAGATCTACCTGCGGCTCAAGGAAGCCGGGCATATCGACCAGCGTTCGGTGACCCAGTATTTCGACCCGGAAAAGAAAATGTTCCTGGCCGACCGTTTCATCAAGGGCACCTGCCCGAAATGCGGCACTGAAGACCAGTACGGCGACAACTGTGAAAAGTGCGGCGCAACCTATGCACCCACTGACCTGAAGGATCCCAAGTCGGCGATCTCCGGTGCTACCCCGGTGCTCAAGGATTCCCAGCACTTCTTCTTCAAGCTTCCGGATTTCCAGCAGATGCTGCAAACCTGGACCCGCAGCGGCACCCTGCAGGATGCCGTGGCCAACAAACTCTCCGAATGGCTCGACAGCGGTCTGCAGCAATGGGACATCTCCCGGGATGCGCCGTACTTCGGTTTCGAGATCCCGGGCGAGCCGGGCAAATACTTCTATGTATGGCTGGATGCGCCGATCGGTTACATGGCCAGCTTCAAGAACCTTTGCGACCGCACGCCGGAGTTGGACTTCGATACGTTCTGGAGCAAGGACTCCAGCGCCGAGCTGTACCACTTCATCGGCAAAGACATCGTCAACTTCCACGCCCTGTTCTGGCCGGCGATGCTCGAAGGTTCGGGCTACCGCAAGCCAACCGGCATTGCCGTACACGGCTACCTGACGGTCAACGGCCAGAAAATGTCCAAGTCCCGTGGCACTTTTATCAAGGCGCGCACCTACCTGGACCATCTGTCACCGGAATACCTGCGCTACTACTACGCGTCCAAACTGGGCCGTGGCGTCGACGACCTGGACCTGAACCTGGAAGACTTCGTACAGAAGGTCAACTCGGACCTGGTCGGTAAAGTCGTCAACATCGCCAGCCGTTGCGCTGGGTTTATCCACAAGGGCAACGCGGGTGTACTGGTAGCCGAGAACGCTGCGCCGGAACTGACCGACGCCTTCCTGGCCGCCGCGCCGAGTATTGCCGACGCCTATGAAGCCCGCGACTTCGCCCGTGCGATGCGCGAGATCATGGGCCTGGCCGACCGCGCCAACGCCTGGATCGCCGACAAGGCACCATGGTCGCTGAACAAGCAGGAAGGCAAGCAGGCGGAAGTCCAGGCGATCTGCGCCACAGGCATCAACCTGTTCCGCCAGTTGGTGATCTTCCTCAAACCCGTGCTGCCACTGCTGGCCGCCGACGCCGAGGCGTTCCTCAACGTGGCGCCGCTGACCTGGAACGATCACGCCACCCTGCTCGGCAATCATCAGTTGAACGAGTTCAAGCCACTGATGACCCGTATCGACCCGGTGAAAGTCCAGGCCATGACCGACGCTTCGAAAGAAGACCTGGTCGCCAGCCAGACCGACACTGGCGAATCGGCGCCGGCGGGTAATGGCGAGCTGGCCAAGGATCCGATTTCCGCGGAAATCGACTTCGACGCTTTTGCTGCAGTGGACCTGCGTGTCGCGCTGATCGTCAAGGCCGAAGCCGTGGAGGGTGCCGACAAGTTGCTGCGCCTGACACTGGACCTCGGCGGCGAGCAACGTAACGTGTTCTCCGGGATCAAGAGCGCTTACCCGGACCCGTCCAAACTCGATGGCCGCCTGACCATGATGATCGCCAACCTCAAGCCTCGGAAAATGAAGTTCGGCGTGTCTGAAGGCATGGTAATGGCGGCCGGCCCTGGTGGCGAAGAGATCTACCTGCTCAGCCCTGACAGTGGTGCCAAGCCGGGTCAGCGCATCAAGTAAGCTACCTTGCATGGGCATGTTGTGGTGAAGGAGCTTGTTGTGGCGAGCGGGCATGCCCCGCTCACCACAACAAATCCCTGCCCTCCCATTAAACCCAGTTTGCTATGCCTGTGATCACAGCATGAACCTCATTCAACGCATCGACGCACTGCTGCCGCAGACCCAATGCGGCAAGTGCGGGCACCCGGGTTGCAAGCCTTACGCCGAGGGCATCACCCGTGGCGAGGCGATCAACAAGTGCCCGCCCGGTGGCCAGGAAACCATCGCCGACGTTGCACGGTTGCTGCAGGTGCCGGTGCTGGATCTGGACGCCAGTCGCGGGGAAGCACCCGCCCAGGTTGCCTACATCCGCGAAGCTGAGTGCATCGGTTGCACCAAGTGCATCCAGGCCTGCCCCGTAGACGCAATCGTCGGCGCCGCCAAGCTGATGCACACCGTCATCATGGATGAATGCACCGGTTGCGACCTCTGCGTCGCGCCCTGCCCCGTCGACTGCATTGAAATGCGCCCGACAACCACTGTATTGCCGATTGTCGGTGGCCTGGCGACAAATGATCAGCAACGCCATGAACGCCACCTCAAGCGCGACCGGGCAAGGCGACGGTATGAGCAACGCAATGCGCGCCTGCAACGGGAGGAAGCGCAAAAACTCGCTGAACGCCAGGCCCGGACCAAGCGCTCCGTGCCGGCTTTACCTGTGCAAGCCGATACGGCACAGGATGTCGCGATCAAGAAAGCTAAAATCGCTGTCGCAATGAGCCGGGCCCAATTGCACAAATCCTTGAAGGCGTTTGGTCACCCTCCGACCTTTGAACAGCAGTCGCAGTTGATCATCCTGCAACGGCAATTCGAAGCGGCGGAACAAGCGCTGGCCGCCTTGGAGGTGGGTGTCGTACCGAAAGCAGCGACGTCATCCAGCAACACTGCTGATCTGAAACGCGCCAAAATCCAGCTGGCGATGCGTCGAGCGGAACTGAAGAAAGCCCAGGACCTGAACATCGAACCTCGGCAACTGGCCGAGGCGCAACGCAAGCTGGAGGACGCGCAGCGCCAAATGGATGCGCTCAACAACGCCTGATCTGCAAACCGGGTGTGTGTTGATACAATCCCGCCGACCTTCTGCAAGGAACCCACCGCCCCATGAACGCCGCAAAACGCCTGGAAATATTCCGCAGGCTTCACGAAGACAATCCAGAACCCAAGACCGAACTGGCCTACACCTCGCCGTTCGAGTTGCTGATTGCGGTGATCCTGTCGGCCCAATCCACCGACGTCGGCGTCAATAAGGCCACGGCCAAGCTGTATCCCGTGGCGAACACACCAGAGGCGATCTATGCCCTGGGTGTGGAAGGGTTGTCTGAGTACATCAAGACCATCGGCCTCTACAACAGCAAAGCCAAAAACGTTATCGAGACTTGCCGCCTGCTGGTGGAACTGCATGGCGGTGAAGTGCCACAAACCCGTGAAGCCTTGGAAGCCCTGCCAGGAGTAGGTCGTAAAACTGCCAATGTGGTGCTCAACACCGCGTTCAGGCAACTGACGATGGCGGTGGACACCCATATCTTCCGGGTCAGCAACAGAACCGGCATTGCCCGTGGGAAGAACGTGGTTGAGGTCGAAAAGCAGTTGATGAAGTTTGTACCCAAGCCCTATCTACTGGACTCTCACCACTGGCTGATCCTTCATGGACGCTACGTTTGCCAGGCCCGCAGGCCGCGTTGCGGCAGCTGTCGTATCGAAGACCTGTGCGAATACAAGGACAAGACGTCCGACGATTGAGGGATTATTGGTTTTCTCGATCAGCCGATTGAAAAAATCTTTTTTACCCGATCATGGATTATCGTTATAAGGAGCGCCAACGGCAGTCCTAGCCCGGAGTGAACCTTATGAGCACTGGCAAAGAACAACTGGAAGTGGAAGACGACCTTGTTGAGTCGGATGACGATGGGGCAGAAGCACCCATTGAGGTAGCCAAGACCAATTTGAGCAAACGCCGCACCATCGACAATCTTCTGGAAGAACGACGCTTGCAAAAACAGCTGGCAGATTACGACTTCGATCTGTGATCGAACGGTCGACGGCCGGAAGCCTCCCTTACGGAGGCTTTTTTCTGCCGGTCACCCAGACAATGTGCGCTGCAGTGCCCTCCTCTATACCAAGCCGTTACGCTGGGCCAGTTCGATCAGGTCCACAAGGGAGCGGGCGTTGAGCTTGAGCAGCAAACGTGTCTTGTAAGTGCTGACGGTCTTGTTGCTGAGGAACATGCCGTCGGCAATTTCCTTGTTGGTCCGGCCCCGGGCCAACTGCTGCAATACCATCATTTCCCGACCCGACAGACGCTCGACCATATCGGCCTCGCTGGCATTGCCCATGGTGGAGCGTACCGAGTTGAGTGCCTGGTTGGGGAAGTAGCTGTAGCCTGACAGCACCGCCTTGATCGCACTCAGCAACTCGGTCAGGTCCTGTTGCTTGCACACGTAGCCGGCAGCCCCCGCCTGCATGCAACGCATGGAAAAATGGCCAGGGGCCTGGGACGTCAGCACCAGCACCTTGAAGGGCACGGATTGCTTGGTAGAAGACAGCCGGCAAATAACTTCCAGCCCGTCAAGTTTGGGAATCCCAATATCCAGTATGACAATGTCCGGCATATGCTCCCGTGCAAGTTGCAATGCATCGACACCGTTATCGGTCTCGGCAACGACCTCATAACCATGACGCTCCATTAGCATACGCACAGCAAGACGAATGACGGGATGATCATCCACGATCAGCACTTTATTCATGAGAAAGTCCAATTTCGCTGTTCGAATTATTTAGAGCAAGCACAATAGCCTAGTCGTTTCCTGGTTGGCATAGCGTTCCCCCCCGAGCAACAGCAAGCAGAGACCCACCCCACAGCGATAAAGGAATCGCCCTACAAAAAAACGCCAACTCAGATGTATCCAGTTTTATAGATCCTTTCAGACCTTTCCGGGGACTTACATATTTTGAGTGAAATATCCATGGAGCATCAGGGGGTGGGTAAACGTGCCGCACACAACTCTCAGGAAATGCCCCTTCCCTCTGCACTCCACTCAAGAATCCCGACAAGAAATGTCCGACTGTTTTAGTTCCATTTAACATATTCTCTTACACCCTTAATTCCTACAGCGTATTCCGTGCTTTATACGTTTGCCTCACTTTCATGAGTGAATCTTCTGTAAGACCAGTTCCTAGTCAGGTGTAAAAAAATCATTCGCCCTACAAACTTTCAACAACAGCACCCTCGAAGGTGCATTTGAAAATGCGTCGACTGAAAAACATCAACAAATGTTTAACCAGCTATAAACATCGCAATTCCACACAAAATCCATAGACAAAAAAAATGGCCCCTGAATAAGGGGCCATTCTTAAACCGGCTGAGACTTAGAACAACGAGCGACCTTTGTTGGCCGCAATGCGCATGCGCAGTGCGTTCAACTTAATAAAGCCTGCTGCGTCCGCCTGATTGTAGGCGCCGCCATCTTCTTCGAAGGTAGCGATGTTGGCGTCGAACAACGACTCATCAGACTTGCGACCGGTGACGATCACGTTGCCCTTGTACAGCTTCAGGCGCACAACGCCGTTCACATGCACCTGGGAAGCATCGATCATCTGTTGCAGCATCAGACGCTCAGGGCTCCACCAGTAGCCGGTGTAGATCAGGCTGGCGTACTTGGGCATCAGCTCGTCTTTGAGGTGAGCCACTTCGCGGTCCAGGGTGATGGATTCGATGGCCCGGTGGGCGCGCAGCATGATGGTGCCGCCTGGGGTTTCGTAGCAACCACGGGACTTCATGCCCACGTAGCGGTTCTCGACGATGTCGAGACGGCCGATACCGTGTTCGCCACCGATACGGTTCAAGGTCGCCAGCACAGTGGCCGGGGTCATTTCGACGCCGTCCAGCGCGACGATGTCGCCATTGCGGTAGGTCAGTTCCAGGTATTGCGGCTTGTCTGGAGCGTTCTCCGGGGAGACGGTCCATTTCCACATGTCTTCTTCGTGCTCGGTCCAGGTGTCTTCCAGCACGCCGCCTTCATAGGAGATGTGCAGCAGGTTGGCATCCATCGAGTACGGGGACTTCTTCTTGCCGTGACGCTCGATCGGGATCGCGTGCTTTTCAGCGTAATCCATCAGTTTTTCACGGGACAGCAGGTCCCATTCACGCCAAGGGGCGATTACTTTCACGCCTGGCTTGAGTGCATAGGCGCCCAGCTCGAAACGCACCTGGTCGTTGCCCTTGCCGGTAGCACCATGGGAAATGGCGTCGGCACCGGTTTCGTTGGCGATTTCGATCAGGCGCTTGGCAATCAGCGGACGTGCGATGGAAGTACCCAGCAGGTACTCGCCTTCGTAGACGGTGTTGGCGCGAAACATCGGGAAGACGAAATCGCGGACGAACTCTTCGCGCAGGTCGTCAATGTAGATCTCTTTCACGCCCATGGCTTGCGCCTTGGCACGTGCAGGTTCGACCTCTTCGCCCTGACCCAGGTCAGCGGTGAAGGTCACCACTTCACAGTTATAAGTATCCTGCAGCCACTTTAGGATCACCGAAGTGTCCAGGCCGCCGGAATACGCGAGAACGACCTTGTTTACGTCGGCCATGCCATCACTCCACGGGGTTGTACGGAAAGGCGTCGATTCTACCGACCAAAACCGTGGATTTACAGGGGCGCGACAGCAAATGAAGATAAAGCGACAGATTATGTCGAACGGGCGACCGATGGTCGCACCTTAAGACGTGTGTGCAGGGTTACTTGCGCCAGTGGCTTGGGGCGCCGGCTTCTCGGGTGCTGCCACGCGTTCAAGCTGGATATTCACACGACGATTGCGTGCCCGGTTGGCCGCATTGGTGTTGGGCGCAAGGGGGTAGCTTTCGCCATGGAAGCGCAGGGTGATCTGCGACTCCTGGATACCGTTGGCCTTGAAGTAGTCCATCACCGCCAAGCCACGGCGGCGAGAGACGTCGCGATTGGTCAGGCGGTTGCCGCTGTTGTCCGAATGGCCATTCAACTCGATATGGTTGACCGTCGGGTCGGCTTTCATGAATGCAAGAATCACGTCGAGCTTCTTCTTGGCGGCTGCGTCCAACTCGATACCGCCCCCCGGGAATCCGACTTCGGTCTGTTTGACCTGATCGTAATTCATCGGCAACAGCTTGGCGGTGCACAGCTGGTAGTCGTTATAAGCCTTATTGAATTTCACCGGCAACAAGCGGATTTCGGAGTAGCCGCCTTCACGGCCGTAGTGGCGGACCGTCGGGCTGCGCCCTTCCAGCAGTCCGGTGAACAGGCGACCGGCCTGGGCCTGCGAGCTATTGAACAACACATCGCCACTACCGGCACGCACGGCGCCGAGGTTGATATCGCCTCGGCCTGGCTGCCAAGGGGCGGCGGCGGCCAACAAGGTGGCCGAGCCTGTGCCCAGCGAACCGTTATAGGCTTTCAGACGAAATGTTGCCTGCTCACCCGCCCGGCGCACGAACTCACCCGAACCGAAGTCTGTGATCGGCTGGGTCAGACGGCACTCGAACTGGTCGCCCTCTACCTTCCACTCAATGTTCTCCAGACGTGTCTGGAACGTGAGGGCCATCGCGGGCAGGCTGGCGAACACACTGAGCAGGGCTAGATAATGCTGGCGCACGGGAGGCTCCACTGGTTTCTACAACACTTCAAAGCGTCATACATCGATAAGGCATACAAAAGGCTATCGGTTGCATCCTGCAAAACTTGATAGCGAGTGCCTGATAGAGTCTTTTCCGGTAGCATTCCCCCCAGATTGACCCGCCTGGAATCCCCAATGTCCGACCGCCTGACCCTGCTGCGTCCCGACGACTGGCATATTCATCTTCGCGATGGTGCTGCGTTACCCCACACCGTGGCCGATGTGGCGCGTACCTTTGGCCGCGCCATCATCATGCCTAACCTGGTTCCTCCGGTGCGTAACGCCGAGCAAGCCGATGCCTACCGCCAGCGTATCCTCGCTGCACGGCCGGCCGGCAGCCGGTTCGAACCGCTGATGGTGCTGTACCTTACCGACCGCACCCAGCCCGAAGAAATTCGCGAGGCCAAGGCCAGTGGGTTTGTGCACGCCGCCAAACTGTACCCGGCCGGCGCCACCACCAACTCCGATTCCGGCGTGACCAGTATCGACAAGATCCTGCCGGCCATCGAAGCCATGGCCGACGTCGGCATGCCGCTGCTGATCCACGGTGAAGTCACCCGTGGCGATGTGGACGTGTTCGATCGCGAGAAGATCTTCATCGACGAACACATGCGTCGCGTGGTGGAGCTGTTCCCGACCCTCAAGGTCGTGTTCGAGCACATCACCACTGCCGATGCAGTGCAGTTCGTCACCGAGGCCTCGGCCAACGTCGGTGCGACCATCACCGCGCATCACCTGCTGTACAACCGCAACCACATGCTGGTAGGCGGGATTCGGCCGCACTTCTATTGCCTGCCGATCCTCAAGCGCAACACGCACCAGGTGGCCTTGCTGGATGCGGCGACCAGCGGCAATCCGAAGTTTTTCCTCGGCACCGACTCCGCGCCTCACGCCCAGCACGCCAAAGAAGCCGCGTGCGGTTGTGCCGGCTGCTACACCGCCTATGCCGCCATCGAGCTGTACGCTGAAGCGTTCGAACAACGCAACGCGCTGGACAAGCTCGAAGGGTTCGCCAGCCTCAATGGCCCGCGTTTCTACGGCCTGCCGGCGAATACCGATCGCATTACCCTGGTTCGTGAAGACTGGACCGCCCCTGCCAGCCTGCCGTTTGGCGAGCTGACTGTCATCCCGCTGCGCGCCGGTGAAACACTGCGCTGGCGCCTGCTGGAGGAAAGCAAGTGAGTGAAGACCATTACGATGACGAACACGAGCACAGCGGTGGCGGATCCCGTCATCCGATGGCCGAGCGGTTCCGCGGCTATCTGCCGGTTGTCATCGACGTAGAAACCGGTGGTTTCAACTGCGCCACCGATGCGCTGCTGGAAATCGCCGCGACGACTATCGGCATGGACGAACAGGGTTTTGTGTTCCCGGAACACACCCACTTCTTCCGCGTCGAGCCGTTCGAAGGCGCCAATATCGAAGCGGCTGCCTTGGAGTTCACCGGGATCAAGCTCGATCACCCATTGCGCATGGCAGTAAGTGAAGAAGCGGCACTGACCGATATCTTCCGTGGCGTGCGCAAGGCATTGAAGGCCAATGGCTGCAAACGCGCGATCCTGGTCGGCCACAATAGCAGCTTTGACCTGGGCTTCCTGAATGCCGCCGTGGCGCGGTTGGACATGAAGCGCAACCCGTTTCACCCGTTCTCCAGCTTTGACACCGCTACTCTCGCCGGGCTGGCGTATGGCCAGACCGTGCTGGCCAAAGCCTGCCAGGCAGCCGGCATCGACTTTGACGGTCGTGAGGCTCATTCGGCCCGCTACGACACAGAGAAGACGGCCGAGCTGTTCTGCGGCATCGTCAACCGCTGGAAACAGATGGGCGGCTGGGAAGACTTCAACGACTGAAGTGGAATCCCGCGCATAAAAAAACCGGCCTTCTCAGGCCGGTTTTTTTTGCCGCAAACGTGGCTTACAGCTTGCCAGCGTTCTCGGTCAGGTAAGCCGCAACACCTTCCGGCGAAGCGTTCATGCCTTTGTCGCCTTTTTTCCAATTGGCAGGGCAGACTTCGCCGTGCTCTTCGTGGAATTGCAGGGCGTCTACCAGACGGATCAGCTCTTCCATGTTACGACCCAGTGGCAGGTCGTTGATGATCTGGGAGCGAACCACGCCTTTGTCGTCGATCAGGAACGCGCCACGGAAGGCCACGCCGCCTTCGGACTCAACGTCGTAGGCCTTGGCGATGTCGTGCTTCATATCGGCAGCCATGGTGTATTTCACTTTGCCGATGCCGCCATCATTGATGGCGGTGTTGCGCCAGGCGTTGTGGGTGAAATGGGAATCGATGGAAACGGCTACCACTTCAACGTTGCGCGCCTTGAAATCGTCCATGCGGTGGTCCAGAGCGATCAGCTCCGACGGGCAGACGAAGGTGAAGTCCAGCGGGTAGAAGAACACCAGGCCGTATTTGCCTTTGATGGCTTCAGACAGTTTGAAGCTGTCTACGATTTCGCCATTGCCGAGGACGGCAGGTACGTCGAAATCCGGGGCTTGTTTGCCGACGAGTACGCTCATTGGTTATCTCCTGATGTAAGGGTGACGATTGAAGTAAAAGGACCGGCCTCGAGTCTGCCGTTTATAAGCGACAGCCCTGTGACGCAGTCACGCTTCGTGAAGACCGACCATCATACACTGAAAAAACCGTTCGTCAGTGCGGGCACGGTGCCAGTGAATACCCTACGATTCTACTTTGACAATCATTCTCGTTAACATTAAGATCCACCGCACTTAAGCCTTAAACCCGCGATGGTTCTCCCTTATGTATGTGTGCCTTTGTACTGGCGTCACCGACGGAAAAATCCGCGAAGCAATCTATGAAGGTTGCTGCAGCTACAAGGAAGTGCGTGAAGCCACCGGCGTTGCCAGCCAGTGTGGCAAATGTGCTTGCCTCGCCAAGCAAGTGGTACGGGAAACCCTGACACAGCTGCAGACCGCTCATGCTGCGCTCCCCTATTCAGCAGAATTTACACACGCCTGATTAGGCATGTTTTAAAGAACCGGACTTAGTGTCCGGTTTTTTTATGCCCGCAATTCAATAAGTTAGCGCTAAGACGCGGAACACAAACATTCTTATTCCGATTAATTTTCATTTATTATTCAATAACTTAGGTTTGACACTAGGGATTTCGCCGCTCAAACTCCGCTTTATACACAGCTATTACAGGGCAGGACCCCAGTCATGAAAGGCGACATCTCAGTCATCCAGCAACTCAACAAAATCCTTGCCAATGAACTGGTCGCGATCAATCAGTACTTTCTGCATGCACGCATGTATGACGATTGGGGCCTGGAAAAGCTGGGCAAGCGCGAATACAAAGAATCGATCAAGGCCATGAAGGACGCGGACGCGCTGATCAAACGCATCCTGTTCCTGGAAGGCCTGCCGAACGTGCAGGACCTGGGCAAGCTGAACATCGGCGAGCACACCCAGGAAATGATAAGCAGCGACCTGGGTTTCGAGCGCAAGAGCCACAGCGACCTCAAGGCCGCCATTGCTCACTGTGAAACCAAAGGTGACTTCGGCAGCCGCGAACTGCTGGAAGACATCCTGGAAGACCAGGAAGAGCACATCGACTGGCTGGAAACCCAACTGGGCCTGATCGATAAAGTCAGCCTGGAAAACTACCTGCAGTCGCAGATGGGCGAGTAACCCCGCTTCCTGTAGAAGCAAAAAAGCCCCGCTCTCTCTCGAGAAGCGGGGCTTTTTATTGCAGGCCAATCACGCGTCGGTCTTGGCCGCCGCATTTGCCGCTGCTTCTTTGATCAGCGTTTGCAACGAACCATCAGCCGCCATCTCAACGATGATGTCGCTGCCGCCGACCAGTTCACCGGCAACCCACAGTTGTGGGAAGGTCGGCCAGTTGGCGTACTTCGGCAGGTTGGCGCGGATTTCAGGGTTTTGCAGGATATCCACGTAAGCGAATTTCTCGCCGCACGCCATGATGGCCTGGGAAGCTTTCGCGGAGAAACCGCACTGAGGAGCATTAGGCGCGCCCTTCATGTAAAGCAGAATGGTGTTGTTGGCAATCTGCTCTTTGATCGTTTCGATGATATCCATGGAACACCTCGGCTGGAACTTTGCGACTCACAGGTCGGCACGGTGGCGCATTGTAACGCAAAATTCCAGCGTGGTGCTCAGGCGGCTGCTACCTGCACCGGAACGCCATTGAGTGCGGCATTGCCCGACAACTCATCCAACTGCCGCTCGTCGGTCAAATCGTTGGCGCTCGCCCCCGGCTGTCCGCTGGCGATTGTCATCTGCACGCCTGGACGGCCATGGCCCCAACCATGCGGAAGGCTGACTACGCCGGGCATCATGTCCAGGCTGGCCAGGACTTCCACTTCAATCATGCCGATGCGCGAACTCACGCGCACGCGCTGCCCATCGCTCAACTGCCGAGTGGCCAGATCATCCGGGTGCATGAGCAATTGATGACGTGGCTTGCCCTTCACCAGCCGATGGTAGTTGTGCATCCAGGAATTATTGCTGCGCACGTGACGGCGGCCGATCAACAGCAGTTCGTCAGCCGCCGGCACTGGCTGCGCGGCAAAACGCGCCAGGTCGGCAAGGATCACCCCCGGCGCCGCCTGTACCTTGCCATCAACGGTTTTCAAGCGTGCCGCAAGATTGGGCTGCAGCGGCCCCAAGTCCACACCATGAGGATGGTCCGCCAGCACGGCCACCGACAACTTGTGGCTGGACGCATCACCGTACACCCCGGCACGCAGCCCGAAGTCGATCATCTGCGCAGGCGGCATGGTCGGCTTGAGCGCCGCGCCCGTCTGTGCGGCAAAGGCCTTGGCCAGTCCGACAAAGATCTCCCAGTCATGCAGCGCGCCCGCAGGCTTGGGCAGGATTGCGCGATTAAAGCGGGTGACATTGCGCACCGCGAACATATTGAAGGTGGTGTCGTAGTGATCATTCTCCAGCGCCGACGTGGACGGCAGGATCAGGTCGGCATAGCGCGTGGTTTCGTTGATATAAAGGTCGATGCTGACCATGAACTCCAATCCGTCGAGGGCTTGCTCCAACTGCCGTCCGTTGGGCGTCGACAACACCGGGTTGCCCGCCACCGTTACCAACGCACGGATTTGTCCTTCCCCTTCGGTGAGCATTTCTTCGGCCAATGCTGACACCGGAAGCTCGCCGCCATACTCCGGGCGCCCGGAAACCCGGCTCTGCCAACGATTGAAATGCCCACCACCAGTCGATGCCACCAGATCCACCGCCGGCGTGGTGCACAGCGCCCCCCCCACGCGGTCCAGGTTGCCGGTCACCAGGTTGATCAGTTGCACCAGCCAATGGCACAGCGTGCCGAACGCCTGGGTCGATACCCCCATGCGTCCGTAACACACCGCCTTGTCGGCGGCAGCAAAGTCCCGCGCCAACTGGCGGATCTGTTCGGCAGGCACCGCACACTGACGGCTCATGGCCTCGGCGGTAAAGCCAGCGATGGCGCGACGAACCTCCTCAAGGCCTTCAACCGGCAAATGGCTGGTGCGGGTCAGGTTCTCGCTAAACAACGTGTTGAGCACTCCGAACAGCAATGCCGCATCACCACCCGGGCGCACGAACAGGTGCTGGTCGGCCATCGCCGCCGTCTCGCTGCGCCGTGGGTCGACCACCACCACTCTGCCACCCCTGGCCTGGATCGCCTTGAGGCGCTTCTCCACATCAGGCACGGTCATGATGCTGCCGTTGGACGCCAGTGGGTTGCCGCCCAGAATCAACATGAAGTCGGTGTGATCTATATCCGGGATTGGTAACAGCAGGCCATGGCCATACATGAGGTAGCTGGTGAGGTGATGGGGTAACTGGTCTACAGAGGTGGCGGAAAACCGATTGCGCGTCTTCAACTGGCCCAGGAAGTAATTGCTGTGGGTCATCAGTCCGTAGTTGTGCACGCTGGGATTGCCCTGATACACCGCCACTGCATTCTGCCCGTGCCGCGCCTGAATCCCTGAAAGCCGCTCGGCTACAAGCGCAAAGGCGTCTTCCCACGCAATCGGCTGCCATTCACGGCCCACCCGCAGCATCGGCTGGTGCAGGCGGTCGGGGTCATTCTGGATATCCTGCAGCGCCACAGCCTTGGGGCAGATATGCCCGCGACTGAATGTATCCAGCGGATCCCCTTTGATCGAGGTGATCGCCAGGCTGCCGTCGTCGGCCTGGGTGGTTTCCAGCGTCAGGCCACAGATGGCTTCACACAGATGGCAGGCACGGTGGTGGAGAGTCTTGGTCATGGCCAGTCTCTTTTATAGGGGCTTTGATCCCACTATGGGCCGGGAGCGGCAGGCGCGCCAGCAACGTTCGCCACGTGAATCGACCAGCATCAGGCCCGGCCATGAGCAAGCGTGAGCAAATGTTTCAAAACCCGCCCCATAGCCTCTGAAACCGACGCAGCCCGGTCTGCGCCCGCCTCCGCGCATTGCAAAAGGTCTCGGCGCCAGTGTACAAATGGCCCGCTGCTGTCTGGAATTCATCTTCAAAAGCGCTTCGGCGCCCTGCTTGAACACCCTTAAAAACCGTAGCCCTATTGGTAAGACGCGACATTTAATTATAAGATCGCGCCTTCCCCTATTTCGTCGCCCCGTGCGGCTTTCGCCGCAGGTCTCGCCCGTTGTCACAACAAACAAGGCTTTGAGTATCTGCGGTCTGTTGCAAAAAGGTAGTTAATGATGAGCGCAAGGCACTTTCTCTCCCTGATGGATTGCACGCCCGAAGAGCTGGTCAGCGTGATCCGTCGAGGCATTGAGCTTAAAGACCTGCGTAAGCGCGGCGTACTGTTCGAGCCTTTGAAAAACCGCGTGCTCGGCATGATCTTCGAGAAGTCGTCGACCCGCACCCGTGTGTCGTTCGAAGCCGGCATGATCCAACTCGGTGGCCAGGCTATCTTCCTGTCCTCGCGCGACACCCAACTGGGCCGTGGCGAGCCGATCGCCGACAGCGCGAAAGTGATGTCGAGCATGCTCGATGCCGTGATGATCCGTACCTTCGCCCACAGCACCGTGACCGAATTTTCCGCCAACTCCCGTGTACCGGTGATCAACGGCCTGTCCGATGACCTGCACCCGTGCCAACTGCTGGCCGACATGCAAACCTTCCTTGAACACCGTGGCTCGATCCAGGGCAAGACCGTGGCCTGGATCGGCGACGGCAACAACATGTGCAACAGCTATATAGAAGCGGCCATCCAATTCGACTTCCAACTGCGCGTGGCCTGCCCGGCAGGCTACGAGCCTGACGCGCGCTTCCTGGCACAAGCCGGCGACCGCGTGACCCTGGTCCGCGATCCGCGTGACGCGGTGATCGGCGCCCACCTGGTGAGCACCGACGTGTGGACCTCCATGGGCCAGGAAGACGAAACCGCCAAGCGCCTGGCCCTGTTCGCCCCGTATCAGGTGACCCGCGCCCTGCTCGACCTGGCCGCGCCCGATGTCCTGTTCATGCATTGCCTGCCGGCCCACCGTGGTGAAGAGATCAGCACCGACCTGCTCGACGACCCTCGCTCGGTCGCCTGGGACCAGGCTGAAAACCGCCTGCATGCACAAAAGGCCCTGCTCGAATTCCTCGTGCCACCGTCGTACCACCACGCATGAGCCATCCATTACTGCTGAACCTGCGCAACCTGGCATGCGGCTATCAAGATCAACGGGTGGTACAGAACCTCAACCTGCACCTCAATGCGGGCGACATCGGTTGCCTGCTGGGCTCCTCGGGCTGCGGCAAGACCACCACGCTACGAGCGATTGCCGGGTTTGAGCCGGTGCACGAAGGTGAAATCAGCCTGGCCGGCGAAGTGATCTCCAGTGCCGGCTTCACCTTGGCCCCTGAGAAACGTCGCATCGGCATGGTGTTCCAGGACTACGCGCTGTTTCCTCACCTGAGCGTGGCCGACAACATTGCCTTCGGTATTCGCAAGCACCCGCAAAAAGACCGGGTGGTTGCCGAGTTGCTGGAGCTGGTAAACCTGAAGAACCTGGGCAAGCGCTTCCCTCATGAGCTATCCGGCGGCCAGCAACAACGCGTCGCCCTCGCCCGTGCCCTGGCGCCAGAACCGGCCTTGCTGTTGCTGGATGAGCCTTTCTCCAACCTCGATGGCGAGTTGCGACGCAAGCTCAGCCACGAAGTGCGCGACATCCTCAAGGCTCGCGGCACCAGCGCGATCCTGGTGACCCATGACCAGGAAGAAGCCTTCGCCGTCAGCGACCAGGTCGGCGTGTTCAAAGAGGGCCGTCTCGAGCAGTGGGACACGCCCTACAACCTTTATCACGAACCGCAGACACCTTACGTCGCCAGCTTTATCGGCCAGGGTTACTTCATCCGTGGTCAATTGAGCTCGCCGGAATCGGTCAGCACCGAACTGGGTGAGCTGCGCGGCAACCGCGCCTACACCTGGCCTACCGGCGGTGCGGTGGATGTGTTGCTGCGCCCGGATGACATCGTCTACGCGCCGGACAGCGGGTTGAAAGCGCGGATCGTCGGCAAGACGTTCCTCGGCGCATCGACGCTGTACCGCCTGCAACTGCCGACCGGCGCGCAGTTGGAGTCGATTTTTCCGAGCCATGCCGATCATCAGGTCGGTGCGGATGTGGGAATTCGAGTGGCCGCCGAGCACCTGGTGTTGTTCCAGGCGTCCGGCAGCACGGCCGCACACCTCCCTCCAGTCGAATCCGGCGTACGGCGTTACAGCCCGGTATAAAGCCCCGTCATACCCGGCCAATTTCCGCGAACTTGGCCTGGGTATGCTCAGCCAGCACCGCCGCCGGCAGCTCAACCTCCAACCCGCGCCTCCCCGCGCTCACAAAAATCGTCGCGAACGGCTGCGCCGTCACATCGATAAACGTGCGCAGACGCTTTTTCTGACCCAGCGGGCTGATGCCGCCCAACAGATAGCCAGTGGAGCGTTGCGCGGCCGCCGGGTCGGCCATTTCGACTTTCTTGACGCCTGCCGCGTGCGCCAGGGCCTTCAGATCCAGACTTCCGACGACCGGCACCACTGCCACCAGTAATTCGCCCTTCTCGCTGCTGGCCAGCAAGGTCTTGAACACCTGCGCCGGGTCCAGGCCCAATTTTTCCGCGGCCTCCAGCCCATAGGACGCCGCCTTTGGGTCATGTTCGTAACTGTGGACTCGATGTTCGGCGCGAACTTTTTTCAACAGGTCCAATGCGGGCGTCATGGTATCTCCGAGGCATGGCAAACAGATGGCCAATTCTAGGCCAAGCCCACGTAAAACGCTCTAGTCCGCACACTCTTGTGCTACAAGCGCAATGTGACAAGCGTGATCATTCACCAGACCAATAGTTTGAAAGTGACTGACAGTTCACTTTCGACCTTTGACAGCCGTCATTCTTGTCTATATTTTTTCGTTTCCGAATACTGTAGGAATACACCCGCAGCGTTCAAAGCAGTAAGCCATGGTCGGGATGGGGATCCCTGCCACGGTGAAAATCGCGCAACAGCCCGTTGAGGTTGTGCGCCAGACAAGAACAACAACTGAGGTTTTCCATGACAACTGCTCTTCAACAGCCTTCACTTTCGAGCCAATGCATGGCCGAATTCCTGGGGACTGCGCTTTTGATCTTCTTCGGTACAGGATGTGTCGCTGCGCTCAAGGTCGCGGGTGCCAGCTTTGGCTTGTGGGAGATCAGTATCATCTGGGGGGTCGGCGTCAGCATGGCGATCTACCTGAGCGCCGGTATTTCCGGAGCCCACCTCAACCCGGCTGTCAGCATCGCGCTGTGCATTTTCGCCGACTTCGAAAAGCGCAAACTGCCCTTTTACATTCTCGCCCAGATCGCCGGCGCCTTCTGCTCGGCGGCCTTGGTATACACGCTCTACAGCAACCTGTTTTTCGATTACGAACAAACCCACCATATGGTGCGCGGCTCCCAGGCCAGCCTGGAATTGGCGTCGGTGTTCTCCACCTACCCCCATGCGCTGCTGAGCACCGCCCAGGCGTTCCTGGTGGAAATGGTCATCACCGCCATCCTGATGGGCGTGATCATGGCCCTCACCGATGACAACAACGGCCTGCCACGCGGACCGTTGGCGCCCCTGCTGATCGGCCTGCTGATCGCAGTGATCGGCAGCGCCATGGGCCCGTTGACCGGCTTTGCGATGAACCCGGCGCGGGATTTCGGGCCCAAGCTGATGACCTTTTTTGCGGGTTGGGGTGAAATGGCCTTCACTGGCGGCCGCGATATTCCTTACTTCCTCGTACCGATTTTCGCGCCGATTGTCGGCGCATGCCTCGGCGCCGCGGCCTATCGCGGGCTGATTGCCCGTCACCTGCCGAGCGCCGCACCTGCTATAGCTGAAGCAACACCTGACACGGCTGTCAACGGCAAGACCCGTATTTCCTGATAGCGCCAGCCTGAACGTACCTGCCCTTTTTACGGCCCAGGCTGATTACCGACTTTCTTATTTTCCAAGGCATTCGACATGACCGATATTCAGAATAAGAACTACATCATCGCCCTTGACCAAGGCACCACCAGTTCCCGGGCGATCATCTTCGATCGTGACGCCAACGTGGTCTGCACCGCCCAGCGCGAATTCGCCCAGCATTACCCGCAGGCGGGCTGGGTCGAACACGACCCGATGGAAATCTTCGCCACCCAGAGCGCCGTGATGGTCGAGGCCCTGGCTCAAGCGGGCCTGCACCACGACCAGGTCGCCGCCATCGGTATCACCAACCAGCGTGAAACCACCGTGGTGTGGGACAAAGTCACCGGTCGCCCGATCTACAACGCGATCGTCTGGCAGTGCCGCCGCAGCACCGAAATCTGCCAGCAGCTCAAGCGCGACGGCCACGAGCAATACATCGGCGACACCACCGGCCTGGTCACCGACCCGTACTTCTCCGGCACCAAGCTCAAGTGGATCCTCGACAACGTCGAAGGCAGCCGCGAGCGTGCGCGCAACGGCGAGCTGCTGTTCGGCACCGTCGACAGCTGGCTGATCTGGAAATTTACCGGCGGCAAGACCCACGTCACTGACTACACCAACGCTTCGCGCACCATGCTCTTCAACATCCACACCCTCGAGTGGGATGCGAAGATGCTGGAGATCCTCGACGTGCCGCGCGAAATGCTGCCGGAAGTGAAGTCCTCCTCGGAAATCTACGGCCGTACCAAAAGCGGCATCGCCATCGGCGGTATCGCCGGCGACCAACAGGCCGCCCTGTTCGGCCAGATGTGCGTCGAAGCCGGCCAGGCCAAAAACACCTACGGCACCGGCTGCTTCCTGCTGATGAACACCGGCGACAAAGCGGTGAAGTCCAAGCACGGCATGCTCACCACCATCGCCTGCGGTCCGCGTGGCGAAGTGGCCTACGCCTTGGAAGGTGCTGTATTCAACGGCGGCTCCACCGTGCAGTGGCTGCGTGATGAGCTGAAAATCATCAACGATGCCCACGACACCGAATACTTTGCCGGCAAGGTCAAGGACAGCAACGGCGTGTACCTGGTACCCGCGTTTACCGGCCTGGGCGCGCCCTACTGGGACCCGTATGCCCGTGGCGCACTGTTCGGCCTGACCCGTGGCGTACGCGTGGATCACATCATTCGTGCAGCGCTGGAGTCGATTGCCTACCAGACCCGCGACGTGCTCGACGCCATGCAACAGGACTCCGGCGAACGCCTCAAGGCCCTGCGTGTGGACGGCGGCGCGGTGGCCAACAACTTCCTGATGCAATTCCAGGCCGACATCCTCGGCACCCAGGTCGAGCGCCCACAAATGCGTGAAACCACCGCACTCGGCGCCGCCTACCTGGCCGGCCTGGCATGCGGTTTCTGGGGCAGCCTGGACGAGTTGCGCGGCAAGGCGGTGATCGAGCGCGAATTCGAACCGCAACTGGACGAAGCCGCCAAGGAAAAACTCTACGCCGGCTGGCAAAAAGCTGTCAGCCGCACCCGTGATTGGGAGCCGCACGAAGGCGCTGAATAAGCCAACGTCGGGTTGTAACTGGCAGGGAGCGGATTCCTGCGTCATCATGGGCCACTTTTGTATGGCAGCCCAAAGGACGCCCCATGAATCTGCCTCCCCGCCAACAACAAATCCTCGAACTGGTCCGCGAACGCGGCTATGTCAGTATCGAGGAAATGGCGCAGCTCTTCGTTGTTACCCCGCAAACCATCCGCCGCGATATCAACCAGCTGGCGGACGCCAATCTGCTGCGCCGCTACCACGGCGGCGCGGCCTATGACTCCAGCGTCGAAAACACCGCCTACGCCATGCGGGCCGACCAGATGCGCGACGAGAAACAGCGCATCGGCGAAGCCATCGCCGCGCAGATCCCCGATCACGCCTCGCTGTTCATCAATATCGGCACCACCACCGAATCCATCGCCCGTGCGCTGCTCAACCACAACCATCTGAAAATCATCACCAACAACCTCAACGTCGCCACCATGCTCAGTGCCAAGGACGACTTCGACGTGCTGCTGACCGGCGGCAATGTGCGGCGTGACGGGGGCGTGGTCGGTCAGGCGAGTGTCGATTTCATCAACCAGTTCAAGGTCGACTTTGCCTTGGTGGGCATCAGTGGTATCGATGAAGATGGCAGCTTGCTCGACTTTGACTATCAGGAAGTCCGGGTTTCCCAGGCGATCATCGCCAATGCGCGCCAGGTGATCCTGGCGGCGGACTCCAGCAAGTTCGGGCGCAATGCCATGATTCGCCTGGGGCCGATCAGTTTGGTGGACTGCCTAGTGACTGACCAGCAGCCGGTGCCGGCGTTGGTGCAGTTGCTCAATGACCACAAGGTTCGTCTGGAAGTGGTGTAGCGTCTGCACTGACGCCATCGGGGGCAAGCCCCCTCCCACAGGTTGATCACATTCCAATGTGGGAGGGGGCTTGCCCCCGATAGCTATTGACCTGACCACCCATTTCTCCAGCCAGCACTGGCTGATGTTCAAAAATCTTCCTTTCTCCGCCCTTCGATGAGTTTTTTCAATCGAACTCAGGTGGCTGCGCGCGCGTTTATCCGCTACCATTTTCGCAAATGAACATTAATGTTCGAATTCCAATACGAAAAAGATCGCGAGGCCAGCCGATGAACCCTTCTACCTTGCCTGCTCCACCGCTCGCCGAAGTCTATGACGTTGCCGTTATCGGTGGCGGAATCAATGGCGTCGGTATTGCAGCAGACGCAGCCGGTCGCGGTTTGTCGGTATTCCTTTGCGAAAAGGACGACCTGGCCAGCCACACCTCCTCCGCCAGCAGCAAGCTGATCCACGGCGGCCTGCGCTACCTCGAACATTACGAATTCCGCCTGGTGCGCGAAGCCCTGGCCGAACGTGAAGTGCTGCTGGCCAAGGCCCCGCACATCGTCAAGCAGATGCGCTTCGTGCTGCCGCACCGCCCGCACCTGCGTCCGGCGTGGATGATCCGCGCCGGCCTGTTTCTGTACGACCACTTGGGCAAGCGCGAAAAACTGGCCGGTTCGAAAAGCCTCAAGTTCGGCGCCGACAGCCCGCTGAAAAGCGAAATCACCCAAGGTTTCGAATACTCCGACTGCTGGGTCGATGACGCCCGCCTCGTGGTGCTCAACGCCATGGCCGCCCGCGAAAAAGGCGCACACATCCACACCCAGACCCGTTGCATCAGCGCCCACCGCAGCAATGGCATGTGGGAAATGAACATGGAGCGCGCCGACGGCAGCCTGTTTTCGATCCGCGCCCGGGCCCTGGTGAACGCTGCCGGCCCGTGGGTCGCCAAGTTCATCAAGGACGACCTGAAGCTGGATTCGCCCTACGGCATCCGCCTGATCCAGGGCAGCCACCTGATCGTGCCGAAACTGTATGAAGGCGCCCACGCGCATATCCTGCAGAACGAAGACCAGCGCATCGTCTTCACCATTCCGTACCTGAACCACCTGACCATCATCGGCACCACCGACCGCGAATACACCGGCGATCCGGCAAAAGTGGCGATCACCGAAGGTGAAACCGACTACATGCTGAAAGTGGTCAACGCGCACTTCAAGAAGCAACTGAGCCGCGATGACATCGTGCACACCTACTCCGGCGTACGCCCGCTGTGCAACGACGAATCGGACAACCCGTCGGCCATCACCCGTGACTACACCCTGGCACTGTCCGGTGGCACGGGCGAAGCGCCGATCCTGTCGGTGTTCGGCGGCAAGCTGACCACCTATCGCAAACTCGCTGAATCGGCGATGGCGCAACTGGCACCGTATTTCACCCAGATGCGCCCGAGCTGGACCGCTACCGCCAGCCTGCCGGGCGGTGAAAACATGACGACGCCAGAAGCCCTGGCCGAAGCGATTCGCAGCAAGTTCGACTGGATACCGAGCGAGATCGCCCGCCGTTGGTCCACCACCTACGGCAGCCGCACCTGGCGCCTGCTGGAAGGTGTGCAGTCGCTGGCCGATCTGGGCGACCACCTGGGTGGTGGCCTGTACACCCGCGAAGTCGATTACCTGTGCGCCGAAGAGTGGGCCACCCAGCCCCAGGACGTGCTGTGGCGCCGTACCAAGCTCGGCCTGTTCACCACCCCGGAAGAACAGGACAACGTGCAACGTTACCTGTCCAAGGTCGAGCAAACCCGTGCAAAGATTGAAGCGGCCTGATCAGGTCGCCCCGCGAAGCCCCTGCGCCGGAAGGCCCAGGGGCTTTTTTATGCAAGATAAATCCCACACGCCCTATTCGGTTTTCCGAACGCCATACCACAGCCTATTCGGATTGCCGGATCACGGTGTGACAAATTCCTCGAAGAAAAAATTTAATACCCTTATAAATCAAAGATATAACCTTTTATTCGAGGTATGGCACGACTCATGCTATACACTCCCTGACGATTGCCTGAGACGCCTCAGGAGCCGTCACGGGCATTCGCTGTACAAGAGAGCCGTCTAGCCGGCTTCATAAAAAAAACAAATGTCGAGGAAGTATTGATGCGCATCGTTCCCCATATCCTGGGCGCAGCTATCGCTGCTGCTCTGATCAGCACTCCAGTTTTCGCCGCCGAACTCACCGGCACACTGAAGAAAATCAACGACTCCGGCACCATCACCCTCGCTCACCGCGACAGCTCCATTCCGTTTTCCTACATCGCGGATGGCTCGGGCAAACCTGTGGGCTACTCCCACGACATTCAGCTGGCTATCGTTGAAGCCCTGAAAAAAGACCTGAACAAACCCGACCTGAAGGCCAAGTACAACCTGGTCACTTCGCAAACCCGTATTCCGCTGATCCAGAACGGCACCGCGGACCTCGAGTGCGGTTCCACCACCAACAACGCCGAACGCGCCCAACAAGTTGATTTCACCGTCAACATCTTCGAAATCGGCACCCGTCTGCTGGTCAAGAAAGACAAGGATGGCAAGCCGAGCTACGCCGACTTCGCCGACCTGAAAGGCAAGAACGTCGTGACCACCGCTGGCACCACGTCCGAGCGCATCATCAAGGCGATGAACGCCGACAAGCAGATGGGCATGAACGTCATCTCCGCCAAAGACCACGGCGAATCCTTCCAGATGCTGGAAAGCGGCCGCGCCGTAGCGTTCATGATGGACGACGCCCTGCTGGCCGGTGAAGAAGCCAAGGCCAAGAAGCCGGACGACTGGGTCATCACCGGTACTCCACAGTCCTTTGAGGCCTACGCCTGTATGGTTCGCAAAGGCGACCCGGACTTCAAGAAGGCTGTAGATGACGCCATCGTTGCCCTGTACAAATCCGGCGAAATCAACAAGATCTACAGCAAATGGTTCGAGAGCCCGATCCCACCAAAAGGCCTGAACCTGAACTTCCCGATGAGCGACAAGGTGAAGGAGCTGATCGCCAACCCAAGCGACAAACCAGCCCCTGACGTAAAAATCTGATACCTGACTAAGCTTATCTCCTGAGGGAGCCAACCTCCCTCAGGCGTCTGTTACTACCTGCTGGCTTTATTGTGGAACACTCGACCTGGCGGTTTTCGAGCCGATCGCGTGTGCCTGGCGTTCATCGCCAGGCGGGAAAGGATCTTCCCCAAGCGGGTGCTTGTACATCGATCGATCTCGAGGGGAGACCCTAATGAATTACAACTGGGACTGGGGCGTGTTCTTCAAGTCCACTGGCGTGGGCAGCGAGACTTATCTCGACTGGTACATCGCCGGCTTGGGCTGGACCATCGCCATCGCTGTCGTGGCATGGATTATCGCCTTGCTGCTGGGGTCCATTCTGGGCGTCATGCGCACCGTGCCAAACCGCATCGTAGCGGGCATCGCGACCTGCTACGTGGAACTGTTTCGTAACGTGCCGCTGCTGGTTCAGCTGTTCATCTGGTACTTCCTGGTACCCGACATGCTGCCGCAGAACCTGCAGGACTGGTACAAACAGGACCTCAACCCGACCACCTCGGCCTACCTGAGCGTTGTCGTGTGCCTGGGCCTGTTCACCGCCGCCCGTGTGTGCGAGCAAGTGCGTACCGGCATCCAGGCGCTGCCACGCGGCCAGGAATCCGCTGCACGCGCCATGGGCTTCAAGCTGCCGCAGATCTACTGGAACGTGCTGCTGCCCCAGGCCTACCGGATCATCATTCCGCCGCTTACCTCGGAATTCCTCAACGTCTTCAAGAACTCCTCCGTGGCGTCCCTGATCGGCCTGATGGAACTGCTGGCGCAAACCAAACAGACCGCCGAGTTCTCGGCCAACCTGTTTGAAGCCTTCACCCTGGCCACGCTGATCTACTTCACCCTGAACATGAGCCTGATGTTGCTGATGCGCGTGGTCGAGAAGAAAGTCGCAGTGCCCGGCCTGATCTCCGTGGGGGGTAAATAATGGACTTCGATTTCAGCGGCATCATCCCCGCCATCCCGGGCCTGTGGAACGGCATGGTCATGACCCTGCAGTTGATGGTCATGGGCGTGGTCGGCGGTATCGCGCTGGGTACGGTCCTGGCGCTGATGCGCCTGTCGTCCAGCAAACTGCTGTCGCGCGTTGCCGGCGCTTATGTGAACTACTTCCGCTCGATCCCGCTGCTGCTGGTGATCACCTGGTTCTACCTGGCGGTGCCGTTCGTATTGCGCTGGATCACCGGCGAAGACACCCCGATCGGCGCGTTCACCTCCTGCGTCGTGGCGTTCATGATGTTCGAAGCCGCGTACTTCTGTGAAATCGTGCGGGCCGGCGTGCAGTCGATCCCCAAGGGCCAGATGGCGGCTGCACAGGCCATGGGCATGACCTACGGCCAGACGATGCGCCTGATCATCCTGCCCCAGGCGTTCCGCAAGATGACCCCGTTGCTGCTGCAACAGTCGATCATCCTGTTCCAGGACACCTCGCTGGTCTACACCGTGGGCCTGGTGGATTTCCTCAACTCCGCCCGTTCCAACGGCGACATCATCGGCCGCTCCAATGAGTTCCTGGTTTTCGCCGGTGTCGTCTACTTCATCATCAGCTTTTCCGCCTCGCTGCTGGTCAAGCGTCTGCAAAAAAGGTTTGCCGTATGATCTCTATCAAGAACATCAACAAGTGGTATGGCGACTTCCAGGTGCTGACCGATTGCAGCACCGAGGTTAAAAAAGGCGAAGTGATCGTGGTGTGCGGGCCGTCCGGCTCGGGTAAATCCACCCTGATCAAGTGCGTCAACGCGCTGGAACCGTTCCAGAAGGGCGACATCGTGGTCGACGGCACGTCCATCGCCGACCCGAAGACCAACCTGCCGCAGCTGCGCTCGCGCGTCGGCATGGTGTTCCAGCACTTCGAACTGTTCCCGCACCTGACCATCACCGAAAACCTGACCATCGCGCAGATCAAGGTGCTGGGCCGCAGCAAGGAAGAAGCCACCAAGAAAGGCCTGCAACTGCTCGAGCGCGTCGGCCTGTCGGCACATGCGCACAAGCACCCGGGCCAGCTCTCCGGCGGCCAGCAACAACGTGTGGCGATTGCCCGCGCCCTGGCCATGGACCCGATCGTCATGCTGTTCGACGAACCGACCTCGGCGCTGGACCCGGAAATGGTCAACGAAGTGCTCGACGTGATGGTGCAACTGGCCCAGGAAGGCATGACCATGATGTGCGTGACCCACGAAATGGGCTTCGCCCGCAAAGTGGCCGATCGCGTGATCTTCATGGACGCCGGCAAGATCATCGAAGACTGCCCGAAAGAAGAGTTCTTCGGCGACATCAGCGCCCGCTCCGAACGCGCGCAGCACTTCCTCGAGAAAATCCTGCAGCACTAAGAAGCAACTCGCTGCTCTGTCTGTGAAGACGGGCTTGTTGTGGCGAGCGGGCTTGCCCCGCGTCGGGCTGCGCAGCAGCCCCGGTACTGAAAAATGCCGTGTATCAGGCATCTCTCAGTACCTGATTTTGGGGCTGCTGCGCAGCCCGACGCGGGGCAAGCCCGCTCGCCACAGAATAAGCACCATCAGCACAACTGGTTGACCCAAGGCATCTGTGATGAAATGCGACCCCAACCAATTTCGCGCCGCACCGCCATCACTTGCCGTGAAACCACGCCTGATCCGCCAACTGTTCCTGCCGCCACTGATCATCGCCCTGATGATCGGCCTGGGTTTCATCGGCTTCTGGGTCAGTGAGTACTACGGCATCCGCACCCTCAGCGACACTGGCGAACGCCAGTTGGAGTTGCATGCCCGCACCGTCGAAAGCGAGCTGAGCAAATACACCTACCTGCCCAGCCTGCTGGAACTGGAGTCCAGCGTCTCCACGCTGCTGGCCGACCCGAACCAGGAAACCCGCAAGACCGTCAACGATTACCTCGAAGGCCTGAACCGACGCAGTCGCAGTCGGGCAATCTACGTGATGGACACCACCGGCCGCGTGCTGGCCACCAGTAACTGGCGCGATGCCGACAGTTACCAGGGTGAAGACCTGTCCTTCCGCGCCTATTTCCAGAACGCCGTGCGGGGCCAGCCAGGTCGCTTCTACGGCATCGGCAGCACCAACGGCGAACCCGGCTACTACCTGGCCCACGGCCTGGAAGAGCATGGCAAGATCATCGGCGTCGCGGTGGTCAAGGTACGCCTCGAAGCCCTCGAAGAGCGCTGGCAACGCGCACGCCTCGAAGCGTTCGTGAGCGACGAAAACGGCATCATCATCCTCTCCAGTGACCCGGCCCGGCGCCTCAAGGCCGTGCGCCCGCTGAGCGATGACACCAAGGACCGCCTGGCCCACAGCCTGCAATATTACTGGGCGACGCTGAACGAGCTGGAGCCCCTGGCCCGCGAGCGCCTCAACGAAGGTACCGAAAAGCTGACCTTCCCAGCCAACAGCGAAGTGGTCAACGACGCCCACGAAGTCAGCTACCTGGCGCAGACCCGTCCGCTCAACGACACGCCGTGGAATTTCACCCTGCTCACTCCGCTCAACGACCTGCGCCGCGCCGCAATCAACCAGGGCATCCTGGTGGCCGTTGCGTTTGGCCTGGTGGCGTTTTTGCTGATTGCCTGGAACGAGCGACGCAAAGTCATCGCCACCCGCCTCGCCGCACGGGAAGCCTTGCAGGAAGCCAACAGCCAGTTGGAACGACGGATTGCCGAGCGCACCGCCGACCTGCGCGCCAGCAACGAACGGCTCAAGGGCCAGATCCGCGAACGGCGCCAGGCCGAAGAAACCCTGCGCCGTGCCCAGGATGAACTGGTGCAGGCCGGCAAACTGGCGGCCATCGGCCAGATGTCCACCAGCATCGCCCACGAATTGAATCAACCACTGGCCGCGCTGCGGACCCTGTCCGGCAACACCGTGCGTTTCCTGGAGCGCGGCGCCCTGGATACCGCCAGCGCCAACCTCAAGACCATCAATGAACTGATCGACCGCATGGGCCGTATCACGGCCAGCCTGCGCTCCTTCGCCCGTCGCGGAGACGACCAGGGCGAAGCCAGCCTGGCCAAAGCGGTAGACGCCGCGTTCCAGGTGCTCGGCGCACGCCTGGACAGCCTGCCACTGACCCTGCACCGCGACTTTTCCCACGCCCAATTGCAAATCGACCAGACGCGCCTGGAACAGATCCTGGTCAACCTGATCGGCAATGCCCTCGACGCCATGCAAGCCCAACCGGCGCCGCAATTGTGGCTGGAGGGCAGCAGCAGCGAGGGCAAATACCGCCTGCAAGTGCGCGACAATGGCCACGGCATCGATCCCGAGGCGCGCAAGCATTTGTTCGAACCGTTCTTCACCACCAAGCCCGGCGAGCAAGGCCTGGGCCTGGGCCTGACGCTGTCCGCCAGCCTCGCGGCGGCCACCGGCGGCAACCTCGCCGTGGAACACCCGGCCAGTGGTGGAACGGCCTTTGTCTTGTGCCTGCCGCTGGCGGGCACTCAACAAGCTGAGTCGACATGAATACAAACGCTACCGCCGTTAAAGAAGACCTCACCGTGCTGATCGTCGAAGACGACCCCCACGTGTTGCTCGGCTGCCAGCAAGCCCTGGCCCTGGAAGATATTCCCAGCGTCGGCGTGGGCAGTGCCGAAGAAGCCTTGAAGCGCATCGGCGAAAACTTCGCCGGCATCGTGATCAGCGATATCCGTTTGCCGGGCATCGACGGCCTGGAGCTGCTCACCCGCCTCAAGGCCCTGGATAAAAGCCTGCCGGTGGTGCTGATTACCGGGCACGGCGATATTTCCATGGCGGTCGGCGCGATGCGCAACGGCGCCTATGACTTCATGGAGAAACCCTTCTCCCCCGAACGGCTGGTCGACGTCGCCCGGCGCGCCCTGGAGCAGCGCGGGCTGGCGCGGGAAGTGTGGTCGCTGCGTCGGCAATTGGCCGAGCGCGATTCGCTGGAAGGCCGCATCATCGGCCGTTCGCCGGCCATGCAGAACCTGCGCGAACTGATCGCCAACGTCGCCGACACCTCGGCCAACGTACTGATCGAAGGCGAGACCGGCACCGGCAAGGAACTGGTCGCGCGCTGCCTGCATGATTTCAGCCGGCGTCACGCCCACCAGTTCGTCGCCCTCAATTGCGGCGGCCTGCCGGAGAACCTCTTCGAAAGCGAGATTTTCGGCCACGAAGCCAACGCCTTCACCGGTGCCGGCAAGCGCCGCATCGGCAAGATCGAACACGCCCACGAAGGCACGCTGTTCCTCGATGAAGTGGAAAGCATGCCGATCAACCTGCAGATCAAGTTGCTGCGGGTATTGCAGGAACGCACTCTGGAACGCCTGGGGTCGAACCAGAGTGTCGCAGTGGATTGCCGGGTGATCGCCGCCACCAAGTCCGACCTCGACGAACTGAGCCGCGCCAACCAGTTCCGCAGCGACCTGTACTACCGTCTCAACGTGGTGACCCTGGAACTGCCGCCCCTGCGCGAGCGTCGCGAAGACATCCTGCAACTGTTCGAACACTTCCTGCAGCAGTCATCCCTGCGTTTCGACCGCACCGCGCCGGAGCTGGACAACCAGACCCTGTCGAGCCTGATGAGCCACGACTGGCCGGGCAACGTGCGCGAATTGCGCAACGTCGCCGAACGCTTCGCCCTCGGCCTGCCCGCCTTCAAAAAAAGCGGCGCCGGCAGCGGCGGCCAGGGGCTGGCCTTTACCGAGGCAGTGGAGGCCTTCGAACGCAACCTGCTCAACGATGCACTGCAACGCAGCGGCGGCAACCTGACCCAGGCCAGCCAGGAACTGGGGATGGCCAAGACCACGCTGTTCGACAAGGTCAAGAAGTACGGGTTGAGTCACTGATGGACTTGCTATTGAAGGCCGCCCTTGGCGCGGCAGTAGTGCTGATTCTGGCGGCGCTGGCCAAGACCAAAAACTATTACATCGCAGGGCTGGTGCCGCTGTTTCCGACCTTTGCGTTGATCGCCCACTACATCGTCGGCAAAGGGCGCTCGGTAGACGACTTGAAGACCACGATCCTGTTCGGGATGTGGTCGATCATTCCGTATTTTGTGTACCTGGCGACCTTGTATGTGATGGTCGATCGGATGCGGCTGGAAGCGTCACTGGCCGTGGCTGCCGTGGCGTGGTTGATGGCCGCGACGGTGCTGGTGAGCATCTGGGTACGCGTCCACACCTGACCCAACACGGTCAAAACTGTGGGAGGGGGCTTGCCCCCGATGGCGGTGTATCAGATACAGAAAAGCTGTCTGACCCACTGCAATCGGGGGCAAGCCCCCTCCCACATTTTTATCCCGGTTGAGTCAGCGGACGATCTTGTCGACCTGAATACCCAGCTTCTTCAGGCGATACCAGAAGCTGCGCTCGGAAATACCGATCTTCGCCGCCGCTGCGGCCTGCACCCCGTTGCTCTCCTGCAACGCTGCCAGAATATAGGCCTTCTCCACCTCTGCCAGCGCCGCATCCAGGTCCTGGGGAATGCCCGGCCCATCGCTGAGGATCGCCGTCACACCGCCCTCGCTCGGTTTGGATGCAAACAGGTAACCCGGCAGGTCGATATCCTCGATTACCGGTGAGGCCGCCACGATGGTCGCGCGCTCCACGCAGTTCTGCAGTTCACGGATATTGCCCGGCCAGTGATACGCCGCCATGGCCTGCAAGGCTTCCGGGCTGAAGCCAGTGATACGTTTGCCGGCGGTGGCACTCAGGGTGTGGGCGAAGTGGCGGGCCAACGGCGCGATGTCTTCCACTCGCTCGCGCAAGGCCGGCAATGGGATCGGGAACACGTTGAGGCGGTAATACAGGTCTTCGCGAAACTCTTTGTTGGCCACCGCGTCCAGCAAATTCTTGTTGGTGGCGGCAATCACCCGCACGTCCACCTTGCGCTCGCGCGGGTCGCCCACCGGTTCGATCACCCGCTCCTGCAATGCACGCAGGATCTTCGCCTGCAACGCCAACGGCATGTCGCCCACTTCGTCGAGAAACAACGTGCCCTTGTCGGCCTGCTGGAAGCGCCCTACCCGGTCGGCCACGGCGCCGGTAAACGCGCCTTTGCGATGGCCGAACATTTCGCTTTCCAGCAGCCCTTCCGGGATCGCCGCACAGTTGACCGCCACGAACGGCTGGTCGGCACGGCTGCCGTGTTTGTGGATGGCGCGGGCGACCATTTCCTTGCCGGTGCCGCTTTCGCCGGTGAGCAGGATGGTGGCGCTGCTGTCGCGCACCGAGTCCACCGCCTGCAGCACTTTGCGAAACGCCGGGCTGTCGCCGACCAGGCTGTCGAACTGTGCATGCTCGTCCAGTTCGGCGCGCAGGCGCGCGTTGTCGCGCATGATGTCGCGAAACTGCAGGGCCTTGGCCACGGTGATGTCCAGCTCGTCGATATCGAACGGCTTGGCGATGTAGTCGTAGGCACCATTGCGCATCGACTGCACGGCGTTTTTCACGGTGCTGTAGGCAGTCATCACGATCACCGGCACGTGGGGGTAACGCACCTTGATCTCGGCCAGCAGCGCCGGCCCGTCCATGCCTGGCATGCGCCAATCGCTGATCACCAGGTCGATGTCTTCCTGCTCCAGCACCTTGAGCGCGTGCAGGCCGTTGCCGGCGATGAACACCTGCACGTTGTTCTGGCTCAGGGCCGACGCCAGCAGGTCGCAGAGCTTGGGTTCGTCGTCGACTACCAGAATGTTATGCGTCATGACTGTCCTCGTCGTCTTCGCCCATCGCCGGAATGTACAGGCTGAACGTGGCGCCGGCATCTTTTTCACTGGCGCATTCGATGCTGCCGTCGTGACTTTCCATGATCGAATAGACTTTGGCCAGGCCCAGCCCGGTGCCCGAGGCCTTGGTGGTGACGAACGGGGTAAAGATACGTTCGATCATGTCCGCCGGAATGCCCTGGCCGGTGTCGGCGATGCTGATCACTGTGTTGTCGTCCACCGAGCGAATGCCCAACGTCAGCCGCCCGCCTTCGGGCATCGCGTCGACGGCATTGAGAATCAGGTTGAGACACGCCTGCTTGAGCTGCTTGGCGTCGGCATAGATGGTCGCTCCCGGCGCCTGGTCATCGACATGCGCATCGATCGCATGGGTGGCCAGTTCCGGCGCGCAAAAGCCGAGGATCTCGTCCACCAGCGCGCGCGCCGGTTGCAACACGCGCAGTGGCGGGTTGGGCTTGGCGAAGTCGAGGAACTCGGTGATCAGGTCGTTGATGCGGCTGACCTCACTGACCACGTATTCCAGGTGACGCTTGTCGGTTTCCGGCAGATCGGCACGCCGATGCAACAGTTGCGTGGCTGTCTTGATGATGCCCAGCGGGTTGCGGATCTCGTGGGCCAGGCCCATGGCGACTTCGCCCAGGGCGTGCAGGCGATCGCGTCGGCGCAACTGGGCCTCGAGGTAATGCAACTCGCCCAGGCGCTCGGTCATATGGTTGAAGGTGCTGCTCAACTGCGCCAGCTCATCGCCGCCGCTGACCGGCACACGGTGTTCGTAGTGACCCGAAATCACCGCGTCCACACCTTGGGACAGGTCGCGCAGCGGTTTGGTCAGGCGCCGCGACACCAGCACCCCGGCCGCCAGCGACAAGGCCGAGCTAAGCAGGAAGATCAGCACGAACAGGTTGCTCTGGTTGACCAGCCCGACCAGGCTGGTGTGGCGCAGCAGACCGCTGAAAATCACACCCTGCAAATCCCCCGCATCATTGAAGATCGGCCAGTACAGCCCGCTGTAGTTGTTGGTGAACTGCTCGCTGGGCTGGCGGGTGCTGCGCATCGCCGCTTCGACGCTCTTGGGGATGCGCGAGGGGTGATCCACGAAGCGCTGGGTCGAGAAGATCTCGGAAAAACCGTCGGGGTTGGCCAGGTACAGGCGCAGGTCGAGGGAATGCACATCGGCCACGCTGGTGAGGAAACTGCTGTCCAGGTAGGTGGCGACCAGCAACAGGTAGTCGACACCGTCACGGCTGGTTTCGAAGGTCGACACCACCAGGCCGGTATTCACCCCGGCCACCTGCACGGTCTGCAACACCGCGTTGCTGGTCAGGTTGATCTGTTTGACGATGTCATCGGAGGCGGTGCTGAATTCGACCTTGTGGTCGCTGGCGCGAATCAGCGCCACCACGTCGATGTCGGTAGCGTCGGCAATGTCGGCGGTCAGGCGGTCGTGCTTGGCGGCTTGCCGGCTTGACGGGGGGCTGGTGTAGCGCAGGAACAATTTGGCCATGCGCGCGTTGTCGTGAAGGATGTCGCCGATTTCGTCCTTGACGATCTTGGTCGACTCCTGCAGCCAGATGCGCACATTGCTGTCGAAGATCTGCGACAGCGTGGTCGCGGCCAGCTCGGCCGCGATCATGGTAGGAATCACGCTGACCAACCAGAACGCCAGCACCAGCTTGCGCTGGACGCTCCAGCGCGAAATGGCAAAGGGGCGGGCTTTCTGGCGGGTCTTGGTGATCATCAGGTTTCGCTTATCGCAGCAGCCATGGCAGGGTCGGAACGGTCCGGTCGAATAAACAGTTTTACAAGCTTGAGCAGGCCGTTGACCAGCCGGTTGCGGTGACGGAAAAACACACTGTTGCCCTGGAACTCGCAGCCCAGGCGCAGCTTACTGGCATACCCGGCCTGGCCGCACTCATACACGGCAATATTGTGTTGAATACAGTAGTCGACATTGGTCAGCCAGCTGCGGAAGTACAGGTTGTAGTCGCGGGTGAACGCCACGTCATGCCCGAAAAACTTGTCCACCAGCCGGTGTTGGTCGACCAGCACCAGGTTGAACGCCACCAGTTGCTCGTCCACCCAGTAAAGAACACAGACCGCGCGCTCATCCAGGCGTTCGAGCACACCGGTGAAGTAACCGGAGGGCAGCCGTTCGAACTGCAACTCGGCACGCGTGAGCGTGGCCTCGTACAAGCGCATCACCTCGGGCAGCACGTCGTCGATATTGCGCCGCCACTCCACCCGCGGCCCCGGCGCACGCAGCTTGCGGCGCAGGTCCTTGCGCGTGGATTTGCCCAGCGAACCCAGGTAGGCATCCACCGAGCCGTACGGCAGCGGCAACACACCAGTGGGCAAGCTCGGCATGCTCTGGAAGCCTGCCGCGCGGCAGCTCTGGAGCCAATGCGGGTCCTTGCTCGGCGCATCCTTGACCGCCACCAGGCCGATGCCGAAGTCATCGGCATCCTGGCGGGCGGCGCCCAGCAGGTGCTTGAGCAACAGCGGACGCTGGGCGTCCGGCACGCTGCTGGCGAAACCCACGTCGCAGCGTTCGGCCACCGGCGATCCGAGGGCATACAGCCCCAGCTGCAAAAGCCCCGGCCACAATCGCTCGACACGTTCGGTCAAGCGCTTGCCGGCGCCCGACACCGTGGTGTCGAGGCGATAATGCGTGATGAACGCGGCCGCCACGGCCACCAGCGTTCCATCTTGATAAACCGCGAGATAACGCCACTGGAAATCATCAATGGCGGCGTTTTCCACGGCGACGTAATAGTCCCAGTCCTCCAGGGCACCCGGGAAACAGTCGTTCCAGGCACTGCGCTGGATAGCCCGGATGGTCGGGAAGGCTTGGGCGGTGATCACATCGTGTCCTTTGTCAGAGTCTATGGCCGAGAGTGGGCTTGCTGTATCGAGTGGGCTCGCCACAAAGTGAACTGGCGCCCATGGCGGAGGTGTGTTGTTCGATGAAATCGGCGCTCAACTCGATCACCCGGCGGTATTGCAGGTCGACGGTGATCATGTGGTAGCAGTTGTCCAGCAGGATCTTGGTCACCGGCCCGCCGAGGTGGCGTTCCACGTAATCGGCGTTCCAGCGGCTGGTGATGTCGTCCTCGATGGAGTGCAATACCAGCGCCGGTACGTTGATCGACGGCATGCGTTTCTTGACCACGGCGTTCATCCAGTGCAATTCACGCACCGTCACGCCCTCCATCGTCAACAGGCCCGCCTCGCTGCTTTCGCCTTCCTTCATCTGCCGTTCAACGATGGCGCGCAGGCGTTCATTCTTGATGCCGTAGGGCGGCTTCTCGGTAAAGCGGAACAGGCGCACGCCGAACGGGATACGGATGAGCAACGGCGTGATAAACGCCATTTTGTTGATGCTCCACCCGTCGTACTTGAGCGTGGTGGAATACATCAGCAAACCGGCCACCTGGCCCGGATGCTCCGACGCCAGGTACATCGACATCACGGCGCCCATCGACAAGCCGCCGACAAACACCTGCGCGTGGCGTTGCTTCACGCCCACGAAGGTCTTGCGCACGCCTTCGTACCAGTCCATCCAGCCCGTGGCCTGCAGGTCGCTGTTGTCACCGCAGTGCCCGGCCAGGGTGGGCACGTACACCGTGCAATTGCCCACCTTGGCCAGGCCCTTGGCGACCTGGCGCAACTCCGTCGGGGTGCCGGTCAGGCCGTGGATCAACAGGATCCCGACCGGACCGTCACCGAGAACGAAACCGGCATCACCTTCACCGAGGTCGATCCCGACGCTGTTCACCGGTTGGTCGCCCGCACCAGCAGTTGCTCGAGCAGCTTCAGGCCCAGCTCGATTTCCGGGTAGCTGATTTCCAGGGACGGTGCCAGGGTGATCACGTTCTTGTAGTAGCCGCCCACATCGAGGATCAGCCCGAGTTTCTGGCCGTCCACCACCATGTCGCCCTTCATGCCTTCTTCGACCATGTAGTCCAGGGTCGCCTTGTCCGGTGTAAAACCATCCGGGGCGCAGATTTCGCAGCGCAGCGCCAGGCCCAGGCCGTCGACATCGCCAATGATCGGGAAACGTTTCTGCAGGTCCTGCAGGCCTTCGAGGAAGAACTTGCCCTTGGCCATGACCATCGCGCCGTAGTCGATCTCGTTGGTCATCTTGAACATTTCCAGGCCTACCGCCGTGCCCAACGGGTTGGAGGCGAAGGTGGAGTGGGTCGAACCTGGCGGGAAGATCTTCGGGTTGATCAACTCTTCACGGGCCCAGATGCCGCCCAGTGGGTTGAGGCCGTTGGTCAGCGCCTTGCCGAACACGATCACATCCGGCTGCACGTCAAAGTGTTCGATCGACCACAGTTTGCCGGTGCGGTAAAAGCCCATCTGGATCTCGTCGGAGACCATCAGGATGCCGTGTTGATCCAGCACGTGCTTCAACTCGCGGTAGAAGTTCATCGGCGGGATCACGTAGCCGCCGGTGCCCTGGATCGGCTCGACGTAGAACGCGGCGTATTCGCTGGAGCCGACTTTCGGGTCCCACACCCCGTTGTATTCAGTCTCGAACAGGCGGGCGAATTGCTGCACGCAGTGGCTGCCGTATTCTTCCTTGGTCATGCCTTTGGGGCCACGGAAGTGGTACGGGAACGGGATGAACTGCGCGCGCTCGCCGAAGTGGCCGTAGCGGCGACGGTAGCGGTAGCTGGAGGTGATCGACGAAGCACCCAGGGTGCGCCCGTGGTAGCCGCCCTCGAAGGCGAACATCAGGCTCTTGCCGTTGGTGGCGTTACGCACCACTTTCAGGGAGTCTTCGATGGACTGCGAACCGCCCACGTTGAAGTGCACGCGACCGTCGAGGCCGAATTTCTTCTTGGCGTCGACCGCGATCATTTCCGACAGCTCGATCTTGCCCTTGTGCAGGTACTGGCTGGCGATTTGCGGCAGCGTGTCGATCTGCTGTTTCAACGCGTTGTTCAGGCGCGGGTTGGCGTAGCCGAAGTTGACCGCCGAGTACCACATTTGCAGGTCGAGATAGGCCTGGTCTTCGGTGTCCCACACGTAGGAGCCTTCGCAACGGCTGAAAATACGCGGCGGCTCGATGTAGTGAACGGTGTCGCCGTAGGAGCAATACTTGGCTTCTTTGTACAGAAGGATCTGGTCTTCGGCGGTAGCGATACGGATATCAGACATGATGGAAGAGTTCCTGGTTGTCAGCAGTAAAGGTGGTGGCGTTGGCGGCGATGCCCTGAGGCAGCAGGGCCAGCAATGCAGGCAGTTCGGCAAAGGTGTCGAAGCGTGCGTGAGGAATGTCGTTGGCTTCGCAGTACTTGGCGAGGCTGCCCTTGGCGAACACGAAGTCGGCGGTGGAGGCCACGCACATATCGGACTTGCCGTCGCCGATCACCAGCACGCGCTTGTTGCGTGGGGTGGACTTGCACTTGCAGTTGCCGGAAGCGGCACGGCAGGCGTCGCTGGCATACGGGAAATCGATGCGCCAGCTGTTCTGGTCGACCTGGCGCAGGCGGTTGGCAAGGATCGGCAGCAAGGTCACGTAGTTGCGCGACAGGATGCGGGCAATGCCCTGCTCGATGCCGTCGCTGACCACTTCGATGGTCGCACCCAGTCCCATGACGTGGTCGACGAAGTCGGGGAAGTCCGGGTCGATCTCGACGCTGTCGAAGTACGCCAGCAGCTCGGAAGGTGTGGCCTTGATCAGCGCCAGTTGGCGGCTCAGGCATTCGCGTGAACCGATATGCCCATCCAGCCATTCCTGTTCGATGGTTTCCCACTCGGGGCCGGCGAAGCGTTGGAGGACGTTGTCGATGACATCGGTGGGGGTAATGGTCCCGTCGAAGTCACACACGATATGCCACTGGATCATCGTTGTTTACCTTGGAGGAGCGCGCTGTGTGCGCTTGCACCAGAGGTAGAGCAGGGACTGTGCCAACTGGCCACCACCCAGCAGGGCTGGGCCCCTGGCGCGTATCGAGGGCGGAATGTGTCGTCGAAGCTACAATTTTTGTAGCTTGCTACAAACAAGATGAGTGCTTGCGTGAAGCGGGCCCTTCGCGCGTTCATGCGCACGTAATCAATCAAGGAACCTGACCATGTACAGGATCACATGCGCTGCATTCGCCGGTTTGCTTGGCCTTTGGAGCTTTTCAAACGCTGCCCTGGCCGAAGGCATCACCGGTGAAGTGGGCGCAGGCATCAGTTATCAACCCCATGACCCCACCGCCAGCCGCTACGAAGTCCGCCCCGTGCCCTACCTGGACCTGGATTGGGGCAGCGTCAGCCTGGGCACCGATGACGGCTTGACCTGGAGCGCGCTCAACACCCACGGCTTTACCGCCGGCCCCTATATCAACTACCTGTCGGGGCGCACGTCCAATGGCGATCTGCAAGGCCTGCGCAATGTGTCGGACATGGCCGAGGTGGGTGGCTTCGTCCAGTACGCCCCGGCTGATTTCTGGCGGGTCTACGCGCAAGTGGGGCAAGCCGTGGGCGGTGGGCATTCGCAGAGTGGCGCCCTCGGCAAACTGGGCGGCGAACTGGGCTACCCGCTGGGCGGTGGGATCATCGGCAGCAGCGGGCTGGTCGCGCATTTTGCCGATGCACGCCAGACCAACACGTTTTTTGGCGTGGATGACAACGAAGCCGCTTCCACCGGCTTTCGTCCCTACAACGCCAGCGGTGGCTTCCAGAACCTGACACTGACCCAGAGTTTCGAATTTCCCCTGGCTGCCAACTGGTCCTTGCTGACCAGCGCCAGCTGGATTCACTTGGTGGGATCGGCCGCCAACAGCAGCATCGTCAAAGAGACCGGCGATGTGAACCAGGGCCAGGTGCAGACGGCCATCAGCTACAAGTTCGATTAGGTTGGTCTGGGGTTTGCAACAAGGTGCTGGAATCCACTTTTCCAGGACACTCTTCATGGCTCGCCCCGCTTACCGCCTGCTCCATCACTCGCTCTGGGACCTGGTGCCCATCGCCCTGGGCCTGGCGCATTTCGCGTTTGTCGTCTGGCTGGTTGCCGCCTTCCATCACCTGAGCTGGTGGGCCCTGGTGCCGCTGGCGCTGCTTTACGCAGTCAGCCTGTCGTGGAGCATCAACAGCATCTCCCACAACCAGATCCACAACGCCTACTTCACCCATCGCGCCATGAACCGGGCCTTCGACCTGCTGCTGTCGGTGACCATCGGTTTCTCCCAGACGCTCTATCGCGACATCCACAATCGCCACCACCGTGGCAACGCCGACCTGCCGGGGCCGGACGGTAAAACCATCGACCCACTGTCGATCTACCAGCGTGGCCACAACGGCCAGCCGGAAAACCCGTGGGCCTATACCTTCCTGAGTTTTTTCCGCGACGACCCCAAGCCCTTCTATGACGAGATGAAGCGCAAACGCCCGGCCGATGCGCGCTGGGTCAAGGTCGAGATCGGCGTGACCGTGGCGTTCTACATCGCGCTGGCGTTCTACAACTGGCAGGCGGTGCTGTGGCTGTTGCCGTTCTGGTACCTGGGCCAGTGCCTGTCATCGCTCAATGGCTACTACGAGCATTTCGGCGGCAACCCGGACCTGCCAATCGCCTGGGGCGTGAGTTCCTACAGCGTGTTGTACAACCTGATCTGGATGAACAACGGCTACCACGCCGAGCATCACTACCGGCCGAAGATGCACTGGACCCAGGTGAAGGCGTTTCATCGGGAGATTGCCGGGCAGCAGCGGGAGGCAGGGGTCAAAACACTTCCGGTGTCCCATGGTCTAGGGTTTTTGGTGGCACACCGCAAACCCTAGGCACTCAGTTTTCTTCGCCCTCTGCCAGGAGGGCGATACCACCGATAATCACCGCCACCCCCACCCAGTGCAGCGGGCTGATATGTTCCCCCAGCCCCAGCCACGAACCCAGCAACACCACCACGAACACCAGTGAGCTCAGCGGAAACGCCAGGGACAGGCTGCTGCGCCGCAGGATCAGCATCCATACGAAAAACGCGCCGATGTAGCTGGCAATCGCTGCCAGGATCCCTGGATTGCGCGCCACTTGCGCCAACCACTGCCAACTGAAATCCATCTGCCCCAGTTGATCCCCGGCCACTTTGGTAAACAACTGGCCAGCGCTTTCGGTGCAGATCAACAAGGCCCACAGCACCACCGTGCCGAGGCGCCCGTGCAACCATCCGTTATTCATAATCTGCGTACTCATGCCTGACTCCCCGCAATCGCTACCAACATCACGCCTAAAGTAATCACCAGCGTGCCCAACCAACGGCGCCGGCTGACGGTTTCGCCCAGCACCACCTTGCCCGCCAGCACCACGCCGCAATACGCCAGCGCGGCCGCCGGAAACAGCAGGCTCAGCGGCGCTCGGGACAACGCTTCAAGCCACACGAAAAATTCGACGGCATAGGCGCCGATCCCCGCCCACAGCAACGGCGCATTGAACACCTGGCCCCAGAACGCATTCAGGCGAAAACTGCCGTCCAACTCCGGCAAACGGTCCAGGCCGATCTTGAAACACAGCTGGCCGATCACATCGAGCACGATGGAAAACGCCACCAGCAACACCACGGTCAAGGTCACGGGAACAGCTCCTCAAACAGGTCAATCAGGGCTTCATTGGTCGCGGCATTGCGCTGCAGATCCTCAGGGCTCCAGCGCTCGGGCGGCGGCTGGTCGGACTTGGCTTCCCAACGCTTGAAGGCATTGCTGAACGCCGGCGTGGCGAACTCGCCGCACACGTCGATGCCGACGATGCGCTTGCGCGCCGCCAACGCCCGCAAGGCTTGCAGCAGGTGGGTCAGGCGCATGCCGCCCTGATCCCAATTGGTGGCGGCGTCTTCGCTGGCGAGTACGTCTTTGTCGAGGGTGATCCAGATTGCCTCGGTGGGCAGGCTGTCGATCATCTGCTCAAGGAACGCCGCCCAGTCCAGGTCGGCCAGGTTGCGCCAATGCAGGTGGTTTTCCCGCTGCTGGTGGCCAGCGCCGTCCCCTACCCGCCCCCAGACTTTGGAGGGCGCATGCTGCCAGGGAAACAGCTGCAATTGCCCGCGTTTGAGGGCACCGAGGTTGCCGCCGCGCAGTTGCGGGTTGTGCAGGTCGTCGCTGCACGGGCCGAGGGTGACGATGCGTTTGATCGCCGGCATTTTCAGCGCGCGATTGACCCACGAACCACAGTGACGCTTGGGCGCAAAGCGCACCCAGTCGGGGTGGTTGTCGAAGTGGATCAGGCTGATGGGCTCTTTCAAATCAGCCAGGAATGCCGGCGTGAGGTGGTGATAATCGCCGGAGCCGACAAACAGGATTTCCGGCCGTGCGTCGGAAGGCCGGGGTCGTTGGGCCAGGCGTTCGGCGAAGCGCTTCCAGGTTTTTTCGGTGGACCACAGGCGCAGCTTGGGGCCAAGGTCCAGCAGGTCGATACGATGGGCGCGCCCACTGGCCAGGCGCCGTGCAATCGGTGCCTGGCCGGTGAGGCTGTGGTCGAGGTCAAGAATGTTCAAGGCAGTGTCCCCTAAGGCTTTAAGGGGTCAATGCAAGGGACGGGCCAGCACCTGTCTCAAGACCAATGGAGAACAATGTGGGAGGGGGCTTGCCCCCGATAGCAGAGTGTCAGTCAACACATGTCTTAACTGAACCACCGCTATCGGGGGCAAGCCCCCCTCCCACATTTTGACCTGCGTTCGGCTTTAGCTTTTGGCTTCGCTGATGATCTGCCGGATCGCCCCCACAAAGGCTTCAGCCGGCTGACCACCACTGACGGCGTACTGGTCGTTGAACACGATGGTCGGCACCGAGGTCACGCCACGGGAGATCCACAGTTGTTCCTGTTCGCGGACTTCGGCGGCGTACTCGTCGCTGGCCAGAATCTCGGCCGCACGCTGGATATCCAGCCCGACGCTCTCGGCAATGATCGCCAGCGTCGCGTGGTCGGACGGGTCCTGCCGGTCGGTGAAATACGCCTTGAACAACGCTTCCTTGAGGTTGTATTGCAAGCCCTCCAGCCCGGCCCAATGCAACAGGCGGTGCGCGTCGAAGGTGTTGTAGATGCGGCTCTGGCCGTCAGTGCGGAAGGCGAAGCCCAACCCGGCGCCCATGTCGCGGATGCGCTCGCGGTTAGCCTGGGATTGCTCGGCGGTGGAGCCATATTTCTCGGTGATGTGCTCGACGATGTTCTGCCCTTCGGCGGGCATGTTCGGGTTCAGTTCGAACGGCTGGAAGTGGATCTCGGCTTGCACATCGGCGCCAAGCTGGTCGAGGGCTTCGGTCAGGCCGCGCAGGCCGATGATGCACCAGGGGCAGGACACATCGCTGACGAAATCGATTTTCAGGGGAGTACTCATGGCAGGCAACCTCGCTGGCAGTAATGCGCCGTAAAGGTTGCACGATACACCAATGTCACAACACCTTCGAAGGCTCGCCCAGGTCAATCTGCGCCCAGTGCGCCGCATCTTCCCGATGGGCCTGCAGGTACGGCAACACGGCCGTCAACAGGGGCGCCTTGAACGCTTCCTGGAACCGATGGGCCATGCCGGGAATCAGCTTCAACTGGCTGCCCTGGATATGCGCCGCCAGGTGCACGCCGTGCATCACCGGCAACAACGGGTCGGCCGTGCCGTGCACCACCAGGGTCGGCACGCGCAGTTGGTTGAGCAACGGCACGCGGCTCGGTTCGGCGAGGATCGCCATGATCTGGCGCTTCACGCCGTCCGGGTTGAAGGCGCGGTCGTAGGACAGCGCCGCCTGGTGCAACAGCGCCTGGCGATCATCCTTGACGTTCGGGCTGCCCAGTGCGGCGAGCAAGTCGGCCTGCTGCTCCAGGGCCACTTCACGATTCGGCGCGCTGCGTCGCGACAACAGCTGTACCAGCGCGGCATTCGGCGCCGGCAGGCCTGCGGCGCCGGAACTGGTCATGATCAGCGTGAGGCTTTCGACCCGCTGCGGCGCCATGGCGGCCAGGTGCTGGGCGATCATCCCGCCCATGCTCGCGCCGAGTACGTGGAATTGCTGGATCTGCAACGCGTCCATCAGGCCTATGGCGTCATCGGCCATGTCGGTCAAGGTATACGGAGCCGCCACCGGCAGGCCGAGTTTGTAGCGCAGCACTTCGAAGGTCAGGTTGGCATTGGCCGGAGCCTGGCGCCAGGTGGACAGGCCGACGTCTCGATTGTCATAGCGGATCACCCGGAACCCTTGCTGGCACAAGGCGACGACCACCTCGTCAGGCCAGTGGATCAACTGCCCGCCCAGGCCCATCACCAGCAGCAAGGCAGGGTCGGACGCACGGCCGATGCTCTGGTAGGCGATGCTCACCTGAGCCAGGTCGACCATTTGGGTCGGGACATTCACATCACATCGAGAAGCCGCAAAAGACGGCAGGCCGAACACTAAGGCGGCCAATAAAAACAACACACGCATGGAAAACACCGAAACGCAGAACCCCAGTAGAGCGCGAGTCTGATGAAGTTTGTTCAAGCGCGCTGCCACAGTTGCGTGACAGTTTGATGAAGAGTGCCCAGCGGTCGACACGATATGTATATGGCGCCGAGTACCGACGCTGACGAGCTCTAATCGGTTTTTCAAGCGATGGAGCCCTGTACATGCCCCCTGATCCGCACTATGGCGCACAAGTTTTCGGCCTTTCCCGCCCGCTGAAGCCCGAGGTCACCGATGAAGTTCTGTTGTTGGACGCGATCCAACGCTGGCAGGAATGTCACCGCGACATGCAGGCCTTGATAGCGGGAACACCCTCGGTTCGCAGCACTATCAGTCAGATGATCCACGATCATTGGCAACTCAACGCGGAACTGACCGGCATAGAATTCATGGCCACGGCACTGCGCGGCACCTGCCGCATTTCCTTGATCGAAGCCTGCCTGTACATGCAACAGCGTCCAGCCATGGACACGACACAGGTGCCCAAGGGCAGCGTGGTCGGCCTGCCGGAAAACCATGTGCTTTCGGGTTATACGCTGTCCATGCTGCTGGATGAGCTCAAGGGGATGGATCTGGAGCAAGCGCTCAAGGACGCATGGACCGGCTACTTCTGGCACACCCGGGCGCCCCTCCAGCCCCAGTCCTGTCGCGCCCGTGCGGCAGAGTTGTACCACATTCATTTCGAAGCCTCGGCCGAGGCCCAGCTTGCCCAAGGCACCCTCAGTGACGAGGCGGTCAAACTGATACGTGCCGTCATCGATCCACCCCAGGCAGGCCAGCAAGAACAAAAAGTCTGCGCTGAACAAATGTTCCTCACGGGCACCACGGCCGATACACGGGTGCTGCCCGGTGCCTGGGTCTTGACCCCGGATACCGATCAGCCGGTACAACAACTGTTGTACTTGCCAGCCCATCAACCGGCCTGGCGAACCTTCAGCAAACGCACGGACATGGAGCGCTGGTTGCTTGAACAGCAAAGGTTGCTGTTCTCTACCCCACAGGATGATCCTTTCGCGCAGATCGAATACCAGGTCAAGCAGCGGCCGCTGGAGACCGGCATCACGCTGTGGCTCGGCCAGTTGGCCGATGCGCAGTACCGCGCAACCATCCATGCCCTGCCCGCACTTGACATTGAGGATGCCTACCAGGCGCGCCAGAAGGTCGAAGCATTCGACCAGCAGCGACGGGAGCAGTCACCGTTTGCCACGGCGCCCCTGCCGCCCACCTCGCGCGTGAAAGGCACAGGCACGCTTGCGCAGTTTGGCCATCTGCACCCTGGCCTCGGCCTCAGCGAGCGTCAGAGCGCAGTGCAACATCAACGCGACGCGCTTGACGCCCTGCTGACCCACGATACGACCACCGCCAGCAGGGAGGCACGCCTGCGACCATTAAAGCAATTGATGGGTGAGCTGCGTGCGCAGCAACAGACCTGCGAGCGAGCGGCGCGGCAACTGCTGCAACGGCGCCCGCTGGATATCACCAGCCTGAACACTCAATTCACCGCATTGTACCAGGCCAGGCTTGCGGGGCTGCGGCTGGAGGCAGGCATTCAACGGACGCTGAACCAGATCAGCACCGACGAGTTCAAGTTGATCGAGATTGCCCTGGCTGCCCCGCTGTCCGAAGACCGCAGCCTGGCCGTTTCCGTCTGTTCGATGACGCTGGCAGTGACCGAAAAAAACAACGCCACGAGCAGGATCACCACGAGCGAGCTCAAAGGTCCTTTGGTGATTACCGCATCGCCCAACCTTGAGGTGCCACCGACGAACAACGCCATCCATCTGGTCTACTGGCCGGGTCGCGACGGCGCCCTGCAACGCTTTGCTTCACGCGCTGCGCTGCAGGAAAGCCTGTTCCAGATCAGCGCCGAAGACACTGAGCTGGCTTTGCACCTCACCGAATTGACCGGCAATGCCTTTGAACACAGCCTCAGCCAGCAACAGCTCGATTGCGACGAGCAGATGGCCGAAACCCGCTCAAGGGGGTCGGCCGCTGCGTTGGAAGAACTGCGCGAAACCTTACTCCCAAGCCTGCTGCTGCCAGAGCACAGCGCCCGCGCGGCCGCCCTGCTGGAGATCGAAGAGCAAGACAACAGCAGCCGGATCGCGGAAAAACTGCCGGTCTGGCTGAATGGGCAAACCGCTGAGCAGCGCGAACAGTTCAAAAACCAGCTCAAGCGCTACATCCGAGCACTTGAGCGGGCCGAGGTCCTGAGCGATCAGTCACTGATGCCGCGCGATGAATTCGTGCGCCAACACCTGGATGCGCGCTTGCGCAAAGATTTTTCTCTGACCCAGGCTTTTACCGTGAAGCTGGACCTGCCGGTTTCGGTCAGATCAGAACAAAGGCCAGTACCGGGTGGCAGCGGTGTCGGCGGCACGCCAGTGAGGGTGCACTACACACCCAGCCAAGCGCGCAGCACGTTATCGCTGGATGAATTGGCGTTGAGCAATGTCGACGACGCAACCGACCTGCGCCTGCGATTCTTGAGCGTGGACGTGACGGCAGAGGACGCCGCCGAACAGGCAATCCTCAAGGCCGGCATTACCCGCGAATACCTGATCCGGACAGTGCGCGAGCTGAACCTGGCCGGCGCTTATGAGACAAGAATCTACCAGGCGTTCAAAGGAACCCCGGCAGAATCCATGTTCCAGGTGGATTACCGCCGGGAATGCCTGAGTGCGCCCCTGCGCCTGATGCTGGCGCTGCAAGGCGAAATGGCATTGCGTCAACACCATATCAGCGCCGACGAACACCACCTGTTGGACATCGCCATTCACGCCAACACCCGGGAAGGCTGGGAAACGGGCGACAAGCGCATCGTCTTGTTGCCGGCGATCCTGACCGTCGGTGACGCGGACACCACCACTGAAAGCCCAGTGACTCTGTCGGGCATTACGTTCATTCACGAACGAACCAGTGGCGTGACGTTGCTCTACCTGCCGGACGCGCCGGATGAACGCTACCTGCGGCGTTTCGACAGCCTTGAACAGGCGCGCCAGCGATTATTCGACCTGTGCAGCCTCGATACGATGATCAACTACGTGGCAGGACGCGCAATCACCGGCCCCCTCGACGGGCACATCAGCCGCATCGACCAAGCGGTTGTCAAACGCTATGACGCAATCATCGGCGTGGGTTCCGCCTGGCCCGCCACCACCTCGCTGACCGAGCACCTGCTCGACGCCCACATGGGCCGCTTGATCGAAGCCAACAGAACCGACGCACGCTCCAACGAAGACCTGGCCAGGGAGCGTTATGCATTGAGGAGCGGCCACCTGTTCAATGGCATCAGGATTGCCTTGAGCTTTGTCCCCTATATCGGCACTGCCATTTCGCTGGTCGATGGCGTCACCAGCCTGTACAGCGCCGTCGACGCCTTCAGGCACGGCGAGGTTCACCACGGCATCGAACAACTGGTCTCGGCATTCGACAGCCTGGTGTATGCCGGCATGGATGCCTTGGTGTTCGCCGCTCCGCCCGCGGGCAAAGCGGCCACCGCGCGCACGTTGACCCGCCAGCATCAACTCAGGCACCCCACGCGCCAAAGCTTCTGGCGTAACGTGAAATCTCGCCAGGCCATGCCTTCTCAAAAGCGTTTCGCCGGTTACGAACACCCTCGCCCCCTGTCGGTCGGCAGTTTGCAAGCGGTGCACGCCGGTCCTTATCGGAATACGCTGCGCCATCGGTCCGGCGATCACTTCATCATCAACGAAGGCCGTTACTTCAAAGTAAAATTCGACCCCACCACCCACGAAATGCGGCTGATCACCCCAGGCAAGTCCTACATGCCAGCCATTGCACTTGATGAGGCCATGCAGTGGGATACCTACGCTGCGGTACATGGCGGCCACCTCACCGGCTATGGCGGCGGCAGTCGGCACAGGCAGCGCGCACGCCGAGGCAGCGATATGCCCGCTGCCGTAGAGCGGCAACTGCCGGCCCCCGTGTCACGGGTAAATGCACAACGCGACGCCCAGCTCGCGGAATATGACCAGTTGTGCAGGACGTTTGACGCTCAATTGGGCGTGACCATGGAGAAACTGGTCAGTTTCCAGCAAGAACATCTTATCTCGCGCAGGCCCCAGGACCGCGTCCGCAGGTACCGCGAGACAAAAGAACTGGATGCCCTGCTGGCCAGCGAAATCGCGGATTGCATTCGTCAACATGAAATGGCCGAAACCCTCGCGCAGCTTCCCGGTGAAACCCTGCGCCAACAGATCAAGCAAAACCAAGTGAGGGTGGCTCACATTATCTCGGAGCGATTGGTTCATCGTGCCAAGCACGCCCAAGCCATCGGCTTGGACTTGCTTGAGGAGATCACAGAAATCAAGGCGCGACTGGCCTCGACGCCACTCTGGAGCGCAGCACACGTTGCGTTGCTGGATGAGCTCAAGCGCGTGCGTCTGCAGTTTGTCAACGAGTGGGATCTGATAGGCACCTCGACCAAATCGTTGCGTACCTGGTACAAACGCGTGACCGAACCCGTCCGACGCAACCTGCTAAAAGAGGATGTGTTGCCACTGCTGGAGAAACACAGCGAGAACACCCTGTTGACCACTCGAATGGGACAACTGCTGGAGACCGTGGGAAGCCGCCCGAAACCCACCGACGTTACGTGGGTACTCCAGGAAAAACTGCTGCACGATCTGAGGATAAAACTGGATATCAGTCTGGCCTCTCAGCTGCAACTGCCCGACGCCAACATCAGTAAGGTCCAGCGCAATCAATTCCTGGAAAACCTGATCAAGGTCTACGAACAGGCTCATCGCGATTTGATCTCCTGGAACGTGCTCTCGCCTGACCATTTCGATCCGACCTGCCTCCAGCCATTGCTCGACGGCCTGACCCAATTGACCCACCAAGCCAGGCGCAGCCTGCGCAAATCCCACACACCGGCGCCTACCGGACGTAGAACGGTGTTTGAAACCGAAGACGGGCAGTTGCGCCTTGGGGTACAGGAATCCCCCAGGCAGTTTCTCGTCAGTAACGAAAAAGGCGTGACGGTCGAGGTATGGGAGCAAATGTCGGACAGCCACCGCTATCGCTTGAACATCGAAAAAAGTCGGCCCGTGGATGTGCCACCGGCCTTACCCACCGACACCAAGATGCTGGTGGATGAAGCCCGCAAGCGCCTGGATGCCGTCGATGCGTTGGAAAACACTGTCAACAGCTACAAAACCATGGAGCCAGTCAACCTTGAGCACATGTTGGTCAGTGAAGCCCATGCTCTCGAATCCCGCGCCCGCATCGTGCAAAACCATGAGGCCGGTAACCCGCTGGTCGAGCAACTGCTCACCCGCGCCGACCGACTCAAGCGCGCGGGTGAAACCCTGCGCATCCAGCGCACCGTGGAAAGCCAGAAGCCCACGGAGGGCTACCTGGACTACCTGATGAGCAAAGGCCGGCTGGAGGTGCGCAAACTCGGAACACGCAAGAAACTCAGGGATAAACGCCCGGACGGACAGCCAGACTACTTGCAGGAATATGCCCTTCACGACACGACCACGCCGCAGGCGCCTGTGCTCTGGTACGCGCACTTTCACTACGTGGCGGAGCATTCGGCATTCGACAGTTTTGCCAAGGCGCATATCAAGCTCAGGGCCCAACAGTACCTGGGCATGAAATGGCAAACGGCTCAACGAGAGGGTGGCGCCACTTTCGCAGACACAAACATCTGGCGCGGCAACATCGACCTGCCAATCGCCAATCAGTATTTTCTGAGAGTCTGACCGACAGGCATCACCTGCGGGCCAACATGAATTGTCTTCAATGATTTATCATTAAAGACAAATTCTTCTCATGGAGGCGACCGTGCTGGAAATCCGTCATTTGAAAACCCTGCACGCCCTGCGCGAAGCTGACAGCCTGGTGGAAGCGGCCGAGCGCCTGCACCTCACGCAATCAGCGCTGTCCCACCAGTTCAAGGAACTGGAAGAACGCCTGGGCATGCCGCTGTTCGTGCGCAAGACCAAGCCGCTGCGTTTCACCAGCGCAGGGCTGCGCCTGCTGCAACTGGCCGACGCCACCCTGCCGCTGCTGCGCGGCGCCGAGCGGGATATTGCGCGCTTGGCCGGCGGCACCGCCGGACGCCTGCACATGGCGATCGAGTGCCACAGTTGCTTCCAGTGGCTGATGCCGACCATCGACCAGTTCCGCGATGCCTGGCCGGAAGTCGAGCTGGACCTGGCCTCGGGTTTCGCCTTCGCCCCGCTGCCGGCCCTGGCCCGTGGCGACCTCGACCTGGTGGTCACCTCCGATCCGCTCGAGTTGCCCGGCATCACCTACGTGCCGCTGTTCACCTATGAAGCCATGCTGGCCGTGGCCAATCAGCACCCGTTGGCGAACAAGGCGTACATCGTGCCGGAGGACCTGCTGACCGAAACCCTGATCACCTACCCGGTGGAGCGTGACCGCCTGGACATCTTCACCCGCTTCCTGGAACCGGCCGACGTGGAACCGGCCCAGGTGCGCACCTCGGAACTGACGGTGATGATGATGCAACTGGTGGCCAGCGGCCGTGGCGTATGCGGCATGCCCCACTGGGCGCTGCATGAATACAGCTCGCGTGGTTATGTGAAAGCCAAGCGCCTCGGCGAGAAAGGCTTGTTCGCGACGTTGTATGCGGGGATTCGCGCCGACATGCTGGATGCACCGTACATGCGCGACTTCCTGCTGACGGCCAAGGACACCTCGTTCTCCACCCTGGATGGGGTCAGCGCGGTTCGCTGACCGCCCTCCCATCAAGCGGACGTCGCGCAGCCGGCCAGCGATTCGCGGTAGAACGGCAGGATCAGGTCGCGGGTCAACGGCGCCAAGTGCAAGCCGCCGTCGCCCATGGGATCGATCCAGCGTATTTCTTCGATTTCAGCGGCAGGCGTCACCGGTACGTCGATCCGCACCTGGAACAGCTCGGCTTCCACGGTGAAACCCGGCTCGTTGGCGGCCGGCGCCGAGAAGTGCCCCAGGTACAAGGCCTGGCCTGGATCGATATGCAGGTTCAGCTCTTCGTGCAGCTCGCGGGCCAGGGCCTGGGCGGGTTGCTCACCGGCATCGATCTTGCCGCCCGGTTGCATGAAGGCCTGGGTGCCGCGCTTGCGGACCAGCAACGTGTGGCCATCACTGCCGATCAGGAGGGCGGCAGCAATGCGGATAATGGTGGACATGCAATAAACCTCAGGCGCAAAAGCGGCAAGGATCACATGGGCTTGCGTTGCAGGCAATCGCCCCCGGGCACGCGTTCACCCACACACATGCACCGCAACACGTGCAACCGCCAACCCTAGACTCCGAACTCTGATCCAGCCGTGCGCAAGCGCCTTCCATACGAGTTCACCATGTACCAGTCATCGCTTCCCCCCTCAGATGCCCCGGAACCACTCTTGCCGGTCAACGGGCCTGCCAACCTCTCGCAACCCGTGACCCTGCCGGTGGTACCCGCCGCCAACCAGACCGGCGACACCCAGCAAGTGCTGCTTATCCAGGCACTCGGCAGGTTCAATACCCAGACCGACGAACTGCTCCAGCAACAGCCGAATCTTGAAACGGTGTATCAGCAACAGTTGGCTGCCTTGTTTCCTGATTTGCAGCGGCCCATCAATCCCAACCACATTTTCTACAGCCGCTATCGCGAGGACGTACCGGGCCAGAAACAATGGCTGGGCAGCGAACCCCTGGGATCACTGCTGGCCAGGTTACGCGGCTCTGACGCGCAGGCTTATCTGACGCAAGAGAGCGGTGCCTTCTACCGGGAAAGCGGTACCGTGGACGAGGGCAAACGCCTGTCTGCGGCCAGCCCGACCGCCACACTGGCGGGCGTGCTGGAAATCGCCTTCACGGTCAAGCTCAATGAATTCTGGAGAGATCGGGAAGGCGACCAACCGACCCTCGAGGAGCGACTGGTCGACCTGCGCCGGCAGGTCCTGGCCCACCAATTGGCCCTGCGCACGCTGGACGGCACATTGTCGGCCGCGTCACGGACACTGGCGGACACGGTATTGAAATACCCCACCGCCGCGGCGCGCAAAAAGGTGTTTCCCACAGGCCCCAGACCTGCCGTGTACCGGCTGGCGCTGGACAATGGCAGCGAGTTCGCCGCCGCGTTCATCCTGAACGCCACCGGTGGCACACCGCCCGTTGGCAGCGTGCTGCTCTTCAGCCCTGGCGAAGGCTTCGAGGAATTTGAAAACCTGGCGCGGTTGAATGAAACCGTGGCGGCACGTCTGCGCGCCAGCGACCCCGCGGGCCAACGCCTGATTGCCAGCCTGCCGCTGGCCGCTCAAGCACACGCGAGTGACACGCCAATATTGGCGAGCGACCCGGCACGGATCGAGGCCGACGTGATCGCCGACCACGTCCGCTCCCTGCGGGTACGGCAGTACTTCAACACCCGGGCGGCTCTGCGCCAACAGACGTTGCCACTGGCCGGTGAGATCGCTCTGGTTGCCGACCTGGCGCCACACCTGGATGTATCCGCGGCCCTCGCGGCACGCAACCTGCGCCTGGTCGCGCCGCACGACCCCGTCTGGCTGAGCACGGCCAGCCCGGCGGACCAGCAGTTGTACCGACAGCTGGAAACAACCCTGGTCGACAACAATGAGGCGCTGCGCCCACTGCTTGAACAGATTTCGACCCTGCCAGCGTTCGCGGAGGATGAAACCCGCAAGGTGCTCAGCCGCCAGAAACCGGAATATGCCAATGTGGACCTGGACGTCCACAAGAGCCTGGTACGACTGCGTGTGAGCACGTCAATGCCGGTCAAGGTCACGGGTTATCGAGACGACGAATCCGAAACGGTCTACATCTGCGAAGACCCACAGCTCGATATTCCCCTGGTGTTGACGGAGCAGACACTGACCTTCGGCACCTGGAACGCCAAAGAAGTCGTGGACCTGCGCACCCTGGGAAGCTACGCCCGGCGCAACGTCGATGCGTGGTCGCCCCATGAATTGCACAGAACGATCACCGCCACTGCCGACCTTTTCGACACGCGAGGAGAAAAAGTCGGCAGGCTCGACAACGCAGACCTGCGCGCCCTTGCCCTACAGGCCGACATTGGCCAGCAGTACGCGGCGTACCTCAGGGCGGCGTTCGCGCCAGACGGTGAAGACCGCGCTTTCGCCAGCGCCTGGCAGCGCGCGAATGCGGCAAGGATGCGCAAGGACGCCTTGGAGAGCCGGCTCAATCCTGCTGTCAACGACCTGTTTATTTTCAAGACACCCGGCGGTGGACTGGACTGGGTGCAGGCGGTTGCGCAGCATCCCGACCCCACCATCCGGCCCAAGGTCGGCCAGTTCGATATCGAGGTCAATCTCCTGGTCATGGGAGGCGGGCTTGAAGGGGGCCAGGGAGGCCAGGTGATCAACGGCGTGCTGGTCATTCAGCGCAAGGGCACCAGGCCCGGCGGCGTGTGCGTGCTCTACACACCGGAGGCCCCCGATGATGCGCCCTTCAGGGAATTGGTGCTGGGCCTGGCGGAACTCGACACGCTCAAGGCCAAACCCGAATGGCGTGCCTATTTCAGCCAACGGATGGCCACGCACGATGTGCGCGAACTCTCCCGGGTGTTCAATGACACTCGCAGCGTGCACCGTTATGCCCTGACCCCCGTCACCGTCGAGCTGCATGCCTATTTGTATTCGGCACAACTGGGCTTTCAGCTTTCCCATGCCGATTACCGTTCGCGGACCAACGCGGAAATTGCCCTCGAATCGGCAGTCAACGGCTTTCTATTTTCCGTCGAAGTGGCTGACTTCCTCCTCGGACTGTCCCTGTTCAAGGCCCTGCGGCGCCTGGCCCATCGCTACATCGTCCGAGGGGTGCGCAACGCGCAGAAGTTGGGGCGCAGCATCCCGGGCCTGATCCGCAAAATCGGCGAAGACAAAAAAGCCTCCATCGTTCTCGCCAAACCCGCGATCCGCCCGCTGGACCCGGCCTGGGTCGATGTCGCAGAGTACCGACTGCCCCACTCGATCGACGCTCTTTTTGACGTCGAAGCGTTTGCCCAAACCCACCATTTTCGACTGTCGCGCGCGATGGGCGCGCCCAGTTTCATGGACAGTCGCAATCAGCAATTTGTCGCGATGATGGGCAACGACGGTCGCTATTACCTGTATGCGTCCCATGTGGAAGAAGGTGCGCGCTTTATCAAGCACCCGACGGGGAATAAGCCGGATTTCATGGTCGTGCCGGGCGATGCAAAAAGCTGGAAGCCACGCTTTGAGCGTACGACACGCGGGGGCGGGTCGGTGTTGGGCGTTCTCGGGGGGCGTACCGCCGAACAGCAAGTGCACGATGACCTGATCGCAGCGATGCGCATCTACTCCTCTGCTACCCATGGCGAAGCGATGCTCAAGGAGGTGACCGCGTCACAGAAACGTCGACTGCTGGACAACGCGCTGGAGCGCCTGGGTGTTGATGAGGCCGCTTTTCGCCGCATTGTCTGGGGGCAGCGGGGGATTCCCGCGCCGCGACTGCGCGAGACGTTATTGAACATTGAATTCGAAGCGAACCTTTATACACACCTGAACAAGACCACCTACTTCCTGTCCGGACAATTCACCCGTTCCAGCGAGGAGATGGAAAATCTGTTTATTAAAATCAAACGAATCGTTGGCCGGAACGACGACTTCTCAAAACACATCAGGGCATCGATCAGTATTATCGACCACGATACCGGCGCCACTTTCGTCGGTTATGCGTTCACCCAGAAACAGCTGAACAGCCTGACGAAGTTCGATAATAAGTTTCACTTGTCCACCTGGCGCCAGGAAACCCTCGATGCGTTTGTGAGAGAAAAAGGACGCATGAAGATCGTCCAGGACATCGCCACACAACACAACATCAGCTTTAACGAGGCCTTGAAGAAATGGCTCGAGGCCCCGGGTATCCAGGAAGCCTTGAAAACGTTCAGGAACGAACGGCGCCATGAGCTTTTTGTGAAGCTCGGCGTCGATTCATTTTCAGACGATTTCAAAAAAGCCGGCATTCCCTACATTGCCTTGTCCCACGGCGAAAGGACCGGAGCAGTCTCCAGTTTCAAGGCGGTGGACAGCGTGACGGTCGCGGAATTTGAAAGAACCATTCCCAAATTCTCAACGCCTTTGGAATTTCAACCCGCACACCCGCCACTTCCTCGCGGTGAAAGGCTGCCTCAAAGGCCACAATCCCCTGTGCCACCGAGCGCCGTCACCCCCTCGGGCGACGGGGCGGCCCACATCGTCAGGTTCGACGAGCTGATGGAAACCCAACTGTCTCTGCTGCCAGCCAACGCCAAAAGCAAAATCGACGAAATCGTTCAGGACATTCAAGGAGGACGGGTCAGCGGCAAGAAAATCGGCAGCTACAGCTACGTGGATCTGCCGCAACTGGACCCAGGCGCCGGGCGCGGTCGATGGCGAGTGGCGCTCGAGAAAACCGGGAAAGACGGTGAGAAAGACGTGTACGTACTCAGGGGCATCATCGACTATCACGGCAGCCGGCGTAAAACCTGGGGCCTGTAGGCAAGCCGGGCCCCGTACGGCGCGCACTAGGGGAGTTGCGCCTGCTCCTCGGGCGTCTTGATGAACACGCTGTACTTGGCACCCTCCATCGCTTCGAACGCAATCAACTTGTCGACCAGCGGCAGGTTCAACACCTTGCCGGCGTTCAACAACAACATGCCGTTGTCGGCATTGAGGTTGCGGGCCAGGACCATGCCGGCCTCCAGTTCTCGAGTGGTGAGGACTTTTACCGTGGGGTCGCCCAGGGTCACGTCGCTCAGGAACGTTGCGCAGGCCTGCACGAAATCTTCCACCAGGTCCGGATCGTAGAGGCGCCCGGCATATTTGCGGATAAACAGCAGGGCTTCATCGCTGTTCAAGTTGCGCTCGAGGATCAAGCCTTTCTGCAACTCGATGAAGTCCACCGCCAATTTCAACAGCCGTGAACCGGGAGGAATCGACTCGCCCTTGAGGTGGTCGGGAAAGCCCGTACCGTCCCAGCGCTCCTGATGATGGCGAATGATCCGCGCCGCGTCTTTCATCGGTTCAAGGGTCATCAACAGCGATTCACTCTGGGCCGGGTACTCGCGGTAGAGCGTGCGGTCGGTGCTGTGCAATTTGTCCGACGGCGACACCATCATGCTGTCGGTCCAGCTCAGCTTGCCGATGTTGTACAGCGCGGCGGCCATGGTCAGGTCGCGAGTGCTGGCTTCATCCATGGCCTGGGCGGCGCAGTACACGCGGATCAGTTCGATCAGCGCGCGGTTGGTCTGCTTATCCCTGGGCAGACGCAGGTTGGCCAACAGCGAAAACACTTCGGTGCCGGTCACGTAGCTGCGCTTGAGTTCTTCGTAGGCCAGGTCGAGCATGTCGGCGGTTTGCTGCAACTCGGCGGTGCGCGACGCGACGCGCTTTTCCAGGGTGGCATTGAGCGCCTTGAGCTGGTCGTTCTGCACCTGGGTCAGCCGTTCAAGCCGCTGATGTTCAAGCGCCTGCTGCAGGATCAGCTTGAGTTCATCGTCATTCCACGGCTTGCCGATATAACGGTGGATCTGCCCTTCGTTGATCGCCTTGATGATGGTCGGCACGTCAGCGTAGCCGGTCAGCAGGATACGGCTGGTGGCCGGGTACAGCCGGTGGACTTCGGCCAGTAACTGCGCGCCATCCATGCCGGGCATGCGCGCATCGCTCATGATCAGGTCGATGGGCTGTGCCGCCATGATCTCCAGAGCCTGGGCGCCGCTGCCGGCCAGCACTACATCGAAGGCTTGACTGCGCAACAGCCGGCGCAGGCTATTGAGAATCGACTCTTCATCATCGACCAGTAAAACAGTGGGTTTCTCATCCATGGTGACCGCGCCTTCAAATCAAACAAAATTGAGCTAAATTGAACCCTCGTGCCCGGCCAGCTTCCTTCGCCTGAGGCGCGGGGTTGATTTGACGCCAACTGGCCGTCGATATCAAGGGACCTCGACTATGCTGACAGAACAGGTTGGCGCCCCGCTCCGAGGCGAAATCAGGGAAGGAATCGTTATGCAGTCAAACCTTTTGTCGTCAAGGAGCAGGCCATGACTGCTGATTCCGCCAGGGCCAACCGGCGCATTCTGATCGTCGATGATACGGCCTCGATCCACCAGGACTTCCGCAAGATTCTCTGCGCCGATGCCAATGGCGAGCCTTCGTTGGAGAACCTTGAGGAAACGCTGTTCGGCACCGCCCCTAAAGTACGCCAGGCCTTCAAGCTGGACTCCGCCTACCAGGGTGAGGAAGCCCTGGAACTGGTCAACCGGGCCCTGGCCGCCAACGCGCCCTATGCCCTGGTGTTCATCGACATGCGCATGCCGCCGGGTTGGGATGGCCTGCAGACCATCGAACAGCTGTGGAACGTTGACCCCAACCTGCAGATCGCCCTGTGCACGGCTTATTCCGACTATTCCTTCGAAGCCATCGAGGCGCGACTGAAGTACAACGACCAGCTGCTGATCCTGAAAAAACCCTTCGATCATCTGGAGATCCGCCAGATGGCAAGCGCCCTGACCTGGAAATGGCAGCTTGCCCAGGACATAGCGCTAAAGGTGATCGGCCTGGAGCGCACTATCGAAGAACGTGTGCAGGAGCTGCTCAAAGTCTCGCACCTGCTGCAATACGACACCCTCACCGAATTGCCCAACAGCACGCTGCTGGGCGACCGGCTCACGCAGGCGATTGCGTTGGGCCACCGGCATGACACGCAACTGGCGGTGATGTTTATCGGGCTGGACCGCTTCAAGCGCGTCAACAATGCCTTGGGCTACCCGGTGGGCGATGAGGTACTGCAACAGGTCAGCCACAGCCTGGTGGCGAGCGTGCGTGCATCGGATTCGGTGTTTCGCTACGGCGCGGACGAATTTGTGGTTGTGCTCAGCGATATCGAGCATCCGCAGCAAACCCAGCATATCGCACAAAAAATCCTCACGGCCGTGAGTGCCACCCGACATGTCGCAGGGCACGACCTGAGCGTCACCGCCAGCCTGGGCATCGCGATCTACCCCGATGACAGCGGCAATGCCGTGGAACTGATCAAACACGCCGAGACCGCCATGCGCACCCGCAAGGAACAGGGCCCGGATGGCTTCAGCTTTTACACCGAAGACATGAACCGGCGCGCCCGACACCAGCAAAACCTGGAAAGCGCGATTCGCCAGGCGCTGGACCGCGAAGAGTTTGTGCTGCACTACCAGCCGAAGCTTGACCTGAAATCCGGCAAGATCGTCGGCGCCGAAGCGCTGATCCGCTGGTTCCAGCCACGCTCGGGCTGGGTCAACCCCGGCGATTTCATCCCCGTGGCCGAAGACAGCGGGCTGATCGTGCCCCTGACCCAATGGGTGCTGCGCCAGGCCTGCGAGCAAGTGCAGGCCTGGCGTGCGATGGGCCTGCCACCGCTGTGCATCTCGGTGAACATCTCGGCCATCGACTTCCGTCAACGCGACTTCGTCGACAACCTCGTCGCAATCTTGAAGCAGACCGATATGCAGCCACATCTGCTTGAACTGGAAATCACCGAAAGCGTGCTGATGCAGAATGTCGAAGAAACCGTCAAGACCCTGCACACCATCAAGGCCATGGGCGTGCGCCTGGCCCTGGACGACTTCGGCACCGGTTACTCCAGCCTCAGCTACCTGAGACGCTTCCCCATCGACGTGTTGAAGATCGACCAGTCCTTCGTGCGCGGCCTGAACGTAAATAACCAGGACGAGCAACTGATCAGCGCTATCATCGGCATGGGCAGGAGCCTGGAACTGACTATCATCGCCGAAGGGGTCGAAACCCTCGATCAGCTGAGTTTCCTGCAAGCCCAGCTGTGTGAAGAAGGCCAGGGCTTTTTATTCAGCAAGGCCGTGCCTGCCAAAGACTTCGCCCAGTTGCTGCAAGTGGGCTGCGCGACATTGATGCCCACCCCATAGCCCTACGCTTGCAAGGAGTGCTCGCTTGAGCGATGTCTCAACTTACCGTCTTGGCCTGATGTTCATGCTGGGCCTGGCGGCACCGCTGCTGGCCGCACCACTGGATGAAGCGCTCAAACCGCTGCCTGCGGTTCCGGCGCTGGACCCGGCCAGGGTCGAGCTGGGTCGCCAGCTGTTCAACGAACCGCGCCTGTCGGTCAACGGCACCCTCTCCTGCGCCAGTTGCCATCGACTGGCGTCCGGCGGTGCCGACGACAAGCCGTTTTCCCTTGGCTTCGACGGCAAGCCGGTCGCGATCAACACGCCGTCGGTATTCAACGCCAGCCTGAACTTCAAGCAGTTCTGGAATGGCCGGGTGGATACCCTGGAAGCCCAGGTCGAACAGGTGGTGATCAGCCCGGTGGAAATGGGCAGTGACTGGAAAACCGTGGTGCAGAACCTGTCCGCCATGCCTGCCTACCAGACCGCGTTCAGCCAGGCCTACCCCGACGGCGTCACCGCCGCCAATGTGCAAAACGCACTGGCCACCTATGAACGCACCCTGCTGACACCCAACTCGCGATTCGACCAGTACCTGCTGGGCAACACCGAGATCCTCACGACCCAGGAAAAGTACGGCTACCAACGCTTCAAGGACTACGGCTGCATTGCTTGCCACCAGGGGGTCAATATCGGCGGCAACATGTTCCAGAAATTCGGCGTGATGGGCGACTATTTCAAGGCACGGGGCAATCCGGTGGAGTCGGACCTTGGGCGCTACCTGCAGACCCAGGACGAAGAGGACCGCCATGTGTTCAAGGTGCCCAGCCTGCGCAATGTAGCCGTCACCGCCCCGTACTTTCACGACGCCTCGGCCAGGACCCTGGAAGAAGCGGTCGATGTGATGTTCAAGTATCAACTGGGGCGCAACCCGTCCCAGGAAGACAAGGACCTGATCATTCAATTCCTCAAGACCCTGACGGGCGAATGGGCGGGCAAACCACTATGACCCTGTCCAGACGCCGTACCAGCCAACTGCTGCTCGGCCTGATCACCGTGCTGCTGGCCTCGACACTGGTCTTTCTGTACTTCAAGTCAGGCCGTGACCAGACAGCCAGTTACACTCACTCGCGGGACCTGATCCGGCAACTCCAGCAACTCAATGCCCAATGGGACAGTGAGGTGCTCAAGGCCAGGATCTCTATTACCCATAACTACGACCCCCTGGTCGCGCCACTGCTGGAAATGACCCGACTGTGGACCGAGCTGAAAAGCCGCGGTTCCTACCACGAGGCCACCGACCTGCCCCGCTGGCAGGCCGATCAACAAGCCTATGAGGCGGCCATCCAGGAAAAGGCCCGGTTGGTGGACCAGTTCAAATCCCACAACGCGGTGCTGCGCAACTCGCTGGCCTTCCTCCCGACTGCCGAGGACGATATCCAGGCCCAATTCAACCGTGTGGACGATGAGGGCAAGGCGCAACTGCAAAGCGTGGCCACCGACACCTACGACCTGCTGCTCAGCAGCCTGGAGTTCGCCCAGGTCACCAGCGATGATCGAGCCGCCGACATTCTCGTCGGCCTGGGCAAGCTGGCCGTCAACAAAGAGTTGCTGCCTGTCGAGTTCCAGGCGCCGGTCGATATTCTCAGCAATCATATTTCGCTGATCCTGCGCGAACAGCCTTTGGTCAATAGCCTGCTCGAACGAATCGCGGCGGTGCCCGTGGCCGAACGCCTGGATGACCTGACCACCCATCTCAACCAGGACCAGCAGACGGCCGACCTGGTCGACCATCAATACCACCGTTACCTGCTGATTTTCTCGACCTTGCTGGTGGTGCTGTTGCTCTATCTGGCCGTGCGCCTGTTGCGCAGTTTCGCCGAGATCAACCGGGTCAACCGCGCCTTGCAGGCGGCCAATGAAACCCTGGAGCAACGCGTGGAGCGGCGTACGCGGCAGCTCAAGGATGCCCAGAGTGAACTGATGGACAGCGCCCGCCAGGCCGGCATGGCCGAGATCGCCACCAACGTGCTGCACAACGTCGGCAATGTGCTCAACAGCGTGAACATTTCCGCCGACCTGGTCAGCCGCAAATTGCGTAGCAGCAAGGCCCTGGGCCTGGGCAAAGCCATGCAGTTGATCAACGAACGCCAGGCTGACCTGGGCACGTTCCTTACCGAAGATGAAAAGGGCAAACTGTTGCCCGGCTACTTGAACCAGTTGGTGGAGGCCATCGCCGCCGAACAGCAGGGCATGACCGAGGAACTGGCGCAGTTGAGCAAAAGCGTCGACCACATCAAGGACATCGTCGCCACCCAACAATCCTACGCCGGTGCGTCCACGCTGCTGGAGCCGGTCAACATCAGTGCCTTGATGGAAGATGCCTTGCGCATGAATGCCGGTGCCCTGAGCCGTCACCACGTCACGGTGGTCAAGGAGTACGCACGGGTGCCGGAAATCCTCGGGGATAAGCACCGGCTGTTGCTGATCATGGTCAACCTGATCAGCAACGCCAAGTACGCCATGTCCAACCTCACCGACCGGCCACGACAAATGACCCTGGTTGTCCAGCCGGGTGCCGATGACACCTTGCAAATCAGCGTGAAAGACGAGGGCGAAGGCATTCCGCCCGAGAATATGACCCGGATCTTCACCCACGGCTTCACCACCCGCAAGGAAGGCCACGGCTTCGGCCTACACAGCTGCGCCCTGGCCGCCGTGGAAATGAACGGCCAGCTCAGCGCACACAGCGATGGGCCTGGCCTGGGTGCGGTGTTTACCTTGACGATTCCTCTCACTCTTGCCGGAAGCCCCCCATGAACCAGCCTCCCAACCGGCGCATTTTGTTGATCGATGACACGCCGTCGATCCATGACGACTTTCGCAAAATCCTGATGCCAGCCGTCGAATCCAACCAGGCGCTGGATGACATGGAGTCGGCCCTGTTCGGCGACACGGCCAAAGCCCAGGCCCAGGTGTTCGAGTTGCATTCGGCATACGGTGGAGAGGAAGGCCTGCAACTACTCGTCACGGCCATGGCAAACAAACAACCCTACGCCCTGGCCTTTGTCGACATGCGCATGCCCCAGGGCTGGGATGGCGCGAAAACCATCGAGGAACTCTGGAAAGTCGCGCCCGGCCTGCAGGTGGTGGTGTGCACCGCTTACTCGGACTATTCCTGGGAAGACCTGCTGGAGCGCCTGCACGCCCATGATCGCCTGCTGATCCTGAAAAAGCCTTTCGACAATATCGAAGTCCAGCAAATGGCCAACACCCTGGCCAACAAATGGGACATGGCCCGGCGTGCCTCCCTGCAAACCGCACACCTGGAACAGTTGGTGGAACAGCGCACCCAGGCGTTGCAACTGGAGATCAACGAGCGCAAGCACCTGGAAAGCCAATTGGTGCAGTCGGAAAAACTCGCGTCGCTGGGGCAACTGGCGGCGGGCGTGGCCCATGAGATCAACAACCCGGTGGGGTTTATCTCCTCCAACCTCAGCACCCTGGATGGCTATTTCAACCAGCTGCAACAGATGTTGGATGCCTACCGGACGGTCGAGCAAACCCTTGCGCCGGGAACACAGCGCGATCAACTCAAGGCGATGCGCGACGAGGTGGAACTGGACTTCCTCAAGGAAGACATTCCGATCCTGATCAGGGAATCCAAGGAAGGTATCAGCCGTGTGATACAGATTGTGAAGGACCTGAAGAACTTCTCCCGGGTGGACAACGACCAGACCTGGCAATTTGCCAACCTGCAACAGGGCATCGACTCCACGCTCAACATCGTCGCCAGCGAACTCAAGTACAAGGCCGATGTGGTCAAGCACTATGCCCCGCTACCGGAAATCGAGTGCCTGGCATCCCAGCTCAACCAGGTGGTGATGAACCTGGTGATCAATGCTGCGCAAGCCATGGGACCCGAGCGCGGCACCATCACCATCAGCAATGGCGTGGAAGGCGAGCATGTATGGCTGGAAGTGGCCGATAACGGCTGTGGGATTGCGCCTGAGACCGTGCAGAAAATCTTCGACCCGTTCTTCACCACCAAACCGGTGGGTGAAGGCACAGGGCTGGGCCTGTCGCTGTCCTATGGCATCGTCAAGAAACACCGGGGCGATATTTCCGTCAGCAGCGAACTGGGCAAAGGTACGAAATTTAGAGTGGTCTTGCCGATCCGGCAGACGGCGGCGTAGGACACGCCGCCATCATGTCGCTCAGGCCTCGGCTTTTTTCGGGCTAGAGCCAAACGACGCGAACCGCTTGTTGAACCCGGCAATGCGGCCTTCGGCCTGGGTCTTGCGCTGTTGGCCGGTGTAGATCGGGTGCGAGGCGCTGGACACATCCAACGGAATATACGGGTAAGTGTTGCCGTCACTGTGTTTATGGGTGCGGTCGCTGTCGGCGGTGGAGCCGATCAGGAAAAACACGTCGGCGGCGGTGTCGTGGAACAGCACGGTGCGGTAGTCGGGATGGATACCAGCTTTCATAAGGCCTCCGGGGCGTTTGAGTGCATTTGATGCGTTATACAGTAACACAATCCACACACCCAAACGAGAACAGATTGCAATAAGCATATACCTGTCAGAACTCACAGCAGACGTTGTTGGTTGCTAACCAGACACTCCAGGCAAGCGAGTTGCCTCAATTGAGCAGCACGCGCCTCGGCTCCAGCCAGCCCTTGACTGTAACGACCAGCGTCACCAATACCGGCCCACGCGCAGGCGACGAAATTGTTCAGCTTTACCTGCGGGACGCTGTCGCCAGCGTCACCCGCCCGGTACGCCAGTTACGCGGCTTTCGCAAAGTGCATTTAGCAGCCGGCCAAACCCGGGAAGTGGTTTTCACACTCGATGAAAATGACTTTGCCTTACTGGGTGCGGATTTGGCGCCAGTGGTGGAGGCCGGCACCTTTACTGTTTTTGTCGGGGGTGACTCAACCACCGACAACCAGGCCCACGTCGAAGTCACTGATAGCCGCAAGCTCTCTATATCGGGCCAGTCCGTCTCACCCAGCGTGCCAAATTGAATATTCCCACAGGTTGTCTAGGGTTTCCTTACAGGCGCAGAATGCCGTACCGACCAAAAAAGTCTGAACCCAAGGAAACCGTATGAGCCTGTCGTTGTTAAGCCGTTACGCCTTCTTTGCCGTGTGCGTCCTGTTCACCCTTGCCAGCTTGCCCTTTATCGAACACGAATGGCTGTGGCCCATCACGGTGGTCACCGGCGTGTTGAGCCTGATCGGTCTGTTCGACCTGCTGCAAAGCCCCCACGCCGTGCGCCGCAACTACCCGATCCTGGGCAATATCCGTTACCTGGTGGAAGCCATCCGCCCGGAGATCCGCCAGTACCTGCTCGAATCCGACAGCGATGCCCTGCCCTTCTCCCGCGCCCAGCGCTCGCTGGTCTACTCGCGGGCGAAGAACGAAACCGCCGACAAACCCTTCGGCACTCTGATCGACGTGTACCAGTCGGGCTTCGAATTCATCGGCCACTCCATGCGCCCGGCGCCGCTCAGCGAACCCAGCGCATTTCGCGTGATGGTCGGCGGCCCGCAGTGCACGCAGCCGTACTCGGCATCGGTGTTCAATATCTCGGCGATGAGCTTTGGCTCGCTGAGCGCCAACGCGATTCGTGCGCTGAACCAGGGCGCCAAGCTCGGCAACTTCGCCCACGACACCGGCGAAGGCAGCATCAGCCCTTACCACCGCGAAAACGGCGGCGACCTGACCTGGGAACTCGGCAGCGGTTACTTCGGTTGCCGCACCAGCGATGGCCGTTTCGACCCTGAGCGCTTCGCCGTGCAGGCGCAGAACCCGCAAGTGCGCATGATCGAAATCAAGATGAGCCAGGGCGCCAAACCCGGCCACGGCGGGATCCTGCCCAAGCACAAGGTCACCCAGGAAATCGCCGACACGCGTGGCATCCTGATGGGCGAAGACTGCATCTCGCCGTCGCGTCACAGCGCGTTCTCCACACCGATCGAATTGATGCAGTTCATCGCGCAACTGCGTGAACTGTCCGGCGGCAAACCGGTAGGCTTCAAGTTCTGCCTGGGCCACCCGTGGGAATTCATGGGCATCGCCAAGGCCATGCTCGAAACCGGCATCCTCCCGGACTTTATCGTGGTCGATGGCAAGGAAGGTGGCACCGGGGCCGCGCCGGTGGAGTTCACCGACCACATCGGCGTGCCACTGCGTGAAGGCCTGCTGTTCGTGCACAACACCCTGGTGGGCCTGAACCTGCGCGACAAGATCAAGCTCGGCGCCAGCGGCAAGATCGTCAGCGCGTTCGATATCGCCAGCGTACTGGCCATCGGTGCCGACTGGGCCAACTCGGCGCGCGGCTTCATGTTTGCCATTGGCTGCATTCAGTCCCAGTCGTGCCACACCAACAAATGCCCGACCGGCGTGGCGACTCAAGACCCGCTGCGCCAGCGCGCCCTGGTGGTACCGGACAAGGCCCAGCGCGTGTTCAACTTCCACCGCAACACCCTCAAGGCCCTGGCGGAAATGCTCGCGGCGGCGGGCCTGGAGCATCCGTCGCAACTGTCGGCCAAGCACCTGGTGCGACGCATGTCGGCGACCGAGATCAAATTGTTCTCGCAGTTGCATGTGTTCCTCAAGCCGGGCGAATTGTTGACCGGTGAGGTGAATGGCGAGTTCTATTCGCGGATGTGGCAGATGGCGCGGGCGGACAGCTTTGAACCCCACGAAGCCAGCGCCGCGTGATATCAAGATAACGACCCTCACCGCTGAACCGGACCACCGACGGCATCGTTGAAACAAGGAGATTCACATGCCGTTACTGGACTTTTCCGCCATGGCCGCGCAACTACCCGAGAGCTGGAAATCCAAGCGTCTGGGCCAGGTTGGCCCCGCGTGGATCAAGGTGTTGCGTATGGATGAGCAGGCGTACGAGGTAGAAACCCATGACTACAACGAAGGCCTGCTGGTGATCGATGGCCTGTTGCGCCTGAGCATCGGCGACGACGAAATCAGGGTAGGCGCCGGCCAGATGTACCTCGTGGAAGCCGGTATCGCCCACGCAGTGCTCGCCGGCAGCCATGGCACACTGGTCATCATTGATGTCTAGAGACATTCAGTAATATCCAACCTTTGCAATTGCTTACAAATACCGCCAACCTGCGCCCGCCCGACGTGCGCGTACGACAACGCCCACGCTCACCTGTCCTTGTTAAACCTGACATTCAAGAGCCCGTAGCCATGCCTGACGGACGCGACCCACGCATCGATTTTTTTCGGGGCCTGGCGTTGATCTTCATTTTCTGGGATCACGTCCCCCACAACCCTCTCGGCCAGATCACCTTGCGCAACGTCGGTTTCAGCGACGCGGCGGAGGTGTTCGTGTTCCTCGCCGGTTTTGCCGCCGTGCTCGCCTACGGCAAGATCCTGCAGCGCGACGGTTACTGGCTGGCCAGTTTGAAAATCCTGCGACGCACCTGGGTGCTGTATGTGGTGCATATCTTTTTGCTGGCGCTGCTGATGGGCATCGTGTTCTTCGCCAACAGCCATGTGGAAACCCGCGACCTGGTCGAGGAGATGGGCCTGACGCACTTCGTCACCCACCCCCAGCAGGCGCTGACCGACGAACTGCTGCTGCGCTTCAAGCCCAACCTGATGGACCCGCTGCCGCTGTATATCGTGCTGTTGGGCGGCCTGCCGCTGGTGCTGCCGATGATGATGCGCAGGGTCGAGGCCGTGGTGGCCGTGTCGCTGGCGATCTACTTGATGGCGCCCTGGATGGGCTGGAACCTGCGCGCGATTGCCGACGGCGTGTGGTACTTCAACCCGGTCACCTGGCAGTTGCTGTTCGTGCTTGGCGGCGCGGCGGCGGTGTACAGCCAGCGGCCGAAACCTGTGCAGGTACGCCCGTTGTCGCGCCAGCCGCTGTTTGTCGCATGTGCCCTGTATGTAGTGCTGGCGGCGGTGATCACCCTGTCGTGGCGCTGGCCGCACGTGCATGACGCCTGGATGCCGGCCTGGCTCAGTGATGGGCTGTACCCGATCAGCAAGACCGATTTGTCACCGGTGCGCCTCGTGCACTTCCTCGCCCTGGCCTACGTTACGGCGAAGCTGTTGCCCCACGCCGGTTGGACGCAGAACCGCGTTGCCACTGAGGTGTGCCGCATGGGCCGCTACTCCCTGGAAGTGTTTTGCCTTGGGGTCGTGCTGGCGCCCCTGGCAGACATGATCAACGCCTTGGCCCACGATGCCGTCGCCATGCAACTGGCGACCGCCGTGGCCGGTGCGCTGTTGATGGTCGGCCTGGCTATGTGGCTGGACATGCTCAAGCGCCTGGACTCGGCCCCCAAGCCCGCGCTACATAGGTAGCGCCCGGCAAAACCGGCAGGGTGATTCCATTTCCTTCCACTTAACCCGTGAAAGGAAATGGCCCATGCCAACCCATCAACTGCTCAACGGCCTGTCGGGCAACCTGCAATCGAGTGATGCCTGGGGCCGACAGCAAGCCCTGGAGCAGATCCGTGAAACCCTCACGCGCACACTGAACACCCTGAGCCCTGACCAGCAGCGCGATTATGTGCGGCTGCAACGCAATGCCCTCCAGGCCCTGAAAGCGGTAGAGACAGAAAACAACGCCCTGATCGGCACGTTCAAGACGTGGGGGCAGGCCCAATTGCGCGCGCGCATCGGCAACCAGGACCCCAAGCGCGTGTTCCTGCACACCCGCTACCTGGAACAGGTGCAGCCGCCGATGCCCTGGGAACCGCGCACCAGTTCCACCAGCCTCTCCCGGGAACGGCGGCGTTTTCGCCGGGCATACGATGAATGGAAATACCGCTCCCATGTGTCCACCCTCTCGTTGTGGGACGCCGCGTGCCTGAACTTCGACTTCACCACCGGCACACCGCAACGCCAGGGCAGTACCTTCGTCGATGCCTCCTACTTCACGGGCAATGAAAACCCGGTGTTGACCGTCCAGGGTTTTGTCGAGATCGCCCGCGAGCTGGACCTGGGCGGGCAACTGCAACGCACGCTCGATGCAGCCCTGGGCCGGGACGGGAGACTGCAACAGTTGCTGCAGGACAGCGCCCGTGCCTGCCTGCTCTTCGAAGCGTTGGAAGCCTATCGCAACCGCGCCGTGACAGGCGTCACCCTTGAACTCTACCACCGCCTGACCCAGGCCATTGATGGCAGTGGCGCGGCGCTGGAATTCGAAACACTTGGGATGAGCACCGGCATCACGCTGCTGCCGGCGGTGCCGTTCGTGCCCTCCGGCGAGACCATCCCGGTGCCGCTGCTGCTGATCCGGGTGGGCAGCCTCGGGGTAGTGTCCTACTTCCCGTTCCGTCCCGGCGGTGCGCTGCACTATCACATCGACAGCAACGCGGCCCACGCGCACTTCATGCAGCAACTCAAGGACAGCCACCGCCAACATGACCTGGGCTGGTTCGCACGACAACTGCCCGTGACCGAAATGACGGCGTTCAAGCGCCTCGACCAGCAGGAGCGACGCCCGGAGCACCTCAGCGCCCTCGCCGGCTTCCTGTACGACACGTTCCATCGCCTGTTCCCGGCCAAGACCCTGGACAGCCTGCGCTTCAGCCCAGACCCCAAGCACGGGCGTCCCGAAACCCTGGTGCAAGCCCTCACATACCGTCACGTCCAACACTACCAGGCCAATCTCTCCACCCTGGCCACCAGCCGCTCGACCCGCGACTTGCAGGCCGTCATGGACGGCGCTGCCGCCATCGCCGACGAAATCCTGCAATTGCTGCTGACGCCCATGCCCGGCGGCGTCACCGGCCTGAACCGGGTGATGCAGGCGGCGGTATTCGGCAGCCTCACCTACAGCACGATCGTCGGTATCAATGAAGCCGCGAAGGGCCAGGCCATGGACTTTGCCGCCGCATTGGCGGATGTGATGGACCTGGCAATCAACGGTCTGTTGATCACCACCGCCGGGCGGGTGCATCGGCTACGCATCCAAGGTTTGCTGCAACGCCTGGGCAACCCGCAAAAGCTGATGCGCAACGACGAAACCGGGGTGCTCTGGAAACCGGACATAGGCCCCTACGCCATTCTCGATCAGAACCTGCTCAATGGTCAGACGCCCAATGCCCAGGGCGTGTACCAGATCAACGGGCAGCAGTACGCCTGGTTGAACTACGGTAAAGAGCGACGCGTCGTGGAAATCAGCCATGACGCCAAGACCCTCAGGTTCGTGCTCAAGCAGGAAAACCGCGGCGACGCAGCGCCGCCGATCGTGTTCGACCCCGCCTTGCAAGCCTGGACCCTGGACTTGAGAAACGCCCATGACCTGTCCGACGTGCAACTGATCGAGCGCATGCTGCCCAATGGCTCAAGCCCGGTGCCCAGGCTCGACTTGGAACGCATGCTGCGCAGCATCTCGCCCAGCCGCGCCACCCTGGACAACGTCTGGGCCGGAGAGCCCGCCCCCGTCAACCTCACCGAAGGCGTCAGGCGCCTGCAGGTTGACCGGGTCATAGACCAGTTGATCAGCGACTTTCACCGCCGCGGCCACCTGCCGCCCCATGCCGATGGGGCGGTGCTGTGCCTGTTGCCTCACGTGCCCGGCTGGCCAGCAGATGCGTCCCTCCAGGTGCATGACGCCCAAGGCACGCTCATCGAAACCTATGCCGCCGCCGATACCCCACCGGCCACGGGCGCCGTTATCAAGCTCAAGCGCCGCGACGATGGCACCTATATCGCCCTGGACGGTCCGGACACCACCGTCGTCTCCCAGGAGCCGTTGTTCGAGCTGATCCTTGAGCAACAGCCTTCCGGTTCGGTACTGGGCAAAGAAGGCAGCCCGCATTTGACCACGGCGCAACGCATCGCCCGCGTGCGCCTGCAAATCAGCGAGCTGGCCCAGGCCCGGCGGTTGGCGCTGTTCAGCGCGCTGTACCGCTACGCCGGCCATGCCCGGCATGAAGTACCGGCCAGCGATCCCGCGCGCCTCTTTACGCCGCTGAAGGTCGCGCCTCCTTTGGTGGAGGTCACGCCTGTGCTGAAGACTCTGCGCGAGCGATTCGCCCCGTTGACCCCGGCAAACCTGGCACAGTTGCTCAACGACATGCCCTTGAGCGAGCCTGAGCAGGCGCGTTTGCTGCAGACCGGCAAATTGCCGCAGGCCCTGCACGAGCACCTGGAGCATCACCGTACCGCGCTGCGTATCGATGTGGTCATCGACGGCCTCTACCACCGCCGCGCATTCAACCCGGACACCGATCAATGGGCACGGGAGTTCGCCGCCAGCCTGCTACGCGACACCCTGGGACGACATTTCGTGGTCACCGATATGAGCAGCGGCGATCCCGGGCAACGTTACGAGTCCAGCGGACCCGACGACACCACGGTGGAATTGCTGTTCTACGGCGAAGGTCGCTACGAAGCCTACGACATGCGTAACGGCGGAGCGATCCCGGTATCGCCGGCCGTCGACAGTTTCTACCTGGCCATCGGCTCGGTGCTGCAACCCCACGAACGCTTGAAACTGGGTATGCAATCCGCTTCCGATGCCCAGGGGCTGCGCACCACCCTGGGCGACCTGATGAGCGCCCAGCGCAGCCCCAGCGGCTATGTCAGCCTCCTGGACCTTTCGTTGCACCAGTACGAGCAGAACGTGGTGCTGCCGGCACACTTGCAAGCGGGCGCCAATGGCCTGTATGACCTGGACGGGCAAACCCTGCTGCCGCTCTATGGCTCGCTGTATCCGGTTGTCTATGACAACAGCCTGCGCAAGTGGCGGCTCAAGCACCCGGAAAAAATCGGCGTCGACACGCCCACTCTGGAACACAACCGTCGGGGCGCATGGCGCTTGTCCACCGAGAACCCGATGACCTGGAGCGATCATCGCCTGCTCTACCGCCTGGGAGCCCAGGACTACAACGTGGACGAAACCACCGCCGCGCGTATCCTGAAAATCACCGATACCCCGGCACGGGCCCTGCGCGAATCGCACAGCACTCAATTGCCGCCACCGCCGTTGCTGGAAGACACCTGCAAACGCTTTCGCATCGAGCGCGACATCCTGCACTTTATCCAGGCGATGACCACCTATTCTGCCCAACAGAATGCGCGACCGTCCTTGCAACTGCAGCTCGCCAGCCACTTGCCTACCTGGCCGGACAGCCACAGCCTGGAGGTTGTCGACGACAACGGCCGCGTGATCAGCCAGTACCGCTACCACCCCACTACCGAGAAAATACGCCTCACGGAGGCCGAAAGCCGCAGTCGCGAACCGTTGAAAAAGCTGGTGCAGAACGATGCCTTGACTCGCGCCTTGCTCGGCGAACTCCCGGCCACCCAGGAAGAACGCCTGTTCAAACTGGCCAAGGCCATCGCCGAATATGCCTACCGCGAACGCGCGCAACTGTTCGACAACCTGTACGCCCAGAGCGAGCAAGGTGGCAACCGGCTGGAACAGCGCTTGAAATCCAGTTTCCCGCAACTGCCCCGTAGCGCGGTCAGGGCCATTCTCGACCAAGCCACCCCACGGGAACTCAAGCAACTGCAGGACCATGGCCGGGTCGGCCTGCGCCTGGTCGAACAGGCCCGGCTCACCGCCGACGATATGCGCCTGAACCGCGCCTACGAAGGCCTTTACCTCAGGACCCTGGCCAACCCCGACAGCGAAAGGATCACCTTGCACCTGCTCAAGGAACTGCCCGGCTGGCCCCGGCAACTACGCCTGGACATCCACGACGGCAACGCCAGGGGCCGTCTGCTGGAGAGCGCAGGTCACCTCGCCGGTATCGATCGGCGCACCCTGGCGCGATTCAACGGCGGATTCCATGCTTATGACAAGCAAGGCCGCTTGCTCAACGACCCCGCCGATGTCGGCAGCGACCTGTTGAGCGCCATCGCCCTGCTGCTGTCGGAAACCGAGTGCCGGGCACTGGGCATTGCCGACAGCGTTGACCTGTCACCCCTGCGACAGGCGATTGCCGAGCTGGCGTTGAACCGGCGCATTGCAATCAAGGGCCTGCTCGGCCTACGGCATATACCGCCGTGGCTGCAACCGCCGATGCAGGTGGACAGCTCATTCATCGCCTATCCGTTTTCATTGAGAGGGCTGTGGCCATTCGGCGGGGACCAACCGGTGGACTTGCTGAGCAAGGTGCGTGAACTCTACCCCAGCTTCAGCCAATTCCGAGCGCAGGAACTGATCGACAGCCTGGGCATGAGCGAACCCGCCGCCCTGATTGAATTGCAACGCCGCAAAGCCGAGTACCAGGGCCTGCAATTCGAATTGCAACGCTGGATCGGTCCCCCCCAGGCCGTCGACGCCCCGCGCACCGATCCGGTCGCTCGGAACTATGGCGTGCGTCGGCAATTGGCCGACAGCATCCTGCGGGCCTGGCGCCAGGAAACACGTGTGGCCTATATCAGCGGTACGGGTCTGTTCGACGCTCACCAACTGGTGCTGCGCCTGGACGGCAACAGCTTGCCTGACGCTGATTTCATCCTGAATAACCGAGGCTTCGAGCACATTGAATACCTGCGCATCGACGGCGACGCCTTCCCGGAGACCGGCAACGCCTTCCTCGGCAAATTCACCGGCCTGACCCACCTGAAAATCGACTGCATGCTCAATGAGCTGCCCGCCAGCCTGACGCAGATGACCCAGCTTGAGAACCTTGACCTGAGCGACAACACTATCGTGCTGACGGCCGAATCTCGCCAGCGACTGGCCGGTATGACGCGACTGGCCGAGCTCCACCTGGATGGTAACCCCCTGGGCCTGACCCCGGATATTTCCCGCATGACCCGCCTGCGCGTACTGTCGTTGCGTCAGACCAACATTGATCAGTGGCCCATCGGCGCCGAAACCCGCAGCAGCCTGCGCACCCTGTTATTGCAGGAAAACCGCTTGACCACGGTACCTGACGCAGTGTTTTCCGACGTGCGCATGGGGCCGACCAACCGCAACACCATCCTGCATGACAACCCATTGAGCGAAACGACCCTGGCCAGGATTCGCGACTACCGTCGTCGCACCGGCATCGTCATCGGTGGCGCATTGCCGGGGACCTTGCACCAACAAGCCATGTCCAGGGAATTCAGCCGCTGGCTGGCCGGGGTTCCTGTGGCACAGCACAGTGAACGGCAACAGTTATGGGAGCAGTTGCAACACCACGAGGGGGCGAGGTCGGATGACGCGTTCCGGGTACTGCGCGACCTGATCCAGTCCTATGCCTACACCCACAGCCCGGCCAGCCAGCAAACCCTGACCACCAGGGTCTGGCACCTGCTCGAGGCCATGGGCCAATCGACCGAGCTGCGCGAGCAGATTTTCCTGAACACCTATGTCGCCGGTACGTGCGGCGATGGCGCCATCCTCGCCTTCATCGATATGGAGATTCAGCACAAGGTCCACCAGGCCCGGTCCCAGGCCGGCAGCAGCCAGGCCGACCACGATCTGCTGAGCCTTGCCAGAGGCCTGTTCTACCTGCGCAAAGTGGATGAATTGGCCGATACGCACCTGCAAAAGTTGCGTGAAGAGGAGATAGATCCGGACGATGCCGAGGTGAAACTGTATTACCGGCTGCGTTTTCGCGATGAGTACAACCTGCCGATTCTTCGCGAAGAGATGCTGTACTCCGTGGAGGATTGGGTCGACGAGCAAGATATTGTCGAAGCCCGCGATAGTCTGGCCGGGTTGGAGAGAACCCAGGCAGTGCAGAACTCGGTGCTGATGGAGGAGTTCTGGATCGAGTACCTGGCCCGCAGTTACCCGGAACCTTTCTCGACCATCGAGAACGTCGTGAGTCACCAATTGAAAAGCCTGAACCTGGAGATCTCGAACAGACGCTCGGAAGCCTACCTGGAACGTCGGCAATCGCTGATGGAGTTGGAGATCGCCGAACGCAATCGGCTGGTGCGCCAGTTGACCGAAGCGGCGCAACTGGCACAACAGCAGGTCAATTGAGCCTCACGCCGAACGCGTGGCCCCCTGGGCAGTGTTCAACGGCTGCAGCTTGAACACGTAGAACAACACGGTCAGCAGCACCAGGAACGCCGGCCCCACATACAGCGCCACGCGAGTGTCCGGGAAGTACGCCATCAGGCCCACCACCAGCACCAGGAACGCCAGGGCCAGGTAGGAACTGACCGGATACAGCCACATGCGGTATTTGAGCCCTGCCCGTTCGGCGGGGCTCAGGCCTTTGCGGAACTTGAGCTGGGCCAGCAGGATCATCAGCCAGGTCCAGATCGCACCGAAGGTGGCGATGGAGGTGACCCACACAAAGACTTTTTCCGGCACCAGGTAGTTGAGCAACACGCCCAGCAGCAAGGCAAAGATCGACAGCAGCAACGCCTTGCGTGGCACGCCATTGCTGGAGGTCTGGCCGAACGTGGCCGGCGCCTGGCCGTTCTGCGCCAGGCTGTAGAGCATGCGCCCGGTGCTGAAGATGCCGCCGTTGCACGACGACAGCGCGGCGGTGATCACCACGAAGTTGATGATGCCCGCGGCGGTCTTGATACCGAGCCGTTCGAAGGTCATCACGAACGGGCTGCCCTGGGTGCCGATCTCGTTCCACGGGTAGATCGACAGGATCACAAACAATGCGCCCACGTAGAACAACAGGATGCGCCAGAACACTGAGCCGATGGCGCTGGGAATGGTCTTTTGCGGGTTCTTCGCTTCACCGGCGGTGAGGCCGATCATCTCGACGCCCAGGTAGGCAAACATCACCATCTGCAACGACATCAACACGCCCTGCACGCCATTGGGCATGAAGCCGCCGTGGGCCCACAGGTTGGAAATCCCCAGGGCCACGCCGTCATTGCCGAAGCCGAAGGCGATGATGCCGACGCCGCCGATGACCATGGCAATGATGGTGACGATCTTGATCAGGGCGAACCAGAATTCGAACTCACCAAACGCCTTGACCGCGATCAGGTTGATGGTGCCCATGCTGATCAACGCCGCCAGGGCCCAGATCCAGCGCGGCGTATCCGGGAACCAGACGCCCATGTACACCGCCACGGCGGTGATCTCCGCCACGCAGGTCACCAGCCACAGGAACCAGTAGTTCCAACCGGTGAGAAAACCCGCCAAGGGGCCGAGATAGTCTTGGGCATAACGGCTGAACGAACCGGCGACCGGGTTGTGCACGGCCATCTCGCCGAGGGCGCGCATGATCACCAGGATCGCCAGGCCACCGATGATGTACGACAGCATGATCGCCGGGCCGGCCATTTCGATGGCCTTGGCCGAGCCGAGGAACAGGCCGACGCCGATGCAGGCGCCCAGCGCCATCAGGCGGATATGCCGTTCACCGAGTTCGCGTTTGAGCGGGCCGCCTTGAGCGGTCTCGCCATGGGGCAGTGGGTTGCCGACTGGCATAGGGTACAACCTCATTTTGTTATTGGATTGTCCGTCGAGTCTCCAGGGCGCGGGCCGGTAAGCCGGCACCCTTGCCGAGACCGGGGCCGCCTCATGGACGGGCCCTTCTTGCCAGGCAAGATCAGCGGGGCGTGCAGTATAAAAAGCCCGGAGCAGGGTCTTTCACTATAAAAGCGAGGCAATTTAGTGGAAGTGCTCGCTATCTTGCAATTTAACAGGAGCATCTGACCTGCATTGAGCGGCAAAACGTCGCGGCAGGCCCGCCCCCATAACCGCCGGAAGGTTCTGACTCGAAAAACACATTTCCCTCACAAGCAGCGTCCAGCGACTACGCTTCAAGCAAGTCCGATCAATCTGCGTGAATGGATCAATCGACTATGGGCGCACTGTGGCAAACCGAATCGACCAAGGCTGCGAAACCACAAGGCAGTTCGGACCCAGCGCCTTTACCCGAAAGTAAACCCCGGCCGCGCCATGGGCGTCGCCTGTTCTGGTTGATCGTGCTGATGGCGCTGATCGCCCTGGGCTTTGCCGCCGCCAGGGAGATGCGCACCTCGCACCTGCAGGCCGAGGCACTCAGCCGGCTGGCCCGCGACCTGACTTATGACGTCAGACCCGGCCCCAGCGATGCGATCGTTTACCCCGGCGCTGGCCCATTCGATCGTCGCCTGGGCTACAGCGACCTCGATACATTCCTGCCGCGCTTGCTCAAGCGCGGGTACGTGATCGAAGCCCAGGCGCGGTTTTCCCCCGAGTTGATGGACTACAGCGCCAAAGGGCTGTTCGTGCCCTACACGGAAAAAATCCAGGCGGGACTTTCCATCACCGATTGTCGCGCCGTGCCGCTGTATCGGTACGACTACCCGCAACAGTTGTACTCAAGCTTCACGGCTATCCCCTCACTGGTCGTGAACAGCTTGCTGTTCATCGAAAACCGCGACCTGCTCGACCCCGCGCAACCCCAGGCCAACCCCGCCGTGGACTGGCCACGCTTCGCCAAGGCAGCCTGGTCGCAAGTCGCCCGGCTGCTGCACCTGCCAGGCCAGAGTGCCGGCGGCAGTACCCTCGCCACCCAGTTGGAGAAATATCGCCATTCGCCGGACGGGCTGACCGTATCGGGTGGGGAAAAGCTGAGACAGATGCTTTCCGCCGCCGTGCGCGCTTACCACGATGGGCCCGAGACCTTGCCGGCGCGGCAGGATATTGTGCGCGACTACCTCAACAGCGTGCCGCTGTCGGCGGTGCCGGGGCACGGCGAAGTGCATGGCATGGCCGAGGGTTTGCGGGTGTGGTACGGCGCCGACTTCAACCAGGTCAACCAGGCCTTGCGCGGCCCAGTGAATGCGCAGCAAGGCCTGGCGTTGCGTCAGGTGCTGTCGTTGATCATCGCGCAGCGTCGTCCTTCCCATTACCTCGCCAAAGGGCGGGACGAACTTGCCGACCTGACCGACAGCCATTTACGCCTACTGGCCCAGAATGGCGTGATCGGACCTGACTTGCTGAAGGTCGCCCTGGCGAGCAAGGTCACTTACCGCGACTGGGCACAACAACCCACGCTTCAACCGATAGAAACCAATAAAGGCATCAGTGTGGCCCGCAGCCGTTTGGCCGCATTACTTGACCGGCCGCTGTACGACCTCGACCGCCTGGACCTGTCCGCCACCACGACCCTGCAAGCGCAGTTGCAGGGCCAAGTCAGTGACTACCTCAAGCACCTCGCCGACCCCGAGTATGCACGCCAGATCGGCCTGATCGGCGAGCGCCTGCTCACTCCCGCCAGTACCGCCCAGGTGCGCTACAGTTTCACCCTGTTCGAACTGACCCCGGACGGTGCGCGGGTGCGGGTACAGACCGACAACACCGACCAGCCCTTCGACATCAACGAAGGCAGCAAGCTGGAGCTGGGCTCCACCGCCAAGCTGCGGGTGCTCACCACCTACCTGCAAATCATCGCCGAACTACACGGCAAGTACGCCGCGCAAGCGCCCGCCGCGCTGAAAAAAGTCGCCGTCGACGACCAGGACCGCCTGAGCCGCTGGGCCCTCGATTACCTGATCCAGGCCCCGGACAAATCCCTGGCCGTCATGCTCGACGCGGCGCTGGACCGCACCTACTCGGCCAGCCCCGGCGAGCGCTTCTTCACCGGCGGCGGCTTGCACAGCTTCCATAACTTTCGCAGCCAGGACAACGACCGCAGCCCGACCCTGCGCGACGCCTTGCGCGAATCGATCAACCTGCCATTTATTCGGCTGATGCGCGACGTGGTGCGCTATGTCACCTATTCGGGCGAGAACAACAGCGCCGAGTTGCTCAAGGACGACAGCGACCCGCGCCGCCAGGAATACCTTGCCGGTTTCGCTGACCGCGAAGGCACCACCTTCCTGCGCAAGTTCTGGAAGAAGTACCAGAAGAAAGACACCCAGGCACGCCTGGACACCTTCCTCGATAGCCTGCGCCCCACGCCGATCCGCCTGGCGGCCGTGCACCGCTACCTGTTGCCCGACGCCAGCCAGGCGAGCTTCAACCTGTTCGTGCGCTCACACCTGGCCGGCGTCAAGACCCACGAAAAACTCACCGACGAACGCCTGCAAAAACTCTACAAGGACTACGGCCCCGGCACCTACGACCTGCCCGACCAAGGCTACATCGCCAAGGTGCACCCGCTGGACCTGTGGTTGCTCGGCTACTTGCTCAACCATCCCGAGGCAACGTTCAGCGAGGTGGTCAAGGCCAGCCAGTTCGAACGCCAGGAGGTGTACAGCTGGTTGTTCAAGAGCCGCCACCAGAGTGCGCGGGACAGCCGCATTCGCACCATGCTGGAGATCGAAGCCTTCCTCGACATCCATCAGCGCTGGCAGGCCGTGGGCTACCCCTTCGATCACCTGGTGCCGTCCCTGGCGACGGCGATCGGCAGCTCTGGCGATCGCCCGGCGGCCTTGGCTGAACTGATGGGCATTATTCTCAACGACGGGGTGCGCCCCAAGGTGCTGCGTATCGACAGCCTGTTGTTTGCCGCCGGCACGCCGTACGAAACACGCTTCGTCAACGACCCGGCACCCGGCAAACAGGTGATCCCGGTCGAGGTCGCCAGGGCCCTGCGCGGCGCCTTGTCCCAGGTGGTGGACGCCGGCACCGCCAAACGCGTCGCCGGCAGTTTCAAGCTGGCCGACGGCACGCCGCTGGCCATGGGCGGCAAGACCGGCACCGGCGATAATCGCATCGAGGCCATCGGCGCCGGTGGGCGCATCCTCAGTTCCAAGTCGATCAACCGCACTGCCACGTTTGTGTTCTACCTGGGCGAACACCACTTCGGCACGTTAACCGCGTTTGTCCCCGGCCAATCCGCCGAGCACTTCACCTTCACCTCGGCCCTGCCCGTGCAGGTGCTCAAGGGCATGGCGCCGTTGCTGATGCCGTACTTGCAACCCGGCAGCCAGACCCTGTGCCGGGCAAACGCTGACCTCAGTCGAGGCTGAAAAACAGACGCCTGGCCACGGCCAAGGAGATGGCTTGACGTTCGATCTCAGGCACAGGTTGCAACTGACCAGTCTGCCCGCGACGAATACGCGCAAACCTGTCCGCCTCGACTTCGGCCTGGTCCTGGCGGCCCAGGTGTTCCTGTTCGGGACGCTTGAGGTGGGCGGCCACGAAATGATCGTCCAACGCCTTCTGCGTCGGGTAATGGAAATGGGCGACACACAGCGCTTCGCCGTTCGCGGCATCGACGACGGCGTAGACCTGCAGATAGTCGTCGCGGTGCCCCTTGAGCGCCACCCGCCCGCCGCGCCGGGTTATCCGAACCTCGTGGTGGCGATGCAGGAACTCCAGCGTGTCCTGGGTGATGGGCCGTACCTTGCTCGCCTGTATGCGAGCCTCCAGGCCGGCGGCCTCCAGGCTCGCCACCGAGGCGTGCAAGCGGCTGACCATGGCCCGGGCGTTGGCCTGTTGCACCACTGCCAGCCGCGTACTGTCGAGCACACTCAGCTTCTTGTTGATGTCCTCGGCCACCCAGCGTCGACGGGTGGCCTGGGACTCCAGCAGGTATTGCAGGCTCGACGGCTGGTTGACGCCAGGGATCATGGCCTTGACCTGATTGATGGCTTTATCGACCGTCGCCAACAGGGCTTCGCCTTTTTCCATCAGGCTGCTCAATGCCGGATCGGGGCGGCGCCGGGCGGGTGTCGGCCGGGCATCCCACACGCCGTCTTCGGCTTCGGTGAAGGCGGCGATGACTTGGCCCGAAGGGTCACGCAGTTCGGCGGCTGGGTGGTCGGACGGCAGGTCGCTCAGTTGGGCAACATACAGGTCGCGGTTACGCGTGCGGATGATCTTCTTGCGCCTTGCCCCTGGTACGGGTGCGGGCGGCTTGGTCCGTGGCCTGGTCTTGGCGACCGGTTGCGTCAGGTCGTTGAGTTGGCCCTCGATGTACAGATGCAGCTGTGTCAGTAACGCCTGGAGTTTTTGCAGGTAATCCACGTTGAACTTGTCCGGCTCCATGGCCCGCCAGAACTCGATCTGATCGTCGGTTTGCGCGTAGACCTGGTCAACGCTCTCCAGCAATTCGATGCGCTCCTGGTCAGTGACCTCCACGTGACGCAAGTCCGCCATGGAACGGTTGGCCCGACGCGCCCGGTTGATGGTTTCGCTGATGCTGTCGAAGAAGGCGTCCTCCAAAGGCGGCCCCGCCACATCGATGGCGATACCCCATAACGTGGTGAACTGCAGGGCTTGCAGGTCCTGCACCGATGGCCGTGGGGGCAAGCCTGCCGTCAACGCCTCGGCCTTGTCGCGGCCAAGCCTGGGAACCTGCCGCAATTCGTCCAGGTGAAGGTCCTCCAGGGTTCGCCAGTGAATAGCGTGGTCGTGCAGCGTCGCCAATTCGCGCAGGCCCTGTCCCAACTCCACATGGGCCTGGCGGTTGATGTCGGACTGAGCCTCATCCTCGGTTTCGTCCTCCAACAATTTGAACACCGGATCGAGTCGCGCGTTGGTTGCCACCATCTGGTCGCGGGTCAGGGAGCTGAGCAATTGCGTGCTCAACACAACCGACTCCAGGGCGCCGCACAGCTCTTCTTCATAACGCGTGCGCGGTGCCAACTCGCGCAAGGCGCGCAGGGTGTGCAGTTCCTTGCGGGCGAAACCACAGGCGCGTTCGGCTTCCTGGTGATAACGCTGCCGGGCTTGCACCCGACGTTGCTCATCAATGGCGCCTTCAGGCTGTTCGACCAGTGCACGGGCCACCGCCATCGCCTGGCGGGCCCGCGCCTGGTCCTGGCGTGCCTGCTGGTAGTCGCGGGTCAGGCTTTCACGCCGTGTACTGGCTGCCTGGCGGGCTTCCTGCCGGGCAGAGTCGGCCGCGCCGCCACGCAGGTGCAGGCCCAGGTCGAGGTCCCAACGCCCGTTGCCCAGGTGTTTGAGCCAGGGCCCCAGGATTTCGCCCGTGGCACCGACCACCCGTACCCGCCCCTGTTGGATCTGAACGCGATAGACCCGCCCGCGTACCAGCGCCTGCCAGTACCCGCCGACAGCCGATGCGGGTTTCAACAACCCTTGCAACGGACCGCTGGCTTCAGCCTGTTTCAGATCGTCGGGCGTGGGCTGCGACTCGAGGCTCAAGGCCGTCAGCCGCGCCTGCATGGCCGGGGTCAGGGTATCCCGTGCGTTGGCCCAGCCAAGCGGCGCACTGAACGATGCCGGGGCCACCACCCGCACCGGCGCGGCAGGCAACGGTTCGGCGCGGGCCAATGGCGCAAACGCCGGATGTTCCAGGTCCAGATGGCGCTGCACGTCATGGGGGGCAGCCTGATGCGCTATCACGGCTATCAGGTTGACCAGCATGTCCGTGACGGCGGCGGCTCGGGCCTGGGCATCGGTACTGTGCAGGCTCTGAAGATCCTCTCGTACGCTGTCCGTCAACTGCAGCAGCCACCCGGACAACGCCGCCGGCCCACGCAGGAACGGCAGCAGGTTGGTAAACAGCAGCCAACCGAGTTTTTTCAGGGTGGCCCAGCGCTGTTCGGCATTGGACTGTGACTGACGGTCGGCCAGGGTCACCAGCGCCTCGGCGGTTGCAATGAAAACCTGTTGCGCCGGGTCGCCCTCGACCACCTGTTTGTGCAGTTGTGCGGGAGCCGGTTTGGTGTAGACCGTGAACTCATCCGTCGGTAAAAAATGCCGGATGTGCGGCTCGATGAAACCACCCTTGACATAGATCGCCTGGCGTCGTGCATCTATCCAGCTCAGCACCTGATCCTGCAGTTCGCCAGGGGCCCTGATCGCCTCGAGCAAAGCCGCCAGGCTTTCATACTCCTGCAACGTCGGGCTCAGCAGTGGCCGGTACAACAGGTGCGGCCCTTCGTGCCCGGCCTGGGGCCCGATGATGAACTGGTTGGCAACCACGTCCGCCACCTGATCGGGCGCAGCGCGAAACGCCAGCGGCCACAGGGCCATGCCTTTTCCATCGAGCAGGCGTTGGGCCGGAGTAGCTTGCAACGCGGCCTGCAAGCGCAGGAAACCGGTGCGGGTCAGGCCGTGCAGCCCCTGGATTTTGTATTGCAGAGCCAGCAGCGGCAGTTGGTTACGCAGTTGCCGGCTGAACAACCGCCGGCGGCGCGTGGCTTCAGATTGGTCCTCCACCAGCTTGCGCTTGAGCAACAGCGGATAGGCTTGCCCGATATCGACCTGCTCGATGCAGGTGCTCAGCAGGTTGTACGTCAACCACGTCGGGGCCTTTTCGCCCTTGAGGCTGATCGACTTGGGCGTGTGTGGAAAGCCGGCGAGGTTTTCCAGGGCCAATTGCACCAGTGTCACGGTGACGGGTTCGACTTCCCCGGCAATGAAGCCGCCCGGCAGCGGCACGGCAGCGGCAATCACGCGATCGAACCGCAGGCTGATGTCTTGTGCTTTCAGCTTGGCCGTCAAGGGCTGCTGCTGCAAACACCCTTGCAATTGCTCGATGGCAAACTGCTCAATCGTCGGGATACCTTCCAGGTAGTCGTGTGCGCCCTCGGCATGCCCGGCCAGCACCCAGCCACGCAGCAATTGGGCACAGGCGATACTGTCGGCGGCATCGGCCTGGCTCAGCCACAGCGGCAAGCCAGCACGCAACTTCTGTTGAAGAGAACTCAGGCGCGCGACAAACCAGTGAAAGGGGTCAGTGATGTCGTTCAGCAACTGTTGCAAAGCCTGGGGCGTGCGTGGCACCCGGCGGTCGATGCGGTCGAGGTCGCGCAACTGCCGCTCCAGGTAACTGGCCGCCAAAGCATCGAAGGGGTCCCCCTCCACCGGCTGGGAAAACCACTGTGCGACTTGCCCTGACGGTGACGGTTCCACCTCGGCAGCCAGCAAAGCCCCTATATCGTCTATAGCTTCAATGGGGGTGATTCCCGAGGCCGGGTTGTAGACCAACAAAGACGAACGCCCCAGCGCCAGGGTCCGCTCAAGCAACAGCCAAGGCAGCGTGCGCAGCTGGTTTTGCTGCAGGTGCAGCGTTTGCACGCGCAATGCCGCGCTGTGCAGGCTCCACTCACGGTCGGGCCGGGTCGCACGCAACAAGGTTTTCGGAAACAGCTCGGCAAAGCGCGCCGAGCTCATGCCAGGCGGCATGGGGGCATCGTAGAACAGCGCCAACAACTCATCGGACAAATACCCCCAGCGCACGCTGTCCACGGGCATTGCCTCATGCCACCACGCCTGCAATCGCTGGGAAAAAGCCTCCAGCAGAAAGCTACCGCATTCGTTGATCAATACCTCCAGTTCGGCAAGGCTCGGCCCACCCGGCTCAATCACCTCGCGTACGCGTCGGACCACCTTTTGATAGTCCTGCACCAGCAACACTGGCCGAGCAGTCGCCAGGCGCTCCACCACCATCTGCGCCAATGAGGCATAGCGCCAGGCGCCTTCATCGGGGTGATCTTCAGGGGTTGCGATATGGAGCCATCGCGCGTGCTCGTTACGCGCGCTGAAATGACGGTCCAGGTAAGCCTGGGCACTGTCCAGAGCGACTGCCAACAAGGAGGGAGGGTCGTTGAACAGGGTTTCGATCTGTTCAATATGAGCTTGGCGCAGGGCGCTGGCAGTGAGGGGCATCCAGGTCTCTCCATGGGGTGGGTCCACTCAAGCTAATCCCTTGCGCCACCTCCGAAGACGTAGACAGTTAACACCGCCGACCGAGCCCCAGGAATAAAGCGCAGGCGACTTCAACTATCTACTGCCTCGCCCCCACCCCAGGGCACCTAGGCTGACGACCTTTTCTACACCTCAAGGTCATCTGCCATGCACCCGCCACCGCAGCCCGCGCCCGCGTCGTCCCTCCACTCAGACAAAGGCCCGCACTATGAATTGATCAAACAGAAGATCCCGCCATGGCTGCTCGCAACCTCGCCGGCCAGAGCTGAAGCCTTGAGCAAGGCCCGCCTGGACCTCGCGTCCTGGTATCACAGCGCGCCCCCTCAGGCTCACGCCAGCCTCAAGACGGCCAACGCCCAGGCATGGGTCACCCAGAACACGGTGGATGAGCGCCTCGAACAGGTCCAGGACGTCTATGCCTTCGCCGAGCCGTTGCTGACCCAGGCGCTCAAGACAACATACGGCGTGGACGCCAGCGTCCGGGACACCTTCCTGTTCCTGTACAGCGTCAAGGGCACGTTCATCCAGGGTGTCACCAGCCGCAGTGTGTCTCTGCTGGACGCCGCCCTGCACAACTTTGCCAAGGATGAGCACTTCACCGACGACTCCAGCTACACCAGCCGGCCCGACGCCCGCGGTCACTTCACCCTCAAGCCCCTCAAGCAGCAGATGAGCATTGCGCAGTTCACCGCCCTGTGCCGACAACTGGATCTGGGTGCCCAGTACCAGCGCCACCTGCAACAGCACCTGCTGCCCACCGACGAAACGCAACTGGCCGCGCTGCACGATGCGCTCATCGCCAGCCAGAAAGCCGCCCTGAACGCCGCGGCCCACCACGCCTTGCTCACGCACGCCATCGACGCCGCCAGTTTCCATGTGCTGCAACGCGCCCTCAACGGCGAGCGAGGCGTGCTGCAGTTTTATGAGTTGCAGATGATGGACTCGCGCCTGACCGGCATCCTGCTGATCGCCGCCGACCTTGAGCGCGCAACGGTCACCGTGCCGGTACTGGCGTATATCCCCCATGACCCACAGGCACCACTGATGGCATACCCCAGCAGCGCGGCGTTCATGCAAGCGCTGACCGATAAGTTGCGCACCGCCGCGTATCGCCAGTTCTTCAGCCAATTCGTCGACCAGCAACAGCGCGGGCACTTTTTCGCCAACCTCGAACAACGCCTGAACCGCGTCCAGTGGTATCGCCGCACCGATCCGCTGGACACGCGCCCTACCTGGCGGGACACGCCGGTGGACCAGCCGCGCCTGCAATACGCCGCCGTGCCCATCGACGGCGACCTGTGGCGCCATCGCCTGCAACGCGGCCTCGACAAGATCTTCAATGACGCCCGCGACATCGTGGTATCCACCGCCGACAGCGACAGCCGCGCCCGCTGGGCCTGGTGGGATAATTTCAGCCGCGTGCTCAGCGAGATCTTCAACGCCGCCTTGCTGGTGGTCACACCTTTCGTGCCGTGGCTGGGTGAGCTGATGCTGGCCTACACCGCCTACCAGTTGCTCGATGAAGTGGTCGAAGGTGTGGTGGACCTTGCCGAAGGCCAGGCCAGGGAAGCGGCCACGCACCTGGTCGGCGTGGTCAACGAAGTGGTGCAGTTGGGTGCGTTTCACATCGGCGGTCAACTGGTCAAGCTCATCCCTTCGCCCTTCGTCGATCAACTGCAGGCCATCGAACACAATGGTCAACCGCGCTTGTGGAACCCCGACCTGCGCCCCTACGCGTTGAAGGCCCCCGGCCTGCCCGGCGATTCGGCACCCGACGCGCTGGGCTTGCACACCCACGCAGGCCGCAGCGTGCTGCCCCTGGACGGCGAGCACTATGAAGTCAGGCTCGACGACGCCGGCCACCGTATCCAACACCCCAGCCGCCCCGACGCCTACGCACCGCGTTTGCAACACAACGGCCAGGGTGCCTGGACCCACGAGGCCGAAGACCCCAGGACCTGGGACGACCCCCAATTGATGCGGCGCCTGGGTCACAGCGTCAATGACCTGGACGCGGCGCAACTGGAACAACTGCGCCAGACCAGTGGCACCGAGTACAACGAACTGCGTGCGCTGCATCGCGACAACGCAGCCCCCTCTCCGCGCCTGGCCGACAGCCTCAAGCGCTGGCGGCTGAGGCAGCACACGGAGCGCCTGGCCCACCGTTTAAAGGTCGGCGAGGCGGTGGATGATGACACCTACTGGAGCCCTCACTTGGCCACCGAACTGCCGCAATGGCCAGCGGACCAGGCGATTGACGTGTACGAAGAAGATGACCTCGGCGGCGCGCCCCTGCGTTACGGCGCCACCGACGCCAACGCCGTGCTGCCGATCAGCCGCCAGGCCCTGAACAGGGGCGAGCTGGCGCCGCGCCTGCTCGACGTTCTCAACGAAGCGCAACTCCAGGCCCTCGCCGGCCCCTTGCCGCAGACACGGGCGGCGCGTATCGATGCATTGCGCCAGCGCCTGGCCGATCAGCTCGCCGTACGTCAACGGGCAGTGTTCGACTACCTCTACCAGCACAGCGAGAGCGTGAACCAGGCAACGGCGCTGCGGGTCCGCGAGGCGTTCCCCGAACTGCCCAAAAGCCAGGTCGAATATCTGCTGGAACAAGCGCGCCCGGACGAACGGGCGCTCATGACCCACGGCCATCACTTGCCTCTGCGCCTCAAAAGCCTCGGGCGCGCACTCCAACTGCAAGCCCGGGCCACTCACGCGTATGAAGGCTTCCACGCCGCGCCGCTGCTCAACGAGCACAGCGAGCGCATGATGCTCGGTGCGCTTGAGCAACACAGCCCGGCCCTCGCCGCGCTGCACTTGCAAGTGCGCAGCCAGTCCACCGGCGGTGCAGTGCGCGCCGAGGCGGGTCGCGGCGACGCCCGGCGTATCCTGGTACATCGCGAAGACGGCCAGTACGCGGTCTACGACGGCGCTCACCAGAGCCTGCACCCCGCCAGTGACTTTTACAGCGCATTGCTCAACGCCCTGCCCAGGCCAACGCGTACCGCGATGGGCGACGCCGCCGCCGACGGCCCGGCGTTGCGCAACTGGTTGATGGAGCGCCTGGTACCGCTGGAGGATCGCTGCCGAGTGCTCGCCGACCCCATCGGCGCGCCGCCCGAACGCGAGACCCTGCGCCTGGTGCAGGCGCCAAGGTTCAAATGGGCGAGCAAGCTGCTGGGGCTGTCGCCAGGCTCGGTGGAAGAACGCGTCAAAGCCTTGTACCCGGGATTGAGCGCGGCAAAGGTGCAGGAACAGGTGCAAGCGTTTGACTCACCGGATGGCCTCACGGCGCTGCGTGAGCTGGAGCGGGAGAAAAAGCAGCTGGCCAAGGACCTGAAGAAATGGGTGGAGGCCCCCACGAGCCGGCATCAGGGCAACATCGAAGAACAAACCGCCGAGCGACTGGTGCGCTCTCAACTGTCCCAGGCCTTGCGGCGCAGTTGGGAGAAATCGGCAAGTGGCTACCGCGACGGGTTTGGCGAGCGCCAGCCAGGCAGCCGCCTGGACCTGGAAGGCTGGCCGCTGGGTACCTACCTGTTGCATATGCCGACACTGCGCACACCGCTCAAACACATCACCAGTCTGAACCTTGGCGACACCGGACTGGGCGATGCGCAGGCCAGGTTCCTGGAATTGTTTCCAAACCTCATCACTCTGGAGCTGGCGCAGAATCGCCTGACGCGGCTGCCGGAAACACTCACCACTCTGCCACGCCTAACCCAACTGGGGCTGAGCGCCAACCCCTTGCAATGGGACGCCCATTCCCTGGCCCAACTCAACACCCTCAGCCGCCTCAAGGTGCTGGACCTGTCCTACAACCGCCTGCTGCGCGAGCCACCGGACATCAGCGGCATGCCCGACCTGCGCGAGCTGTACCTGACGAATACGCAGTTGACGCAGTGGCCGCAAGGGTTGTTCGAACAGCCACGGCCCGAGGATTTCCTGCTCGACCTGCAAAACAGCCCGATCAAGAGCGTGCCGAAGTTTCTGCCCTGGCAAGCCGAGGCGCTGTTGGTGGCGCGCACGCGGTTGGACCGCAACCAGCTCGGCCTGGACGACGAAGAACGCATGGTCAGCTATCGCCTTGGCGCCGGCCTCGACCCTTATCGCACCTACCCGCCGCGTGGCGAACAGGACAGCGCGTTCTGGCTGCAGGACCTGCCGGCCGAACAGGGTCCATCGCGTCAGCGCCAATGGGACGAGCTGGAACAGGAACACGGCTCCCAGGGTTTCTTCGAAGTGATCCGCAGCCTGCAGACGCCCAACTACTTCGAGACCGAGGGCGATCGGGCCGCGTACCTGGCCAACCGGCGGGCGCTGAGCCTGAACGTCTGGCGCATGCTCGACGCGATGCACGCCGATGAAGCGCTGCGCAGGCGCTTCTTCACCCTGGCCAGCGCGCCCGCCAACTGCGCCGATGCGGGTGCGCAGGTGTTCAATAGCCTGGGCGTGCAGACCCTGGTGTACGAGGCCTACGCTGCGCGCCCGGCCCTGGAAGAAGGCGCCTTTGCCCGGCGACTGGCGCACCTGGCCTGGCAGGCCGCACGCCTGAGCCGCGTCACCGCCCTGGCCCGCCAGGAAGTGGCGCACCGACTGGCGCCGATTGACCAGGGTGGGCTCGGGTTGCGACTGACCAGCGAAGTGATCGATGGCGTACCGGGCAGCGTGGATGAAGTGCAGGTACACACGGCGTTGCAGACCGCCCTCAAGGCACGCCTGCACTTGCCCTGGCTGGCCGAACATATGGTCTATCGTGTCACCGCGTCGGTGAACCCCGCACTGATCGAGAAGACCTACAAGGCCGTCATCGAGAGCGAGGCCGGCGACGGCCGGGTGGATGCATTGTTGAACGTCGAGTTCTGGGACCGGTACCTGGAAGCCACTCACGCCGAAGCGCTGGCGCTGAACACCCAGGTCCATCAGGACAAAGCCGCACGCCTGGACGACTTGCTGCAGGCCCAGCACGCCTGGGTGCAGGGCCAGGGTTCGCGGCAAAGCGTTGAGACCCTGGCCGACGCGTTGGGCGTGCCCCGTGCCAGCGTGCTGACCGACGCCCCCGTCAGCCAGGCAACCTATGAACGCTGGCTGGAAGACGTGGGGCAGGCCCACAAGGCCCTGCGCCGACAATTGACCCGCGACGCGCTGGGACCGCTGCAAAGCGAGGCCGCGCCCTCAGACTTCGGAGTCCCAGACCACCGTAGCCGTTCCTGAATAGGTGGTGCCGCTGCCGTGTTCGAGCATCTGTGCCACACCGTCGGCCAGTACCGAAAAGTGCAAGGTGCTGGGTTGCCGGTAGATGTAGATGCGCGGCTGGAAGCGCTCGGTGCCGCTGCCGTCCAGGCGCAGCGGCAAGCGGTTGACCGGCCGCCCGGCACTGTCATACAAACCCGCCGGCAGGCTGACGGCCACCTCCAGCGGCACCTGGTGCGTGCCGTTGCTGACGCTGCAGGTGTTGCCCAGCGGCTGCCCGCACTCCAGGGTCATCTTGAAGGGGCCGCCCGACCACAGGCTGACGGTCTGGTCCCTGGCCAGGCGCGTCGGTTTGCGCCCGTTCTGCAGCCAGTTCTGCCAGCCGCCCTGGGGTTCCAATTGCACCCGGTTGCCGCCCGGCGGCACCTGTACGCGCAGGTGATGGTCCACTGTCAGGGTGAAGTTGAACGTCAGGACGTTATCGTTGGGGATCATCACATCGCCGAAATCGAAATCCCCACCCGGGCCTAGCACATAACTGATGCTGCCCGTGTATTCACCCGGCGCCATGGCCAACGGGTTCGGGGTTTTCAGGCCGTAGGCATACTCCATATTGCTGTAGTTGAACCAGTCGATGGTGGTGGAAGGCACCCGGTGACACACGCCAGCGTTTTCCGGGACCAGCCAGAAGAACAACACGAAGTTGGTTCCAGCGGCAAAATAGTTGATGCCGCGACAAGGGCTGGGCGCATCCCGCCACGCGCTGCTCCAAGGCAAGCCGGGTTGCCCCCAGGCACTCACGCCGGGGCGGCTGTTCCAGCGATGGCCGATGCCTGCGATGCGCATCTGTACCGTATCGGTCTGCCCGGTTTCGGTATGGGTGACCTGCACCGCACGCCACTCCGAAGGCACCTTCCACATGGCCCCCTGGCGGGGGCTGGGGTGGTTTGCGGGAATGGGCCCGTTGGCCTCGGCCGTGAAGGCGTTGGTGCGGATGGTGAAGATCCCCAGCGCGTTGCAATGCCCCGGGATATGCCCCGGGCAAATGCCGCTCTGGGGCGTGGTGTTGACGAACTCGTTGACCGTCGGGTTGGACGGGTCGGGGCGGAACTTGGCGGTGATGTCCTGGGTAAGTGCGCTGGCCAAAGGGCTGATCAACGCGGCCGTCAGCCCGGATGCCAGAATCAGTCTGCTGATCCAATAGTGACTCATTTAAACCTCCGAATCCCAGATCACGGTGGCTGTGCCTGCATAGGTACTGCCGCTGCCGTGTTCGAGCATCTGCGCCACCCCCTCGGATTGAATGGAAAAGTGCAGCGTGCTGGGCTTGCGGTCGACAAAGCGGGTCGGTTTAAACAGCTCGCTGCCACTGCCGTCAAGGCGCAGGGGCAAGCGGTTGACCGGACGTCCGGAGGCATCGCTCAAACCTGCGGGCAACGTGACAGCGATGTCCAGCGGCACCTGATGCGTACCGTTGCTTACGCTGCAGGAATTGCCCATGGGCGCCCCGCACTCCAGGGTCATCTTGAACTGAGTACTGGTCCACAGGTTGAGGGTCTGGTCGCGGTACAACCGGGTCGGTTTGCGCCCGTTTTGCAGCCACGCCTGCCACCCCCCTTGAGGCTCAAGCTGTACGCGATTGCCACCGGGGGGCACCTCGACCTTGAGGATATGGTCCACATCCAGTACGAAGTCCAGGATGGCGACGTTGTCGAACGGAACGACGCGGTCGCCGAAATCGAAGTCCATCCCCGGGCCTACGGTGTAGAGCTGGCTGCCACGGTAAATCCCGGCGGGCATATCCAATGGGTTGGGCGTACGCAGCTCGTAAGTGAAATACAGGTCGGGGAAATCCATATAGGGCAGATCAAACAGCGCCTGGGTGGCGCAGGCGCCCGCATTTTCCGGCACATGCCAGAGCCACTGGACCCAGTAAGCGGTGCCATTGATCATTCCGGTGGGGATACACGGTGCCGGCGCTTTATGCCAGCGTCCGGTACTCCACAATTGTTCGTAGTCTCCACCATTGGTGATCAGCGTCACATGCCCGCCGTGACGCTCGGTGCCACCGATCCCCGAGATACGCACCTCCAACTGACTGCTGTCGCCAGCAGCGCTGGTGACCGTGATGGTTCGCCATTCGGACGGAACCTTCAGGTATACGCCCTGACGCGGGTCGGCGTGGTTGGCGGCAACCGGTCCGCCAGTGGTTTGCGGCCTTGGGCCGATGGGCATGTCCAGACTGAACCAGCCTCTAGGCTCGCAGTAATTAACGAAGTGCTTACAGAACCCCGTACTGGGCGTGACGTTGGTAAAGCGGTTGACCATCGGGTTGCTGGGGTCGGGACGGAATTCGGCACGGACCTCGGCGGAACCGGCCTGGGCTGCACTCGCAACCAGCGTGAGAACCAGGCCAAGGCCCCATTGGATATGACGTAAATACCTCATGGATTCGCCCCCGGCGCCAGCGCATCGAACACCATGTGCACCGTGCCGTAATAGTTACCCGGGGCGTAGTCATCCGCCGGTTTGATCGCGGCGATTTCCAAAGCCACGCGCTTGCCCGGCGCGGCATCGGTGCTGGACACCACTTCGCTGGAGGTCAGGCCCAGCTCTTGATTGTTGAAGGTCACGCGCAGGTCGATACGCTCCCTGCCGTTGAACAGAAACGGTTCGGCATCCAGCCGTGCGCCAATGGCGCCGCTGACGTTTTTCACATCGAATTGCGCACGCAGCGGCTTGAGTTGCGATGACACCGGGTTGTAATCCAGCGGCTGGTCGCGCTGCACCAGGGTCGGATCCACCGGGAGCACATAAAACTGCGCCGTGGGGATTTCCACGAACACCTCGAAGGTTTCCCGCTCTACCGCCGCGCGGGCCGAGGGCAACACGCAAATGGCACTGAGCGAGGCGAATGCCAGCGTCTTGAAGAGTGTGATCACCCCTTGACCTCCATCGGTTTTTTCTCGCTGCCTTCGATCAGGCTGAAGCGGTAGGAGCGGCCAGGCTCTTTATCGAATCCATAGGAACGACCGGCCATGATGTGGTGCTTGACCGTCGGCCGGCATTCCAGGGTATTGGCCGCCGAGCAGTCCTTGAATTCATCGACCACCACGACACTGTTGCCCTTGTTGACCAAGGTGTAGCGCTTGCCTTCGTCACGCACCTGGGTGTCAAACCGCACGTTGCTGGGGCGTACGAAAAACACCGTGCCGTAACCCGCCAGCACGCGCACGCCAGCGGCCAGGCTGTCTTTGTATTGCTTGCGCTCTTCTTCGGTGACGGCGAACTCGTCTTCGGTCTCGGGCACCACCGGTACGAAGCGCACGCGGAAGTAGCGTTCCTTGTCACGGTTGCCCATGAACAGCAGGCGCGTGCCCTGGGTGCCGTTGGCCGGTACGATCAGCCGCGCTGGGCTGGCCATCAGGCCATCGCGCGCAGCGGCGCCGGGCTGGTTCTGCAACGGTACTTCACGGTAGGAGCCATCGGCGTCGTAGATCATTTCCAGGATGTTGACCTTGACGAATGCCGTGGAGGTGCCGCCATTGAACACCCGTTTCATATAGGTGCTCTTACCCGCCTCCAGGTAGTCGTACACCACGCCTACGTTGATCTGCGGGCCCGCCTGGGCCCCCAGGGAGAAAAGACATACGCATAACAACCAAAAACGTTTCATGCCACAACCTCATGTTTTACAAGCGGCCAAGCGCGGCCATTTATCCAGGAACTATTCAACCCGCTGTTGCCGTCCCCAGGGTGGCCTCGGCCAGGGTGTCGGGGGTACAGCGCAGGTCACCGATCATCAGCACATCGCTCTCCTGGCGCGCCTGGCTGGGGTCAAGGCGGAACTGGCAGAGCAACTGGTTGGCGTAGCGCACTTCCAGGGTGGGCGAGCTGGCGTTCATCTCCATGGAGAAGAACCCGTCGACCTCGCTGACCCCGCGACTGGCGTGATTGATCACGTGGTGCCCCTTGAGCGGCCGGCCCTGGGCATCCAGCAGGCGACCGAGCACCGTGACGGTTTTCATCACGCTGATCTTGCGGTAGCCCACCCCGCCCTTGTTCAAGTGGTAGCTGGACCGCGCCGGCTGAATGTTGGCCGCCGGTGGATGGTTGCCCTCGAAGTCGAAACTCAGGGTGCTGTTCTTGTAGGCGGTGATGGGCACGAAGTTGCGCCCCGGCCGCAGGGTGCTGCTGCCGCCGGTAAGGTCGTCGGCGCGCAGGGTGATGTCGTCCAGGTCGGTCTCCACGTCCACGATCATCCCGGCGCCGTGGCCTTGGGGCTGGCTGCTCAGGGCAACTTTCTGCCCGCCCACCGCGACGGTGCTGCTCAGGTTCAAGCCACCGGTGATCTTGTTGTTGAAGGAGGAACGCTGGGCAAAGGCATCGCCGTACAGCGCATCGGTCTGGAAGCTGGTACGACCGGACAACCCGACGCCGTAAGTATCGGCAATCGCCGTGGCCGACACGCTTTGCAGCACGTGATCGTCCAGGGTGCGCTGGTAGGTCAGCGAGCCATTGTTGTCGCGGCTGCCGTCACGGGCAGTGCGCGTACCGAGGCTTGCGGACCATTGCTCGTTGGGCCCGCCCAGGGCCAGGCTGACGCTCACGTCGACGCCCACGTTGCGTTTGTCGCCGGTGCTGGAGGTGGCCGGGCGATCGAACACCGAAAAACGCCAGTTGGCGTCGCTGCCGAGAAACTTGCCGCGCTGGTTCCAGCCCAGGTCCAGGCCCAGCCCTTCGATGTTGCCCTGGCTGTAGGACAGGCGCGAGTTGATCGAACTCTTGTTGCTCAATCGATGGTTGATCGACAGCGACGAGTTGCTGGTCTGGCCGATAAAGGTGGTCCGCGGCCGCAGCCGTGTGCCGTCGGGGAGGATCTCGTAGGTGCGGCGGGTGTCCAGCCAACTGCGGTTGTGGCTGAGTACCACGCTGCCGTGCCCGTAGCTGTAGAGGCCTTGCATATCCAGGCCGGTGCCATGGTCCTGGGTCTGGTAGACGTTGGCGTAGAGGCTGGTGCTGTTGGCCAGGGTCCAGTCGATGGACGTGCCGTATTGCATCTTCTCGCGCACTTTGCGCGCGGACAGGCCCAGGATCACCCGTGGATGGGCCAGGTAGTTGGCGCTGGCGCCGTAGGTCACGAACCCGGTGGCCTGTTCGTCCCAGTTACTGAGCAGCTTGGTTTCCCGACCGACGAAGGTGTTATAGCGCCAGCGTTCGTCGGCATTGCGCCAGTTGTTGGGTTTGTACACCAGTTCCTGGGTGGTGGCCGTGGTCAGCCCGTCTTCAATCAGGCGCACTTCGACTTCATAGATGCCCCCCGGCAGCGAGCGCGTGTCGAGGGTCTGCAGGCCCGCCGCCACCGGCTGGCTATTGATCAACAGGCCATTACGGTAGATCTCCACCGACGCCTGGCGGCTGGCGGTGACGTAAATCGGGTACACGCTGGGCTTGGGGTTGTTGATCAGCAGGCTGTCGGAGCTGCCGTACATCAGGCCCACGGCGGTGTCGGGGTTGGCGCCGAATGAGCGGACCTGCCGCGTGAGGCCATCGGAGCCAGGGGTGAAGTAACCCAGGCGCAGGAAGTTGCCTTCCATTTCACGCTGGCTGTAAAGCTCATGCACGGCGTGGTACAGCGTGGTATCGGTGCCGCCGAAACGCGACAGTTGCAGGTTCAGTGCCTGGGTCCAATTGCCGACGCTGGCGCTGGCTTCCAGGCCGTAACGGCCGCCCAACGCTTCATCCTGCCCACCATTGAGGTTCAATTGGTTATTGACGATCAGGCCCAGGCTTCCGGCCTCCGGCTGGTCGTAATAACGCTTGGTCTGCGTGGTGCGCTCGACGTTCTCGGTGAGGATCGAGACCAATGAGTTTTCCAGGCTGTAGTGCATCGCCAGGAGTTGCTCTGGGCAACTTCTTTCGCAACTTCCAAGGGTCATGCCCTGTTGCAGGAGTTGCTGCCACTTGGCCCGTTCTGAAGCCGCGAAGGGACTGTCGTTGGCGTCTGTGAATTCCAGTAAGGTAATACGGTCATTGCGATCCAGCACAATCATGGCCTCGCCGAGAAACTGTTGGTCCAGTTCCACGCGCACGGCCAAGGGCACGTCAAAAAAGTGCTCTTCGAAATCGTTTGGCAATCCCTTGGACTGTGACAGCAAACTGCCCGGCGTCGTGCCAGGCGCTGTCGGCGCGGCCAGGGCGCCGGCGCACATCAATAGCGCCAGCGCGCCCGCAATAGGCGTCTTCGAAAACATGAACGGAATACTCGTAAATACGCACAGTCAGGGCTGCTTGACAAGGTCGGCAGCCATTGCCGGCAACCGACCTTGGGTCAATGCCCGCGTGATCGTCGCGATCACGGGGCCAGGGGTGCTCCGCGTCGGTTACGGATTCGGCGTACGCGGCACGGCGTCGAAGATCACCGTGTAACTGGCGGTGTACAGGCCATTCTGGGTGTCTGTCGGCTTGGCCGGAGTGATCACCAGGTCGGCCTGGGTGCCCGGGGTGGATTGAGGGTCGTCCACCACTTCCTGCGGGGTGCCAGTCAGGGTGACGCCGTTGAAGGTGTTGGTCAGCGCAATGCTGTTGGAACCGTTGTACAGCGCGGCCGACGTCGGGCCGCCTTCGATGTAGGCATGCACCGAACCGTCGGTGTTTTTCACGTCGAACGTGGCGCGCAGGGAACTCAGCTCACCGCTCACCGGGTTGTAGTTCATGGTTTCGTCTTTACCGAAGTTCGGGTCCCGTGGCTGCGCATGAAACTGCTTGGTCGGGATGTCGGCCTTGATGTTGATGGCGGTGCGCGCGTCATCGGCGGCAACGACCAGGGACGAATTCAAGGCGACCGCGACCAGAGCGGCCGCGACGGAAAGTTGTTTCAACATAGCGATATACCTGTTGGTTAAAAACAATTTAGTGAAGTCATTAAAAACCTGCATTACGCAAACTTTTCAACAACTTGCATTGACGAACGCACCGTCTCGCCTTATGCCCAACAAGTATTCTCAAAATAAAAGTTCAAGTAAGCAGTCCGCTTCTCTACTTCATGTAGCCGAGACACACCTAGTAATATGGGAAAAAAGTGGCATTTTGCCAAAACTTTAAAATCACCTGTAAGAAAAAGACTACTTGATAATAAACGAGAATAATTACGCACCGAACAAGTATGTAAGAACAATACGACATGCGCATAAAAACTCCAACATTCGCGTACCGACAACGCGTGTAAGAGAACACCACTGACTACTTGAGTAGTTACTCTATTTATACAGAGTTGAATAACTCGAAACTTTCAGCCTGCTTTTCAGGCTCGTAATGCCTTGCGTGCCGTTGGTCGGGTGCGTTTGCCCTAGTCATAAGATATATCTTACGTTGTATCTAACCACGACAGGAGAAGCGCAATGAGAGGACACCCTCACCACGACAGCCACGACGGCTTCGAAAAACGCGGCGGTCGCGAACGCGGTGGCCGCGGCCCGCGGGTCTTTGCCCCAGGCGATCTGAAATTGCTGCTGCCGGCGCTGATCGCCGAACAGCCCTGCCATGGCTATGACCTGATCCGTCAGATCGAAAGCCTGTTCGACGGCGCCTACAGCCCCAGCCCCGGGGTGATCTACCCCACGCTGACCTTTCTTGAAGAAAGCGAGCTGATCAGCGGCGACACCGAAGGCGGGAAAAAACGCTACACAATCACCGACGCCGGTCGTCTCTTCTTAAGCGAGCAGACGGTTGCCCTCGACGGTATTCGCCTGCGCATGGACGTGAGCAAGCGCGCGCTGCGCGGCCAGGACCGACCGCCGGAAATCCACGAGGCGGTGCACAACCTGCGCCATGCCTTGCATTCGCACCACGGGCGCTGGAGCCCGGAAGAAATCGTGCGTGTCGCGGCGCTGCTCAACAGCACCGCCCAGGCCATTGTCGACGGGGAAAACCAATGAATACGCAAACCATCCATCGCGTTACCCACGAAATCAAACGTCGCCGCCTGCAGGTGCTGCGGGTGGTGGACATCACCCCGCGCATGCGTCGCATCACCCTGGGCGGGCCAGAATTGGCCGGGTTTGTCAGCCTGGGCAGTGACGATCACATCAAGCTGCTGTTCCCCCAGAACGCCGCCGAACAGGCCGCGCTGGAAAGCCCGACGTTCGCCATCAAGGGCGACGGGCCGCAACCGGCCATGCGCGACTACACGCCACGGCGTTTCGACCTGAGCATCGGTGAGCTGGATATCGACTTCGTGCTGCATGGCGACGGCCCTGCGTCTACCTGGGCCGAGCAGGCGCAGGTCGGCCAACACCTGTACATCGGTGGGCCACGGGGCTCGATGATCGTGCCGGATATCTTCGACAGCTACCTGTTGATCGGCGATGAAACCGCCATCCCGGCCATCGCTCGCCGCCTGGAAGAGTTGCCGGCCGGGCGCACCGTGCTGGCCGTGATCGAGATCGCCAATACAGCCGAAAAGCAGGCGCTGCAAAGCGCGGCCGACGTTCAGGTGATCTGGGTGATTCGCGGCCAGGACGACCTGCTCGACACCGTCCGCAAACTGACGCTGCCGAGTGGCTCGCTGTACAGCTTTGTCGCCACCGAAACCAAGCTGTCGCGCCAGGTGCGCCGCGTGCTGCTGGACACGCACCAGGTCAAGGAGGAGTTCCTCAAGGCCGTCGGTTACTGGCGCGCCGAAGGCAGCGACGAAGAATGAATCAGGGCTGGGGCTTGATGAGCTTGTCCAGCCCCACCACTGCCGCTGCAATCGCGACAAACCCCGCCAGAATACCCCCCGCATTCACGAACACCTGTGGATAACCAAGGGTGCCCACATCAATGAACGGGTACTGATACTGCCCGAGCAAATCCCCCCGCAGCAGCACATAGGCAAAGTACACCAGCGGGTAAATCACCCAGCCGGCGATGTGCCTGAGGTGCAGGTTGCCCTTGGGCACGCACTGCCACCAGTAGATAAAAAACAGCACCGGCATTACGTCGTGCAGCAACTCGTCGGCGATGAACTGGAAGCCTTCGGGTTGCCACAGATGCCGCAGCAACAGGTTGTAAGCCAGGCCCACCACCAGGATGCTCACGGCGATCCCACTGCTGATGCCGGGCGCGAGGAAAAACCGCTTCGCGGCTGAATCGCGCCTCACCAGCGCATAGCTCAACACCACCACCGCGAGGGTGTTGGTGAGCACGGTGAAGAAACTGAAAAAGTTGACCAGCCCGCCCATCAGGCTGGCGCCGGATTCCCAGCGCGAATAGAAAATCAGGTATTGCTGAATCACCAACCCCACCCAACCAGCAAGCGCCGCCGCAGCCACAAACCGCTTCATGGGATCAGTCCAGCGGGCGTTTGGTACGCATCAGTTTCACGTACAACCCTTCGACTTTTTCCCGCGCCCACGGGGTCTTGCGCAAGAACGTGAGGCTCGACTTGATGCTCGGATCGCTCTTGAAGCAGCGCACGTCAATGCGTTCGGCCAGGCCGGCCCATTCGTAATGCTCCACCAGGGTGGTGAGGACGTGTTGCAGGGTCACGCCGTGGAGAGGGTCGTTGCTTGTCGCGGTCATGCCAGGCCTTTAGAAAAGAGAACACACAGCTGCGCACTTTAGCACGATCAAAAAAGTTCCCGTTTTCAGCGAAAAAGAGATGTTATATTGTAACCATAAATCTCAAATCTTTTCGTTGCTTTACAAAGGAATGCCCAATGCTCTTCTCTTCCCTATGGCGCCTGTCCCCGCTCGCCGCCGCCCTGCTGATCGGCTCCGAAGCCCATGCCCTGGAGCTGCAACCCCAAGTCATCACCGGCAACCCGCTGGGCAGCGAGCAGCTCGCCTCGCCGACCACCGTGCTGGAAGGCGATGACCTGACCCTGCAACAAAAGGGCAGCCTCGGCGAAACCCTGAACAAGCAGCCAGGCGTGTCGTCGTCGTACTTTGGCCCGGGCGCCAGCCGGCCGATCATCCGCGGGCAGGATGGCGACCGCATTCGCATCCTGCGCAATGGCGTGGGTGCGCTGGATGCGTCGTCGCTGTCCTACGACCACGCGGTGCCGCTCGATCCGGTCAACGTGGATCGCGTTGAAATCGTGCGCGGCCCGGCGGCGCTGTTGTACGGCGGCAGCGCCATCGGTGGCGTGGTCAACACCTTTGACAACCGCATCCCCACCGAAGCCATCGAAGGCATCCACGGTGCCGGTGAATTGCGTTACGGCGGCGCCGACACCACGCGCAGCAGCGCCGGCAAACTGGAGGCTGGCAACGGCACGTTCGCCTTGCACCTGGACGCCAACGCGCGGGAATTCAACGACCTGAAAATCCCCGGTCAGGCGCGCAGCCGCCACGCCCCGGCAACCGACGACGCCCCCGGCAAGAATGGCCGCCTGGGCAACAGCGACGGGCGCCAGGACGGCGGTGCCGTGGGCGGTTCCTATACCTGGGACGACGGCTATGCCGGGTTGTCCTACAGCAACTACGACGCCAACTACGGCTCCCCTGCCGAACAGGATGTGCGCATCCGCATGAAGCAGGATCACTACGCCTTCGCTTCGGAGATCCGCAACCTGCAGGGTCCGTTCACCTCGGTGAAACTCGACGCGGGCTACACCGACTACGAGCACCGCGAAATCGAAGGTGGCGAAACCGGTACGATCTTCAAGAACAAGGGGTATGAAGCCCGGATAGAAGCCCGCCACCAGCCGCTTGGCCCGTTCGATGGAGTGGTGGGCGCGCAAGTGACCCGCAACGAGTTCTCCGCCCTCGGCGAAGAGGCCTTCGTGCCGCAGACCGACACCAACGCCGGCGCGCTGTTTATCCTCGAAGAAATGCAGGCCACCGAGCGCCTCAAACTCAGCCTCGGCGGGCGCCTGGAACACACCAGCGTCGACCCGGATGCCAAGGGCAACGCGCGTTTTGCCAATGCCGACAAATCCAATGACTTCACCGCCGGCAGCTTGTCTTCGGGTGCGGTCTACACCCTCACACCCGTGTGGTCCCTGGCCGCCACCCTGGGCTACACCGAGCGTGCACCGACCTTCTACGAGCTGTATGCCAACGGCGCCCACGTCGCCACCGGCACCTACGAGCTGGGGGATGCCAACCTGAAAAAAGAAAAAGCCGTGTCCAGCGACCTGGCGCTGCGCTTTGACAATGGCACCCACAAGGGCAGCTTCGGGGTGTTCTACAGCCGCTTCTCCAACTACATCGGGCTGTTGGGCAGCGGTCGCACGCTGAACGATGAAGGCGAAGAAGACGCGGGCGGTATCCCTGAGTACAAGTACTCTGGCGTGCGGGCACGCTTCGCCGGCTTTGAAGCCCAGGATCACTGGAAACTTGGCGAAAGCGCCTACGGTAAGTTCGCGCTGGAACTGTCAGGCGACTACACCCGTGCGACCAACCTCGACACCGGCGAAGCCCTCCCGCGTATCGCACCTTTGCGCTTGAACAGCGGCTTGCTGTGGGAACTGGACCGCTGGCAGGCACGTATCGATGTGGAACACGCGGCGGGCCAGGGTCGCGTGCCGGATAACGAAAGCGGCACCGATGGCTACACTACGCTCGGCGCAAGCATGGGTTATCACTTCAATATGGGTGGCAGCCAGTGGCTGGCGTTCGTGAACGGCGAGAACTTGACCAACCAGACCGTGCGCTATGCCAGCTCGATCCTGCGCGATATTGCCCCGGCACCGGGGCGCAGCGTGCAGTTCGGCATCCGCACCACCTTCTAAAAAACCCCGCAAATCCAATCTGTTGGTCTGCTGTGGCGAGCGGGCTTGTTGTGGCGAGCGGGCTTGCCCCGCGTTGGGCTGCGCAGCAGCCCCAAAACCAGTCACTGAGTCTTTCTCAAAGAATGCGGTGAATTGACAGGGGGCTGCTTCGCAGCCCAACGCGGGGCAAGCCCGCTCGCCACAACAAGCCCGCTCGCCACAGGGCAGGGCTTCATGAAGCCAACGTTGCAGCGACTATCTGTCACTGTTACCAAATCTGAAATGATGCATCTTGCGATTTACGCTTTCTCTCGACGCCCTCTCCCTTTATCCTTGCCGCAACAAACTGAAACGTTTCACGCCCCCGGTCGACCTCATCTTGCTGATTATTCCCACCTGCAAAGACAGCGCTGTCTTACCCCGAGCTGCGCCTGGGGATAAATCGCCCCTCTGTGGATAACCCCACTTATCCCCAGAAAAACCGAATTAACGCTGAACCAAGCCCGTGCCGAATCGTCATCTACAGTGAAGCACGGGGTCACATAATTCCAACGTCACGGAGAAACACACTATGAGCACTGATGGTGCTTCGAGCCGAAGCCGCCTGCTGCCCAGGTTGCTAGGCGTCTTGCTGCTGATCATGGGCCTGGCCTTGCTGGCCGGGGGTATCAAGCTGACGATGCTCGGCGGGTCGCTGTACTACCTGCTGGCCGGTATCGGCATCACCCTGACCGGCATCCTGTTGCTGGCCACCCGCCGCGCCGCGCTGGGCCTGTACGCACTGGTGCTGTTCGCCAGTACCGTGTGGGCGCTGTGGGAAGTCGGCCTGGACTGGTGGCAGTTGGTGCCGCGCCTGGCGCTGCTGTTCGCCCTGGGTATCGTCATGCTGCTGCCGTGGTTCCGCCGTCCGTTACTGCGCGGCCAGCCTGCCCCACTGGGCACTGGCGCGCTGAGCGTCGCCGTGGTGTTGGCAGGTGCTACCGCCCTGGCCAGCCAGTTCACCAACCCGGGTGAGATGGTCAAGACCGGCCAACTGGACCGCGACGCGGTGCCAGGCATGGCCAGCGCCGCGCCGTCCCAGGCCGATGGCGACTGGAACTCCTACGGCCGTTCGGCCTACGGTGACCGTTACTCGCCGCTGGCGCAGATCACCCCGGAAAACGCCCATAAGTTGGTGCCGGCGTGGACCTACCGCACCGGTGACATCCCTGGCCCGAATGATCCAGGCGAGACCACCGCGGAAAACACCCCGCTGAAAGTCAACGGCATGCTCTACGTGTGCACCCCGCACAGCCAGGTGATTGCCCTCGACCCGGACACCGGCAAGGAAATCTGGCGCTTCGATCCGAAGATCAGCAGCCAGGGTGCCGAGAACTTCAAGGGCTGGGCACACATGACCTGCCGTGGCGTGTCGTATCACGATGACGCCGTGTACGCTTCCGAGCAAAGCCCGACCGGCAGCGCCAGCCCGGCCGCCGCACCGAACGCCTGCCCGAAACGCATCTTCGTGCCAACCGCCGACACCCGCCTGATCGCCCTCAACGCCGACACCGGCAAGATGTGCGAAGACTTCGGCGACAAAGGCCAGGTCGACCTGCGTGCCAACATCGGCAGCTTCGCCCCAGGCGGTTACTACTCCACCTCGCCACCGGCCGTCACCAAGAACCTGGTGGTGATCGGCGGCCACGTCACCGACAACGTCTCCACCGACGAGCCCAGCGGCGTGATCCGCGCGTTCGACGTGCACACCGGCAAGCTGGTGTGGAACTGGGACAGTGGCAACCCGGACGACACTACCCCGTTGGCCGAAGGCAAGACCTACACCCGCAACTCGCCGAACATGTGGTCCATGTTCGCCGTGGATGAAAAACTCGGCATGCTGTACCTGCCGATGGGCAACCAGATGCCCGACCAATACGGCGGCGACCGTACCGAAGACTCGGAAAAATACAGCGCCGGCCTGACCGCCTTGGACATCGACAGCGGCCATGTGAAGTGGACCTTCCAGTTCACTCACCATGACCTGTGGGACATGGACGTAGGCGGCCAGCCGTCGCTGATCGACATCAAGACCGAAGCCGGCGTGAAGCAGGCGGTGATGGCGTCGACCAAGCAAGGCAGCATCTACGTGCTGGACCGTGCCACCGGCCAACCCGTGGTGCCGATCCACGAAGTGGCCGTGCCGCAAGGCGCCGTCGCGGGCGACCACACCTCGCCAACCCAGCCGAAGTCGGACCTGAACTTCATGCCGCCGCCGCTCAAAGAGCGTGACATGTGGGGCGTGACACCGTTCGACCAACTGCTGTGCCGCATCGATTTCAAATCCATGCGCTACGACGGTGCGTTCACCCCGCCATCGCTGCAAGGTTCGATCGTGTACCCGGGCAACTTCGGCGTGTTCGACTGGGGTGGCATTTCCGTCGACCCGGTGCGTCAGATTGCCTTCGTCAACCCGAGCTACATGGCGTTCAAGTCCAAGCTGATCCCGGCGGCCGACATCGCCAAGCAAGGCCCGCGCGTCAGCGAAACCGAAGGCGTGCAGCCAAACAAAGGCGCGCCGTACGGCGTGATCCTCGAAGCCCTGCTGTCGCCAATGGGCCTGCCGTGCCAGGCACCGGCATGGGGTTATGTGGCCGCGGTCGACCTGACCACCCACAAAACCATCTGGATGCACAAGAACGGCACCGTGCGTGACAGCTCGCCGGTTCCGGTCCCGCTGACCATGGGCGTGCCCAGCCTGGGTGGCACCTTCACCACCGCCGGTGGCGTCGCGTTCCTCAGCGGCACCCTCGACCAGTACCTGCGTGCCTACGACGTGAAAAACGGCAAGCAACTGTGGGAAGGTCGCCTGCCAGCCGGCGCGCAGACCACCCCGATGACCTACACCGGCAAGGATGGCAAGCAGTACGTGCTGGTCATGGCCGGCGGTCACGGTTCCCTGGGCACCAAGCAGGGTGACTATGTGATGGCGTTCAAACTGCCGGAATAAGCGACACCGGCAACAGAACTGTCACTGTGGGAGGGGGGCAAGCCCCCTCCCGCATTTTTTATCAGTGTTCTATGACTTCACCGCGCATCACCGCCAACCGCGCAATCAAGCGGTTCTGCACCGGCACCGCAATTGCCTCGCTGTCCATCGCCTTGATCAAGTCCTCCACCAACGCATTGAAATCACTGCGGCTCACATTCTGGCCCTTGTGACTCTCGGCCATGCTGTCACCGGTGTAGGTGCACGGCCCACCCGCCTCCACACAGAACTGCTCGATCAGCTTGTTGCGCAGGCGCTGGATATCAATGCGCCGGAAGCGCTCGACGATACGATCATCCCGGGCGATGTTGAGCAACATGCCCTCCACGATCCGCGTGATGCCGGGCATGGCGCCGAGGTCGCGATAGAGGCTGTCGTCCTTGGGCGGTTGCTGCGCGCAGGCGCTGAGCAGCAGGACGAAAACCAGCGGTAGACAGCGCATCAGAAACTCCCCTGCACGGACAAATACGTGCCGTTCTGGTGGTCCAGCGTGGCGATTTCGCCAAGCCGTGCATAAGCCAATACAAACGACACATGCTTGTTGGGGAAGTACCCCACGAACAGATCCGCCCAATCACTTTCGCCGGCAAACGACAGGTTGTCGGGCTTCTCACGGTACTCCACGCCCACCGCCCAACGCGGGTTGAGCAGCAACGCCAGCGAGCCTTCCTTGAGCAGGCTGCGGCTGTCGCGGCGGTCGCCGCCAAAGCCGAGCAAGCCGGTTTCATTGGCCCGACTGTAGCGCAGGCTGCCGTTGACCAGCACGTTGTAGCCAAACGCGGCGCCCATGAACAGGCGGCTGGCGGCCAGGTAGCCTTCGACGTCGCTGTCGCGCCTGGCGCCCACCAGGCTGGGGATATCAAAGTTCGTCTGGTGCTTGTATTCCAGGCCCAGGGAAACCTGGGGCAGCGCGTCGTAGATCACATCACCGAACAGGCGCACCTTGAGGCCGAGCACGTCCTGGCCCAGGTTGTCCTCGGGCAGATTGAGCTTATGCACCAGGCTGCCGAGGTCGAAGCGCTGGCGGGCGAAAGACACCTCGACGCGGTTGTCATAGGCCAGCGCCAGCCCGGCCACGTCCAGCCGATAATCCGGCAGGTTGACCGTGGTCGCGAACGCCGTGGCGCCCCATTCGTGCTGTTCGCCGTATCCGGCCAGCACTGCCCAGGGTGTGATCCCACCGCCCGCCGTGCCTTCGATACTGCTGGCGCCACCGGTAGCGATCAGGCGGCCGTTGTCGGCCAGTGCCGTTTGCAGGGCCAGTGCGCCAAGGCAACCGATCAGGAAAGAAAAACGCACGGTCATGTCACTCAATGAACCAGGGAAGTCTGCGCACTGAGCGGCAAGGCCATCCAGGCTTCGAAGGCGTCGGCACTCAACGGCCGGCTGATCAGGTAACCCTGGGCTGTGTCGCACTGCCAGCGCTCCAGCAGGCGCAGGCTGTGGGCGTATTCGACGCCCTCGGCAACGACCTTGAGGCCCAGGTTGTGGCTCATCTCGATGGTGGAGCGCACGATCACTGCGTCTTCACTGGTTTCATCGAGGTTGCGCACAAAGGATTGGTCGATCTTCAACTCCTGCACCGGCAGGCGCTTGAGGTGCGCCAGTGACGAATAGCCGGTGCCGAAATCGTCCACCGACAGGCCGATACCGCAATCGCGCAGCAAGTTGAGCACCTTGAGGGCTTTTTCCGGCTCACGCATCACCGCGCTTTCGGTGATTTCAAACAGCAGTTGTTCGGCCGGCAAACCATAGCGACACAGCAATGCCGAGACCCGGTGGGCCAGCTCATCGCCGAGCAGATCGTCCGCCGAGATGTTCAGCGACAGTTGCAAGGACAGGCCGCGCCGGTTCCATTCGCACAACTGGCGAATGCCCTGCTCGATCACCCATTGGGTCAGCAACTGGATACTGCCCGAGCGTTCGGCCAGCGGGATGAATTCCCCCGGCGAGACCATGCCGAACTGCGGATGCTGCCAGCGCAACAGCGCTTCGGCCTGACGCACATGGCCCTGGCGGATATCCAGCTTGGGCTGGTAGTGCAGCAACAGTTGACCCTGGTTGGCCGCGTGGCGCAGGTCACGGATCAGCGTAATCTGGCGGCGGTGCGCCAGGTCGCGGCCCTGCTCGTAGATTTGCAGGCGGCCGGGCATTTGCGCGGCGTCCTTCATGGCGATGGCCGCGCGTTCCAGCAAGGTGTGCGGGCTTTCACCATCGACCGGGTACACCGCGATGCCCAGGCGACAATCCAGCGCCAGGTCATGGCCGTTGATGCGCTGGGGACGCAGCAGCAGCTGTTGCAGTTTGTCGGCCATGCCCACCGCTTCGTCGCTGCCTGCCCCTTCGAGCAGCAGCAGGAATTCGTCGGCGATCAGGTGCGCCACGGTATCGCCGGGGCGCAACGCCGCTTGCAGGCGCTGGCTGACCGTGATCAGCAGTTGGTCCACCGCTTCGGGGCCGGCGGTTTCGCTGGCGGCGCGCAGGTTGTCGATGCCCAGGTAGATCAGGGCCACCGGGCGTTGCAGGGCAATCGAACTGCCCAGGCGTTCCATGGCCAGCGCACGGTTCGGCAGGCCGGTGACGCGATCATGCAAGGCATTGTGCGCCAGCTGTTGTTCGCGCTCGGCAATGCCGTTTTGCATCGCGTTGACCGCCAGGGCCAGGCGCCCCAGTTCATCACTGCGCGCCAGCACCACCGGGGTCTGATAGTCGCCGCTGCCGATGCGTTCGGCCGCCTGCGCCAAGGCCTGCACCGGACGCGACACCGTGCGCGCCAGCAGCAAGGCACCGATCAATGAAGCGATCAGCGCGACCAGGGCAATCCCGAGAATCTTTTCATCCAATGGCACAAAGGCCTGCATCGCTGCATCCAGCGGGCTTTGCAGCAGGGCCAGGACTTTGCCGTTTTCATCACTGGCCAATACCAGCGATTGACTGAGGAAGCGGTGCTCAAGGTGATCGGTGGTGGACACCCCACGCCGCGTCGAGTCGCCCAGCATCAGCGCGCTGATGCTCTGGCGCAGTGCTTGCGGCTGGGTACTGACCAGCTCGCCGGGGCGGTCATGATCAATCGCCAGGAACGAGACTTCCAGGTTGCTCAACGAACGCAGCTCATCGGCAAATGCCGCGTCCATGCTGAACCCCATTACCACCCGCGCGATAGGCAACGGCGCCAGCACCGAAGCTTCCACCAACAGATGCGGCTCGCCCTGCAACGGCACCATCAGCATCGCCTGACGATTGCGCCGGGCTTCGCGCAGGGCCTGGTCGTAGCGAAAGGTCGAGCCCTCCGGAACGTCCTCCAGGGTGCTGGCCAGGACTTTTCCGTCCATGCCCAGCAGGATCATGTCGCTGGCGTTGATGCGCTTGCCGTGGTTGAGCAGCACCGAGCGCAGGGTTGCCGAATCGCCACTGGCGACCGCATCGCGAAAACCGAAGTCGGCCGCCAACAACTGCACGCCATCGGCCAGGCGCCGACCGCGTGTGTCGAGCAAGCGCTCGAACACCCGCGTGCCCACGTCCAGCTGGGCCAGGGCCTGGCCGTGGACCGCCGAGCGGGTGGCGGCCTTGACGCTGAAATACAGCGCGCCGATCACCACCAGTGACAGCACGATCAACACGCAGGCGACCCGCGCCTGGAAGCTACTGCGCAGTTTCATGGGCGGCTCGATTGAAGGCATCGCCAAAGGCGCTGGGCGGCGGCGGCAAATCCGCCGGTGCGGGCTCCAGGCTCAACGTCACACGGTGGCTGAGTCCGGCAGCAGGCATGTGCAAGGTGCCGCCATCCAACGGCTGCATATCTGCCAGTTGCGGATGCCACACGGTGAGGTGGTAGTCACCGGCCGGCAACTGTTCCAGGCGCACACGGCCCTGGGCATCGCTGACGCCGAAACGTGGGTCATCGGTGACGTAGATATAGCCGAGCATCCAGTCATGGATATTGCAGCCCAGCACCACCACGCCGGGCCTGTCGAACAGCAGCGGGTCAGTGGGCGTGCCTTCGTAAAGGCGCAGTTCGAAGCGCTTGGCAGCGGAGAACGAATACACCTGATGGCGAATATTGTCGCTGTTGGGGAAGCGCACCTGGGTACCGGTGTGCACTGCCAGTACATGGGGCGCGAAGCGTTGACCGCGCTGGTCCATATCCGCCTTGAGCACGCCTTGCGGCGCCTGCGCAGGGCCGTGCAAGGTGACCACGGCATCGGCAACAGGCTGACCGTCGACCTGCTGGGCCAACACCTCAAGCGTCGCCGCCGATGCGGGGCCGGCCACAGCCAGCAACAGCGCCGTACGAAGTAACGAGTGAAAAATCCAAGCCATGGTCGATCCGCAGGAAATGAGCTGAAAGAGCAGCCTGCCTTGGCACAGAAACATTGAAGTGCATGCATGATGACGCAAACAAGGCCAATTGCCATCATCGGTTTTACAGCAATACATAACCGCCTGTCGGCAAAAAACTATGCATTCGGTCAAGCCTTGTAGAGGTTATCGACGCTGTTTTGAAAATCTGCAGTCGAAGGGAAAGGCTTTTCTAGATCGGCACCCGCTCACGCCGCATCCACATCTCGAACGCCATCGCGTTCAGCGGGCGGCTGATCAGGTAGCCCTGGGCGGTATCGCAATTCCACTGCTTGAGCAGCTTGAGGCTGGGGGCAAACTCCACGCCCTCGGCCACTACCTTGAGTCCGAGGTTGTGGCTCATCTCGATGGTGGAGCGCACGATCACGCCATCGCCGCTGGTGCTGTCGAGGTTGCGCACGAAGGACTGGTCGATCTTCAACTCCTGCACCGGCAAGCGCTGCAATTGCGCGAGGGACGAGTAGCCGGTACCAAAGTCATCCACCGACAGGCTGATACCGCAACCGCGCAGTTGCTCCAGCACGCTGAGGGCCTGTTGCGGGTTGTGCATGATCGCGCTTTCGGTGATTTCGAAGATCAGTTGCCCGGCGTCCACCTGGTACTGCATCAACAGCGCGGTGACGCGAATCGCCAGGTCATCATCGGCCAGGTCGTCCACCGAAATATTCACCGACAACTGGATCAGCATGCCGCGCTGCGCCCACTCGGCGATCTGGCGCACCGCTTCTTCGATCACCCACAGCGTCAGGCTGCTCATGCTGCCGGTGCGTTCGGCCAGGGGGATGAACTCGGCGGGAGACACCTGGCCCAGGGTCGGGTGCTGCCAGCGCAACAAGGCTTCGGCCTGACGCACATGGCCGTGCTTGAGGTCGAGTTTGGGCTGGTAGCACAGGAACAACTCGCCCTCGATGGCCGCACGCCGCAGGTCGCGGATCAGGGTGATCTGGCGCTGATGGGCCAGGTCGCGGTCCTGCTGGTAGATCTGCAGATGCCCCGGCAGGCTCGCGGCGTCATGCCGGGCGATGGCGGCGCGGCTGACCAACTCTTCCACTTGCTGGCCGTCGGCGGGGTAAGCGGCGATGCCGATGCTGACTTCGTGGCGCAGTTCGTCATTGCCGATGCGCTGGGGCTCGGTGAGCAGCGCGTAGAGGCGGTCGGCGCGGGCCACGGCGCGGTCGACCTCGGTGTTTTCCAGCAACAGCAAAAACTCACTGCCGGCAATACGTGCCGCGGTGTCGCTGGCCAACAGGCTCATGGCCAGGCAGCGACTGGCTTCGCGCAGCATTTCCTCGACACCTTCGGGGCCAAAGCCTTCGTTGATCACCCGGTAATTTTCGATCCCCACATACAGCAACACCACCGGCCTGCCGGCGCTGATCGCACTGCCCAGGCGCTCCATCGCCAGGGCGCGATTGGGCAGGCCGGTGAGCGGATCATGCAACGCGTTGTGCGCCAGTTGCCGCTCACGCACAGCGATGCCGCTTTGCATGGCGTTGAACGCACGGGCCAACAGGCCGAACTCATCATGGCTGCGCACCCGCACCGGCGTGCGGTAGTCACCGGCGCCGATGCGTTCGGCCGCCTGCACCAGCGCATTGAGCGGGCGCGACACTCGCCGCGCCAAAAACAACGCGCCGGCCAACGACACCACCAGCACCGCCAGGGCAATCCCGAGGAACTGCCGGTCCAGCGGCGCAAAGGATTCCAGGGCGTGGTCCAGCGGACTTTGCAACAGCACCCGCACGTCATCGCCGTCGCCGGTGTTGGCCAGCGGTAATACCTGGCTGAGCACACGCTGGCCGTAGAACAAATGGATCCGCGGTTCGGGGTCGACATGCCCGTCGCGCAACAGGCTGAGGGTACCGGCCTGGTAGGCGTCCGGCTGCGTGCTGAACAACGGGCCGGGCTTGCCGTCCTGCACGCTGAGGAACGACACCTCCAGGTTGCTCATGGAACGCAGTTCACTGGCGAACAGCTTATCCATGGGGAACCCCATGACGATGCGAGCGATAGGCAGCGGGTCGAGTACTTCATCCTGCACCAACAAATACGGACGCCCATCCATGGCCACGATCAACATCTGCAGCCCCGTGCGCCGCGCGTGACGCAGGGCATCGTCGTAGGGGAAAAACTGGCCACGGGTGAGGATCGGCAACGTGCTGACCATGACCTTGCCATCCAGGCCCAGCACAAACACCTCGCTGGAGCGGATACCCGTGCCGTGACGGCGCAGCGCAGCAAGGATCGGCACGGTCTTGCCGTCGGCCACGGCTTGCTTGAACGGCAGGTCGGCGGTCAGCCAGTCCAGGCCGTATTGCAGGCGACGCCCGCGCAGATCGAGCAAGCGTTCGAACACCTGGCTGCCGGTTTTCAGTTGGACTTGCGCCTGGTTTTCCACTGCGCGGGCGGTGGCGGTCTTTACCGAGAAATAGGTGGCGGCCACGACTACCAGCAGCAGCAGCGCAAGCACCCCGGCGATGCGGGTCTGGAACGTGTGGCGCCACTTCATCGCAGTGCCCTCTGGCAGCGTTCGCCTCTCTCTGCCACTACGTCCCTTTGTCATGTGCATTCCCTGCGACTGCTGACCTGGCGTCAAAAAAATATCCATTTTGATTGAATATTCGATTTGAGGAGATTAGCTGGGAGTGGGCGTATGTGCACCCAATAAAGCCGGGGAACTGGGTGGCGGTTTTTTGGCGACAAAGGGTTGGCTGAGGTTTTGAGTTGAGTACATATCCGTTATTTTGATAACGGCGACTTATGGCTCCACTCTTACAGTTGCGAACACTGCAATTGTGGCGAGCGGGCTTGCCCCGCGCTGGGTTGCGAAGCGACCCTGAAGAAGGAATTCGTTGAGTCAGATACTCTTCGGTCGCCGGTTTTGGGGCTGCTTCGCAGTCCAACGCGGGGCAAGCCCGCTCGCCACAGGGTAGTTATCGCCGGCTCTACTTAACGACCTTGATATGAACACAATCACCCACCCCGAGCCCGCATGAAATCCCCCCACCGCCGCACCAGATAATTGTGCTCATCCATCACCGAATTCCACACCGCAATATGCCCCATGCGCTGCTCATACGACCCCCCGTCCCGCACTTCCCCCACATCGATCAACGGCAAACCATCGCTGCCCAACAACTCCTCCCGCGCCGGCAACCCCGCATACCAGTAATCCCATTCGGCACTGCTCAAGTGATCACGACTGCGCGCGGGGTTACCAATGTAGTAACCCTGGCGCGCCATCACCGCCCCGGGCCAGCCGGACAGCCACCAATTCAAGTACGCATACGCCGCATCCAGCACCGGCCCCTTGGCATGCCGCGACAACGACAACCCGCCAAACCACGCGCGATACCCTTCACGCGGCACGGCAAGGCGGTATTTCACCCCTGCGCGATGCAGACGCATCAGGGTCGGCGACCACAGGCTCTGGATATCGATACTCGGGCTGAGCATCAACTGCGCAGCTTCTTCATCGTCGGACCAGAACGCCGCAAAGTGCCCTTCTTTCTGTTTACGCACCAGGATGTCAGCGAGCACGTCGATCTCTTCGATGCTCATATTGCCGATGTCCCTGAAGCTGGCCAGCCCCGCGCCCTGCACCGCCAGTGCGGCATCCAGGGCGCCGATGGCGGCGTCGCTTTGCAGCGCAGTGCGCGCACGCCAAGCCGGGTCCAGCAGCCAGCCCCAGCTCTCGTTACCGTGGCAAAAACCGTCGGGCAAGCGCTCGGGGCGGTAGGCGAAACTGTCGGCGTTGTGGGTCAGCGGCAGCATGCTGATGCGCTCGGTGACCGTGCTGCCGAGGCTGCCGTCGTGCTGCACGAACAGCCGCTCACTGGGCACGCTGCCACTGCCCAGGCGGTCGTCGGCCGACAGGCGCCCGCGCTTGGGCAGGTCGTTGATTTCATGCCACAAGGCGATGCGCCGGGTGTCGATAGGCTGGATCGCCTGGGCCGGCCACACAAAGTCGACGTTGTGGAACCACTGGTCGTACAGGTCGTAGCTGTCGGGCTGCATCACCGCAATACGCTGGGCCTGTTCGACATCGTGCACCTGGTACACCAGACGAATGCCCAGCTCTTGTTCGGCACGTACGCGCAGGCATTCAAGCAGGGTCACGGAGGTGCCGAGGACGCGCAGTGTGATCATGCCGCCCACCGCCGCGAAAAGACTTCAAACGAGCGCCTTAACAGCGCAGGGTCGAGGCCACGCAGGATAAACACCAGGCGCGATTGGCGATCACTGCCCGGCCACGCCGGCAGATGCACCGGCGCGTGCAGGCAGTGCTGCACGCCATGGATGACGATGGGAGCGTTACTGGCGTTCACGTTGAGCAGCCCTTTGACCCGGAGGATTCGTTCGCCGTGGCATCTTAACAGCATCGACAACCACACCCCGAACCCCACCCAATCCAGAGGCTGGTCGAACGTCAGGCTGCACACTTGCGCGGCGCCGTGAGTGGCAGTGGGGATGCGATGCAACTGCCAGCGACTGACTTCAACGGCGGGCTCGGCGCTGCGCAGGCCTTCGCCGAGCAGCAGCTGGTCACCGCTGTGGATGTCGTGGGTATCGAGGATCGGCGTGCCGGCATTGAGTGCCTGCAAATGGGTCCGTAGCGCTGCGCAATCCCCCGCCAGATCGGTCTTGCTCAGCAGCAAGCGATCCGCCGCCGCCACCTGCGCCAGCCATTCCGGGTGCAGGCGTTCTTGCAGGGCTGCGTGGCTGGCGTCGACCAGGGTGATCACCAGGCCGATATGGAAACGCCCGCGCAACTGCACGTCGTTGTTCAGGGTGGCGAGGATCGGTGCCGGATCGGCCAGGCCCGTGGTCTCCAGGATCACCCGTTTGAAGGCCGGGATTTCACCGCGCTCGCGGCGCTGCAGCAGGCCAAGCAGCGCGTCTTTCAGCTCGCCCCTGATCGAGCAGCACACACAGCCGCTGGGTAGCAGCACGGTGTCCGGCGCAACCTCCTCAACCAGCAGATGGTCGATGCCGACGTCGCCGAATTCATTGATCAGCAACGCGGTGTCGCCCAGGCTTTCGCCTTGCAGCAGGCGCTTGAGCAAGGTGGTCTTGCCGCTGCCGAGGAAGCCGGTGATGACGTTGAGGGCGATGCTCATACGCAGGCCTCCAGATGATCCAGCAGGCGCGGATCGAGCGGGTCCAACGGACGGCCAAGCAGGGTCTCGGCAGCTTGCCAGAGTTGATCCAGGCCGCTGGCCAATGCCTGTTTACCGGTGGCGCCCAATAGCAGATAGGACGCGCCCTGGAAGTCTTCGACCTTGAGCCGGAACACCGCCAGTACCTGGTTGATCGCCGCAATCCGGCGCAGGCGTTCGCGACGCCGGGGCAATTCATCGCCCAGGGGGTCGCTCCAGTGCAGGTCTTCACCAAGCAATCCACAGAGTCCGCACATGGCTACACCTCACTCATGGCATGACATCGCCGGAGTTCGGGCCCAGGGTCTGGCCAACGAACAGGTTGCCGCCCGGCTCGCTGGCCAGCAGCACCGCGACCGGCGCCACTTCATCCGCCAGGCCGAAACGGCCCAGAGGCAGTTCCCTGGCCTTGGCGCGTTTCCAGTCGTCGCTGATGCCGCCGACCAGGGGCGTCTCGATCGGGCCGGGGGCGATAGCGTTGACCAGCACATTGTCCTTGGCCACTTCCAGCGCCAGGGATTTGGTAAAGCCGATCACCCCCGCCTTGGCCGCTGCGTAATGGGTCAACTCGGCGCCACCCTTGATGCCCAGTTGCGAAGCCACATTGATGATCCGCCCCCAGCGCTGCGCGAGCATGTGCGGCAACGCACGCTGGCTGGCGACGAACACACTGGTAAGGTCGACGCGCAGCATGTCGTTCCACATTTCAAGGGTCAGGTCCACGCAACGCGCCTGGGTGAGCATGCCGGCGTTGTTGACCAGAATGTCGATGCCGCCAAAGTGCTCGACGCAGCGGTCGACACTGGCCTGGGCGCCTTCGACGGTACCGACATCGGCCAGGCATTCGAACACCTCGGCGCCGAGGTTGCGGCAGCTGATCGCGGTTTCCGCGAGGCTGGCCGCATTGCGGTCGGCCAGCACCAGGCGGGCACCTTCAGCGGCGTAGGCACGGGCGATGGCGGCACCGATGCCGCTGCCGGCGCCGGTGATCACGGCGCGGCGGTTTGAAAGTTGGGACATGTAAATTCTCCTGAACAAAACACAGGTCCAATGTGGGAGGGGGCTTGCCCCCGATGGCAGTGGTTCAGATAAAACAACGGTGACTGATGCACCGCTATCGGGGGCAAGCCCCCTCCCACACTGGACCCAGTAAACCAGTTAGTCAGTCGGGCCAGCGCACGGTCAGGCCACCGTCGATGACGATGCTTTGCCCGGTCAAATAACTCGACGCCTCACTGGTCAAGAACTGCACCAGCGACGCCACTTCATCCGCCCGCCCTACCCGGCCCAAGGGAATCGCCCGCGCCGCTTTCGCCAAGCCTGCCGGCCCCAGCGAATTCTTCGCATCCAGCGACTGCGGCGTCTCGATCAACCCCGGGATCACCGCATTGCAACGAATCCCCAGCGGCGCCAACTCCACCGCCAGCGACCGGCACAACCCCGGCACACCGGCCTTGGCCGCCGCGTAATGGCTGTGTTCCTGCCAGCCGTATACGCCACCGGCGATCGACGAAATCGCCACCAGCGCACCGCCTTCAGCCATATGGCGGGTGGCCGCACGGAAGGTGCGCATCACCCCCGTGAGGTCGACATTGAGCATTTCGTCCCACAGCGCGTCGGTCATCTCCAGCAACGGTGCGCGGCGCAGCAGGCCGGCGTTGGCCACGGCGTAGTCCAGCCGGCCGAAATGCGCCACCGCCTGTTCGGCCAGGGCGTCCACCGAGGCGGTATTGCCCACGTCCAAGGGCAGCATCAGGCATTTGCCGCCGGCCTCTTCCACCAGGCCTACGGTGGCCTGCGGGTCATGGGGATCGGCCGGGTAATACCCGCCCACCACCGCCACACCCACGCGGGCATAGGCCACCGCGAGGGCTTGGCCGATGCCGCTGGCGGCACCGGTAATCAAGGCAACTTCAGGGATCATCGATCACTCCTTACTGAACGGTTTCCGGACGCACATGCCGTGCGGCGAACATCAGCGCGCCGGAGAGGAAGCACGGCAGTGCGCCAAACCACAGCGCGGCGGTCTGCCAGTCGCTGCCGGCAGACAACACTTGGGTCGCGCCAAAGCCTGCGACTACAGCGCCGATCGGCCCCATGGCATGGATGATCGCGCCACCGGTGGCGCGGATGCTGGTGGGGAAACTCTCGCTGATAAAGAACAGCGCCGCCGAGTACGGCCCGATCAGGAAAAACAGGCCCAGGCTGTACAGCCCGACCACCATCGGCATATTGCTCGGGCCAAACAGCATCCCGGCGAACGACAGCCCGCCGAGCATCCAGCCCAGGCCGATCACGTTGCGACGGCCGATCTTGTCGCCCATCCAGCCGTGGCTCAGATAGCCGCAATAGCCCACCAGGTTCGACAGCACGAGGATGATCAGCGAGTTCTCGAACGAGATGTGGTGCACGCTGACGATCACCGAAGTGCCCAGCACGCTGAACACCTGGATCGCGGCCCAGTTGAGCAACAGCGCGGTGCCGATCACCAGGGTGGCGCGGCGCGCCGGGCCACGGAAGGCGGCCTTGAGGCCGGCCTTGCTGTGTTCGTCGTAATCCACGCCGTAGGTCACGGCGACGTTCTGCGCTTCTTTCACCGCACCGCTTTTACGCAGCTCGCTGATGCGCTGGTGGATCTGGAACTGCGGGCTCTCCTTGAGCTTGCGCGCCATGATCGCGATGACGATGGCCGGGATCGCGGCAAAGATAAAGCAGCCCTGCCAGCCGATGATCGGCAGCAACAGCGCGGTCAACCCGGCGGCGATCAACGCACCGACCGGCCAGCCGCCTTGCACCAGGCTGTAGATAAAGCCACGGCGTTTGGTCAGGCGCGGGTCTTCCGAAGCGCCGTACAGCTCGCTCAGGTAGGTGGCGTTGACGGTCTCCTCGGCATAGCCCAGGCCGCCCAACGAACGGATCAAAATCAGCGGCGACTTGCCCCACGCACCACCGATAGCGGTCAGCGCCGAACACAGCGCGGACCCCGCCACGGTGAAGATAATGCCTTTGCGCCGGCCCAACTTGTCGACCACCGGCCCAATGGCAAACGCCACCACCGCCGTGCCCACCGCGACCCAGGTCGCGATTTCCGCTTGCTCCACTTCACCCCAGCCGAAGTGCCGGCCAATCTCCGGCAGCAAGGTGCCGAACAGGATGAAGTCGTACACCGCAAACACCCAGGCGAAAAACGCGATCCAGGTGGCGAAGCGCACTTCCTGGGACGTCAGTTGCCGGGGTTTCCAGCCAGTCAGGTCAAGCTTGTTGTAGATGGACATGGGTCGCGCCTCAGGGGTGGTTGCAAAGGTTCAGGTACGCGGTTGGCGGCGGATGAAGTCGTCGGCGATTTCGTCGAAGGTGACGAAGCGCACGCCGGCATGGCTCTGGATGTGTTCGATCAGGCGCTCCAGCATCAGCAGCACTTGCGGGCGACCGGACACGTCCGGGTGGATGGTCATGGTGAACACCGCGTGTTCGTGTTCGCGGTAGACCCAATCGAACTGGTCGCGCCACATTTCTTCGAGGTGACGCGGGTTGACGAAACCGTGGCTGTTGGGGGCTTTCTTGATAAACATCATCGGCGGCAGGTCGTCGAGGTACCAGTTGGCGGGGATCTCCACCAGGTCGGTTTCTTCGCCGCGCACCAGGGGTTTCATCCAGGTGTCGGGGTGCTGGCTGTAGTCGATCTTGGTCCAGCTGTCGCCCTTGCGCACGTAGTAGGGATGGAAGTCGTTGTGCATCAGGCTGTGGTCGTACTTGATGCCTTTTTTCAGCAGCAGTTCGTTGGTCACCTTGCTGAATTCCCACCACGGCGCGACATAGCCGGTGGGGCGCTTGCCGGTGACCTGGGTGATCAGTTCGATGGATTTATCCAGCACGATTTCTTCCTGCTCGGCCGTCATCGCGATAGGGTTTTCGTGGCTGTAGCCGTGCACGCCGATTTCGTGACCGGCGTCGGCCACGGCCTTCATCTGTTCCGGGAAGGTTTCCATCGAATGGCCGGGGATGAACCAGGTGGTGCGCAGGCCGTAGCGTTCGAACAGCTTGAGCAACCGTGGCGCGCCGACTTCACCGGCGAACAGGCCACGGGAGATGTCGTCCGGCGAGTCTTCGCCGCCGTAGGAACCGAGCCAGCCGGCGACGGCGTCAACGTCGACGCCAAATGCACAGAGGATGTCTTTAGCCATGGTGTGTATCCTTAAACGTTAAGTACGGTTTCGACGGACAACGCCGCGCGCAACAGGCGAGCGTCTTCTCCGGTGGGGGCGCTGAGAAGCAGCCCGGTGGGCAGGCCCTGGGCATCGCGGCCGCTGGGCAGGTTCACGCAGGCCATGTCGAGCAAACTGCCGGGCATGGTCAGGCGCAGGGTGGCGAGATTGGTTTTGACAAACAGGTCGTCGTCGGCCTCCAGCGGTGCCAGGGCTGGCGCGACATGGGCGACGGTGGGGGTGATCAGGATGGCGCCGTCGACGTCGTCGATCAGTTGCTGTTGCAGGCGGCGGCGTGCATCGGTCAGGTGGATAAGCTGACTGGCGGGCAGTGCGCGCGCGGCTTCGAGGCGGCGACGTACGCGAGGGTCGAGTTGCTCGGCATCAGGGCCGTCGAGCAGCGCTTCATGCAGGGCAAAGGCTTCGAAGGAACCGAGCCAGCCGTGGTGCTTGATCAGGTCCAGGGTGGCCTGGAAGGTCGCGCATTCACGTTCTTCAACCAGTGCGCCCCGGGCCTTGAGTTGCTCCACGGCGCGCAGCAGATTGTTGCGCACAGCGGGCTCGACGTCCTGTTGCGCCAACACAAAGCGCTGGCCCTTGAGGCTGCGGGCAGTGTGGATCTGGGTACGGCCATGCAGCAGGTCGTCGATGGCCAGTGCATCGCGCACGCTGCGGGTCAGCGGCCCCAGGCTGTCGAGGGTATGGGCCAGGGGGAACACGCCGTCACGGCTGTAGCGTCGGCGGCTGCTGCGGTAGCCCACCAGGCCATTGAACGCCGATGGGATGCGGATCGAGCCCGCAGTGTCGGTGCCCATGGCGATGGGCACGATCCCGGCCGCCACGGCCACCGCCGAGCCGGACGACGAGCCGCCAGGAATGCGCGGCTGGTCGTCGCCATGGGGATTGTGCGGCGTGCCGAAATGCGGGTTCAGGCCCAGGCCGGAATAGGCCAGTTCGCTGAGGTTGGTCTTGCCGACACTGACCATTCCGACGCGGCACAACAGGCCGACCACAGGTGCATCGAGCAACGCGGCAGGCGCGTTGCGGCGATAGGCAGCGCCTGCGGTGGTGACGCTGCCGGCCACATCGAACAGGTCCTTCCAGGCCAGCGGCACACCATCGAACACGCTCAATGGCTGCCCGGCGCGCCAACGGGCAGCCGAGGCTTCGGCTTCACGGCGCGCACGCTCGGCAGTCAGGCTGATAAACACGGCCGGGGCCTGGCTGGCCTTATCGAGTGCCTGTTCGAGGGCTTGCACCGGGTCACTGCGACCGCTGGCAAAATCCTCGGCCATGGAAGTGGCGTCTGACATCGGCTTGATCCTCAAAACGTACATATTCATAAAATGTACATTTTACAAAGGCAGATTCCGTGCCAGTCTGTATCGGCACGTGTGTGCGCGATGAGGGAAGCTTGCCCAGAGCATCGGGATAGATGCTTTTAGACGGCAGGAAAAATCTTGCCAGGACGAGGGAAAACACCTTCAATGAAATAATGTATCTTTTATTAAAAAGTACATTTTGGTGCAGAAAAGTAACATCCTCGCTTTCAAGGCCCCAAAAAAGTGCCACCGACGTGGCGCAGAGTGACAGGCACGACTTATGAGAGAATCCTCGGCCACCTTCCTACAGCCTCCAGAGAAAACGATGAAAGCAGTGTCCGCCTCGGCCTCCCGTTACGCGATGATTCACAAGGTGATGCGTGACGCGATCGTCAACGGCACTGCGCGCCATGGCCTGGTGTTGCTGGAAGCGCCGCTGGCCGAATTGTTCGGCACCAGCCGTGTCCCAGTGCGCAAGGCCCTGGACCTGCTGCATGACGAAGGCCTGATCTGCCGCTTCAACGGCCGGGGTTACCTGATCAATCCCGAAGGCCTGGCCATGGAACCGCTGCGCCTGCCGCTGAGCCATGCACACCTGGGGCTCAACCGTGACGATGAACTGGTGGACACGCGCCCCCTGGGCGAACGCATCGTCGAAGAAATCGGCGCGGCGCTGTCCACCTGCATCGCCTTCGGCCATTACCGCCTCGACGAGCAAGCCGCCGCCGACCACTACGGCGTCAGTCGTGCGGTGGTGCGCGAAGCGCTGATGCGCCTGCGCGACCGTGGCCTGGTGGAAAAGGAGCCCTACTCCCAATGGCTGGCGGGGCCTTTGACGGCGCGGGAAGTCACCGAAGACTACGAACTGCGCGCCTGCCTGGAACCCGAAGCGCTGCGCCAGAGCGCGCCCCACCTCGACCGCGAGTTGCTCGAAGCCATGCTGCAGCGCGTGCTGGCCGCCCAGGACAGCCCCCACTGCAGCCTGGAGGCCATCGAACAGATCGAGGACGACTTGCACCAACGCTGCCTCGCCGGCCTGCAGAACCGCAAGATCGCGGCGTTGATCCGCCAGGGCCAGAGCCCCATGATCATCAGCCGGATTTTCTACCGCTTGCTGGGGATCGGCGCGGATCCAGCCATGCTGGCCGAACATCGGTTGATATTGGAGCTGCTGCTGCATGGTGCGTTTGATGCGGCGGCGTTGAACCTGCGCGAGCATTTGCAGCGGGCCAGGCAACGTATGTTGCAGCGGTTGAAGGTGCTGTCGGTGTTACCGGAGCAGCCGTTGCCGAGTTATCTGCACAAGATCAGCTGAATTCATGCAATTTGTTGCTAACTCCACCCCGCCATTGAAACCACCACTGCCCCGCCCCATCTAAGCACCATACTTCCTTATGCAGGTGCCCCATGAGCGACCAGCAAGATTTCCCCGATTACGACCTCAACGACTACGCCGACCCCGAAAACGCTGAATCCGCGTCGTCCAATACCGGCCTGGCCCTGCCTGGGCAAAACCTGCCGGACAAGGTCTACATCATCCCGATCCACAATCGGCCGTTCTTCCCGGCGCAAGTGCTGCCGGTGATCGTCAATGAAGAACCGTGGGCCGAAACCCTGGAGCTGGTAAGCAAGTCCGACCATCACTCCCTGGCCCTGTTCTTCATGGACACGCCGCCGGAAGACCCGCGCCACTTCGACACCTCCAGCCTGCCGTTGTACGGCACCCTGGTGAAGGTGCACCACGCCAGCCGCGAGAACGGCAAGCTGCAATTCGTCGCCCAGGGCCTGACCCGCGTACGCATCAAGACCTGGCTCAAGCACCACCGCCCACCGTACCTGGTGGAAGTTGAGTACCCGCACCAGCCCAGCGAGCCGACCGACGAGGTCAAGGCCTATGGCATGGCACTGATCAATGCGATCAAGGAACTGCTGCCGCTCAACCCGCTGTACAGCGAAGAACTGAAGAACTACCTCAACCGTTTCAGCCCCAATGACCCGTCGCCGCTCACCGACTTCGCCGCCGCGCTGACCTCGGCCACCGGTAACGAGTTGCAGGAAGTGCTGGATTGCGTGCCCATGCTCAAGCGCATGGAAAAAGTGCTGCCGATGCTGCGCAAGGAAGTCGAAGTCGCACGCCTGCAAAAAGAACTCTCCGCCGAGGTGAACCGCAAGATCGGCGAGCACCAGCGCGAGTTCTTCCTCAAGGAACAGCTCAAGGTCATCCAGCAGGAGCTGGGCCTGACCAAGGACGACCGCAGCGCGGACGTCGAACAATTCGAGCAACGCCTGGAAGGCAAGGTGCTGCCGGCCCAGGCGAAGAAACGCATTGACGAAGAGTTGAACAAGCTGTCGATCCTCGAGACCGGTTCGCCGGAATACGCGGTGACGCGCAACTACCTGGACTGGGCCACCTCGGTGCCGTGGGGCGTGTACGGCGAGGACAAGCTCGACCTGAAACATGCGCGCAAGGTGCTGGACAAGCACCATGCGGGCCTGGACGACATCAAGAGCCGCATCCTCGAGTTCCTCGCGGTGGGCGCCTATAAAGGCGAAGTCGCCGGTTCCATCGTGCTGCTGGTCGGCCCGCCGGGTGTGGGCAAGACCAGTGTGGGCAAATCCATCGCGGAGTCCCTGGGGCGGCCGTTCTACCGCTTCAGCGTCGGCGGCATGCGCGACGAGGCCGAGATCAAGGGCCATCGCCGTACCTACATCGGCGCGCTGCCCGGCAAGCTGGTGCAGGCGCTCAAGGACGTGGAGGTGATGAACCCGGTGATCATGCTCGACGAGATCGACAAGATGGGCCAGAGCTTCCAGGGCGACCCGGCGTCGGCGCTGCTGGAAACCCTCGACCCGGAGCAGAACGTCGAATTCCTCGATCACTACCTGGACCTGCGCCTGGACCTGTCCAAGGTGCTGTTCGTGTGCACCGCCAACACCCTGGACTCCATCCCCGGCCCGCTGCTGGACCGTATGGAAGTGATTCGCCTGTCGGGCTATATCACCGAAGAAAAAGTCGCCATCGCCAAGCGTCACCTGTGGCCCAAGCAGCTGGAAAAAGCCGGTGTGGCGAAAACCAGCCTGACCATCAGCGACGGCGCCCTGCGCGCACTCATCGACGGCTACGCCCGCGAAGCCGGGGTGCGCCAGTTGGAGAAACAGCTGGGCAAACTGGTGCGCAAGGCGGTGGTCAAGCTGCTGGATGAGCCGGCCTCGGTGATCAAGATCGGCAGCAAGGACCTGGAAAGCTCCCTGGGCATGCCAGTGTTCCGCAATGAGCAAGTGCTGTCCGGCACCGGCGTGATTACAGGCCTGGCCTGGACCAGCATGGGCGGCGCAACCTTGCCGATCGAGGCCACGCGCATCCATACGCTCAACCGCGGCTTCAAGCTCACCGGGCAATTGGGTGAAGTGATGAAGGAATCTGCCGAAATCGCCTACAGCTACATCAGTTCGAACCTGAAGTCATTTGGCGGCGATCCGAAATTCTTCGATGAAGCCTTCGTTCACTTGCATGTGCCGGAAGGCGCCACGCCCAAAGACGGCCCGAGCGCCGGGGTGACCATGGCCAGCGCGTTGTTGTCGCTGGCGCGTAACCAGCCGCCGAAAAAAGGCGTGGCCATGACCGGCGAACTGACGTTGACCGGGCATGTGCTGCCGATTGGCGGGGTGCGTGAGAAGGTCATCGCGGCGCGGCGCCAGAAGATCCATGAACTGATCTTGCCGGAGCCGAATCGCGGGAGTTTTGAAGAGTTGCCGGAGTACCTGAAGGAAGGCATGACGGTGCACTTTGCCAAGCGCTTTGCGGATGTGGCGAAGGTGCTCTTCTGACAGCTATCCATCGCCTGGTAGGCCCCCTGTGGCGAGCAGGCTTGCCCTGCTCGCCACAACAAGCCCGCTGCCCTGTTGTCACACCTTGTCTCATCTTCGGTTATGCTCGCCCTTCGTCGTGAATGAACGGAGCCCCCATGACCGCTGCCCGCCTGCTTCTCCCCTTGAGCCTTGCCCTGCTGGCCGCGTGCGCCAGTGCACCGAAGCAAAACGTCACCGTGGACAACCAGAGCGCCTGTCCGCTTCAGCTTAAAAGCGGGCAAAACCTGACCCTCACCCTCCCGAGCAACCCCACTACCGGTTACCGCTGGGCCATCCAGGATTCCGCCGGCGGCGTACTGCGCGCGTTGAGCCCTGAGGTCTACAGTAGCAGCGAGTCGGGTGTGATCGGCGGCGGCGGCCAATCGACCTGGCGCTTCCAGGCCTTCGCCGCCGGCCAGGGCCGTTTGCGCCTGACCTCCCAGCAACCCTGGGAGCCGGAGGCCGAACCTGTCGAAACCTTTGACTGCGCCATTACGGTGAACTGATATGCCCTGGCTGATTCTTGCGTTGATGGGCGCCGGCACTTTTATCTACGGCCTGAGCACCCATGCCACCTTGCTGTGTCTATTGGTCAAGCCGCTGCCGGTACTTGCGCTGCTGGGCTGGCTGCATGATGCACCGCCCACCGACTATAGACGCTGGATCAGCCTTGGGCTGATTTTTTCCCTGGTGGGCGATGTGCTGCTTGCCTGGCCCGGCGACCTGTTTATCTTTGGCCTGGGGGCGTTCCTGTTTGCGCACCTGGCGTATCTCAAGGCCTATTTCAGTGATTGCCGCCGCCTGGCGCTGCTGCCGCTGGTATTGGCGCTGGGCATGGGGGTTGTGCTACTGAGCATCCTGATCTCGCACGGCCTCGGTGATTTGCTGATCCCCGTGGTGGTTTACGCCGCCGTGATCAGCGCGATGCTCTGGCGAGCGTTGGCACGCCTGGGCAGCGAAGTGCCAAAACGCTCGGCTCTGCTGGCGGCGGCGGGTGCCGTGTCGTTTGTGTTTTCCGACACACTGATTGGCATCAATCGGTTTGTGGTGGCGTTCGATGCGGCCCCGTACTTGCTGATCACTAGCTATTGGCTGGGCCAGTGGGGAATAACAGCAGCGGCATTCTCTCCAACCGCTACTCAGCCATTCGCGAATGTACCAACGAAAGAACTTATTGATTAGATCAACGCTAACATTTATAGCCAAAACTTCTACAACACTGTCATTACTAACAGTATCCGACCTCTCGAATCAAGAATAGCCTTCCTACTACTCGGCAAGTCAAACCTCATTCACCGAAGATGGGAGTCTTGAATCATGAGCACAGCACAACCTAAAGGACAAAAAGCAACGGGACGCCTTACGGGCACCATTACCAGGAATGATCAACCGACAGCGTTCAATGGTACAGATCACTATATATATAAAGACAACAACGAACTTGAGATTTACTCAGGCGAAGAAACTCCCGGAGGAGCTTGGAAATCAATAAGTTTGAATCTGGACCCAAACATTACAGCAGGCACACATAAGCTAGGTTCTTTTTCAAGTTTTCGGAGCGCCACGGTCGTTCCAGGCAACACTGATGTTCTTCTAAACTACTCGGGCACTCTGGATATAAAACCCGACCATGCAAATCGACATTACACTGGCAGCATTTCTCTCTCTGCAAAAAACAATGGCTCAGATACCTACCAGATAGAGGCAACGTTTGATCTCAAAGAATGAAAGTAGCCAACGCCAGCAATCATCCACTTTAAAAACTGTGCTCGCCTCATAAGCGAGTGCAGTTTTTTTCTGAATCGATGATGTCTTTCAGACAAACCGCGCACGCCCCCTTCAACCTGGCTAAAATACTGGCCTTTCCCAGATCAATGCCGGAACAGCCGTGAGCAAAGAACCCGATCGCCTATTCGCCCAGCCCCTGCCCCAGGTGCCGGACTTCGCCTTCAACGAAGACGTGGTGCGGGTGTTCCCGGACATGATCAAGCGCTCGGTGCCCGGTTACCCGACCATCGTCGAGAACCTCGGCGTACTCGCGGCGCAATTTGCCCAGCCCAACAGCGTGCTGTATGACCTGGGCTCGTCCCTCGGCGCCGTCACCCAGGCCCTGCGCCGCCATGTGCGCACCGACGGTTGCCGGGTGATCGCGGTGGATAACTCGACAGCCATGGTCGAGCGCTGCCGTGAGTACCTCAATGGCCAGGACTCGATGTTCCAGGAGTTGCTGCCGGTCGAGGTGATCGAGGGCGATATCCTCGCGCTGCAATTTGCCCCGGCCTCGGTGGTGGCGCTGAACTTCACCCTGCAATTCATTGCCCCCGATGAGCGCCTGGCGTTGCTCTCGCGCATCCGCCAGTCTCTGTTGCCGGGTGGTGCGTTGATCCTCTCGGAGAAGCTGCGCTTCAACGATGCCGAAGAACACGCGCTGCTCACCGACCTGCATATCGCGTTCAAACGCGCCAACGGCTACAGCGAACTGGAAATCGCCCAGAAGCGCAGCGCCATCGAAAACGTCATGAAGCCCGACAGCCTCGAAGAACACCGCGAACGCCTGCTGGCAGCCGGGTTTTCGAAAGTCGTGCCGTGGTTCCAGTGTCTTAACTTTGCCTCGTTGATTGCCTTGCCATGATTGATCTTTCCCCCCTCGCCCGCCATCTGGTCGGCACTCCCCTGGCCGTGTGGGCCCAGGGCCTGCAAGCGCAGCTCGACAGCAAGATGGAAAAGGGCCATGGCGACCTGGAGCGTTGGCAGAGTGCGTTGGATGCGCTGCCAAAGATCCAGCCCAGTGACGTGGATTTGCTCAACGGCCTGACACTCGATACCGACTGCGACGATGACACCCGCGCGCAGATGCACACTGCATTGATGGGCCTGAGCCCGTGGCGCAAAGGGCCGTTTAACCTGTTCGGCGTGCATGTGGACACCGAATGGCGCTCGGACTGGAAGTGGTCGCGGGTTGCGCCGCACCTGAACTTGAAGGGCAAACGTATCCTCGACGTAGGCTGCGGCAACGGTTACTACATGTGGCGCATGCTTGGCGCCGGCGCTGACAGCGTGATTGGCGTGGACCCGAACTGGTTATTCTTCTGCCAGTTCCAGGCGGTACAGCGCTACCTGTCCGAGCCCAGGGCCTGGCACCTGCCGTTCCCGTTCGAAGACCTGCCGGCAAACCTGGAAGGCTTCGACACAGTGTTTTCCATGGGCGTGTTCTACCACCGTCGTTCGCCGATCGAACACCTGCTGGCGCTGAAAGACACCCTGGTCAAAGGTGGCGAACTGGTGCTGGAAACATTGGTGGTCGAAGGCGATCAGCAACAAGTGCTGGTGCCGGAAGATCGCTACGCGCAGATGCGTAACGTGTGGTTCCTGCCCTCAGTGCCGGCGCTGATGCTATGGCTGCGCCGTGCAGGCTTCACTGATGTGCGCTGCGTGGATGTGAGCGTGACCACCGTCGAGGAACAGCGCGGGACGGAGTGGATGAAGTACCAGTCGTTGAGTGACTTCCTCGATCCCGAAGATCACAGCAAGACCATCGAAGGGCTGCCGGCGCCGATGCGGGCGGTGATCATCGCCAGGAAATGACGCTGATACCTCACTGATAAAATAGAGTTCCAAATGTGAGAGGGGGCTTGCCCCCGATGGCGGTGCATCAGTCATAAATATGCTTACTGACACACTGCTATCGGGGGCAAGCCCCCTCCCACCTTTTGATTTCCAGCGTCGTTTAGAGAGCAGATTTGGCCCGGCGGGCCTTGAAGAACTCGCTCAAGACCGTCCCGCACTCCTCAGCCAGCACCCCGCCTTCAAACAACACTCGATGATTCAGAAAGCCCTGGGTAAAAAACTGCCCCTGGCTTTGCACGACTCCCGCCTTGGGCTCCAATGCGCCATACACCACCCGCGCAACCCGCGAATGCACGATCAAACCGGCGCACATGCTGCACGGCTCCAGGGTCACATACAGCGTGCTGCCCACCAGGCGGTAATTGCTGATGGCTTGCGCGGCGGCGCGGATGGCGACCATCTCGGCGTGAGCGCTGGGGTCGTTGCCGCTGATCGGGCAGTTGAAGCCTCGGCCGATGATCTCACCGTCCTGCACCAGTACCGCGCCGACGGGCACTTCTCCCAGCGCGGCGCCTTGGGCGGCGAGGGCCAGGGCTTCGCGCATGAAGTCCTGGTCGCGGCTGCGATCAATGATTGCGGTTGGGCGGATCTGGCGCATCACGCCACCTCGATGGCGGCCATCAGGCCGGTTTCCATATGGTCGATCACGTGGCAATGGAACATCCAGACGCCTGGGTTATCCGCCACCAGTGCCACGCGGGCACGCTCGTTCTTGCCCAGCAGGTAGGTGTCGGTGAAATACGGGATCACCTTGTGCCGGTTCGAGGCGATCACCTTGAAGCTCATGCCGTGCAGGTGGATCGGGTGCTGGTACTGGGTCATGTTCTTCAATTCGAAAATGTAGCTCTTGCCCTTATCCAGCTTGGCAATCGGGCGGTCGGCGCACGTCTTGTCGGTGATGTCCCAGGCCTTGCCGTTGATCTGCCACAGGCTGGGTGGCTTGCCGTTGTCGGTGTTGACCGAGACCGAACCCACCCACTCGAAATTGAAGTTGAGTTTCTCGGCATTGGCCAGGTCCGGTTCGCTGATCGGGTTGGCGGGCAACGCAGGCGGCCATTCGCCGGGCGCATCGGTGTTGGCGACCGAACGGAAGGTGCCGAGGCGTACCGGGCCGTTGCGGATCGACAGTTCCTCACCCACCGGCGGCGCCTTGATCGCCAGGCAGATACGCATGCCCGGGCCCAACCAATATTCCTTGCCCAGGGGGCGTGGCTCGATGGGGTTGCCGTCCAGCGCGTAGATCTGCGCTTCAACATCCGGGATGTTGATGCGATAGGTCAGGGTGTTGTCGAGGTTGAGCAACCGCACGCGGGTGATCTGCCCGGCCGGCAAATCGATCACCGCCTGGGACACGCCGTTGATCGTCGACAAGCGCCCTGCCGTACCGCCCCGGGCCGCCTCACGCGGGATACTGAATGCGACGAAAGCCCCCTCTTCGTCTACATGCCAGCTTTTCAGGCTGAGGGTGCGCTCGTGCTTGAAACCGGTGGGTTCGCGCTCTTCGATGATCAGCGGGCCAACCAGGCCACGGCCAAGTTCTTCGCTGCTGTTCACGTGGGGGTGGTACCAGTAGCTGCCGGCGTCGGGTACGCGGAATTTGTAGTCGAAGTATTCGCCGGGCAGGACCGGCAATTGAGAGACGTAGGGCACGCCGTCCATTTCCAGCGGCAGGCGGATGCCGTGCCAGTGAATGGTGGTGGCGACCGGCAGGTGGTTGATAAAGCGTACCCGCAGCCATTCGCCCTGGCGCACCCGCAACTCGGTGCCCGGCGCCGAAGGGCCGAACGCCCAGGCTTCGGTCTTGTGCCCTGGCACCAATTCCACGTCCAGTGGCGCGGCGATCAGCTCGTAGTCGTGCCCCGCCTCGGCTTCGGCAACTTTCCCCAGCCAGTAGCGGTAGCCGCCACCGGCACCGACGCCCACTACGGCCAGGCCTGCAAGACCACCCAGGATTTGTCGACGGGAAAAGGATCGGGACACAACAACCTCACGTATCGGCCGCAGGCCCAAGGCCTGCAAAGGGCAGATACGATACACCTGCAACGGCTAAACAGTAAGGGTTCGCATGTGGGAGGGGGCAATCCCTCCCACATTGCAACTGCATCGTTGTTTAGTGCTTGGCGGCAGCCAGGATCAGGGCTTTCATTTCGGCGACAGCGCCTTTGAAACCGACAAGCAGCGCATGGGCCACCAGCGCATGGCCGATGTTCAGCTCGTTGATACCCTTGATCGCGGCCACGGCTTCGACGTTATGGTAATGCAGGCCATGGCCGGCGTTGACGATCAGGCCTTGCTTGAGGCCGCAGCTCACACCGTCGATGATGCGTTGCAGTTCCTCGGCCACTTCGGTGGGTGTGGTGGCGTCGGCGTAGCGGCCGGTGTGCAGCTCGATCGCCGGTGCACCGACACGACGCGACGCTTCGATCTGGCGCTCGTCGGCGTCGATGAACAGCGAGACTTCACTGCCGATCTTCGACAGGCGCTCCACGGCGGCTTTGATCCGCGCTTCCTGGCCGGCCACGTCGAGGCCGCCTTCGGTGGTCAGCTCCTGGCGGGTTTCCGGCACCAGGCAGATGTGTGCCGGGCGGATGCGCTCGGCGAACTGCATCATTTCTTCGGTAACGCCCATTTCGAAATTCATGCGGGTTTGCAGCACATCCTTGAGCAGCAGCACGTCGCGCTCCTGGATGTGGCGGCGGTCTTCGCGCAGGTGCACGGTGATGCCGTCGGCGCCCGCTTCTTCGGCGTCCAGCGCGGCCTTGACCGGGTCAGGGTAACGGGTGCCCCGGGCCTGGCGCAGGGTGGCGACGTGGTCGATGTTGACGCCAAGAAGAATGCGATTGCTGGTGCTCACGGAAGCGCTCCTGAAAAGGGAAAGAAACGCCGCACAGCATACACGGGGTTGTCAGGGCTTTCGAAACAACTCGCGGCTGACCAGCGGCCGTCCGCCCAGGTGCACGGCCAGGGCCTGGCGCATCAGGCGCTTGGCGGCGGACAAGGCGCCGGGCGCCGTCCAGTCCGCTTCGCTCATGGCCAGCAGCTCGGTGCCCTGGAACAGGCCAGGTTGCAGCAGGTACACGCGCTCCAGGCCGGCGTCCACTTGCAGGCGATACATACCATCGGCGGCGATGGGCTCGCCGTGCAGGTCGTTGGCCAGTTCGAAGCCGTAGCCCAGGTCGTCGAGCAGGCGCCATTCGAACGCACGCAGCAAGGGTTCCAGGGGACGGCCTTCGGCCAGGGCGAGCAAGGTGGCAGCGTAGTGATCGAATACTGCCGGGTGCGGGTCTTCGGCGGGGAGCAGGCGGATCAGCAGTTCATTGAGGTAAAGGCCACTGAACAGCGCATCGCCGTTGAGCCAGGCCGAGGTACCCACGCTTTCCATGCGGCCGACGTTTTTCAGCTCACCCTTGCCGCGAAACTCCACGTCCAAGGCCACGAACGGCCGCGCCAACGTGCCCGCCTTGCCCCGTGCACTGCGCAAGACGGCGCGCAGGCGGCCTTGGGGCGTGAGGAAGTCCACCAGGGCGCTGGTCTCGCGGTAGGCGCGGCTGTGCAGGACGTAGGCAAGTTGGCTTGGGGGTGGGGATTGGGACATGGCTGCTCACTGCTGGAATGCACTTTTGAAAACGACACAAACCTAATGTGGGAGGGGGCTTGCCCCCGATGGCAGTGTGTCAGTCACTTATTTGTCAACTGACCCACCGCTATCGGGGGCAAGCCCCCTCCCACATTTTCAGCCCCGCGGTGCATTCAGGACCTTACAGGTCGCCATAGCCCAGGGAACGCAGTGCACGCTCGTCATCGGACCAGCCGCCCTTCACCTTCACCCACAGGTTCAGCATGATCTTGGAATCGAACAGCAATTCCATGTCCTTGCGCGCCTCGGTGCCGATGCGCTTGATACGCTCGCCCTTGTCGCCAATGATGATTTTCTTCTGACCGTCACGCTCGACGAGGATCAGCGCATGGATGTGCAAGGTCTTGCCCTGCTGCTTGAACTCTTCGATTTCCACGGTGATCTGGTACGGCAGCTCCGCGCCCATCTGGCGCATGATTTTCTCGCGCACCAGTTCAGCGGCGAGGAAACGGCTGCTGCGGTCGGTGATCTGGTCTTCCGGGAAGAAGTGCTCGTTCTCCGGCAGGTGCTCGGCGATCACGCGCTCCAAGGCATCGAGGTTGTGGCCGTGCTGGGCCGAAATCGGGATGATCTGGGCGTTCGGCAGTTGTTCCTGCAGCCAGCTCAAGTGCGGCATCAGCTCGGCTTTGTCTTCGATACGGTCGGTCTTGTTCAGCGCGACGATCAACGGGCCGGTGACGTACTGCACGCGCTCCAGGACCATCTGGTCTTCGTCGGTCCACTTGGTGCGGTCGACCACGAAGATCACCACGTCGACGTCTTTCAACGCCGCCGAAGCGGTCTTGTTCATGTAGCGGTTCAGGGCTTTCTCGCCACCTTTGTGCATGCCTGGGGTGTCGACGTAGACCGCTTGCACGGTGCCTTCGGTCTTGATGCCCAGCATGTTGTGGCGGGTGGTCTGCGGCTTGCGCGAGGTGATCGCCAGCTTCTGGCCAAGGATGTGGTTGAGCAACGTGGACTTGCCCACGTTCGGGCGGCCGACGATGGCAACATAGCCACAGCGTGTTGCGGTTGAATCAGTCATGGCCATTCTCCACGCCCAGGGCAATCAGTGCTGCGGCGGCCGCTACCTGTTCGGCAATACGGCGGCTCACACCCTGACCTCGGCTTTTTTCGTTCAGTAAGGTGATTTCACATTCCACGAAGAACACGCGACAATGGGGCTCACCCTGGATATCCACCACTTCGTAGCGTGGCAGTTCGCACCCGCGGGACTGCAAAAATTCCTGCAGGCGGGTCTTGGGATCTTTGTTGGTGTCGACCAGCGTGAGGCTTTCGATCTCGGAAGTCAGCCAGGCGGTGACACGTTCCTTGGCGGCTTCCATGCCGGCATCGAGGTAGATGGCACCGATCAGCGCTTCAAGGGCATCGGCCAGGATCGACTCGCGACGAAAACCGCCACTCTTCAACTCGCCGGACCCCAGGCGCAGGTACTCGCCCAGGCCAAAGCCACGGGCCAGCACGGCCAGGGTCTCGCCCTTCACCAGGCGCGCACGCAGGCGCGACAACTGGCCTTCACGGGCTTGGGGGAAGCGCTCGAACAGCGCCTCACCGGCGACGAAGTTGAGGATGGCATCACCGAGGAATTCCAGGCGCTCGTTGTTACGCCCGGCAAAGCTGCGGTGTGTGAGGGCAAGGACCATCAGTTCCTGGTCCTTGAAGGTGTAGCCGAGCTGGCGCTCGAGACGTGCTAGAGAAACGGTCACGGTTTATCCATATCTAGTTGGTGGCACCGGCGGCCATCGACGATTGACGCAGTGTTCAAATTCAAATCCTGGTTGGTGCCGCATGAGGCAGGACCGATTTGTCCCCACCCCAGAAAAGCATTCGGCGCTGTGATCACAGCGCCGCCTGTATTACTTGATCAGCCCGATCCGCGAGAAGTTCGGCAGGTGGCTGAGTTTGGGTTCCGGCCAGCTCATCCAGACCGCAAAGGCCTTGCCGACGATATTCTGGTCGGGAACCATGCCCAGCAGGTCCTTGGGAATGTTGGGGTCATCCCAGTACCGGCTGTCATTGGAGTTGTCTCGGTTGTCGCCCATCATGAAGTAGTGCCCGGCCGGAACCTTCCACTGCCCATCAGGCTGGGCACGGTAGCGGCTCATTTCCTTGCGGATTTCGTGCTCCACCGCACCGAGTTTTTCCTGGTACAGCTCGGCGCTGCCCAGGCTGTTCGGCTCGGAACCCAGCAGCTTTTCAGCCACCGACTCACCATTGATGAACAGGCGCTTGTCACTGGTGTAGCGAATCACGTCGCCCGGCAGACCAACCACACGCTTGATGTAATTGACGTTCGGGTCGCTCGGGTAGCGGAACACCATCACATCGCCGCGCTGCGGGTCACCGACTTCGATGACCTTCTTGTCGATCACCGGCAGGCGAATGCCGTAGGAAAACTTGTTCACCAGGATGAAGTCGCCCACGTCCAGGGTAGGCTTCATCGACCCCGACGGGATCTGAAACGGCTCCACCAGGAACGAACGCAGCACCAGCACGATGAACAACACCGGGAAGAACGACTTGCCGTATTCAACCAGCAAAGGCTCTTTGTTCAGCTTCTCGATCACCACGCCATCGGGCTGGCTGACGCTGCCCTGATAGGCCGCGATAGCCGCCCGCCGACGCGGGGCGAAGAACACCAGATCGAGCAACGCCAGGAGACCGCAAACGGCAACGGCGATGACCAGCAACAGCGGGAAATTTAGCGACATAGGACCTAACTATCCAACCTGAGCACCGCAAGGAAGGCTTCTTGTGGAACTTCCACGTTACCTACTTGCTTCATGCGTTTTTTACCGGCCTTTTGCTTCTCAAGCAGCTTGCGCTTACGGCTTACGTCACCGCCGTAGCATTTGGCCAGTACGTTCTTTCTGAGTGCCTTGACGGAGGTCCGCGCAATGATCTGCCCGCCAATGGCGGCCTGGATCGCGACGTCGAACATCTGGCGCGGAATCAGTTCTTTCATCTTCTCGGTCAACTGGCGACCTTTGTAGTGCGCGTTGTCCTTGTGCACGATCAGTGCCAGGGCATCGACCTTGTCGCCGTTGATCAGTACATCCAGTTTCACCAGATTAGCCGATTGGTAACGGTCGAAATGGTAATCCAGCGAAGCATAGCCGCGACTGGTGGATTTGAGACGGTCGAAGAAGTCCAGCACCACCTCGTTCATCGGCATGTCGTAGGTCACTTGGACCTGAGTGCCGAGGAACAGCATGTCGCGCTGTACGCCACGTTTCTCGATGCACAGGGTGATAACGTTGCCCAAGTGTTCCTGCGGCACCAGTATATTGGCGCGCACGATCGGCTCGCGCATGTCTTCGATCGCCGAGAGATCCGGGAGCTTGGACGGGTTGTCGACGTAAATCGTTTCACCGGTTTTCAGCAACAACTCAAAAATAACGGTCGGCGCAGTGGTGATCAGGTCCAGGTCGTATTCGCGCTCGAGGCGCTCCTGGATGATTTCCATGTGCAGCATGCCCAGGAACCCGCAACGGAAGCCGAAGCCCAGGGCGTCGGAGCTTTCCGGGGTGTACTGCAACGACGAGTCGTTGAGGGTCAGCTTCTGCAAGGCTTCGCGGAAGTCTTCGAAATCGTCAGAGCTGACCGGGAACAGGCCGGCGTAGACCTGCGGCTGGATGCGCTTGAAGCCTGGCAGCACGTCGACGTCCGGCGTGGAGCTCAGCGTCAGGGTGTCACCTACCGGTGCGCCGTGAATATCCTTGATACCGGCGATGATGAAGCCCACTTCACCGGCTTTCAGATCAACGGTCGCGGTGTGCTTGGGGTTGAATACCCCGACGCTGTCCACCAGGTGGATCTTGCCGGTGGACTTGACCAGGATCTTGTCGCCCTTCTTCACGCGGCCATGGCGCACGCGCACCAGGGAGACAACGCCCAGGTAGTTGTCGAACCAGGAGTCGATGATCAACGCTTGCAGCGGATCTTCGTAGTTGCCGGTCGGCGCAGGGATGGTGTGCACCAGGCGCTCGAGCACTTCGTCGACACCCAGGCCGGTCTTGGCGCTGCAGGTGACGGCGTCGGTGGCGTCGATGCCGATGATCTTCTCGATCTCTTCCTTGACGCGCTCAGGCTCGGCCTGGGGCAGGTCGATCTTGTTCAGCACGGGCATGACTTCCAGGCCCTGCTCGATCGCGGTGTAGCAGTTGGCAACCGACTGCGCCTCCACGCCCTGGCCGGCGTCCACCACCAGCAGGGCACCTTCACAGGCCGCCAGGGAACGGCTGACTTCGTAGGTGAAGTCGACGTGGCCCGGAGTGTCAATGAAGTTCAGCTGGTAGGTGATACCGTCTTTGGCCTTGTAATACAGAGTAACGCTGTGGGCCTTGATGGTGATGCCGCGCTCGCGTTCGAGGTCCATGGAGTCCAGGACCTGGGCTTCCATTTCGCGCTCGGCAAGGCCACCGCACATTTGGATAAACCGGTCGGCCAGCGTCGACTTGCCATGGTCAATGTGGGCGATGATGGAGAAATTGCGGATATGACTCAAATCACTCACGGATCAACACTCAAAAAGGCTGCAGGCAGATTGCCCGCTGAAAAATAGCCGGGAATTGTACCTGATGCTCAGGCCAGACGTCATCTTTGCTGACCAGAACAAAAATGCCCCGATCTCTCGACCGGGGCATTTTTTGATCATAAGCGCGACATCAGCCAGCTCGACGCAACAGCCAGAACCCGGCCAGGGCGCAGATGCCGGTGGGCACCAGCACCGCAAACAGCGGCGAGAAGCCAAACACCAGGCTCGAAGGGCCAAGCAGGTCCTGGGCGATGCGGAAGGTGAAGCCCACCAGCACACCCGTGAATACACGCTGGCCCAGGGTCACCGAACGCAGCGGGCCGAAAATGAAGGAAATCGCCATCAACACCAGCGCAGCGGTCACCACCGGTTGCAACACCTTGACCCAAAATGCCAGCCAGTAGCGGCCGTTGTTCAGGCCCTGGTCCTTCAGATAGTGGATATAGCCCCACAACCCGGAGATCGGCAGGCTTTCCGGAATCATCACCACGGTATTCAGCAACTCCGGCTTGAGGGCGATATCCCATTCCTGGCTCGGTACGTTGATCACTTCGGTGCTGGCCTTGGTGCCTTGGCCAATATTGCGGAAGTAGGTGGTGGTTACATCGCTGAGTTGCCACTTTTCGCCACCGTACTGCGCACGTTTGGCGAAGCTGGACTCCAGCAGGTGACGCTCCTTGTCGAACGTATAACGGGTCACACCAATCAACAGTCCGCCGGGCTGCACGGCGTTGATATGGATGAACTCATCGCCCTGGCGGTGCCACAGACCATGCTTGGAGCTTTGCGCATCGCCTGACCCCTGGGCCAGGGCGCGATTGGCCTGGGCAGTGGTTTCGGCTGGTGGCGCGACGTATTCGCCGATCAGCACGCTGCAGGCCATCAGCAGCAGCATGGGCTTCATCACCGCCCAGACGATACGACCAATGGACACGCCGGCAGCGCGCATGATGGTCAGTTCGCTATTACTGGCCAGGCTGCCCAGCCCGATCAGGCAGCCGATCAGCGCGGCCATCGGCATCATGTCATAGAGGCGACGCGGCGCGGTGAGGGCCACGTAGCTCAGCACGTCCCACACGGTGTAGGTGTCGCTGACATTACTCACTTCATCGATGAAGGCGAACAACGACGCCAGCCCGAGGATGATGCCCAGTACCGCCAGGATGGCGATCAGTACGCTGCTACCAATGTAGCGATCGAGCTTAGCCACGAGCCAACTCCTTCTGGCCACGACGGCTCTTCAGTTTCAAACGGATCGGTTCCCAGTAGAGCAGCCCCAGGCCGATCACCAGGAACATCCCGTGCACCGCCCACAGGCCCAGGGCCGGCGACAACTTGCCCTTCTCCAGGGAGGTACGGGCGGAAATCAGGATGGTCAGGTAGGCCATGTACAGCAGGATTGCCGGCAACAGCTTGAGGAAGCGGCCCTGGCGCGGGTTGACGCGAGACAGCGGCACAGCCATCAAGGTCACGATGAACACCAGCAGCGGCAGGGAGAGTCGCCATTGCAACTCGGCGATGGAACGCAGTTCCTTGCTGCCCCACAGATCAGGCGTCGGGATGGCATCACGGTCGGTGACTTCGTCGCTGATGTCCGGACGAGCCAGCATCACGCCATAGGTGTCGTACTTGATCGCGCGGTAATCGGCCATGCCCGGGCTGCCGTCATAGCGGTAGCCATTTTCCAGGATCAGGTAGCGGCTGCCATCAGGGCGGACTTCCTGGCGCCCCGAATCGGCCACCAGCACGGAAATGCCACGGTCTTTCTTGTCCTGGCCCAGGCGTTTCTCGGAAATGAACACGCCCCCCAGGTTGGCGCGGTCGTCGGTCAGGGTTTCGGTGTAGGTCACCCGGGAACCGTCATTGAGCGCCTGGAAGCGACCGGGCTCGAGGGTGTCGAACTCGGTCATCGCGTCCTGCTTGTTCAGCACCAGCTGGAACTGCAGGGCACCCTGGGGCGCCAGACTCAGGCTCAGCCAGGCCACGATCAGCGCGATGCCGGCGGCCGGGATCATGGTCATGCCCAGCAGGCGCTGCTGGCTCATGCCGGTGGCCGAGAGCACGGTCATTTCGCTTTCGAGGTACAGGCGGCCATAGGCCAGCAGTATCCCGAGGAACAGGCCCAACGGCAGGATCAACTGCAGGAAGCCCGGCAGGCGAAAGCCCATGATCAGGAACAGCGAACCCGGGTCGAGGGCGCCGGAGGCAGCCTGGGCCAGGTATTTGACGAAACGACCACTCATGATGATGACCAGCAGCACCGCACTCACGGCACTCAGGGTCAACAGGACTTCGCGGGACAGATAACGGAAGACGATCAAACCAGACACTCCAGTGTTGTCAGGCTAAGGCGGCCAAACAAGCAAGCATACCGAGACAGCCCATTTACACAGGGCCGGCTAAAAAGATGGCGCATTATCCTGTGATTGACCGCGCCTGTCACGGAGCTTGCTCGTGCACACGCACAAAGCGTGCACCAAGGGTTGTCAGGCTCCGTCGGCGAGGTTCAAACTGCGGCCTTTGTCGCCGGCGGCTTACACGGCTGCCTGGTATTAAAGCCGGAGTACAGACTCCTGGCTAACCGACCTTTATAAGGGACCCGAAAATGGAACTGGTTGTAAAAAGCGTTAGCCCCGAAACGTTGAAAACCGCCACCCTCGTGGTCGCCATCGGCGAAGGCCGCAAGCTCGGCGTGGCCGCCAGGCAACTCGACGAACTCAGCGGCGGCGCCATCAGCGCGGTACTCAAGCGCGGCGACCTGGCCGGCAAAGTCGGCCAGAGCCTGCTGCTGCAAAGCCTGCCCAACCTGAAAGCCGACCGCGTATTGCTGGTGGGCGTGGGCAAGGACGCCGAACTGGGTGACCGTCCGTTCCGCAAGATCATCAGCGGCATCCTCGGCACCCTCAAGGGCCTGGGCGGCAGCGACGCGACGCTGGCCCTCGACGAAGTCGTGGTCAAAGGCCGTGACAGCTACGGCAAGACCCGCCTGCTGGCCGAGAGCCTGGTGGACGGCGGCTATATCTTCGACCAGTTCAAGAGCACCAAGACCGAACCCCGCGCCCTGAAGAAAATCACCCTGCTGACCATCAAGGCCGCCCAGGCTGAAGTCCAGCGCGCCGTGACCCACGCCACAGCCATCGCCAACGGCATGTCGTTCACCCGTGACCTGGGCAACCTGCCGCCGAACATCTGCCACCCGACTTTCCTCGGCGAACAGGCCAAGGCGCTGGGCAAAGAGTTCAAGGGCCTGAAAGTCGAAGTGTTCGACGAGAAGAAGATCAAGGAACTGGGCATGGGCTCTTTCTATGCCGTGGGCCAGGGCAGCGACCAGCCGCCACGCCTGATCGTGATGCAATACAACGGCGGCAAGAAGTCCGAGAAGCCTTACGCCCTGGTGGGTAAAGGCATCACCTTCGACACCGGCGGCATCAGCCTCAAGCCGGGCCTGGGCATGGACGAGATGAAGTACGACATGGGCGGCGCCGCCAGCGTGTTCGGCACCCTGCGTGCCGTGCTGGAACTCAAGCTGCCGATCAACCTGGTGTGCATCCTGGCCTGTGCCGAGAACATGCCGAGCGGTGGCGCGACCCGTCCGGGCGACATCGTCACCACCCTGAGCGGCCAGACCGTCGAAATCCTCAACACCGACGCCGAAGGTCGCCTGGTGCTGTGCGATGCCCTGACCTACGCCGAGCGCTTCAAGCCGCAGGCTGTGATCGACATCGCCACCCTGACCGGCGCGTGCATCGTCGCCCTCGGCTCCCACACCTCCGGCCTGCTGGGTAACAGCGACGAGCTGATCGAGCAATTGCTCAGCGCCGGTAAAGCCGCCGACGACCGCGCCTGGCAATTGCCGCTGTTCGATGAGTACCAGGAACAGCTGGACAGCCCGTTCGCCGACATCGCCAACATCGGTGGCCCGAAAGCCGGCACCATCACCGCGGCTTGCTTCCTGTCGCGTTTTGCCAAGAACTTCAACTGGGCGCACCTGGACATCGCCGGCACGGCCTGGACCAGCGGCGGCAAGGACAAGGGCGCCACTGGCCGTCCGGTGCCGCTGCTGACCCAGTACCTGCTGGATCGCGCCAAGGCCTGAAACTGAAGATTCCAGGGCGACGCTTATGTCGCCTCGGTCTCGGGAACCGCAATGACCCAAGTCGACTTCTACATACTGCCCAGCGCCGATCCGCTCGCGCGCCTGGACTTTGCCTGCAAACTCACCGAAAAAGCCTGGCGCATGGGCCACCGCATCTACCTGCATTGCAGCGATGCTGCCCAACGCGATGAGCTGGATGCCCGCCTGTGGCGCTTCAAGGGCGAAAGCTTCGTACCCCACGGCCCCGCCGAGTCTGAACCTGAAGGGCTGGTGGTGCTCGGTTTGGGCGACAGTTGCGGCGATCACCATGACCTGTTGGTCAACCTGGACCTGAAAGTGCCGCCGTTCGCCAAGGCGTTTGCCCGTGTGGCCGAGGTGGTGGTGGAAGATCCGGCTATTCGTCAGGCCGCGCGGGAGAGTTTCCGTTTCTACCGCGAACAGGGCTATCCTCTCCAGGATCACCGGCTACAACGACTTTGAGTAAATGATGGACACGCCAAACCCGCTGAAAAAAGATGACCACCTGCTGGACGACCTGGAGTCGATCCGTCAGTTACTGGGTGATGATGACTTGCAACCGCCGCTGTTGACCGAAACGGTCGAGGGCGAGGTACAGATTCCGCTGCTGTTCGACATGGTCGGCGGCAAACCTGTCGCGCCGGAGCCGGTTGTCGAAGCACCCGCCGTCGCACCTGCCCCCGCTGAAAAAGGGCCCGACGCCCTGCTACTGCACCTGGACAACGAACTGCGCGCCGCCGCACAACTGATCATGCAGGACGTGATCGACGACTTTGCCCCGCACATCGAAACCGAGATCAAGCGGCGACTGGATGCGCGGATGGAGCGGCTGCTCAGCCAGTACCAGTCCTGAGCCTTGCATAATCTCCCTGTGGGAGGGGGCTTGCCCCCGATAGCGATGGGTCAACGACTGCTGCGTTGACTGACACGCCGCCATCGGGGTAAGCCCCCTCCCACATTTGATTCGCACAAGTCTTCAACTCGCCCTCAGCTCCCAGCCCCGTTATACTTGCCGGCTTTCCTGAATTAATGCCAACTAGGGTCCCGCCGCGCATGGATAAGACCTACCAGCCGCACGCCATCGAAACTTCCTGGTACAACACCTGGGAATCCGAGAATTATTTCGCCCCGCAAGGCGCGGGCGATTCCTACACCATCATGATTCCGCCACCGAACGTCACTGGCAGCCTGCACATGGGCCATGGCTTCAACAATGCGATCATGGATGCCTTGATCCGTTTCCGCCGCATGCAGGGCCGCAACACCCTGTGGCAACCGGGCACCGACCACGCCGGTATCGCCACCCAGATGCTGGTGGAACGCCAACTCGAAGCCACCGGCCAGAACCGTCATGACCTGGGCCGCGAGAAATTCCTGGAAAAAATCTGGGAATGGAAGGACCAGTCCGGCGGCAATATCAGCCGTCAGATCCGTCGCCTCGGTTCGTCCGTAGACTGGAGCCGCGAGCGCTTCACCATGGACGATGGCCTGTCGGAAGCCGTGAAAGAAGCCTTCGTGCGCCTGCATGAAGACGGCTTGATCTACCGCGGCAAGCGCCTGGTCAACTGGGACACCAAGTTGCACACGGCGATTTCCGACCTCGAAGTGGAAAACCACGACGAGAAAGGTTTCCTGTGGAACCTCAAGTACCCGCTGGCCGATGGCGCCAAGACCGCCGAAGGCAACGACTACCTGATCGTCGCCACCACGCGTCCGGAAACCATGCTCGGCGACGCTGCCGTGGCGGTTAACCCGAATGATGAACGCTACCAGGCGCTGATCGGCAAGTTCGTCGAGCTGCCGCTGGTGGGCCGCCGTATCCCGATCATCGCGGACGACTATTGCGACCCTGAGTTCGGCACCGGCTGTGTGAAAATCACCCCGGCCCACGATTTCAACGACTACGAAGTCGGCAAGCGCCACAACCTGCCGCTGCTGAACATCTTCGACAAGAACGCTGCCGTGTTGCCGGCCTGCCAGGTGTTCAATCTGGACGGCACGCTGAACGAAACTGTCGATGGCAAGATCCCGGCTGAATACGCCGGCCTCGACCGGTTCGAAGCACGCAAGCAGATCGTTGCCGCCTTCGACGCCGCGGGTTTGCTGGTGAGCGTTGACGACCACGGCCTGAAAGTGCCGAAGGGCGACCGCTCCGGCACCGTGATCGAGCCGTGGCTGACCGACCAATGGTACGTCTCCACCAAGCCGCTGGCCGAACCGGCCATTGCCGCCGTGGAAGACGGCCGCATCCAGTTCGTACCCAAGCAGTACGAAAACATGTATTTCTCGTGGATGCGCGACATCCAGGATTGGTGCATCAGCCGTCAACTGTGGTGGGGCCACCGCATTCCGGCCTGGTACGACGAGTCGGGCAAGGTCTATGTAGGCCGCGACGAAGCCGAAGTGCGTGCCAAGCACAACCTGGGTGCCGGCGTTGCGCTGCAACAGGACAACGACGTACTGGACACCTGGTTCAGCTCGGGCCTGTGGACCTTCTCCACCCTCGGCTGGCCGCAGCAGACCGAATTCCTGAAGAAATTCCACTCCACCGACGTACTGGTCACTGGCTTCGACATCATTTTCTTCTGGGTTGCCCGGATGATCATGCTGACCATGCACCTGGTGAAAAACGAGGACGGCACGCCGCAGGTACCCTTCAAGACCGTGTACGTGCACGGCCTGGTACGTGATGGCCAAGGCCAGAAGATGTCCAAGTCCAAGGGTAACGTGCTGGACCCGCTGGACATCATCGACGGCATCGACCTGGAAACCCTGGTGCAGAAACGCACCTCGGGCCTGATGCAGCCGAAACTGGCGAAGAAGATCGAGAAGCAGACCCGCGACGAATTCGCCGACGGCATCGCCAGCTACGGCACCGACGCCCTGCGCTTCACCTTCTGCTCGCTGGCATCCACCGGTCGCGACATCAAGTTCGACATGGGCCGTGTCGAAGGCTATCGCAACTTCTGCAACAAGATCTGGAACGCGGCGCGCTACGTGCTGGATAAAGGCGAAGACTGCGGCCAGAACGGCGAAGCCGTCGAACTGAGCCTGGCCGATCGCTGGATCATCTCGCAGCTGCAACGCACCGAAGCCGAAGTGACCCGCCAGCTCGACCAGTTCCGTTTCGACTTGGCCGCACAGGCCCTGTATGAGTTCATCTGGAACCAGTATTGCGACTGGTACCTGGAACTGTCCAAGCCTGTGCTGTGGGACGAGAACGCCCCGATCGAACGCCAGCGCGGCACCCGTCGCACCCTGGTGCGCGTACTCGAAGTCGCGCTGCGCCTGGCGCACCCGTTCATGCCGTTCATCACCGAAGAAATCTGGCAGCGCCTGGCGCCACTGGCCGGTATCGAAGGCAAGACCATCATGCTGCAACCCTGGCCGGTAGCCAACGAAGCGCGCATCGATGAGGCGGCCGAAAGCGATATCGAATGGCTCAAGACCCTGATGATGGGCACGCGTAACATCCGTGCCGAAATGAACATCGGGCCTGGCAAGCCATTGGCGGTGTTCGTGAAGAACGCCAGTGCCGAGGACCTGCGTCGTCTCGCCGAGAACGATGCGCTGCTCAAGAAGCTGGCGAAGCTGGAGTCGATCACCGTATTGGCGGCCGGCGAAGAAGCACCGCTGTCCGCGACCGCACTGGTTGGCGAGATGGAAGTGCTGGTGCCAATGGCCGGCCTGATCGACAAGGGTGCCGAACTGGCCCGCCTCGACAAGGAAATCGCACGCCTGCAAGGCGAAGTGCAGCGGGTGGGTGGCAAGCTGTCCAACGCGGCGTTCGTCGACAAGGCGCCGGCTGAAGTGATCGAGAAGGAACGCGCCAAGCTGGCCGAGGCCGAACAGGCCCTGGGCAAACTGGCGGAGCAACATGCGCGGATTTCCAGCCTGTAAGGATCAAACCGTGTGAAAAAAGAGACCTTCGGGTCTCTTTTTTTATGAAGATCAAATGCAATACGCCTCCTCAGGCCATTAAATTAACTCTCTTCACGTCCCCAAGCGGATCACTGTTCCTAATGACGTCCGCCGACGCTATTAAAGCGATCAACTTAGCACTTGCGAGCATAATGATTATAGAGAGGATAAAGCCACCACTTATAACTTCAAGATATAAGTTTTATAACCGTCGCCACACAACGCATTGCGTAGCCATATTGGAGGCCTGAGTGTCTATAGGAGAAGTAAGTGGGACACTGGCATAAAGAACCTTCATAACTTGGTTCCTTGAAGCAAAAATACTTACAAAAAAATTTGCACTCCATGAAAGATTCTGATCAGGATTCCTCCCTCCAACCTTCCTAAAGTCAAAGGGGCTTTACTTTCCTCGTCCAATACAGGAATCCCCTCATGCCAGTCATCCCGAATAATATTTCATCGTTATCGCCGGCATCTGCAAAAAACACTTACATTGAGCATGATAGTCTCTCGCTTCCCAGCGCCGCAGACAAAAACCCCGCCATTAAAAGCCAAACATTTCGCAGCTGGGAAACAGAGCACACTATTACTCATGACGAAAAAGACCGGTTACATACGCCAGAGGCAAAGGACCCTCGTAACTACCCTAAGACCCATGACAAATATGACCTCGCTTACTTACGAAACTGGAACAAACCCAAAGGCCCTGTTTGCACTGAAAAAGCGGCGAAGAAGTGCAATATCAATCAACTGGCGTTACTCACCCCTCCGAATACCCAGGCGCTCTTCAAGTTATACGACAACAAAGAGGGCTGGGGCGGTGTCCCGGGCTTTATCGATGCATTCTTGCGCGGGGAGCCAGGAGGAAGGACTGAGGGGTTTGGAGCACGGCCCGAACAGTTTTCGACCACGTCCTTTGACCCTCAACTAGGCGGTTTCCTGATATCGCCAAACCCCAGCAACATTCCTGAACGTGGCAAAACGTATACGGATGACGCCACTACGTTACTTGAAAAGACACGTGGCAAGAATGGCTTCGGGTTGGTTTGCTACTGGATTCCCCCAGGAACCTATGAACGTTACCCTACCTTCCAAAAATTATTTCCACACGTAAAGATTCCAGAATCTTCACCTGCATTCGAAGAACGCGGGCATCTGCCGCCAAACCGACAGGACAGGGATTTCAATACCGAGTCTAATCAACAATACCTCCAGAGAACCGGAAACAGATTTCTATCGGTACCTGTGAACTTGGAGCGCAAACACATCCCCTTGCTTGAAGAGCTGACCAGTACCGTCAATAAGGTTTTGAAGGAGGTATATCAAACGGATCCTGAGAAAGAAAAAGTTGAGATATTCACTCACAGTCCTGTATACGATATGGATTCGTGCGGCCTTCATGTACATGTGCGAATCAATCAAGGGCGCCACCCCCTTGAAGAGGACCTGCGGAATTTGCCTATTGGTCAGTCAAATCCGAATCCGACTGTCATCGCCCCCGACAGTCATTTGAATCATTTCCCCCATAACCGGACTCTGATCGAGCAGTTGGAAAGCAATGGGAGACTCACCGACTTCCCACAAACCAAGAATAAACATTTCATCTCCTATAATATCGCCGCAAAAATGGAAAGAGCCAGAGATAATGGCATTGAGTTTTTAACTGTCCCGAATGTTTTCAAAAATCCAGCCCTCGCTGTCAGCAAGCAAAGCCTTACGCTATCTCCACACCCCTTGATCAATAGAGAAAACGACCCCAACAGTATTCAAATATCAAAAAAATCCGCGGCCAAATATAATTGTCCAGAAATAGGCTTGGTGCCCCCTGAAGGCATGCAAGAACGCATTTCACGTTATGCCAACAATGAAATACTGCCAACGTTCATCTATAACTTCTTTACTAAAGAGGACGACCCGAAGGCAAAGGCATTCCAACAGCACCCAGAACAGTTTCCTGCCACCCACTTTTCCACAGAGGGCGGCATGTTTTTAATGCCCAATACAAAATATGTCCCCGGAAAATCCGAATCCTTTGAGCGTCCGGAGGACATTCTGGCAAGTACCCGCAACACGGGTGGGTTTGCCTTGGTCGGCTATTGGGTCCCGCCTGGTGTTTTTGAAGGCAAAGAACCGTTCAATAAACTCTTTGGCGTAAACACCCAGCGGGCTGAAGGTCCTGAAAGTCGTGAGACCATCGCTGCGTATAACAAACGAACTGACTCATCTTTTATTGTCAACCCGATTGACCTGCAAAAAAAACATATTCCGATGCTCAATGAGTTCAAGGAAATGAGCCTTAAACACTTGCAGGATGTATACGGGGTCCAGCCTGACAAAGAAAAAGTCGATATTTACCTGCACAGCCCGATCTACGGAAACCGGACGGCCGGCCTTCATATTCATGTGCGCATTAACCAGAACCTGCCTGCGGGAGAAATAGATAGTAATCGGCTTGGCTTCGACAAGCTCATGTCCATTTTGAACGATGAAAAAATTTCTGATAGCCACATTCGGGAGCACATTTTGAACAGCGGCCTCAAGACGAACTCTGGAAGCTTTTTGTCATTCAGTTCTGCTTGGGGAAGGCAACAATTCGAAGGTACAGCGACCACCTACGTACCCAACCCATTCCGACGTCCGGACCTCATGACAAGCACATGAAGAGCTAAGTGCATTGGAAGATGAACACCCTCAACCAAAACCGGCAAGCCTCCACCACAGGGGGAGGCTTGCGCATGAGTGCGCCGGTTTGGGTCCACGAGTAACCCTTCCCACTACGACACGCGGTAGCGGTATATGTGTGACAATACCTGCCACTTTTGAAACAGCCTCAGAATCGACGCAGCCAATGACCGCCCCCAGCACGCCAAAACCTCCGCGCAAGAAGCCTAAAACCGCAGCCACGGCCAAACCCGTGGTGCCGCGCAAAGAGGCCACCCTGCATCCGCGCAACCGCCACACAGGGCGTTACGACTTCCCGGCGCTGATCAAGACTACGCCGGAACTGGCGCAATTCGTGATCATCAACCCTTATGGGAAAGAGAGCATCGACTTTGCCAGCCCCGATGCGGTGCGGGTGTTCAACCGTGCACTGTTGAAGGCGTTCTACGGCATCCAGCATTGGGACATCCCGGCCGACTACCTTTGCCCACCAGTGCCGGGGCGTGCGGACTACGTACACTTCCTCGCCGACCTGCTGGCCAGCACCAATGACGGCAAGATCCCGCGCGGTTCGATCGTCAAGGTGCTGGACATCGGCATGGGCGCCAACTGCGTCTACCCGCTGATTGGCTACATGGAGTACCGCTGGAACTTCCTCGGCTCCGAGGTCGACCCTATCGCCGTGGCTGCGGCCAAGGCCATCGTGCAGTCCAACGACCTGAGCAAGGTCATCCAGCTGCGCCAGCAAACCAACCCCAGGCAGATCCTGCTGGGCTTGCTGGAGCCGGGTGAGCGCTTCGACCTGACGATGTGCAACCCACCGTTCCATGCGTCCATGGACGAAGCCACCAAGGGCAGCGAACGCAAATGGCGCGCCCTGGGCAAGGCCGATCCCAAGCGCAAGTTGCCGGTGCTGAACTTCGGTGGCCAATCGGCTGAACTGTGGTGTGAAGGTGGCGAGGCGCGCTTTGTGACGCAACTGATCGCTGAAAGTGCGCATTTTGCCCACAAGGTGTTGTGGTTCAGTTGCCTGGTGTCAAAAGCGTCGAACTTGCCCGCGATCGAGACGGCGTTGAAAAAAGCCGGCGTGCTGGAAAGCCAGGTGGTGGAGATGTCCCAGGGACAGAAGCAGAGTCGCTTCGTGGCCTGGACCTTCCAGACCAAGAACGAGCAGCAGATCTGGCGCCAGCGCTGGGTGCGCTAGACACAAATTGCAGGCAACAAAAAACCGTGCCCGGATCGCTCCGGAGCACGGTTTTTTTTGCTGCGGCTTACTTGTTAACAGCGTCGGTCAGGCCTTTGGCCACAACCAGCTTGATAACTTTCTTGGCAGCGATTTCGATGGGGGCGCCAGTCGAAGGGTTACGGCCAGTACGGGCAGGACGCTCGGTCACTTTCAGTTTGCCAATGCCTGGCAGAGTGATTTCGCCGACGGTTTCCAGCTGGTCAGCAACAACTTGGCTCAGTTGGTCCAGCAGAGCGCGCACGGTAGTTTTTGGTGCGTCTACTGCTTCAGCCAGGTCAGCGATCAGTTGGTCTTTAGTAATAGCCATTGTGGTGTTCCTTCCCTATCAAATTCATATGGATTGCAGAGTGCAGTGTCAGCCGTCGAGCCCGACCGTCATGGCCTGGCACCCCAGGCTTATAACCACGGAGATCGCGGTTATAGATGCTTGAAACGGGGATTGGTTCGACCTGACAGATGCTGAATGCACGCTTATCGCCGAGACTTGGCGTAAGACGGGGCAAAACTAGCACAGAGACGGGGAAATATCCGCCTCTACCTACCCATTTGGTCAGCTTTATCGCTCTAAACCGTGAAAAAAAGGCATATGCCCCGTCGGAAGGTGCCCAAAACACCCTTCGAAGCACGTCTTGGCCAATGGTGCGGTACACTTGGCGACTTTTCGGGGAGGCCCACCGCTCCCCTCTCAACCAGCCGAGAAGCCTATGCCGATCCGTCATTGCATCGTCCACCTGATCGACAAAAAACCCGACGGCACACCTGCAGTTCTCCATGCCCGCGACTCCGAGCTTGCCGAGTCGGCCGCCATCGAGAACATGCTTGCCGACCTCAACGAGAGCTACAACGCCAAACAAGGCAAGGCCTGGGGTTTCTTCCATGCCGAGTCGGGCGCGCACCCGTTCAGCGGCTGGTTGAAGGAGTATTTCGACGGTGGGCAGGATTTCACCACCTTCAGCCGCACCGCAGTCGAGCACCTGCAGAAGCTGATGGAAGAATCCAACCTTTCCACCGGCGGCCACGTGCTGTTCGCCCACTACCAACAAGGCATGACCGACTACCTGGCCATCGCCCTGCTGCACCACAGCGAAGGCGTGGCGGTGACCGACGAGCTGGACGTGACCCCGTCCCGTCACCTGGACTTGGGCCAATTGCACCTGGCGGCGCGGATCAACGTGTCCGAATGGCAGAACAACAAGCAGTCCAAGCAGTACATCTCGTTTATCAAGGGCAAGAACGGCAAGAAGGTGTCGGAATACTTCCGCGACTTCATCGGCTGCCAGGAAGGCGTCGACGGCCCAGGAGAGACCCGCACCCTGCTCAAGGCCTTCAGCGACTTCGTTGAAAGCGAAGACCTGCCCGACGAATCCGCCCGCGAAAAGACCAAGACCCTGGTGGACTACGCCAGCAGCCAGGCCAAGCTTGGCGAACCCATGGGCCTGGAAGAACTCTCGGGGTTGATCGATGAAGATCGGCCAAAGGCGTTCTACGACCATATCCGCAACAAGGATTACGGCCTCTCGCCGGAGATTCCGGCGGATAAACGCACCCTCAACCAGTTCCGTCGCTTCACCGGCCGCGCCGAGGGCCTGTCCATCAGCTTTGAAGCACACCTGCTGGGGGACAAGATCGAGTACGACGAAGCCGCCGGCACCTTGATCATCAAGGGCCTGCCGACCCAGCTGACCGACCAGCTCAAGCGCCGTAACTGATGCTGGGCGGGGTCTTCAAGAAAGTCCTGCTGGTATTGCTGGTGGTGGTGGTGATCCAGAACTGGGGCAAGATCGAGCGGGTGTTCAACCCATCGCAGGTAGCCCCTGAACAAGTGCGCGCTTCGGCGCGCGTGGTGCTGTATGCCACCGCGTGGTGCGGGTACTGCAAGCAGATCCGCCGTTTCCTGGACCAGAAAGGCATCCCCTACCAGGCGTTCGATATCGAGAAAGACGCCCAGGCGCGCAAGACGTATGAGGCGTTGGGCGGCGGCGGGATTCCGTTTGTGGACGTGAACGGCACGCTGATTCGCGAATACAGCCCCGAGAAGATCATGGCGGCGCTGAAGTAATCAGCGCACCACGATCATGCGCCCCAGCACCTGGTGCTGTTCAAAACCGAGAACCACCTGCAAGGCATTCAGCACAGCCTGTGGGTCTTTGCTCGGGAAGCTGCCGCTGACGCGCCTGGCGCCCATCTCTTCGTTAAGCAACAGGATGCGACCTGGGTAGTAACGGCCCAGGTCCTTCACTACGTCCGCCAAGGGCGCCTTGTAGTAGTTGAGCCAGCCGTCGCGCCAGGCCAGGCGTGATTCGCTGTCGACCCCATGCATTGGTTCGGCAATGCCATCGGCGTAGGCCACTTGCTGGCCGGCGGTAAGAACCTGCTGTTGGCCCTGCTTTGACGGCGTCACGCCAACCCGTCCGGACAACACCGTCACCTGGGCGCCTGCCGGTTGCAGGCGCACTTCGAACTGGGTGCCCAGCACCCGCGCTTCACCGCTGCCCGCCGCCACCACGAAGGATTGCCCGGTGTGGGTCACGCTGAAAAAGCCGGCCCCGCGACGCAATTGGATACGCCGCTCGCCATGGTTGAAATCCACGGCGATGGCGCTGTCAGCGTCCAGGGTGACTTGGGAGTTGTCGGCCAGCGTGACGGTCTTGATTTCCCCGGGTGCCGTCACGTAGTCAGCGCCAAGGTCATCGACCCAGCGCGACGGCTGCCAACCAGCCCCCATGGACACCATCACCACCAGGCAGGCAGCCATGGCCAACGCCCCGGACCAACGCAGCACCCGCGAACGCTTCGGGGTGTTCATCGCATTGAGGTAGCCCTGCAAGGCCATGGCTTCTTCGTCCGCCAGCTTGCGCGCCGGGACTTCGCTCAACTCCCACAGCACCTGGGCCTGGGAATAGGCCTCGACATGTGCAGGGTCGGCCCGCAGCCACTGGCTGAACGTGGCCTGGTCGCCACTGCTGGGCTGGTCGTGCAGCAGGCTCAACCAGGCCAGGGCCGCTTGTTCCTGGGCGGGCGTGGGGATGACGTTCACGGTGCTTTCCCTGGCGTGCGTGGGGATGAGGGGTCGCGAAGGCTGGCTTTGCAGGCTTCGAGGGCACGCATCATATGTTTTTCCACGGCACTTTGGGACAGGCCCATGGCCTTGGCGATTTGCGCGTACTTGCGGCCGTGGATGCGGTTGAGCAGGAAAATCTGCCGCGTGCGCTCGGGCAAACTGCGCAGCGCCGCTTCGACATGGCGCAGATCATTGCCGGCTTCCAGCGCCGCCTGGGGCTCGGAGCCTTGGTTGTCGTGCTGTTCGGGCAGCCAGCCTTCGCTGCTGCGCACCCGCGCGCCTTCGCTGCGCAGGTGATCGATCGCGATATTGCCGGCGCAGCGCAGCAGGTAGGTGCTGAGTTCTTCGACCTGCACCAGCGGCCGGCGCCAGAAGCGCAGGAACAGGTCCTGCACCAGGTCGGCCGCCGTGGCGCGGCACCCCACGCGGCGACTCACCAGGGCCTCCATCTGCGAACGCTGGGACAGGAACACCTGCAGGAAATGCGCACGCCCACCGGCCGCGTCAGCGTGCTGGCTGTCCTGGGGTTCCGGTGGGGTGCTGATCATCATGGACGGGCTCAGAGTGTGGCGAAGGCTGCGACAGGGCTGGCGAGCAGGCCGACACCCGCCAGGATCAGGGCCAGCCTTGGCCGATACGGCAACAGCAGCACCAACAGCAGTGCGCTGAGCATCAACACGGCGCACCACTCCACGAGGCCCTGGCCCCAACCGGAGATGGCCACGGCGGGCCAGATCGACACGGTCAGCAGCAACCACCCGGCCACACGCAAACCCAGGCGCCGGCGAGGCGTGGGTCTACTGTGCAACAGTTCGCCGTGATGACGGTCGGTGGACAAGCACAGCGCAGCAAACCCGGCGTAGCACATCAGCAGTGCAAGCAGCATTCAGTTCGCCTCCTGCTTGAGCGTCAACCCGCGTGTGCGTTCAACCTTGGGCGCAGGCACGGTGCGATGCCGCATCTTCCAGGCGGCCCAGCCGAGGAATATTCCGCTGGCCAGGCACGTCAGGTCGAAGCCGGCCATGGCCCAGTCTCCGGTGGCCAATGAAACGCCCAGGTGATGCGAGGTGGTCAACGCGTTGAGCAATGGAATGGCTATAAACAGCAATGCGCCGACGCTCAACTGCTCGACCCAACCCTGGCGGCCACGCCGCAGGATGGCGTGCAGCAGGCTCAGGCCCCAGGCAATAAAGAAGGTTTGCACTTCCCAGCCGGAACGTTCGGCGAAGGTCACCGGCAGCAGGCGGTTGGCCCAGAAAAACGCCGCGATGGCGATCATCAGGCCGGACATGCTGGCGATGTTGAGTACTTCCACAAGACGCAGTTCAAACGGCATCACATTGCTCTTGAGGTGCTTGAGCTGACGCTTGCCAAGCCAGATGACCAGCCCGGTGCCGATCATCGCCGTGCCCGCCAGCCCGCAGATAAAGTACAACCAGCGCAGCACCGGGCCGGCGAAATGGCCCATGTGCAGGCCGTAGAAACTGCCGCCGATGGCCGCCGGCAGCGACTGCCCGCCGCTCACTCGCAACAGTTCGCCGGTGCTGCCATTGAAGGACACGGTACTGCCGAAATCGTGCACTACGCTGTCGGAACCGGCGCGCAATACATTGACCGAGGCGTTCACATCGCCGGGGTTATTCACCGCCACGCGCCCCACATGCCCGCCCGCCCACTGTGCCCGCGCCTGCTCGTACATCGGCACCAGCGGCAGCAACATGCCTGGCTGGCCCGATGCAGGCGCGTTGTTGGTGTTCGGGAACACCTCGCTGAAAAAGGCGCGGGTGTCGTTGCCATAGGAAGCCAGGATCGGCGCCGGCATCACCATGCTCATGAAGATCACCAGGCTGCTGTAGGTGATCATCAGATGGAAAGGCAGCACCAGCACACCCACCGCGTTGTGCCCGTCGAGCCAGGAACGCTGGCCTTTGCGGGGACGGAAGGTGAAGAAGTCCTTGAAGATTTTCTTGTGGGTGATGATGCCGGTGATCAGCGCGATGAACATTACCATCGCGGCGATGGTCGACAGCCAGCGCCCCCACGGGTGAGGCATTTGCAGTTGGAAGTGGAACCGGTAGAAGAACTCGCCGCCCATGCTTTCACGGGCCTGCACGGCCTGGCCGGTGACGGGGTCGAGGGTTTTCTGGATGAAGTTGCCACGTTTGCCGGGGTCGACTTTGTCCTGCCACATCACCGACAGGCCGGGGTCGCGGCTGTCCGGCAAGGTGATGAACCAGCGTGCGGCGGTGGGTGCGACCTGCTGCAGATAGGTTTGGGCGACGGTGAGGCTGCGTGCATCGTCCAGAGGACGCGCCTGCACTTCGGGCTGCATCCAGTGGCTGATCTCATCCTTGAAATACGACAGGGTGCCTGTCAGGAAAATCGCAAACAGCAGCCAGCCGAAGATCAACCCGGCCCAGGTGTGCAACCAGGCCATGGCCTGACGGAAACCCTCTTTCATACTCGTGTCATCCACAAGCCCACGCCCGCCAGGGTGGCGAACGCCGCACTTGGCAGCAGCACACCGAACCAGGCGCGTGCGGCACTGCGGCAGGCGAAACACCAGAGCACAGCGAGCAGGTAAAACACGAAGGAACTCATCATTCCGGTGATCACCGCATCGGCGCGAGAAGTAGGCAGCCACAGCGCCAGACAGATGCTGGCCAGGGACGCCATCAGGTAACCGCCCACCACGGCAGCCAGCACACGCGAGGTCACGGCGAGACGATAGGAGACAGGCAGCGAGGTTTTGCTTTTCATGCGGGAGGCGCCAGGTTCATCAGCGCGCAATATTAATGATAAATATTCTCATAAGCAAAACAGAACGGATGAATCACCTGTGCGGATGGATTGCCGAAGCCACCCATGCGCCCTACAATGCGAACAATTCTTGTTCTCTAAAGCATGGCGATGCTTGTGGAGTGTCCCCGTTGAGCCCGTCCAACACCGTCGAAGTTTTGTACACCGACCATCACCACTGGCTCACCGGCTGGTTGCGACGCAAGCTCGGCTGCCCGGAAAGCGCCGCCGACCTGGCCCAGGACACCTTCATGCGCGTGCTCACCGCGCGGGAAACGCCCACCCTGGTCGAGCCCCGCGCGTTTCTCACTACGGTTGCCAAGCGCGTGCTGTTCAACTTCTACCGCCGCCAAGACCTGGAACGCGCCTACCTCGATGCCCTGGCACACATGCCCGAACACGTGGCGCCATCGGAAGAAGAACGCGCAATCATCCTGCAAACCCTGGTCGAGCTGGACCAACTGCTCGACGGCCTGCCGGTGCAGGTCAAGCGCGCCTTCCTGCTGGCGCAACTGGATGGGCTGACCTACGCGCAAATCGGCGCGGAGCTTGGGATTTCCATCGCCACCGTCAAACGTCACCTGACCAAAGCGGCCATGCGCTGCTATTTCGCCCTATGAACTTCTCCACTCAAGTCGCCGAACAGGCCGTGCATTGGCTGATGGAAATGCAGCAAGGTGGACTCAACCCTCGCCAGCAGGCTGCCTGGCAACACTGGCTGAACGCCCACAGCGAACACCAGCGCGCCTGGGACCACATGCAACGCGTCAACCAGCGCCTGCGCGGCATGCCCTCGCCCCTTGCCCATGCGGCGTTGAACGCGCCAACCTCCACCAGCCGCCGCCAGGCGCTCAAGTTGCTGTTGATCCTCGGCGCCGGTTCGGCCGCCGCCTGGGGCCTGCGCCAGCAACATATCCTGCCGCCGCTGAGCGCCGACTACCGCAGCCCCATCGGCCAACGCCGCAAGGTGCAATTGGCCGATGGCAGCCAGTTGCAACTCAATACCGGCAGCGCGGTGGATGTGCACTTCGATGGCAGGCAACGACTGATCCGCCTGCTTGAAGGCGAAATCCTGCTGACCGGTATCGCCGGCAACACACCGCTTAACGTGTTGACCGGCCAGGGTCTACTTACCAGCCAGGCCGCACGCATGAACGTGCGTCAGTTCAACGACCACACCCAGTTGGCGGTATTCAATGGCCGCGTCGAGGTAATGCCCAACACCTACAGCGGCCTGCCGCTGACGGTTGAGGCCGCGCGCCAGGTCAACTTCACCCGCAAAGGCTGGGACACCCCGCGCCCTAGCGACGCCAACAGCGGCGCCTGGGCCGACGGCATGCTGGTCGCAGCTCACATGCGCCTGGAAGATTTCCTCGGCGAACTCGGCCGTTATCGTCGTGGCCAGGTCAATTGCGACCCACAGGTGGCCAACCTGCTGATCTCCGGCAGCTACCCGCTGGACGACAGCGAACGGATTCTGGACCTGCTGGAAGTGAGCCTGCCGGTGAAAGTGCGGCGCTTCACGCGGTATTGGGTGACGGTGCAGGCACGCGCCTGAAATTAATTCAAAACACTGTGAGCCGTTTTCCACACCTCGCGTGACAGAGAAGGAAAGCCCCCTTGATCCTTCCTTCTCAGGACCGCTCTTCATGCCCCAGCAACCCACGCTTCTCGCCCGCACCCTGCGCCAGTTCCTACTTGGCGCCAGCCTGAGTCTTACGGTACTGCCACACGCCATGGCGGCCGATGCCAAGCCGTATCACATCGCGCCGACTTCGCTGGAAGCGGCGTTGAATCAATTCGGACGTGAAGCGGGTGTGCTGATTTCCTTCGGTTCGCAAGTCACCGCAGGCATGCAGAGTCGTGGCTTGTCCGGTAACTATGGCGCCGCCGACGGCCTGCAGAAACTGCTGGAAGGCACCGGCCTGCAAGCCCGCGCCGAAGGCGACAATGCCTACAGCCTGCAACCGGCCAATGCACCGACCACTATTGAGTTGGGCACCTCCAGCGTGGTCGGCGACTGGCTCGGCGACGCAGCGCAAACCAATGTGTTCGAACACCCCGGCGCCCGAGATGTGATCCGCCGCGAAGAGTTCGAACGCCAGGGCGCCACCCAGGCCAGGGACGTGCTCAATCGCATCCCCGGCGTCAACGCCCCGGACAACAACGGCACCGGCAGCCACGACATGGCGCTGAACTTCGGTATTCGCGGCCTCAACCCGCGCCTGGCCTCGCGCTCCACGGTGCTGATGGACGGTATTCCGGTGCCGTTTGCGCCGTACGGCCAACCACAACTGTCGTTTGCGCCGATCAGCATGGGCAACATGGATGCCGTCGACGTGGTGCGTGGCGGCGGCGCCGTGCGCTACGGCCCGCAGAACGTCGGTGGCGTGGTCAACTTCGTGACCCGGGCGATCCCGGATGCGCCCACGGTCAAGGGCGGCCTGCAGACCGAAACCAGCCCGTCCTCCAGCCATGACGGCTTCAAGACCACCGGCAACCTGCTGGCCGGCGGCACGGCCGACAATGGCCTGGGCGGTGCGCTGCTGTACTCCGGCACCCGTGGCGGCGACTGGCGCGAGAACAGCAACACGCGCATCGATGACCTGATCCTCAAGGGCAAATACCAGCTCGACGACGCCAACAGCTTCAACGCCATGGCGCAGTACTACGAAGGCCAGGCCGATATGCCTGGGGGGTTGAACGTTGCGGACTACAAGGCCGATCCATACCAGTCCACCCGCCCCTACGACAAGTTCTGGGGCCGCCGTACGATGTTCAACGTCGGCTATCGCTATGAGCAGGACCGTCGCGAATTCACCGTGAACAGCTTCTTCACCAAGACCTTGCGCAGCGGTTATCTGGACCAAGGCACCTTCCTCTCGCTGTCCCCGCGCGAGTACTGGGTGCGTGGCATCGAGACCCGCTTCGCCCAAGGCTTTGATGTGGGCCCGACCAGCCACGAAGTAGGCGTCGGCTACCGCTACATCAACGAGGCCGGCCACGAGCTGCGCTATCGCACGCCGATTGCCGCCAACCAGCAGATTCCCACTACCAACAGCCGCAACGACCGCGACACCCGTGGCGGCACCGAAGCCAATGCATTCTTCATCGACGACCGGATCGATATCGGCAAGTGGACCATCACCCCGGGCGTGCGCTACGAGATGATCGAGTCCCAGCAGACCAACAACCTGAGCAACGTCAAATACAAGGGTGACTACAACACCGCGCTGCCGGCACTGAACGTGCTCTACCACCTCACCGACAGCTGGAACCTCTATGCCAACACCGAAGGTTCGTTCGGCAGCGTGCAGTACAGCCAGATGCCCAACCGCGTGACCAGCGGCGAAGTGAAACCGGAAAAAGCCCGCACCTGGGAACTGGGTACCCGTTACGACGACGGCACCTTGCGTGCCGAGATCGGCGCGTTCCTGATCAACTTCGACAACCAGTACGAAAGCAACCAGACCAACGACTCGGTTATTGCCCGTGGCGAAACCCGCCACCAGGGTATCGAGACCAGCGTCAACTACGCGCTCGATGGCTTGAGCCCGGCGCTGGCCGGGTTTGATGTGTACGCCACTTACGCCTACGTCGACGCCACCATCCGCGAGGACGGCCCGAACAAAGGCAACCGCGTGCCCTTCTCGTCCAAGCACAAAGGCACCCTTGGCGTGGGTTACACCGAAGGCCGCTGGAAACTCAACCTGGACAGCAGCTACCAGAGCAGCCAGTTCGCCGACAACGCCAACACCCAGGCCGAAAGTGCCGACGGTGCCAACGGACGTATCCCGGGCTATATGTTGTTCAGCAGCCGTGCCGCCTACGACTTCGGCCCGCAGTTGTCGGATTTGAACGTGGCGGTGGGGGTGAAAAACATCTTCAACAAGCAGTACTACACGCGCTCGTTCGACGATAACAACAAGGGCAAATACGTCGGCGAGCCGCGCACGGTGTACGTACAGACCTCGATTGCGTTCTAACTGCCCGCCAGGCAACTGGGAGTGGCCGCGACCAGGGCGTCGATGGCGCAGCGGGTCTTGGCCGGCATATGCGCGGCGGTCGGCCAGATCACGTGGATCGGCGAGGGTTGCTCACGGTAGGCGGGCAACACCGCTTCCAACTGCCCGCGCAGCACATAGTGTGCAATCAACCAACTGGGCAACCAGGCCAGGCCGACGCCCGCGATAGCAGCGTCCGCCACGGCCTGGAGGTCATCCAGCACCAACGGCGATACGACCCGCGAACGGTGCGGGGTGTTGCTGCGGTAGGCAATGCCGCGGTGGCCGGCAAGGTCATCCGTCGATTCAATCCGTCCCACCCGCTGCAAGTACGCCGGTGAAGCGGCCAGCCCCACGGACTGTTCGCCCAGGCGCCGTGCACTCAAGCGTTCGGTGTCAGGCAAAGCACCGATTCGCACGGCGATATCGAAGCCTTCCTGCACCAGGTCGGTGATACGGTCAGCAAAACACACCTCGATCTCCAGTTGCGGGTAACGGTCCATCAACCCCCATAACGCGGGCGCCGCATAGTGATGCCCGAAGGCCAGCGGCACGCTGGCGCGCAGCCGGCCGCGTGGCAACTGCCGGCCACTCTCCAGCACCGATTCGGCGGCTTCGAGTTCGGCCAGTGCGCGCAGGCAATGCTCGTAGTAAGCCTGCCCGTCTTCCGTCAGACGCTGGCGGCGAGTGGAGCGCTGCAACAGGCAAGTCCCCAGCCGCGCCTCCAGCCGCGCCAGACCCTTGCCCACCGCCGAGCGCGTCAGGTTCAGGCGTTCGGCGGCTTCCGTCAGGTTGCCGCTTTCGACGATCTGCAGAAAGAGTTCAATGCCATCGAAACGCGCAGTGGCCATGATTTTATTGTCGCCCTTGATTCCCCTGTTGACGGAAAACTTATCACGAATAAAGAAACAGATTCCCCTGAAAATCTAACGGCCCCTCGACCTCAGGAGAATCCCATGCCACCCGCCGCCACCTTATCGGCCATCAACCCACCTCGCACCGCCAGAAACGGCCTCGCCCTCACCGCCGTGTGCCTCGTCGCCCTGATGTTCGGCCTGGAAATCTCCAGCGTGCCGGTGATCCTGCCCACGCTGGAGCAGCAATTGGGCACAGGCTTCCAGGATGCCCAATGGATCATGAATGCCTACACCCTGGCCTGCACCAGCGTATTGATGGCAGCCGGTAGCCTGGCGGACCGTTTTGGCCGCAAGCGCATACTGGTGCTGTGCCTATGGTTGTTCGGACTGGCTTCGCTGGCGTGTGGGTTGGCGAACGATGCACCGACGCTGATTGCCGCGCGCTTCGTCCAGGGCGTGGGCGCCGGGGCGATGATGATCTGCCAGTTCGCGATTCTGTCGCACCTGTTTCGCGAACCGGCGGCGCGGGCACGGGCGTTCGCAATCTGGGGTGTAATCGCCGGCGTGGGCCTGGGCTTCGGGCCGATGGTGGGGGCGTTGATCCTGGCAGTAGCGGACTGGCGCTGGGTGTTCCTGGTGCATGTACCGCTCACCCTGTTCACCCTGGTGCTGTTGCATGTCAGCGTGCAGGAGTCCCGTGACCCGGCCGGCCATCGCCTGGACATCGCCGGTATGCTCACCTTGACGCTGTCGGTGTTCGCGCTGGTCTATTTCATCACCCAGGGCACCGAGAACGGTTTTGGCACACCGGTCATGCTCGGCTGGGCGGGACTGACGGTGGCCGGGTTGCTGTTGTTCATCGTCGTTGAACGACGCAGCGCCCACCCGATGTTCGACTTCTCGGTATTGCGCATCCAGCGCTTCAATGGCGCCTTGATGGGCTCGATCGGCATGAATTTCAGCTTCTGGCCGTTCATGATCTACCTGCCGTTGTATTTCCAGGCCGGCCTGGGCTACGACACCCTGACCAGCGGCGGCGCCCTGCTCGCCTACACCCTGCCCACACTGCTGGTACCGCCGCTGGCTGAGCGCCTGGCCCTGCGCTATGGCGCCGAGCGCATCATTCCGTTGGGCCTGGGCTTGATGGGTGTAGGTTTCCTGGCCATGGCCGCTGCCAATGGGGTGGCGCAACCCAGTATCCTGCTGATCCTGGGCACTTGCATCATTGCCGGCACAGGCCTGGCGCTGACCAACTCCCCCACCACCAACACCACGACCGGCTCGGTGTCGGCGGACCGCGCCGGCATGGCCTCGGGCATCGACCTCAGCGCACGGCTGATTACCCTGGCGCTCAACATCGCGTTGATGGGGCTGGTGCTGTTGCTGGGGATCAGCGATCAACTGGCCGGTGTGCTGCCCGAAACCACGGCGCTGGATTGGCCGGGCATCAGCCAGAACATTGCGGCCGGCAAGCTCGATGTACCGGCGTTGAACGCCGCGCAGGCCCAGGCCGCACTGCGCCACGGTGCCGGCTGGGCGATGCTGTTTGCAGGGTTGGGTGCGTGTGGGCTGGCGCTATCGAGCCGGTACTTTTTCCGACGCGGACAGTAAATGAAAACGGGCCTGCAGTTGCAGGCCCGTTTGTAGGGGGGTGAAAATCGGTCAGCCGTTAATGACAGCGTTTTCGTTTTCCAGGAATTCCTCTTCCAACGCGTCTTCATTCACTTTATTGATTGGCTGGTTTTTCGCGGCAGCGCGTGGCTTGCCTTGCAGTTTGCCAAACAGATGTTCCAACGCATGGTCCAGCTTGGTCGCCGCACCGTCGATGGCCTGTTCCAGCGTATCGGCCTTATGCAGCACCGACAGTGGCTGATGGCCTTTTGGCCGCGCTTCCAGGCGGCAACTCAAATCGTGGGGACCGGGCTTGTCGCCGTTCTCATCCCGCAGGTAGACCTCCACTCGGGTCAGGTCTTCTTCGTAACGTTCGAGCGTGCTCTCAATGGTAGTACGTACCCACTCCTCCAGTCGGATGCTGCTTTCAATATGGTTATCGCTATTGACTTGGATTTGCATAGTTCTTCCCTTATTTCAGCTAGCTCGCGAGAGGTCACAACTGCGACACCGGGGCGGTGAAACCATGACCTCTTGATTACACAATTGAGCAGTCCGCAGAACAATTCAACCCCTTTGCAAAGATAAATCCTACATTACAAATTAAGCCTGACGACGAGCAAAAACGCTGTTAGGGTGGGGAGTTAGTTACATCTTCTTACGTGCAATCAACCTTACAGTTGCCCCTCACCCAACGGGTGCAATCCGCGAAAGATCTCCGCCTCCTCCACCAGCCAATCATGTACCGCACGCACGCCCGGATGGCTCAGCGCACCCGGCGCATACAGCAGTACGTAGCGTTTATGGTTAGGCACGGCCAGGCCGAAGGGCACGATCAAGGTGCCGCGCTCCAATTCATCGTTGAGCAAGGTGCGGCGTGCGATGGCCACGCCCATGCCGGCGATGGCGGCTTCGATGGTCAGGTGGTTGCGGTTGAAGGTGTGGCCACGGCGCACATCGGCGTCGTGGTAGCCGATGGCATTCAAGTAAAACTCCCACTCCGCATACTCATAACTGCCACGCCAGGCGGTGATGTCATGCAGCAGCGGGAAATGCACCAGGTCGGCCGGCCCATGCAACGGTGGGCGACCGCGTAGCAGGCTCGGCGCGCACACCGGGAAGATCTGCTCGTCGAGCAAGGCGGTGGATAACAGGCCGGGGTAGCTGCCGTCGTTCAAGTCGACGGCCAGGTCGAAGTCGCCCTCATGCAAGGCGATGCTGCTGTCCTCGGCGACCATACGCAATTGGATATCCGGAAAGCGCTGCTGCAAACGCGGTAACCGAGGGGTCAGCCACTTGCCGAGAAACGACGGGATCGAGCGCAGGCGCAGGGTGCCGCTGATCATTCCCGCGTCCAGGCGCTGCAACTCCGCGTCGATGCTGCCATAGGCCTCGCCCACCGTCGCGGCCAAACGTTGCCCCTCGGCACTCAGCTCCACCCCACGGGCGCGTCGATGAAACAGACGAAACCCCAATCGCTCTTCCAACTGGCGGATTTGCTGGCTCACCGCGCCCGGCGTGATGTGCAGTTCTTCGGCGCAACGGGTGAACGACAGGTGCCGCGCAGCACAGGAAAAAACGTGCAGCCAGACATACGTCTGGCCATGGAGGGGCCGGATCATAGCGTTTAGTCCTGCTAAAGGGTGTCTTAGGATAATTCGTTGGTCAGTGCCGTGCCAGAGGCTCAGTATCGCGCCAATTGCGCTCGTCCTACAAAACATGGCAGCGATTCCTACTCCATTGCTTGTAAGGGTTTAGCATGGCTATCAGTGTTTTTGATCTATTCAAAGTGGGCATCGGCCCTTCCAGCTCCCATACCGTCGGCCCCATGCGCGCGGCGGCGACCTTTGCCCAAGCCCTGATCGACCAACGATTGTTGAGCGGCACCCGCCGCGTGGAAGTACGCTTGTATGGCTCGCTGTCCGCCACCGGTGTAGGCCATGCCACCGATCGCGCCTGTGTGATGGGCCTGATGGGTGAGTGGCCGGACACCGTCGACCCCACCTCGATCAATGCGCATATCCAGCAACTGCGTGAATCCGGCCGACTGTTACTCGCCGGCCAGCAGGACATTGCCTTCAACTGGCACACCGACCTCCTGCTACTGGACGAAAGCCTGCCCTACCACCCCAACGCCATGTCCCTGCACGCCTACGGTGAAAACGGCCTGCTGAGCGAGCAAACCTATTACTCGGTAGGCGGTGGTTTCATTATCGAAGCCGCCGAAGCCGCCTCCGGCATCGCACCAGCCAGCGATGTGCAATTGCCCTACGACTTCTCCAGCGCTGTCGAACTGCTGGCTTTGTGCAACAAGCACGGCCTGCGGGTTTCCGAACTGATGATGGCCAACGAACGTGCGTGGCGCAGCGACGCCGATATCCGCAGTGGCCTGCTGCATATCTGGTCGGTGATGCGCGAATGCGTGGAGCAAGGCCTGCGCGATGAAGGCATCCTGCCGGGCGGCCTGGATGTGCCACGTCGCGCGGCGAAACTGCACCGCAGCCTGTTGGAAATCGGCAAGCCGAATGTCATCACCTCCACCTTGTCCGCCATGGAATGGGTCAATCTGTTCGCCCTCGCCGTCAACGAAGAAAACGCCGCCGGCGGGCGCATGGTCACAGCGCCGACCAACGGTGCCGCCGGGATCATCCCGGCCGTGCTGCATTACTACATGAAGTTCAACGCCGACGCGTCTGACGACGACGTGGTCAATTTCTTCCTGGCCGCCGCCGCCGTCGGCATCCTCTGCAAGAAAAACGCTTCCATTTCCGGTGCCGAGGTTGGCTGCCAGGGCGAAGTCGGTTCGGCCTGCGCCATGGCAGCCGCCGGCTTGGCCGACGTGCTCGGTGCAACCCCCGAGCAACTGGAAAACGCCGCGGAAATCGGCCTGGAACATAACCTGGGCCTCACCTGCGACCCGGTCGGTGGCCTGGTGCAAGTGCCGTGCATCGAGCGCAACGCCATCGCCGCCGTCAAGGCGATCAACGCCACGCAAATGGCCCTGCGCGGTGACGGCAAGCACTTCATTTCCCTCGACCGGGTGATCCGCACCATGCGCGATACCGGCGCCGATATGCATGACAAATACAAAGAAACTTCACGGGGCGGCCTGGCGGTCAGTTGGGTGGAGTGCTGATTGGCTTGATTGCGCTGTCAGCGATCGTTTTCTCGGGACTGCCCTGAAACAGGTCACCCCACTCAAGCACGACCCAAAACAACGGTGGGAGGGAGATTGCCACCGATAGCGGTCTTCCAGCCAAGTATTCATTGGCTGAAAGTCTGCTATCGAGGGCAAGCCCCCTCCCACATTGGGATACGCGCTCCACACGGCACGGCCTTTGCTGTACAGCTCATGAGGCAAACGGACTTTGTTAAACCTCAACGACGAAGTGGCCGGTGGTCAGGAGACGCGAACTAATCCCGACACCGGTCGTCAATGACTGCATGTTCTTATCAGGCGGTAACACACCATGGACAATCCTTTTCAGATCATCACCGACACCTTCACCCCGCAATACCGCGTCAATCTGAGCATCCAACGCCTGGACGGCAGCATCATGCTGACCCTCTCCAACGAGCAGGGCGTGGTAGCCAAACGCATGATCAGCGCCGAGCAACGCAATGATCCCAAGCGGCTCAAGCGTCTGGTGCAGAGCATCCAGTTCGGCATCGCCATCGAGCAGGGCCACAGCGCCATGGACATCCTCACGGTGATGACGGATGGCGACCACAAACTGCTACAGCGCCCGCCTGCCCGTACCCTGCCCTTCAGCGTCGGGCTTTAAAGCTCGCCCTTCTCGGTTTCCAGGCTCGCCTCGCCCTTGCGACGCGGGCCTTCGACCTTCACGGAAGGGAATGCCGATGAGGCATAGCGCACCACCAGGATCGAGAACGCCAACAGCAGAATCCCACCGCACAGGTAGATGATGCCTACATCCGGCGGGTTGTGATGGGACACGTTGGAGATCAGCAGACGCGTCAGCGCAGTGATTGCCACGTAGATCAGGAAGCGTACCGGCATGTGGTTGGTCTTGAAGTAAATCCCCACCATCGCGCCCAATTCCAGGTAGATGAACAGCAGCAAGATGTCATCGATCTTGATGTGTCCGTTCTCCAGCATCCCCAGAAACTCCATCACCGCCGCCCAGGCCGTCACCGCACCAATGGCGAACAGCGCCAGGTAGTGGAACGACTCGACGAACAGATTGCCCAGGGACTCGGCCAGACCATGTACTTGCTGGCGCAGCCTTTCGGCCCAGTTGATTTTCACGATGATGCTTCCTTAGGTCGACTCGACCGGATAATGCGGGTTGGACGTGACGGTTGTTCTGCATGCAGAAAAAAGGCCAGGGGCAGGTATAAGATGATGGCGGGGTGATATAAGGCACTCCAATCCCGTATTTCCAGACTACATTAAAAAACTGCTACCCAAACCCCACGGTTTGGCTTACCCTTTTCGCTGTATATAAATACAGTAGTCGCAAAACACAACTATCGTGAAGGCATGTGAGGTGGTGAATGGCCGTCGAAGTGGTATACCGCAGCAGCCGAGATCTGGAGCGTTTGTTCATGGATAAAGCCGAAGCTGACCGTCATGACAAGATGCTTGAACTCGCCGAGTTGCTCGCAGAAGTGTTGCAAAAAGCCGTGCCGTCCCTGAGCGAGCAGCAGGTGGAAGAAGCCGGGATCTACATGGCGAAGAACCGCGATGTGTTCGCCAAGGCGTTCAAGAGCCAGCCGGACGCGTTGTCCGAGTTGCTGAACGCGGCGGCGGAATAAAGCCCGAATTGAACAGGCCCTGAATCATTGGTTCAGGGCCTTTTTAATACCTGGCTATTGGTAAAGCAGGCGCTCGGCGAGTTCGTCGGCCACGCGGGCGGGTGAGCGTTTTTCGGCCTGGGCGTGGGCGAAGATTTCGGTGAGGCGCGTGCCGATGTTGGACAGGTGCGCGGTGATGGAAGGGAGCTCTGCGCCGCTGTGCCTGAGGGCGACGTAGATCAGCCCTCCCGAGTTGATCACGTAGTCCGGTGCGTAGAGGATGCCACGCGCCTCCAGTTGATCCGCGTTGTCGAGGTGGGTCAGTTGTGCACTGGCGGAACCGGCCACGGCGGCGCAGCGCAGTTGGCCGACGCTCTGGCGGTTGAACACGGCACCGAGGCCGCAGGGGGCGAGGATGTCGCACGGCGTGCTGAGCAAGGCGTCATTGGCGATGGGGTGTGCGCCCAGTTGCTCCATGGCCAGTTGCACCTTGCCGTGGTCGATGTCGCTCACCAGCAGTTCGGCCCCGGCCGCGTGCAGTTGTTCAGCCAGGGCGAAGCCGACGTTGCCCAGGCCCTGGATGGCGACACGCAAGCCTTCGAGGTTGTCGCTGCCCAGGCGTGCCATGGCGGTGGTGCGGATGCCGGCGAACACGCCCATGGCAGCGTGGGGCGAAGGGTCGCCCGCAGCGGTGGTGCTGGTGACGTAGCGGGTGTGCTGGGCGATGCAGTCCATGTCGGCCACCGAAGTGCCGCTGTCGATGGCGGTGATGTAGCGTCCGTCGAGCTGTTCGATGCAACGTCCAAAGGCTTCAAACAAGGCGGCACGGTTTTCCACATGAGCGGGACGCAGGATCACGGCGGTGCCACCGCCCACCGGCAAACCGGCCAGGGCCGCCTTGTAGCTCATGCCTTGGGCCAGGCGCGCAGCATCTGCCACGGCACTTTCGTCGTCGGGATAGGAGAGGTAGCGACAGCCGCCAAGGGCAGGCCCCAGACGGCTGTTATGGATGGCAATGACCGCCTTCAGCCCGGTGACCGGGTCGACGCTCAAGTGCAGCGATTCAAGGCGGGTGCTGTGCATGAGAGCAAACATCGTCAAGCTCCCGAGTCACTTCTGGTAGTGGGCCAAGTATAGGCTTGCGGTAGAAAACTGCCGGAATACGCTGGAATAAGCCGTTCAATTTCGCAGGACTTGCGACATAAGCGCGCAGGATATTTCCCAAGCCACTGGACGAAAATTCCCAGCAAGGCTAAAACGGGGGCATCCGCCGGAGAACGCAATGAACCCCCGCAAAGCCTTTTTCGCCTGCCTGGAACGCTCCCCACCCGCGCTGTTTGAAGCAGCGTTGTGGATTGCGGCCGAGCATGACCCGGCGGTGCAGCCATCCGTGATCCTGCAGGAGCTGACGCTGCTGCAACAACAGGTGAGCATCGGCATGCCCATGCTGCCGGCGGATGAGCTGGGCCAGCCGCTGCTGCGGCGCCTGAATGACCTTGGGTTTGCCCAGGATGAATTCACCCCGCTGCGCCCCGCCGCCGCCCTGCTGGACAAGGTGTTGCAACGCAAGCGCGGACAACCCCTGGCGATGGGGCTGATCGCCATGGAGCTGGCGCGACGGATGGATATCCCCATGGTCGGCGTGAACTTCCCCGGGCATTTCCTGCTGCGCGTACCCGGCGCCGATCACCTCTTGGACCCATGCGGCGGCCGGCGCCTGTATCCCAATGATTGCCGCGACCTGCTGCAACGCCAGTACGGCCCCAACCTCAAGCTGCAGGCCGACCACCTGCACACCGCCGACCCGCGTTCGATCCTGCAGCGACTGTCCCGCAACCTGCGGCAATTGCACCTGTCCAACGACGCCCCGCTCGAGGCCCTGGTCGACGCCGAACGTGTGCTGGAACTGGGCAATGCCAGCGCCGCCGATTACCTGGCACGGGCCAGCCTGTACCAGCGCCTGGACTGCCCCAACGCCGAGCGCTTCGATCTGGAACACGCGCTGATGCTCAGCGAAGACCCGATCCAGCGCCTGCGCCTGACCGAACGGCTGGGGCATTTGCCGCCCAACTCAGTGGTGCACTGAACCCACGACTTTCAGGAGATTATCTCTTTCTGTGGCGAGCGGGCTTGCCCTGCGTTGGACTGCGTAGCAGGCCCAATTTAGGGGCCGCTTCGCGACCCAGCGCGGGGCAAGCCCGCTCGCCACAGCTAGTTCGCTCGCAGTGTCAGTGATTGGCCGGTGCCTTGAGAATATCGCCGGGCATCGCGCTCTTCGGCCCCCCAGCCCCAGGCGAACGCACCTGGATAATCAACAACGCCGCCACTACCGCCGGTATCGCGCAGAAGAAGAAAATCTGCTCCACCGGGATATGCATCGCCAGCAACATGCTGCCAAACAATGGGCCCAGGATTGAACCAAACCGCCCCACCCCCAACGCCCAGCCCGTCCCCGTGGCGCGCACCTGTGCCGGATAAAAATTGCTGGCAAAGGCATTGAGCGTCAGTTGCCCACCGATGATGCAAAACCCGGCTGCAAACACACAGGCCACCAGGTAACGGGGGTTGTCATGGTTCAGGCCGAGCAGGATGGTGCACACCGCCGCTATCGCCAGCACGCCGGACAACAGCCGCACCTTGCTTTTCAAACGGTCGGCGAACCAGGCCATGCCGATGGCGCCCAAGGTCCCGGCAAACAGGAACATCGAGGTCACCAGGTTGGCTTCTTTCAACGCCAGTCCACTTTCCAGCAGCAGCGACGGCAACCAGCTGATCATGAAGTACAACAGGATCAGGCTGACAAAAAAGGTCGCCCAGATCAGCAGCGTCGGTCGTGCATAACCATTGCGGAACAACTCCACCACCGTCAGTTTGCTGCCCTGCTCCTGTTGGTTTTGCGCCTCGGTGGCCAACGGCGGTTGCCAGCCCGGCAACATCCGCGACGTCACGCTTTGCAGCCGCGCATAAGGCGGAGCGTCGCGCAACAGACGTGGCAAGGATTCCGGCAACAGCCACACCAGAAACGGAAACAGCAGCAACGGCGTCACGCCACCGGCGAGAAACACGGCCTGCCAGCCAAACCCTTCGATGAACCCCGCCGCCACAAACCCGCCTGCCGCGCCGCCGAACGAGAAACCACAAGCCGCCAAAGTCACCATCAATGTGCGCAGGCGTGGAGGGGAATAGTCCGACATCAACGCCATCGCACTCGGCATTGCGCCGCCCATGCCGATGCCACAGATGAATCGGGCGGCCATCAACGTGGTCAGCGAGTTGGCGAACACCATCAGCACAGTCAGGGTGGCGTAGATCAGCACACAGCCGAGCAGGATACGGCGTACCCCGAAACGATCCGCCAGCGGGGTGACCAGCAACGAGCCCAAGGTCAGCCCGAGCAGGTTGGCGCTGAACACCGGGCCAAAGGCAGCCTTCTCCAGCCCCCAGTCCTGGGCCAGCGCCGGCACCACATAACCCAGGACCTGGGCGTCGTAGCCATCGGTCACCAGCAGCAGCGCCAGCAACAGGAGAATCAACCACTGGTAGCGCGACACCGGACGGGCGTCGAGTGCCGCGCGAAAGCTGGCAATCTGATTATGCATCGCAAGGTACCTATTATTTTTATAAGGGTGTTGCAGGTCAAAATGTGGAAGGGGCTTGCACCCTTCCACAGTGTGTCCTAAGGCGTGTCAGGTTGATTGGCGGGGTGTGCTTTCACAAACGCCGGATTCTGCGCCGCCAATGCCGCCACCCGCCCGATGCGCGGGTACGCCGCCAATGGCACCTTGAAGCGTTCCGCCGCATACAACTGGGGAATCAGGAACGTATCGGCCAGCCCCGGCTGCTCGCCAAAACAAAACCCCGTGTCACCGATCAACTGCTCCACCGTACCCAGGCCCTGGCTGATCCAATGGCCGATCCATTCCAGCACTTGCGCCTCGTCATGCCCCCACTGGCGCAGCAGGTTCTGGGTACTGGAATTGTGCAGCGGATGAATATCGCAGCCGATGATCGAGGCCACCGCACGCTCATGGGCGCGGGTCGCCAAGTCCTTGGAGAGCAGCGGTGCCTGTGGATAACGTTCTTCCAGGTATTCGATGATCGCCGGCGACTGAATCAACAGCTCGCCCTCATCGGTGCGCAACGAAGGCACACGGCCCTGCGGATTGATCGCCAGGTACTCCGGCTGGCGATTGGCACCGCCCGCCGGCACCAGCAGGTTGACCGGTACGGCAGTGAAATCCAGGCCCTTGAGCGCCAGGGCAATGCGCACCCGGTACGACGCAGTGGAACGGTAGTAAGTGTAGAGTTCCATCGCCGGGCCCTCCTAGCGCGCCGCGACCACGGTGCCACGGCATTCGCCGAAGCCGATGGAGGCAAAGCCTTCGCGGCGGCAGCGGGCGCGCAGGATGATTTCGTCGCCATCCTCGAGGAACTTGCGCACCTCGCCGGACGGCAACTCGACCGCCTTTTTGCCACCTTCGGTCATTTCCAACAGGCTGCCGAACTGGCCCGCCTGCGGCCCGGACAAGGTGCCCGAACCAAACAGGTCACCGGCCTGCAACTGGCAGCCATTGACGCTGTGGTGCGCCACCAATTGCGCGACAGTCCAGTACATGTGCAGGCTGTTGCTCAGGGCCAGGCGGAATGCCGGCAGGTTCTGTTCGCGCATCGCGGCGGTGGTCAGCAGCACTTCCAATTCGATATCCAGGGCGCCCGCAGCCTGGTCGCGTTTATCCAGCAAGTACGGCAGCGGTTGCGGGTCGCCTTCGGGGCGCGCCGGTTGCGCTGTGCGGAACGGCTCAAGTGCCTCGACCGTGACCACCCACGGTGAGATGGTGGTGATGAAGCTTTTCGACAGGAACGGCCCCAATGGCTGGTATTCCCAGGCCTGGATATCCCGCGCCGACCAGTCATTGAGCAGGCAGAAACCGGCGATGTGGTCCGCCGCGTCACCAATGGCAATCGAATCGCCCATCTCGTTGCCCTGGCCGATCCAGATACCCAGTTCCAACTCATAGTCCAGGCGTGCACACGGGCCGAAGGTCGGTTCGGTCTGGCCGGCCGGCAGTGTCTGGCCCTTGGGACGACGCACGTCGGCGCCCGAGGCGCGGATGGTCGAGGCGCGGCCGTGGTAACCAATCGGCACGTACTTGTAGTTGGGCAGCAGCGGGTTATCGGGACGGAACAGTTTGCCGACGTTCTGCGCGTGCTCGATGCCCACATAGAAGTCGGTGTAGTCGTTGATCTGCGCCGGTACGTGCATCCGGCAATCGGCGGCGCGGTGCAGTACCTGTGCCTCGCGGGTTTGCAATGGGCTGCCTTCGGCCAGCAGTTCCAGCAGACGCTCGCGCAGGGCCACGCGCGGGCCTCGGCCCAGTTCAAAAAATGCGTTCAGTTGACCACCGGCGGTAGCCTCGACGGCGCGGCGGGCATCACCACTGAACTCGTCGATGGCGGCATGCAGATCCAGGATCGAGTCACCAATCGCCACGCCACTGCGTGGCGCACCGCCGTTGATGCTGAACACACCCAGTGGCAGGTTCTGCAAGGGGAAATCGGTGTGACCGTTGGCGGAGGCCACCCAGCTGCGGGTGAGTGTGGGCTGCGTCATGGGTTATCTCCGGTTCGGGTTGAAGGTAGCGGGCAGCGAGGCCCAGCACGCGTCATAAGCAGGTTGCAGTTGCGGGCAGTCCAGGGCGAACTGGGTCGGGCGCAGCACCTGGCTGGTCTCGAACATGAACGCCATGGTGTTATCGATCTTGTGCGGCGCCAGCTCCACGTTGATGGCCTTGGTGCAGGTCTCGCCGTCCGGGCCGTGGGCGCTCATGCAGCTGTGCAGGGATGCGCCCCCCGGCAGGAAGCCTTCGGCCTTGGCGTCGTAGGCACCCTGGATCAGGCCCATGTATTCGTTCATCAGGTTGCGGTGGAACCACGGCGGGCGGAAGGTGTTCTCGGCCACCATCCAGCGCGGCGGGAAGATCACGAAGTCGAGGTTGGCCAGGCCGTGGGTGCTGGTGGGCGAGGTCAATACGGTAAAGATCGACGGGTCCGGGTGATCGAAGCTGACGGTGCCAATCGTGTTGAAACGGCGCAGGTCGTATTTGTACGGCACGTTGTTGCCGTGCCAGGCGACCACGTTGAGTGGGGAATGGTCGAGCTCGCAGGCCCAGAGTTCGCCGAGGAATTTCTGTACCAGCGTCGTCGGTTTCTTCACATCTTCATAGTGCGCAACCGGCGTCAGGAAATCACGCGGATTGGCCAGGCCATTGCTGCCGATGGGGCCCAGGTCCGGCAGGCGCAGGGGTGCGCCATGGTTCTCGGCGACGTAACCGCGCGCTTGCGCGTCCAGCAGCTCGACGCGGAACTTCAGGCCACGAGGCAACACGACGATTTCCAGTGGCCCCACTTCCAACACGCCAAGCTCGGTGGCGATGCGCAGGCGGCCTTGCTCGGGAACGACCAACAACTCGCCGTCGGCGTTGAAGAACACACGCTCCATGGAGCGGTTGGCGCGGTAGTGATGGATGCTGATGCCTGAGGGCTTTTCTGACCCGGAATTAGCCACCATCCCGACCAGCCCGTCGATAAAGTCCGTCGCCTCGCTCGGCATATCCAGCGGGTTCCAGCGCAGGCGATTGGGCGTCACCGCGCCCAGCGGACCACCGGCCAACTGTCGTTCAAGCCTGATAAACGCCGGGTGATTGGCCGACGGCTGGATGCGGTACAGCCAGGTACGCCGGGCTTCGCTGCGGGCCATGGTGAACGCGGTGCCGGAGAACAGTTCGGTGTACAAACCGTAGGGCGCTTTTTGCGGGGAGTTCTGGCCGACGGGCAGTGCGCCGGGCAAGGCTTCGCTGGCGAATTCATTGCCAAAGCCCGACAGGTATTCGAGGTTCATGGATCATCCTCTGCACGGAAGTTGTTTTTATCGTAATCCAGTTACGCATAACGTAATTTGATCACTATCGACCGTCAAGCTATAAAGACGCCCATTCATCTCTCGGATTCTCGTCCCTCCATGGAAAAGCCCCGCGACACCGGTAAACAGAAAGTCCGCTCGGCCGAAGTGGGCACCGATATCCTCAAGGCCCTGGCCGAGTTGTCCCCGGCCACGTCGCTGTCACGCCTGGCCGAACACGTACAGATGCCGGCCAGCAAGGTGCACCGCTACCTGCAGGCGCTGATCGCCTCGGGTTTCGCCGAACAGAACACCGCCACCAACCACTATGGCCTGGGCCGCGAAGCGTTGCGTGTGGGCCTGGCGGCGCTGGGCAGTATGGACGTGCTGAAAGTCGGCGCACTGCCCCTGGCGGAGTTGCGCGATGAATTGAATGAAACCTGCTTTTTGGCGGTGTGGGGCAACCAGGGCGCGACCGTGGTGCAGATCGAACCGGCGGTGCGCGCGGTGACGGTGGTGACGCAATTGGGTTCGGTGCTGCCGTTGCTCAGTTCGTCCACCGGGCTGGTGTTCAGCGCCTTCCTGCCGTCGCGGGAAACCGTGGAGCTGCGCGAACGTGAGATCCAGGCCGGCATCGCCCATGCGTTGGCGGACGACCAAGCCTACGCCATCACCTGCAAACAGATCCGCAGCCGTGGCCTGCACTTTGTGCATGGTTTGTTGATGCCCGGCGTCGATGCGCTGTCCGCACCGGTGTTCAACGCCATCGGCCAAGTCGCGGCAGTGATGACCGTGGTCGGCCCCACCTCGTTGTTCCATGCCGATGAAGACGGCCCGGCGGCGCAGCGCTTGCTGGCGGCGACTCGGGCCGTGAGTTGGCGCATGGGTTATCAGCCCTGAACTAATCGTGCCATTGGGTCAGGGCCAACGCCACGCGGTTCTCCAGGGCGCGGATCGGCGCGGCGCTGCTCAGGTAGTTGTTACTGATCATTGAAAACACCAGGCGCCGGCCCTGGGCGTCGCTGATGTAGCCGCTCAGCGACGACACGCCGGCCATGGAGCCGGTCTTGGCGTGCAGGTTGTTTTGCGCAGGCGTCCCACTCAGGCGATAGCGCAGGCTGCCACCGGTCATGCGGTCCGGGTTGCCGGCAATCGGCAAGGCGTTGTACCAGGCGTCGAACCACGGCTGTCTGGCCGTGGCCAGCAGCAGATCGGTGAGGCCTTGGGAAGACACCAGGTTACGCCGCGACAGGCCCGAACCGTCGACCTGGCTGAGAGTCGTCGGGTCCAGGCCCTGGCGCCGCATGAAGTCCGCCACCGCGGCCACCCCCGCCTGCGCCGTGCCCGCATTGGACGTCTTGCGCCCCATGGCCTTGAGCAAGGCTTCGGACATGTTGTTGTTCGAAAGCTTGAGCAGCGGCGTGATCAGCTCCTGCAATGGCGCCGACTGATGTTCCGCCACGACCTTGGCCGTCGCAGGACTGGCACCGCCGATCACACGACGCCCGAGCACTTGGATGCCTTGCTGCGCCAGTGCTTGCTCAAACAGATTCGCCACCAGTTGCGTCGGCTCCCACACGCTCACCCACTGCCGGCTTTGCTTGCCCGGCGCCAACGCGCCGGTGAGTTGCAGCAGGTTGGTGCCGTGCTGGCGGGTGATGCCGTAATTGTTGCCGGGGCCGCTGACAGCACGGTTGTCCAGTTGCACGTAGTCGGTGGACGGACTCACCAACACGCTGACCGGCTGACCCACCACGGCGGGGGCTTTGGCGGTGACCAGCAACGTGCCCGCATCAAAATCAGAATTGGGTGACACGGTCAGCGCCGAAATTTGCGCGCCGTAGTAGGTGCTTTCGTCGTCCTGGGCCCAATCCACGCCCAGGCGTTCGGCGTCAAAAAAGCTATCGTCGAACACCAGGTCACCCTGGATCTGACGCACGCCCTGGCCGGCAAGCTGTGCCGCCAATGCCTGGTAGTCGGCGAACTGCGTGGTCGGATCGCCCAGGCCCTTGAGGTACAGGTTGCCGCTGAGACGCTCGCCTTGCTGCGTGCCGTCGCTCAACAGTTGCGTGGAAAAACGATACTGCGGCCCCAGCACATCCATCGCCGCTGCGGTGGTGAGCAGCTTGAGATTGGATGCGGGAATCAGGCGGGTTCGCGGGTTGTGTTGATAGAGGGTGCTGCCGCTGCGGGCATCACGCACCATCAGGGACACAGTGGCGCCGTTGAGGGCCGGGTCGGCCATCAACTGGTCGATGATGGTTGGGGTGGACGTCTGGGAAACACTCGCGCAGCCACCCAGCAATAAGCTCAAGCCCAACAGCATCCCGCTGGTGGGTATCCATTTTCCAAAGTACATCAGTAGCGTTTTCCTAAAGCGGTCAGTGGCAGCAACGCTAACAGCTCCCTCCCCCTGTGGCGAGCAGGCTCGCCACAAGGTTTATGTGGCTAAAACTCCAGGGTGCTCGACACCGACACCTGACGCGCATCCCCCATGGACACAAACAACCGGCTGGCCGCCGAGGTGTAGTAGACGCGGTCGAACAGGTTCTTCACGTTGAGCTGGAACTTGACCTTCTGCCCGTCAATCCTGGTGTCATACGTGGCAAACACATCCGCCACGGTGTACCCCGGCAGGGTGAAATCGTTGGCGGCATCGCCTGCACGCTCGCCGACATACCGCGCGCCGGTCCCCACCCGTAACTGATCGCCCCCGAACACGTTGCCGAAGTCATAGGCCACCGACAGCGAGCCGGTGTGCTTGGCCACGTTCTGCAGGCGGTTGCCTTCCAGGGTCGGGTCCTTGTCCTTGATGTCTTCGGCGTCGGTGTAGGCGTAGCTGCCGATCAGGCTCCACTTGTCGGTCAGTTGCCCGGTGGCGTCCAGTTCCAGGCCGCGGGAACGCACCTGGCCGGCAATGCTGTAGATAGTGTTCGCGCCGGAACCGACCGATACCAGCACGTTGCGCTTGTCGATGGTGAACAACGCGGCACTGGCCGTGATGCGCCCAGGGATGTCGAGCTTGGCCCCCAGCTCCCAGGACTTGGATTTCTCGGGCGTCAGGTCGCCAGTCAGCGTGCTGCCGTCGGCCAAGGCAGCAATGGTGGAGTTGGGCTTGAACGATTCGGTGTAGCTGCCATAGAACGACAACTCATCGGTGTAGCGGTACACCAGCCCAGCACGCGGCACCCAGGCCTGGCCATTGCCGTTGGTGTTGGCCTTGAACGGTACGCCTTTGCCAGCGTATTGGTCGTACATCTGGTAGCGCGCACCGGCGACAAAAATCCATTGGTCGTTGAGGTGAATCGCATCCTGGAAGAACAGCGAGTCGCTGCGCAGCAGGTCGGTCTGGGCGCTGTCGGCGGGGCTGACGGTGGTGCCCGCCACTTCGTTGCCATACACCGGGTTGTTGTAGTTGAAGGTGCCGCGCGAATTCTGGCGGATCAGGTCAGCGCGGTAGATCTTGCGGTACTCATCATCCAGGCCGAACACCACATCGTTCTGCAGGCCGAACACATTGACCTTGCCTTCCAGGCTTGCAGTGGCGAAACGGTCGGTGGTGATCGCTCCCTTGGTGCCATCCATCTTGCGGGTCAGGGTGCCGTTGGTGTTTACCGCGCTGACGCGCACCTGGCTGGCGTCATAGGTCTCGCGGTTCCAGCTGTAGCCGAAGTGGGCTTTCCAGTCGTCGTTCAGGTCGTGGTCGGCTTCGAAGCGGTAAAGGTCGGAGCGACCTTCCATGTTGTTGAACGGTTCATCCAAACGACGTGTGGCCGGGATGTCCAGCGGGTGGTTGGACTTGTCGATGGCGGTACCACGGTCGAACGGCGTGAGGAACTCGCGGTGCTCATAGGCGAACAGCAGTTGGGTGCTGTCGCCATACCAAGCCAGCGACGGCGCGATCAGGCTCTCGCGGTGGGTGCCGAAGTTGCGCCAGTAATCTTCGTCTTCATGATCGACGATCAGCCGATAGGCCAGGCCGCTGTCGCCAATCGGGCCGGTGGTGTCGAGGCTGCCGCCGCTGCCGTTCTTGCCGTCACCGAAGGTGGAGCCGCGTACGGTCAGGGCGGTGGACTGGACCAGTTCAGGCCTTTTACTGACGATGTTAACCACGCCGCCCGGGTCCTGGATGCCGTACAGCAACGACGCCGGCCCCTTGAGCACTTCGACCCGTTCCGCCGTGGCGTTCAGCGCACGACCCTGCACGATGGGCATGCCGTCACGCATGATCGAGCCGTTACGGTTGTCGCCAAAGCCGCGCAGCATCACCGCGTCCTGGGTGCTGGCCAGAGTGTTGGCCTGGGTGATGCCGCTGATATTGCCCAGGGCGTCATCCAGGTTGCGCGGGGTCTGGTCGCGCAGCACTTGGGCCGGGACCACGTTGACGGTTTGCGGAGTCTCCAGCAGCAGGCCATGGGAGCGCATCACCGAACTGGTGGGTGGTGGCTGGTAGCTGGTGCTGTCCTGGGCCAGGCTGGCACCGCTGATGGTGGTGGCGCCGAGGTTGACCGCGCCTTCGGTGGGCACCGGCTCCAGGGCCAGGGTGCGAGCGTCGATCTGGCGGAAGGTCAGGCCGGAACTGCCCAGCAGGCGCTGCAGGGCCTGGGTCGCGCTCATCTGGCCGCTGACCGCCGGGGCCTTGATGCCGTAGGGCGCTTCGTCGGTGTAGATCACGCTGATCCCGGTGACCCGGCTGAAATCGCTCAGGGCCTGGGGCAGCGGCTTGGCTGCCAGGGCAAAGGTGAACTGGGCGCTTTGCTGCTCTTGTGCCTGCGCCATGCTCAAGGGCAGCACCGCCAGCCCCGATACCGCCAATACCGAGGCTCCCAGCCACTGTTTAACCCAACCGCCCGCCGCTGACTTCATGCTGTGAGAACCCGTGTAGAAAACGCTGTTAATGCGAATAGATCGCAGTTTCAAGCACTACACGGTTGCGCGGTGGTTTTACCTCACTTTTATTTGCAAATATTTTTCCCTACTGCGCCTGGATGCGAAAACCGATGCGCGGGAAATGCACATGCACGGTGCCCGCGCGCTCGTCGGTGCGGCGCAGGATCAGTTCTTCACGCCCGGCAAACAGCAGTTCGCCGGCGACCGGGTCGGTGCCGTAGTCGGTCGCCGAAATGGTCACCTGCTGGCCTGCCTTGAAGCCGTTCAAGTCTTCAAACAGTTCTTCGGGCAGAGCAGCCGGCGTCGCATTGCGCGACACGTCCAGGGCTTGCTCGGCGCTCATCTGAGTGGAGGTACCGTGGCCGAAACCCAGCACACGATCCAACCAGGCGGCAACGCCGGGATAGGCGTCTACCAAAGGCGACGTCACTGAAGAGCCTTTGAGGAACCACAGGGGATGGGCCAGGGCAAAGTCGGCAATCGACGGCTCGCCGAACAGGAAATCCCCGGCCTGGTGCTGCAGTTGCTGATCGATGCGGCCAACAATCGCCGGCCATTGATGCTTGGCTACATCCAATTGCACCCGAGTCGCCGTGCCGCCGCTGAACAGTTTGCTGCGATCCGCCACCAGCACCTGGAGCATTTCCGGCGGCACCTTGGCGAACTTGACTGCCAGTGATTCCGGCTGGAATACCAGCGCCACCGCATGGGAGAACACCACCGAGTCGGCCCAGGCGGCGAAGCCTTGGGTGACCAGTTCCAGGCCTTGGAGAAACAGGGCCGGAGCGGCTTTTTCCTGTTCCAGACGCCGGGCGATCAGCGCGGTGTCGCAGTAGATATCGGCACCGATTTGCAGCACGGGGGTCTTGCGATAGCCGCCCGTCAGGGCGGTGAGGTCCGGCTTGGGCATCACCGGCGAAATATGCACCGAGCGCCAGGACAAACCCTTGAAGCCCAGCAACAGCCGGGCTTTTTCAGCGAAGGGGGACTGCGGGTAGTGGTGGAGGATCAACTCAGACATGCCAGGCTCCGCGAGAGAAGTGAATCGCTAGCTTAGCCTGCAAACCCTGGCGCGGGCATGATGGGGACTCATCAGTCAAATCAATGAGCCACTTGCCGCCAGGCACTCCTTGGCGCTCTTCTTCAACTTCTTGATCAGCCGTTCCTGACGCAGGGCCTCGCCCTTGCTCGCGCATTGCTCGGTGTACACCAGCGCCACCGCCGGGCTGGACAGGAAAAACCGCGCACCCTTGCCGCTCTGGTGCGAGGCGAACCGGCGCACCGGGTCATTGCTGATGCCGCAGTACAGCGAGCCATTGGCGGCGCGCACCAGGTAGACGAACCAGGGTTTGGCTTCAGGTGTATTCACAGAAAAATTCGGCAATACCAAAGAAGCGACAAGCTTATCAACGACTGGCCTGGAATGCCTTCAAGCCTTTGCGCGCCTGGGCACGCACGGCGTTTTTCACCAGCGGCGTCCACCCCAGCAACAACCCCTTGGCGCCCAAGGCCTGACGCGACCAGCGCCACAGGTCGAAGTGATCGTGGTGTTCGCAGATCCTGCCGTCGCGAAACACAAAGCGCGCCTGGATATCGTTGACCACTGTGTTGCCAGTGGCGCTGAACAGGTAAGTCGCCACCCAGTGAGCGCCACCGCTACGGTCGTCGCTGCGCACATTGTCGAAGGTCAGGGAGAAATCCTTGGCGCGGGTGGTGAGCATGCGCCACATGTCACCGGCATCGCGGCCGCGCAGTTCGCCGAAGGCCGGGTCGCTGAAGACCACATCGTCGGTGTAGCAGGCCGACATGGCCTCGGCGTCCAGGCGCTGGAACGCGCTGTAGAACTCGGTGATCAAGGCGTTGTGGGCATCACTCATGAACAGGCTCCGCAATTATCGGCATAAGGCCAGCACGATAATCCGCGGCGCCTGGAAACACCATGTTCATTCACCCGATGGATAAGCGAGGGTGCGTCAGAGGTAGACGATATCCAGGGTGGCGCTGCCGTCCAGCGGGATCTCTTCGGTGATGGCGCCCCGTGGTTTCCGGACCCGAGTCTGGATCGTCAGGTCCATCGCCAGGTTCTGGACCGGCACCGGCATGGCGTCGACTTCACCGGGCGCACCTACAGAGCGCATCCAGAGCGGTTGCCAGGTTTGATCTTGCGAGACGGGAAACCAGGTCTGGCCATCCACGGACTCGATCACCGGGGCCACGGCACCGTCGGCCTGGACGTTTTTCACCATCAAGCGATACCCGCCCAAGCGCCAGGTCCCGCCGTAGAAACCCAAACCAAACACCGCATCGGTATCGCTACCGAACCAGGCACTGCCGGACCGATTGTCCGTGGCCTTGACCGCCATCAATGTCGCGGCGTCACAGTTGACACTCAACGCCAGCGTGGCCTCAGGCAGGTAAGCGTCGTAAGAAAGATCGCCGATGGAAATCTTGCCATGATCGACCACTCCTGCGCGTGACAGTGCTGGCGTGCAGGCGGAAGGTGTCAATGTACCCACGACGCTCAGATCAATGGTGGACGCGGCAAACAGGTTCGAACTCGCCGTGATCAGGAGTACGGAGGAAATAAGGGACAGTGAGTATTTCATTGATTCAAGTGCTCGCATTCAAGCCAATACAGATACTTGCATCTTGCCGGATAACAAGACGCTGCTCTGTATTCAGCTCAGTGTTGGACATAGGTATTTTATGTCGCCGATTTATAACTATCGGGTACATGAACACACACTAACCTGCCAACGCTTACCCCCCCATACAACTAATACGAATCACCATCAAGCCTGTAACAAAACTGCAACTTATCCATTATTCACACCAACTAAGGCACCATGCCGCTTTGCCGTGCGTAGGTAAAAAGATCCACATCGGTGGAGATACACAAACGCTGCATGGCCGTGCTTTTCTGCTTGCTGATGGTCGAGATACTGCGGTTGACCCGTGCGGCAATCTGGCTGACAGTCATGCCACTGGCGAGCATTCTGACCACCTCCCGCTCCTTGCCCGACAATTGCGGTTGGGACGGATGCGCCAAGTCGGCTTGCTCCATCTGCAGGCGCAGGCACTCACTGACAAAAGTACGCCCCTCGACCACCGCCCGCAGAGCCAGGGGCAGCTCCCTCGCCGACGCGCTCTTGGCCACGATTGCCCGCGCACCATGGGCAAACGCTTCGCGCAGCGTCACAACGTTGGCGAACATCGTCACCAAAATCACCGGCAATTTGGGGTATTGCCGATGCAACAAGCCCAACAAGCCATACCCATCTGCCTGTTGGTTCCCTGGCATCGCAAAGTCGGTCACGATGATATCGCACGGGATACCGCTCACCAGTGCCAACAACTCATCCGGCCCGTTGGCTTCTCCTACGACTTTGTATTTACCACTTGCCTCGATCACCACTTTTTGCCCAATCCGAACTATAGGGTGATCGTCAGCAATAATTATGCGAATCATCGACACTATCCGTGATGGCAATTTGAATTTACGCAAAATAGCGCGCTCTGCCTCATGTAACAACCTGAAATAACTGGGTGATTGCGCGTTACCCCCCACGTCGCTGGAAGTCGGCATTTAACCCACAAAACAAAAGGAAACTACATACAGATAAATCCTACATATCAGCAAAGAAACTTCTTACAAGCATCTCAATTTAAAGTTGATGCAACCGCTGCAGATAACACTCGACATCGCGGTGGAATCGCTCCAATGCCTGCCGATTCCTTCCCACCCCATTGGCCTGTACCCGGTCAATCAACACCGCGGCCCGCCGCTCCAAAACCGTCGCTCCCAGAAACGCCACGCTGCCCGCCAGTCGGTGCAAGCGCTGCGAGGTCAGCGTGGCGTCGCCGCTGATACGCGCCTGCACCAGCACTTCCAAGTCGTCGCGGGCCTCTCGCAGCAGGCTTGTCAACATCGCCTCTACCACCGACCAGGAGCCAAAGGTCGCGATGAGGCTGTCACGGGAAGGGAATCGTTCCCGTCGACGACGCGGCGACTGCGGTTGCCGGCCACGGGCGCAGAGCAACGGCGCCGGCGCCAGCCACTGCGTCAGTAACTCGTGCAACTGGCCCAGGTTGATGGGTTTGACCAGCCACCCATCCATCCCGGATTCCAGGCAACGGCGAATCTCTTCCGGCCCCAGGCGTCCGGTCATGGCAATGATGGGGATACCAGGCCTGCTCTTGCCGTACTCGCGTCGACGCCATTCACGCGTCATGGCGAAGCCATCCATCACCGGCATTCGGCAGTCGGTAATGACCAAGTCAAAATGCCCCGTCTCCAAGGCGTGCAGCGCCATGCGGCCATCGCCGCAGGCTTCGTGGGCGACCCCCAGCATCTGCAGCAATGACCCGACCAGCAATCGATAGGTTGCATGATCATCGACCACCAGGACCCGGGCCTGCTGCCAGTGGGCGGGAACATCAGCCGGGGGCGAAGCCTTTCGTGAATAACGACGTGGAGCATTGCCCGGCATAACAACCTCATGCAGAGCGATCAGCTCACCAGGCTTACCTGGCGCAAGGAGACGCCTGAAAAGGTTTATGGCCCGTCAGACGATTTCACTCGAACTTTTCGCGCAAAGACATTCCGCTTCATTCAAAAGAAGCCGGATCGATTAAAAAAGAGCGCGAAAAATATCCGAACGAGTGAGTTTGAGCGATACAACAACTACGACTAAGCCACTTTCCTTACATGTTGATCTGCACATTCCAACAGCAAATCGCAGCGGTATCAGGCAGCGCCATTATCGTAATTGTTGCATTCCAGCCCCCAGGGGAACGGGCGTTAAATATGTCCCGGCTCAAGGCAACAAGAGGCGCGTCGCCGCCTACAACATCCCTCCAATATTGCGACGCCAGCGCCCCGCCCGAGCCACTGACTGCCCTTCGTGCCAACACTTTGCCCAGGAATGCGCTGTTCACATGAAAGCCCAATATGCCCTGCTCTTCACTACCTTGCTGATGACCACTGCAACCCCGTTGCTGGCTGCCAGCAGCACCGACCTGAACGTCTCCGGCCTGATCACGCCAAGCGCTTGTACCCCTTCGCTCAGCGGCGGCGGGGTGGTCGATTTTGGCAAGATATCCGCCGCCGATCTCTACGAACACAGCGCCAAGGCGTTGCCGCCCGCGACGTTGCAATTGGGCGTGGAGTGCGAAGCCGCCACGCTGTATGCCTTCATCGGCCTGGATAACCGCGACGGCAGCTCCATCGGCGGCCCGACCTCCTATGGACTGGGGTTGATCAACCAGACCGAACGGGTAGGTGCCTTTGACCTGGGCCTGAACAACGCCACCGCCGACGGCATGCAGGTCGCCACCCTCGCATCCAGGGACAACGGTGCCACCTGGCAGCAGAGCAGCGAAAACGCGTTATGGACCCGCGACCGCCTGGCCGGATTCGGCACTGAGGCCGCAGGGACCTGGGCGCCAATCCCGATCCGCGCCTTGAGCAGCGACCTGCGCATCTACGCGGTCATCGCCGCCACCAGCACCCTGACCCTGACCGAGGAACAACCCCTCGACGGCTCCGCCACGTTGGAGTTGCGCTACCTGTAAGCCCCACTGCTTTCCCTTCACACAAGGACCCGTGCCGATGGACAGAAACACCTGCGCCACACTTGCCCTGTTACTGAGTACCTGCGCTCCCGCAGCCTTCGCAGCCAGCACTACCGACCTGAATGTCTCGGGCACCATTACGCCCAGTTCATGCACCCCCAGCCTGTCCAATGAGGGCGTCGTCGATCATGGCAAGTTGACCGGTCGGGACCTGGACATCGATCTGCCGACCCGCTTGCTCCCCGGTGAAATGCAACTGGATGTGCATTGCGAGGGCGCCACGCATTTCACCCTGACCACCGTCGATAACCGTGGCGGAACGTCGGCCATCAATCCGGTGTTCCACGGGCTGGGAGTGGTCAACGATGACCAGATGCTGGGCAGCGTCGCGCTCGGACTGTTCGAACCCGTGGCGGATTCGACACCGGTGCAGGCCATCATGTCGCGGGACGGCGGTGCCAGCTGGGGGCCGTCGTCCTACCTGGGGCACGCCGCACTCACCGCCTTCGCCGCCGCGGGCGCCCCCTATACCCCCATTGCCATCACCGAGCTCAGCGCTCGCCTGCGGGCCTTCACCATCATCGCCCCGGCCCGCGACCTGACCCTGCTGGACGAGCTGCCGATCGATGGCAGTGCCACGTTGCAACTCAAGTACTGGTAACCCTTTTTCCCTTGCCCTTTATATGGAGCCTGACCATGAAACTTTCCTTGAATACCCTGTTCGCCAGCGTACTGCTGGCCGGTAGCACCAGCGCCTTCGCGGCCTCCAGCGTCGATCTCACCGTCAAGGGCCTGATCACCCCCAGTGCCTGCACTCCAGCCCTGTCCAATAGCGGGTCTGTGGACTACGGCAAGATTTCCGCCAAGGATTTGAATGTCGACCAGGTAACGCCCCTCACCGAGCAAACCGTACAACTGACCGTCACCTGTGATGCGGCTACCCTCATGGCCCTGGACGCCGATGACAACCGTGCCGGCTCGAACTACGGCGGCGACATCACGGAATTCGGCCTGGGCCTGATCAACGGTACGCAGAAGCTCGGGGCCATGGGCCTGAGCCTGAACACGCCGATTGCCGATGGTGTGGAGGGGCGGCCGATCACCTCGGTCGACGGCGGTGTCACCTGGGTCGTTGCGCGCAACTTGACGCCCGACAACCTGATCTCGGTGGCCGACACCGCCGTCGACACGCCCATCCCGGTGCAGGTGCTGACCTCGGACCTGACGGTCAGCCCCAAGATCGCCCCCTCCAGCCAATTGACGCTGACCAACGAGGTGGCCATCGACGGTTCGGTGACCGTGACGGTGCGCTACCTCTAAGCCCACTCGAAACGCACACAGGCAGGTCATGAGACCTGCCTGTGTCCTGCACTGAAACGAAGAACCAGGCAACCGGTGAACCTCCCCATGAAGCACACCTCTTCACGCCTTCTTGCCATGCTTTGCCTGCTCTGTAGCGGGCCCGCAGCGTTGGCGGCCTCCAGTACCGAATTGAATGTGACCGGGATAATCACCCCCAGCGCGTGTACACCGACGCTGTCGGCCAACGGCATCGTCGACCACGGATTGGTGCCGGCACGCAGTCTCAACCAATACGAATTCAGCGTCTTGCCCACCCAGGCCCTGGACCTGAATGTGAGCTGCAACGAGTCAGTGCTGTTTGTATTGGTGGGCTTGGACAATCGCGCCGATTCATCCCTGGGCCCGGGCTTTTACTATGGCCTGGGCCATAACGTCCACGCGCCCACCGAACGACTCGGCACCGTGTCCATTGCCTTTCGCGACGTGATGGGCGACGGCGAGCGCGTATTGGTGCTGGCGTCCAGCAATCAGGGCCTGACCTGGTTCCCGGAAAGCAATGCCTACCCGAACAATTACATGGGGTTCGCTCACCCCGGCACGTTGGTGCCGGAACCCCACCGCCAGATCGCGGCCACGTTGCAAGTCAATACGTCGATCAATGCGGCCGCCTATTTGACCCTCAAGCAGGAAGTCCCTCTGGACGGTTCCATCGTGCTTGACCTGAGGTATCTGTAGCCATGTCCCCCCTGCCCTTTTCAACCCGCGCCTTCACCGCCATTCGCTACGCCGGCCTCTACCTCGGCGCACTGGCCCTGACGTTCGCCGGCCCCTCATGGGTGCTGGCCGACGGCATGGTGCCCGACACCTCGGTGGTCATCGTCAACGAGGCGGACGGCGAAGCCTCGGTGTCCGTGACCAATACCGACGACAAGTTGGCGCTGTTGCACGTGACCCTTGAAGACATCCCCGAGGACAAAGCCTCGCTGTTGTTCGTGACCCCGCCCCTGGCCCGGGTGGAACCGAACAAGAGCCAATTGATCCGTTTCATTCTGCAATCGCCGCAACCGCTGAAAACCCAGCGCCTGAAACGGGTGATATTCGAAGGCATGCCCCAAGGCCGTTCGGCGGCCCAGGCCGGGCACGCACGGGTGGGCGTGACCGTGCGCCAGAACCTGCCGGTGATTCTGCACCCCAAGGGCCTGCCCCCCAACCGCACACCCTGGACCGGACTGGAGTGGCGCCTGCAGAACAACCAATTGAGCGTCAGCAACCCCACGGCCTATGTGGTACGCCTGGCTCAGGAGTTGCGCTTGTTGCCCGGCGACGGTTCGGCCTTGCTGCCGCGTACCTACGTGCTGCCCGGTGAAACCCTGCGCGTGACGGCCACCGGCAGCGGCGCGAGTCGCGTGCAACTGCAACCGGCCACGGTGTATGGCTTTGCCGTGGCGCCCTACGAAGCACCGATCACCCTATAAAAAAGAGTGGCCTGCCAACGCCACCGGAGGGCCTGACTGAACCGCAGAGTCAGCAGGCCACCCCCAGTTGAGAATGACCTTGTGAGCACAGTAATGACTGACCGCCGCGGCCAAGCCGTGCCCGCCGTTTCACCACGCCGCGCGCACACCTTATTGGCAGGGCTGGCGCTGACCCTGGGTGGTTCACTGCCATACGAGGCAGCTTGGGCGAGCGACAACCTGATTGCCGGCGCCTTCGACCCCCAAACCTTGTCCCATCGCGGCATCGATCCGGAGTTGGCCAACCTGCTCCTGCAAACGCCCCGTTTTGCCACGGGCAGGCATGCCGTCAACCTGAGCGTCAACGGCCAACGCCGTGGGCGGGTGGATGTGGAATTCGACCGCCAGGGCAGTCTCTGCTTCAGCCGGGCCCTGCTGGATGCGGCCAACCTGATAGTGCCCGATGAAGTCCAGACCCCAGGCTGCCATCGTTTCCTCGAGCGCTACCGACAAACCGTCATCGAGCAAGACCCGGCCAGCCTGACCCTGGCCCTGGTGGTACCGACCGATGCACTGCGCCCCGCCCGGCAGGATATCTCCGGCTATCAGACCGGTGGTTTTGCCGGCCTGCTCAACTATGACCTCACGGGCCTGCATAACGAGTTCGGTGACGCCACCAGCCGCTTCGGCTCAGCCAACACCGAAGTCGGCTTCAACGCCGGCGACTGGATCGTACGCAGCCGCCAGGTCAAGACCTGGCAAGACAGCCGCTCACGCACCACTCATCTGGATGCCTATGCCCAGCGCACCTTTGCCGAGCAACAGGCCGTGTTCCAGGCCGGCCAGATCAGCCTCTACAACCCGGTGCTGGCGGGCACGCAGATCACCGGCGCCCAAGTGCTGACCGAAACCGCACTGCAAGACCAGAATCAGGGCGCGACGATCAACGGCATCGCCAACAGCCCGGCCCAGGTGGAGGTCCGCCAGAACGGTGCGCTGATTCACTCCACCGTGGTGCCGGCCGGACCGTTCGCGCTGACGGATGTGCGCCGCTTGAACAGCCGCTCCGACGTGGAAGTCACCATCAAGGAAACCACCGGCGAAGAACGCCGCTTTACGGTGCCTGCCGCCATGCTCGGGCTGGGCTTGCCGGCGCCGGGGTATTCCGTGGCGGCGGGCCGCGTGCGGCAGATTGGCGACAGTGACGGCATCGAGCCCTGGGTGGTCAGCGCGGGGTGGAGTGGTGCGATCCATCCGCAAGTCAGCCTCGGCGGCGGTGCACTGATGGCCGATGACTATCGATCGGCGGGCATCAACCTGGGTTGGCTGCCCTGGCAGGACAGCCAATTGCAGGTCTCGGCGCAAGCGGCCCAGGCCAGCCACGAGGGGCGTGAGCGTGGCGTCCAGACGGACGTGTCCTGGTCCCAGCGCTTGAGTGAAAACTGGTCGGTGACCACTGCCGGCTCGTGGCGCTCCCAGGGCTATCGCGACCTCGAGGACTCAACCTTCGTCGGCAACAGTCGCGACCAACAGCGCTCGCGCTATCGCGATCAGCAAAGCCTCACCGCGTCCTGGGCACATCCAGCGCTGGGAGCGTTCAGTGCCGGCGTGTCGCGCACTGCGGCCTATAACGGTGAAAGCAGCAGCCGCGCGTTGGCGTCTTGGGGCACCAGTTTTGGCCGGGTGTCGGTGTCCGCCAGTGCCGAATGGCAGGTGGGCGGCCGCCAGCAAAACGATGACAGCGTTTACCTGAACATCAGCCTGCCGCTGGGTGAAAACCGTCGCGCCCGCACTTGGGCGCGCAGGGCCGGCGGTGAGCATCGCCTGGGCGTGGGGTTGAACGAGCAACTCAACGACCAGTTGAGTTACCGCGTGGGCGTGGAGCATGACAGCCGCGACCGCGAGGTGGAGTCTTCGATCGGCGTGTCGGCGCTGCCGTGGTACAGCCAACTGGACTTCAACTACACCCGCAGCAACGACGAGCACTCCAGTTACCAGGGCGGCGCCCGTGGCGGCGTGGTGGTGCATGGCGACGGCGTGACCTTCTCGCCCTATCCGGTGCGCGACACCTTTGCCGTGATGTCGGTGGGCGAGATGGCGGGGATCAAGGTGGCAACGCCCAGCGGCCCGGTGTGGACCGACTGGCAAGGCCAGGCCGTTGTGCCGCAACTCAACGCCTACGGCCGCAGCCCGGTGGAAGTGCAGACGCGCTCACTGCCGCGCAACGCCGATATCCACAACGGCCTGGCGGTGATTTCCGCCGGGCGCGGCGCGGTGGACAAGGTTGAATTCGGCGTCGCCCTCACCCGGCGCGCGCTACTGAACGTGACCACCGACAACGGTCAGCCGTTGCCGCGCGGCGCGACCGTCAGCACCGCCGACGGTGAATTCATCACTCTGGTGCAGGAGGACAGCAAAGTCTTCCTGCCCGACGTACTCAACCCGCGCCCGCTGTGGATCAAGGCCCCGGGCCAGGCGCCTTGCCGCCTGAGCTACGAATTGGCGGACGACGTCGACCCCGAGGTGTATTACGAAACCGCACCCGCCCGGTGCCACCAACCATGAGGACTGTGACCATGGGCCTGAAACCTGTCTTGTACGTCATAGGCGTGCTGTTCGGCGCCCACGCCCTGGCCGCCGACGAATGCCAACTCAACCTCAGCCAGACGCACATGGACTTTGGTTTGATGAACCGCGCCGTGGCATGGGTGCCCGCCCCCGAGCGCCTGCTGGGAGAGCGACAACTGAGCCTGACGTTGAACTGCCCGCAACCTATCGACATGAGTGTGTTTTATCGTGGACTGGGCGCGGGCCCTGGGCGCTTTCGCTTCACCGAGCGCGGCAGCTACGGCTTGCAAGTGCGCGATGCGGTGCTCGACGGTCAAACGGTCGAGCTTGGTTTGATTGCGGGCCCGGGGCAGGCGCCATCGGTGGTCGCTGGCCATCTGAATTGGCAGCCCGACCACGGCGTGGTGCCGATGCGTGGTGGCGTCGCGGTCACCGGGCGCAACCTGTCGCTACAGCTGCAGGCCAGTGCCTGGGCCAACGAAGATGCCGCCCGGGTACGCGACGCAGTCACCTGGGACACCTCCGGGCTGTTCGACGCCTTCGCCGCCGGGCGCTCGCGCGAGTTGCACTGGCAGGCACGTTTTGCGCCGGCCGCCTGTACCCCCACCCTGTCCAACGGCGGCCATGTGGAGCTGGGCAAACTTTCGATCGGCGACCTGTCCATCGACAAGGACACCCTTCTGGCGCCACGGCCCCTGTCCCTCAGCGTGACCTGCGATGCACCGACGACCTTCGCCGTACGCATGCAGGACAACCGCCAGGGTTCGGCAACCGGCGCCACGGATGAAACCACCTTTGGCCTGGGCCTGGACGCCAGCCGCCAGAAAATCGGGCGTTATCGCCTGCTGTTCGACCCGTCGCACATCGCTGCCGACAGCTTCGCCCATGTCTTCAACACCTTCTCCAGCACCGGCGGCCTGCCCTGGAGCAGCGCCAGCGCACGCATCACTGCGGTAGGCGCCAATCGCTACCTGGGGTTCAGCAACACCTCCGGCAGTACCGGGGGACCCACTGCCATTCAACACCTCAGCGCCACGTTGAGCCTGGAAGCGACCATTGCGCCCTTGGGCACCCTGGACCTGGGCAACGAGGTACGCCTCGACGGCGCGGGCACCCTCGAAATTCATTACCTATAGGAACGCAACCATGAAAGCGATACTGATCCGACTGACCGCCTGCGTGTGGCTGGCCCACATGCTACAGGCCCAGGCCGCCTCAACCGTCGAGCTGAGTATCAACGGCCTGATCACGCCCAGCGCCTGCGCGCCCGCACTGTCCGAGGGCGGCGTGTATGACTTGGGCAAGATAGCCGCCAAAGACTTGAACAGCGATCGACCCACCCTATTGCCCGCCACCAGCCTGCAACTGGCAATCACCTGTGAAGCCATGACGCTGCTGGCCCTTGAGCCCCGGGACAATCGCCTCGGCTCGAGTTACAACGATTCACCCAACTCATTCGGCCTGGGGCTGACCGGCAATAACGCCAAGCTCGGCTTCCTGCTGCTGACCCTCGATACCGCGTTGGCCGACGGCGTTGAGATGATACCGATTGGCTCGACGGCGTCCTCGTCCTGGTCCCCCACGAGCATTCTCTCGCACCACTTCCTCACCGCATTTGCCCCAAAAGACGTATTCGCTCCAGTACCTGTGCAGCAACTGACCGCCCAACTGCACGTCGCGCCAGCCCTCGCCCCCGCCAACACCCTGCCACTGAGCGAAGAAGTGCCCTTCGAAGGCTCGGTGACCTTGACCATCAAGTACTTATAGGAGCTGAACCATGAACGCCTCACTGATTCGCGTGGCCGCCCTTGCCTGGCTGGCCAGTATTTCAACCGCCCAGGCCGCGTCCACGGTGGAACTGACCGTGGGTGGCCTGATCACCCCCATGGCCTGCACCCCGGCGTTTTCCGGCGGTGGGTTGATCGACTTCGGCAAGATCTCCCGGCAGGACCTCAACCAGGCCACGGGCACCCGGCTGCCGCTCAAGTCACTGACCCTGACCGTCAGTTGCAACGCCCCGGGTCGCTATGCCCTGCGCATGCGCGACAACCGCGATGGCTCGGCTCACGTCAACAGCGAGATTTACTACGGCCTGGGCCTGGACAGCGCGGGTAACAAGATTGGCGTGTACTCGGTGAAATTCGATCCCAAGCAAACGGTGGCCGATGCTTTGCCGGTGACTTACGGCACCGAGTCCACCACGGGTGGCGTGGCGTGGCGTACATCCAACAGCAACCCCATCGATATCGGCTCCAGGAGCCTGCTGGGCTTCACCGATGTGGCCGGCAGCACCGCCGGCCCATCAGCGATCCAGAACCTGACCAGCACCCTGACCCTGGAAGCCGTGATCAACGCCAGGCAAAACCTCGACCTGAGTGTGGAAACGCCGATGGATGGCTCCGCGACGCTGGAAGTGGTGTACCTGTAGGTCGTACGCAGCCCCTGCGTTACCTCGAGGCCGCGGATCAAACCCGCTCGCTGAGCACGCCCACATAGCGTGCTCGGCCGGCGCCGAGACCTGTGATGATGGCCCCCAGGCCGATCACAGCGAACACCCAGCCGGTGGCGCCCCAGCCGCCGGTCCAGTCATGCAGCACACCCACCGCCAATGGCCCCATGGACGCCAGTGTGTAGCCAAAGCCTTGCGCCATGCTCGACAGGTTGGCAGCCACGTGGGAATCCCGCGAGCGCAACACGATCAAGGTCAGCGCCAGGCTGAAGGTGCCGCCCTGGCCCAGGCCCAGCAGGATCGCCCAGCCCCACAGGCCGTCGAGCGGTGCGTACAGGCAACCGAACAGGCCGCCGAGGGTGAACAGCATCACCACCACAATCGCCAGCCGTTGATCCTTGCCCCGCGTCGCCAACCACGGTGCCGCCAGCGAGCTGAACAGCTGCACGATGATCGAACCCGAGAGCGCCAACCCGGCCTCAGTGGCGCTCAGGCCACGGCCGATCAGAATCGACGGCAACCAGCCGAACACGATATAGGCCAAGGACGATTGCAGGCCCATGTACAACGTCACCTGCCAGGCCAGCCGGTCGCGCAGCAAGCCCTTCACGCGATAGGCCACGTGGTGCGCACCGTGCTTGTGCCCGACCTGCGGCAACCAGACCAGTGCCGCTACCAATGCCGGCAAGACCCAGAACCCCAGGCCGATGCTCCAGCTGTCGCCGAAGTAATGACTCAGGGGCACCGAAGCGCCGGCTGCCAATGCCGCCCCCAGGCACAGGGCCATGGTGTAGACGCCGGTCATGGTGCCCGCCTGCCGGGGGAAATCACGCTTGACGATCCCCGGCAACAGTACGCCGATGATGCCGATACTCGCTCCGGCGATCAGGCTGCCGACGAACAGCCCGGCTTCGCCAAATGAACTGCGCAGGATGATGCCGGCAGCCAGGGTCAGGAGGATGCCCAGCACCACCCGTTCGGCGCCGAAGCGGCGCGCCAGCAACGGAGCGGTCGGCGCGAACAGGCCCAGGCACAACACCGGCAACGTGGTCAGCAGACCGGCCCGGGCTGCCGACAGCCCCAGGCTGGCGGAGACCTCGGCCAGCAGGGGCGCCATGCTCGACAGTGCCGGACGCAGGTTCAGTGCCACCAGCACCAGGCCCAAAAGCAACAGCCATGGGCGGCTTACCAACGGTGGCGTGTGCTGCACCACCTCGTCATCGGCTTCGGCGTCGATCAGCAGTTCTTCGAATTCGGTTTTGCGCTGGGTTTCAAGGCTCATTGATCAACTGCCGGCAGAGGGATTTGGCGCGTTCAGGGTTTTGCTGTTCCACGGCGTCGAGCAAGGCTGTGTGCAGGTCGAACACCGCTTGGCGACGCGGTGAAATGTTCAGGGTCTGGCGCAACTGGGCGGCAACGATGCGCGAGAAATACTGGTACAGCTCGCTGAGTGCCGGATTGTGCGCGGCGTCCACCAGGTGCTTGTGGAACACCAGGTCAGCGCTGATATAGGCCTCAAGGTCGCCGTGATACAGCTTGCCACTGGTGTCAAGGGCTTCGCGCAAGGCGATGAGGTCTTGTTCGGTACGACGCATGGCGGCCAACCCGATGGCTTCCACTTCAAGAATCTGCCGCGTCTCCTGCGCCTGCTCCAGGGTGCAGTGGGATAGCGCCCGCATCGTGCCCAGCGGATCGGTCATCGAGCGCAGGTAACTGCCATCGCCCTGGCGGATTTCAATCAAGCCGGAGAACGCCAATACGCGCATGGCCTCGCGCACGGTATTGCGGCTGATACCCAATTCGGCGGACAGCTCGGGCTCGGTGGGCAGGCGTTCACCGATGGCCCACCGGCCTTCGGTGATGCGCAGGCGCAACTGCTCCAGGGCCTGGTCGACCAGGGAGCGTTTGATCAAAGGGGCTATGTCTGTCATGGGCTCCGCGCTTTCGTCCAATCATAGGATGAATTTTCCTACAGCCTATTCGGACTTGCCTACAAAGGCAACGCACTACGGTTCTTAGGCAGGTAAAGGAGCAGTATTTTCGATTGGTAAAATTACCCTTTGAGGGTAATTATGGACTTAGGTGTCTTATGGAAAAGTACACACCTCATTACGATTTGGCGGTGATAAAGGCGGATGTGAGGCGGCTGGGAGACCAGGCATTTACCTCAACGGCCAAGGCCACAGGAAGGAAACTCGGCTTCGCAATCCATGAGATGAAGGAGGTCGTTTATCAATTGCAAACCAGGATGTTGTACAAATCAATGACTACCTATGCAGACCATCGGGTATGGCAGGACGTGTACCACATCAGTTCACACGGCATGGAGATCTACATAAAGGTGACTTACTGCCCAGGCGGTAATCCCCCGGTCATCTCCTTCAAGGAGTGCAACTCATGAAAACCCGACAATGCTATATATGCGGTACACCCGACGGAATGACCCGGTTCGAGGGCCGAAGCGAAACCCTTAGTGTCAAAGGCATGGAACGTCGTGTCGATGACCTTTCTGGCTGGGAATGCCATGCATGCAGCGACAGCGTGTATGACCCTGATAGTTCAGAGCGCCATGCGAAAGCCGGTGATGAACTCATTCACGCCGCGCGAAAAATGATCGGCACCGAGATGAAACGCATCCGACGCAAACTGCACCTTACACAGAAGGAAGCAGTGGAACTGCTATCGGGAGGCGGTCACAACGCTTTTTCACGCTACGAGCGCGGCGAGCTTCTGCCCCCCAAACCCCTGGTGCTGCTGATGCGACTATTGGATCGCTACCCACACCTGCTGGCCGATGCGAGGGCGTTGGCCGAGGGTACTGATATGCGCGGATTCAACCACACCATCAATACCGATCAGGAAGCGCTCAAGGCCTCCTAGACAGGCAAAAACAAACCCGGCGCCAGGCCGGGTTTATCGTTTCAAGCATCGATCAATGCAGGATCTGGCTCAGGAACAACTTGGTCCGATCATTCTGCGGGTTGTCGAAGAAGTCATTCGGCGCCGCCTGTTCCACGATCTCCCCCTTGTCCATGAAGATCACGCGGTTGGCCACGGTGCGCGCAAAGCCCATTTCGTGGGTCACGCACAGCATGGTCATGCCGTCTTCGGCGAGGCCGATCATGGTGTCCAGGACCTCTTTCACCATTTCCGGGTCGAGTGCCGAAGTCGGCTCGTCGAACAGCATGATCTTGGGCTTCATGCACAACGCACGGGCGATCGCCACGCGCTGCTGTTGGCCGCCGGACAGTTGTCCCGGAAACTTGTGCGCCTGCTCCGGGATGCGCACGCGCTCCAGGTAGTGCATGGCGATTTCCTCGGCCTTGCGCTTGGGCATCTTGCGCACCCACATTGGCGCCAGCGTGCAGTTCTGCAGGATGGTCAGGTGTGGGAACAGGTTGAAATGCTGGAACACCATGCCGACTTCGCGGCGGATCGCTTCGATCTGCTTGAGGTCGTTGGTCAACTCCACGCCATCGACCACGATGCGACCCTGCTGGTGCTCTTCCAGGCGGTTGAGGCAGCGGATGGTGGTGGACTTGCCCGAACCCGACGGGCCGCACAGCACGATACGCTCGCCCTGCTTGACGTTGAGGTTGATGTCTTTCAACACGTGGAACTGGCCGTACCACTTGTTGACGCCCTGCATCTGGATAATGCCTTCAGGGCTCACAGGCTGTTTGATCGCTTCGCTCATAACAACAACTCCTAACGCTTGTGGCCTGTGTCGAGCTTGTGTTCCAAATGAATGGAATAGCGCGACATACCAAAACAGAAAATCCAGAACACCAGGGCCGCGAACACGTAGCCTTCGGTGGCCATGCCCAGCCATTTAGGATCGGCGGCGGCTTGCTTGACGCTGTTGAGCAGGTCGAACAGGCCGATGATGATTACAAGGCTCGTGTCCTTGAACAGCGCGATGAACGTGTTGACGATGCCGGGAATCACCAGCTTCAGGGCTTGCGGCAGAATCACCAGGCCCATGCTGCGCCAGTAACCCAGGCCCATCGCTGCAGCCGCTTCGTACTGACCTTTGGGAATCGCCTGCAAGCCACCGCGCACCACCTCGGCCACGTAGGCCGACTGGAACAGGATCACGCCGATCAACGCCCGCAGCAGCTTGTCGATGCCCATGCCTTCGGGCAGGAACAACGGCAGCATCACCGAGGACATGAACAGCACGGTGATCAACGGCACGCCGCGCCAGAATTCGATGAAGGTCACGCAGACCACCCGAATCGCCGGCATGTTCGAGCGTCGCCCCAACGCCAGCATGATGCCCAGCGGCAAGGCACCGGCGATGCCGACGGTGGCGATCACCAGGGTCAGCATCAGCCCGCCCCATTGGCTGGTCGCCACGTTGGTCAGGCCGAAGATGCCGCCATGCAACAGGAAGTAGGCGATGATCGGGTACAGCACCAAAAAGCTCAGGCCGTAGATCGCCTTGCGTTGGAAACGCGAGATGAACAGTGGCGCCACGCCAACGATGGCCAGCCACACGGTCAGGTCCACGCGCCAGCGCAGGTCGCCGGGGTAGTAGCCGTACATGAACTGCCCGAAGCGCTGTTGGATAAACACCCAGCAGGCGCCCTCCTTGGTGCAATCGGCCCGCGTGGTGCCGACCCAGTTGGCATCCAGGATCGCCCAATGCAGGATCGGCGGTACCACCAGGTAGATCAGGTAAAACGCCAACAGGGTCAGCAGGGTGTTGAGCCAGCTGGAAAACAGGTTGGCGCGCATCCATGCCATCGGGCCGAACACTTTGTTCGGCGGCGGCATATCCGGTTTGAATGTATGCGTAGTCATGCTGGTTTCCTCACCGCTCGATCAGCGCAATGCGCTTGTTGTACCAGTTCATCAGCAGGGAAATGCTGATGCTGATCGCCAGGTACACGCTCATGGTGATGGCAATGACTTCGATGGCCTGGCCGGTCTGGTTGAGCACCGTGCCGGCAAACAGCGAGACCATTTCCGGGTAACCGATACCGGCGGCCAGGGACGAGTTCTTCGCCAGGTTCAGGTATTGGCTGGTCAGCGGCGGAATGATCACCCGCAGCGCCTGCGGGATGATGACCTTGCGCAGCGTCGGCCCAGGGCGCAGGCCAAGGGAGCGCGCGGCTTCGGTCTGGCCATGGCTGACGGACTTGATGCCCGAACGCACGATCTCGGCAATAAACGCTGCCGTGTAGACGGTCAGCGCCAGGGTCAGTGCCAGCAGTTCAGGGATGAGTACCCAGCCACCGACAAAGTTGAAGCCTTGCAACTTGGGCATTTCCCAATGCAGCGGCGCGCCGAAGATCAAGGCGCACAACGCCGGGATCACGATGAACAGCGCCAGGCCCGCCCAGAACTTGTGGAACGGTACGCCGGTGGCTTCGAAACGTTTGTTGGCCCAACGCGCCATCAGCACGATTGCCACGATGGCGACAACGATACTGACCACAAACGGCCAGAATCCGTCAGCGGCAATCGCTGCCGGCATGTTCAGGCCACGGCTGCTGACAAAGAAGGTGTCACCGAAGTTATGACTGTTACGCGGCCCCGGCATGGTCAGGAACACCGCGAAGTACCAGAACAGGATTTGCAGCAGCGGCGGAATGTTGCGGAACACTTCCACATACACGGTCGCCAGCTTGTTGATCATCCAGTTCGGTGACAGCCGCGCCACGCCGATGATGAACCCCAGCAAGGTCGCCAGGATCACGCCGATAAAGGTCACCAGCAAGGTGTTGAGCAAGCCGATCACGAAGACCCGGGCATAGCTGTCCGATTCGGTGTAGTCGATCAAATGCTGCGCGATGCCGAAGCCGGCACTGCGTTCAAGAAAGTCGAAACCCGAGGTAATGCCCCGGTGCTGAAGGTTGGTCTGGGTGTTGTTGAAGAGGTACCAGCCCAGCGAGACCACCGCCACTATCGTGATGATCTGGAAGAGCCACGCACGCACTTTAGGGTCGCTGAAGCTGAGCTTCTGCTTGGGTGCGCCGATTTGATTTTGCATGAAGTGCCCCGGAAATAATGGAACAGAACATCACCCGGCGGTTGGCCCACCGGGTGACAGAACCATCAGCGATCAGCGCACAGGTGGTGCGTATTGAATGCCGCCAGCGTTCCACAGCGCGTTCAGGCCACGGTCGATTTCCAGCGGGGTGCTCTTGCCCAGGTTGCGCTCGAACACTTCACCGTAGTTACCGACTTGCTTGACGATCTGTACAACCCAGTCTTTCTTCACTTTCAGGTCTTTGCCGTATTCGCCGTCAGCACCGAGCAGACGCGCAACGTCCGGGTTCTTGGTGGACTTGGCTTCAGCTTCGACGTTTTTGGAGGTGATGCCGGCTTCTTCAGCGTTGAGCATGGCGTAGCCAACCCAGCGCACGATGGCCAGCCACTCGTCGTCGCCATTACGCACGACCGGGCCCAGTGGTTCCTTGGAAATGGTTTCCGGCAGAACAACGTAGTCCTTCGGTGAGGCCAGCTTGCTGCGCTGGGCGAACAGCTGGGACTTGTCGGAGGTCAGTACGTCGCAACGCCCGGATTCCAGCGACTTGGCGCTTTCATCGGAAGTGTCGAAGGTGATCGGCGTGTATTTCAGGCCGTTGCCACGGAAGTAGTCGGAAACGTTCAGCTCGGTGGTGGTACCGGCCTGGATGCAGATGGTTGCACCGTCCAGTTCCTTGGCACTTTTCACGCCCAGCTTGTTGTTTACCAGGAAGCCGATGCCGTCGTAGTAAGTGATGAAGCCTGGGAATTTCAGGCCCATGCCGGCGTCGCGGGAGCTGGTCATGGTGGTGTTACGGGACAGAATGTCGACTTCGCCGGATTGAAGCGCGGTGAAACGCTCCTTGGCATTCAACTGGCTGAATTTGACCTTGGTCGCGTCGCCGAAAACGGCAGCGGCCACAGCGCGGCAAAAGTCGGCGTCAATCCCGAGGATCTTGCCGCTGGCATCCGGTACCGAGAAACCCGGCAGGCCGTCACTCACGCCACACTGCACAAAGCCTTTTTTCTGCACGGCGTCCAGCGTGGCGCCCGCCTGGGCGAAACCACTGACACCCAGTACAGCCGCCGCAGTCACGATGGCCAGGGTGGATTTCAATACCTTCATTCAAACCTCCAGTTTGCTCTTGTTGTGTCGGAGCTCGAACCTCAGCGCACCCTTATGAGGCGATATCGACCCGTGTTGGCTTTTTTTAGGGTCAAGCGGCATGAAGTTGTCGCAGTAATTCCAGTTGCTATCCCACAAGCGGCAGTCACTGATAGTGTTACCGTCCCGGGATAGCGCTGACATCGTTCAACACATAGCAAGCGCCGTACCAGAGTGCCGGCTGAGTCGTTCCAGCCCCCGGTCAAGAGAAAAAGATTCAACCGTGCGACATCTTCTTAACAGATCAACCCATCGCGCACCGTTCCGTCGCACTTAATCGGAGCGCACGCACATTAATGGAGCAGACATGACCGAACCCTTGATTCTTCAGCCCGCCAAGCCCGCAGACGCCTGCGTTATCTGGTTGCATGGCCTGGGTGCCGATCGCTATGACTTCCTGCCAGTGGCCGAGGCGCTGCAGGAAAGCCTGCTGACCACGCGTTTCGTTTTGCCCCAGGCACCGACCCGGCCGGTGACGATCAATGGTGGCTACGAGATGCCAAGCTGGTACGACATCAAAGCCATGAGCCCGGCCCGTTCCATCAGCCTGGAAGAGCTGGAAGTCTCGGCAAAAATGGTTACGGATTTGATCGAGGCACAGAAGAGAACCGGAATAGACGCTTCGCGGATTTTCCTCGCCGGTTTTTCCCAGGGTGGCGCCGTGGTCTTTCACACCGCTTTCCTGAATTGGGAAGGCCCCTTGGGTGGCGTGATTGCCCTCTCCACCTATGCCCCCACGTTCAGCGAAGAGTTGGAATTGTCCGCCAGCCAGCAGCGCATTCCCGCGCTGTGCCTGCACGGCCAGTACGACGACGTGGTGCAGAACGCCATGGGCCGCAGCGCCTACGAGCATTTGAAGAGCCGTGGTGTCACCGTGACATGGCAGGAATACCCAATGGGCCACGAAGTGTTACCCGAGGAGATACGCGATATCGGTGCCTGGTTGACCGCTCGCCTGGGCTGAACACCAGCGTTTATGTAGCCGTATGACAGACGCACTACGCCGCGCCCGATTCTTGCATTACACTGGCCGGCGTACATTCCTTAACCAATTAATGAGATCACCGTGCTCAAAGCACTCAAGAAGATGTTCGGCAAAAGCGAGGCTGAGCCGCTCGCGCCTGATTCCAGTGCTCCTGCCCCGACAGCCGGCAGCCGCAATGACGGCAGACAGCCCGACCGGACCGCACCCGCCGCCCAGCCGAAGAAGCCGACGGTGACCCCACCTGAACAGGCCAGACCGGTCGAACCCGTTGCCGCACCGGTGGCACCAAAACCGCGCCGTGAACGTGCGCCAAAACCGCCGGTAATTCCATGGAAACTCGAAGACTTTGTCGTCGAACCCCAGGAAGGCAAGACCCGCTTCCATGATTTCAAGCTGGCCCCGGAACTGATGCACGCCATCCAGGACCTTGGTTTTCCGTACTGCACGCCGATCCAGGCGCAGGTGCTGGGCTTTACCCTGGCCGGCAAAGACGCCATCGGCCGCGCCCAGACCGGCACCGGCAAGACCGCCGCGTTCCTGATCTCGATCATCACCCAGTTGCTGCAGACGCCACCGCCCAAAGAGCGCTATATGGGTGAACCGCGCGCGCTGATCATCGCCCCGACCCGGGAGCTGGTGGTACAGATCGCCAAGGACGCCGCCGACCTGACCAAGTACACCGGCCTCAACGTCATGACGTTCGTGGGCGGCATGGACTTCGACAAGCAGCTCAAGCACCTCGAAGCCCGTCACTGCGACATCCTGGTGGCCACCCCTGGCCGTCTGCTGGACTTCAACCAGCGCGGCGACGTGCACCTGGACATGGTCGAAGTGATGGTGCTGGACGAAGCCGACCGCATGCTCGACATGGGTTTCATCCCACAAGTGCGCCAGATCATTCGCCAGACCCCGCCGAAATCCGAGCGTCAGACCCTGCTGTTCTCCGCGACCTTCACCGAAGACGTGATGAACCTCGCCAAGCAATGGACCACAGACCCGTCCATCGTCGAGATCGAAGCGGAAAACGTCGCCAGCGAGAACGTCGAGCAACACATCTACGCGGTAGCCGGCGCCGATAAGTACAAGCTGCTCTACAACCTGGTCAACGACAACGGCTGGGAACGCGTGATGGTGTTCGCCAACCGCAAGGACGAGGTGCGCCGGATCGAAGAACGCCTGGTGCGTGACGGTGTGAACGCCGCGCAACTGTCGGGCGACGTGCCACAGCACAAGCGCATCAAGACCCTGGAAGGCTTCCGCGAAGGCAAGATCCGTGTGCTGGTGGCCACCGACGTGGCCGGGCGTGGGATTCACATCGACGGCATCAGCCATGTGATCAACTTCACCCTGCCGGAAGTGCCGGATGACTACGTGCACCGCATTGGCCGCACCGGCCGTGCCGGGGCGGCGGGTGTGTCGATCAGCTTTGCCGGGGAAGATGATTCGTATCAGCTGCCGTCGATCGAGGCGTTGCTGGGGCGCAAGATCAGCTGTGAGACGCCGCCGACGCACCTGTTGCGCGCCGTTGAACGCAAGCGTCCGTAAGCTGGAATGCAGTGAAAACTGTGGGAGGGGGCTTGCCCCCGATAGCGATGGCACATCTAACATCTCTGTTGGCTGACCCACTGCAATCGGGGGCAAGCCCCCTCCCACATTTGGTGCTGTGTTTGGCCTAAGACTTCCAGCGATCCGCGGCGGCGTGGTCGCTGTGGCGCCCTTCCACCCAACGCGGCCCCTCGCTGGTATTTTCCTTCTTCCAGAACGGCGCCCGCGTCTTCAGGTAATCCATCACAAACGCGCAGGCATCAAACGCCGCCTGGCGATGGGCACTGGCCGCCCCGACAAACACAATCGGCTCGCCAGGTTCCAGCGCGCCAATGCGGTGCAGCACTTCCAGCTTGAGCAACGGCCAGCGCTGCTCGGCTTCCACAGCGATCTTGGCCAGGGCCTTTTCGGTCATGCCGGGGTAGTGCTCCAGGAACATTCCCGCGACATCCAGACCGTCATTGAAATCGCGTACATAGCCAACAAAACTCACCACCGCGCCCACGCCAACATTGGCCGCATGCATCGCGTTGACTTCAGCACCGGGATCAAACGCCTGGACCTGCACACGAATGGCCATGCTCAGCCTCCGGTCACGGGTGGGAAGAATGCTACTTCGTCACCTGCCTGCACCGGCTCATCAAGGCCGCACATCTCTTCGTTGCGCGCACACATCAGGCTGGTTTCGTTGAGCACTGCAAACTCCGGGTCACTGGCCAGCGCCAGACGCACCGCATCGACAGTGGCGAAGTCGCCCTCCATCTCCAACGAATCAAAACCCACCGCTTCGGCGTAACGCGCAAAAAACAATACGTTGATGCTCATGCCTGGTCCGCCTTGAAATGCCCGCTTTTGCCGCCGAGTTTTTCCAGCAGGCGAATACTTTCGATGGTCATGCCACGGTCCACCGCCTTGCACATGTCGTAGATCGTCAGCGCCGCGACGCTGGCAGCAGTAAGGGCTTCCATCTCCACGCCGGTCTGGCCGGAGAGTTTGCAGCGCGCCACGATACGCACCAAGTCTGCACCCTCGGCGCTCAGTTCGACCTTGACACCCGTCAACATCAACGGATGGCAGAGGGGAATCAGGTCACTGGTTTTTTTCGCGGCCTGGATCCCGGCAATGCGGGCCACGGCAAACACGTCGCCCTTGGGGTGGGCGCCGTCGACAATCATTTGCAGGGTCTCGGGCAGCATGCGCACACGCGCTTCGGCCACCGCCTCACGGAACGTCACGGACTTGTCGGTGACGTCGACCATATGGGCGCGACCTTGGGAATCGAGATGAGTCAGCACAGGGATACTCCTGATCAGGAGCAGCGATTGTAAACCCGTCGGTCAAGATTGCGCACACCTGATTCCCCGTCCCTGAATCACCAGTAGCCAATGCTCGATCAGTGCGACGAATACACCCCATCAGAACAAAGAATTGGCGCCAACAATCCAAGCACCGTAAAACTTGAAAAAAAACGGAATGCCCACTTCATGACCTTACTGTATTTCATCCTGCTCAGTTTATTCGCCGGTTTTGCAGTGCCCTTGCAGGCAGGCACCAACGCAAAACTGGGTAACCTGCTAGGCCATCCTTTATGGGCCACGGCAGTATCTCTATTGGTCAGCCTGGTTGTACTCATTGTTGTCATTATTGCAGTCAAGGCGCCTCGCCCCAATCTTGCCGCCGTGCAAGACGGCCCCTGGTGGATTTGGATGGGCGGTGTTGCCGGCGTTTTTTATATTACCGTAGCCTTATTGATGGCGCCTCGACTCGGCGCCCTCAACTTCATCATGGCGGTATTGATCGGACAACTTATCGTTTCAATTGCGATTGACTATTTTGGCTTATTGGGCTTTCCCAAACAGTCTCTCAACATTAATAAACTGGTCGGCGTACTTGTCGTCATAGGAGGATTCCTTATTACCACTCGCACTTGATTCACGCCTAACAGGGTCACCAAAAACAGAAGACTTCTTCATGTTCCCAGTCAGGGATTGACGACAGCTATTAACTTTAAAAAGGTGAGGCAATGACCACTCAAACTGCAACGGCAACTTACGACGCCATCGGCGAACGCTTCGAAGCTTTCACGGACAGCGCCTCGCAGCGCTCGGTGGAAACCGCAACCTTCTTCAGTATGGTTGGTAATCCCCAGGGCAAATCCGTACTGGACCTGGCCTGCGGTTTCGGTTTCTTCGGACGCGAGTTGTATCGCCAAGGTGCCAGCAAAGTGGTTGGCGTGGACATCTCCGCCTCCATGATTGAACTGGCCCGTCAAGAGTCGGCGCGCAACAAGGAGCCGATCGAGTACCACGTCAGCGATATCTGCGATCTGGGCATTCTCGGCAAGTTCGACCTGATCACCGCCGCCTGGCTGTTCAACTATGCCGATTCGCCAGAAAAACTGGACAAGATGTTCCAGGTCGTCGCCAAGAACCTCGCCCCAGGTGGACGGGTCGTGGCTTACACGGTAGAGCCAACCTTTCAATTGAAACGTGGCAACTTCACCAAATACGGCGTGCACGTACTCACCGAAGAACCCCATGAAGGCGGCTTTCGCCACCACGCCGAATTCGTCACCACACCGCCCAGCGCCTTCACCTTCCATCGCTGGAGCCGCGAACGCTATGAGCTGGCGATCATGAAAGCCGGCTTCTCCCGCCTGCAGTGGCAAAAACCGATTATTTCCGAGGCCGAGCGGGCCAAGCACCCCAAGGGCTACTGGGATGACTTCGAACGCAACTGCCTGCAAACCGGGCTGATCTGCACTCTCTGAAGGCCGGGCACGTACGCCTGGGTGTACGTGCCTTTTCTCCCAAGCAGTAGGAAAACGAGCGTTATGACTTCCAAGGGTTTCAACCATTGGCCCGTGTTCGACGGCCCCCTGACCGCCGAAATGACAGACCGTTTCTTGATGGGCCTGCCTGAGCATTTCCACGAAGCCGTCAACCTCAAGTTGCCGCTGGCAGCCTGGCGCCTGGTGTCGGAAGAGACCAGCGAACAGTTGGCCGACCGCGTCGAAAACCCTGTCTCGCCGCTGGCCTGGCGCTATGCCGCCGCCCAACTGCTGGCACTGACCCATGACCCCAGGCTCGATGTACTCAACCCCACGATGATTCAAATCAGCGCAGGCACCGTCGAGATCGGTCTGGCCGAATCGGCGGTCGACCAGGTGATGCATGACATGCGCGGCCTGGGCCTGGATCGGGACTGGATCGCCAAGGAAGTCCCTCGTCATCGCGTCCACCTGCGGCCATACGCCATCGGTAAATATCCGGTAACCAACCTCGAATACCGAGCCTTTCTCGAAGCCAACACACAGGCACGGATTCCCGAAAGCTGGGCCTTCGGACAGTACCCTCACGCACGCGCCAACCATCCGGTCTACGGGATCACTGCCGATGACGCCGACGCCTACGCTGCCTGGCTCAGCGAAGCCAGTGGCCGCAGCTTCCGCCTGCCCACCGAGGCTGAATGGGAATACGCCGCCGCCGGCCCGGAAAACCTCGAATATCCCTGGGGAAATACCTTCCTGCCCGAGCGTGCCAACACCGCCGAACTGGGCCTGTTCGACACCACTCCGGTCGGCTTCCTGGTCGAGGGTGCTTCGCCATTTGGCTGTCTGGACATGGCCGGTAATGTCGAAGAATTCGTCGCTGACGACTACGCCCCCTACCCCGGCGGCACCGCCATCACCGACGACCTCGTCACTGTGGTTGGCACCCACCGCATCGCCCGTGGTGGCAGCTTCACGCGGTTTCGCGACCTGACCCGCAATTGCCGGCGTCACGGCAAGTATCCGCGACAGATTTACGTAATGGGCTTTCGCCTCGCACAAACCCTGTAATCCCTCTTCTGTACCAAAACAATAACGCGTTGATCATTCAAGCACGGAAGGAACCGCCATGAACCGCCTAAGCGTACGCAACCATGTTGATATCCCCCTGGACGACCATTCCAACCCTGGAACTTTCTACACGTTCAGTGGGTTGGACACGGCACACGAACATATCGTGATAAAGCTTGGCCCCGCCAATCCCATCAGCCCGTTGGTGCGTATTCATTCCGAATGCCTGACCGGCGATGTATTCAGTTCACAGCGCTGTGACTGCGGCCCGCAATTAAACGAGTCGATCCTGCGCATGCAGGAAGTGGGTGGCTATCTTATCTACCTGCGCCAAGAAGGCCGCGGCATCGGCTTATATGCAAAGTTGGACGCCTACCGCCTGCAGGATTCTGGCATGGACACGTTCGAAGCCAATACTCATCTGAACTTTCCGGAAGATGATCGCGACTTTTCCATGGCCGCAGGCATGTTGAAAGCGCTGAACATCAAACATTGCCAATTGATCACCAATAACCCGGACAAAGTTCAGGCCCTGGTGGATAACGGCATTGTAGTGGACAACGTTATTCCGACCGGTGTGTTTGTCACCCGACATAACACTCATTACCTGCAAGCGAAAGTCGATAAGAAAAATCACGTGATCAACCTGATGAAACAACCGAAGCGCGCCTGAACACTTTCTTTCGCCCACACTACATTAAGGATGATGACGCATGAGACACTTTGGCCCTATTAGCGGTATCGCAACATTCAACGATACTTACGTTGCAACCGCCGGTTATGACAACCAGGTTATTTTGTGGGATGCAAAAACCAAGACGCCGATCCAGCGCGTGCTCCACGACCACCTGGCCAACCAATGTGCGTTCAACGCCAGCGGCACCCTGCTGGTCAGTGCCAGCAGCGACTACACCGCCCGCGTCTGGGAAATCCCTTCGCTGCGCTTGAAAAGCGTGCTGGTGGGTCACGATGACGACATCGAAATGGCTGCCTTCTCACCGGATGGCCAGACCATCGCCACCTGCTCGCGGGACCACAGCATCCGCCTGTTCGACCTCAGCGGGCGAACCCTGCGGATCCTCAGCGGTCACGATGCCGACGTGATTTCGGTGTGCTGGGCCGCCGATGGCAAGACCCTGGTTTCCAGCAGCGATGACGGTTCGATCCGCCGTTGGGACGCTGCCAGCGGCGAACAACTGGACCTGATCGACCTGGGCGGCGTCGAAACCGACACCGTCGCCCTGTCCCGTGAGGGCATCATTTTCGCCGGTGACGACGAAGGCAAAATCTCCGTGATCAGCAGCAGCGGCACCTACCTGCAAGCTGCCCATGCCGCCGGCATCAAGCGCATCGTATGGAACGACGCGCAGCGCCTGCTGGTCAGCCTCAGCTACGACCGTTGCGTCATGCTGTGGGAGCTGACGCCCGACAACCAACTGGTAAAAACCGCCCAGACTTCACTGCCAAGCATCATCTGGCCACGCAGCTGTGCATTGCTGGGCAACCATCGCATCGCCTTCGTGACCTTCGGCTCCACCTACGCCACCTGGGATTTCATCACTCAGGAATGGGACGTGGGCGGCATCGAGCCGGCCATCAGCTTGAACGCCGTCACGGTGGTCGGCGACGACATCTACAGCATCGGTGATGCCGGCATCCTGCAGATCAATGGCCAGCCCAGCACCAAGGCCGGCAGTCTGTGCAACTTCCTGCTGCCCTTCGGCGACAGCGTGTTGACCGGCGGCCAGATGGGCACGGTGTTCGACGCCAAGACCGGCGACGTCATCTACCAGCACCGCTCACCGCTCAACTGCGGCACCGCCTTCGAAAAAGATGGCCAGTTGCACGCCGCAATCGGTACGTACACTGGCGAAGCCTTGATCTTCAATCTGGAAAACCAGCAGCCGCGTTTCCTGCGCGAAGTGCGCATGCACGAGAACGCCATCAAGGGCATCGCCGCCGATGAACAGTACCTGTTCAGCGTATGCGCGACAGCGGCCGCAGCGTTCTTCCGGATCGAAGACTTCGAGCTGGAAACCTACCTGGACAAGGCCCACGACCGTATTTCCAACGGCTGCACGCAGATCCAGGGCGGCTTTGCCAGTATCGGTCGCGACCTCAAGCTGCGCCTGTGGCAAGCCGGCAACAGCGAGGTGTATGACACACCTCATAGCCACTCGATCAAGTGCATTGCCATCTCCAAGGACCGCCAGATGATCGCCACCGGCAGCTACGGCGGCACCGTGGCCGTGTTCGACCTGGCCAAGCGCAAATGGGCAAAGGTGGAGAAGATCACCGCCAGCGGTATTTCATGCCTGACCCATGACGCCGAAGGCAGTGGCTTCCTGGCCAGCGCCTACGACGGGCGTATCTACCCGATCACCGCCCACGCTGTGGCAGGGCAACGCCGCCCATGACCCACTTCAGCGAAATCGACTTTCAACATATGCATCATGCATTGTCGTTGGCCGAGCGCGGCAGTCACTCCACCTGGCCCAATCCACGGGTCGGGTGCGTCATCGCCCACGGTGCACACATCGTGGGCGAGGGCTGGCATCGGCGTGCGGGCGGTCCGCACGCCGAGGTCTTCGCCCTTCGCCAGGCCGGTGCCCTGGCCAAGGGCGCCACGGCCTATGTGACGCTGGAACCCTGCAGCCATGTCGGGCGCACCGGTGCCTGTCACCAGGCGCTGATCGAGGCTGGCGTGGCGTGTGTGGTCGTTGCCCATGAAGACCCGTTCGAGCAGGTCGACGGTCGTGGGATCGCCGAACTGCGCGACGCCGGGATCGAGGTTCGCGTGGGCTTGCTCAATGCGGTCGCCCGCGAGTTGAACCGTGGCTTCCTGTCCTCGGTCAAGCGCCAGCGGCCGTGGGTGCAACTGAAGATGGGCATGAGCCTGGATGGCCGCACCGCGCTGAACAACGGGCGCTCGCAATGGATCACCGGCGCCAGGGCGCGCGCCGATGTGCAGTATTGGCGAGCGCGCAGTGCAGCGATCCTCACCGGCAGCGGCACGGTGCTGGCCGACAACCCCTCATTGACCGTACGCGAGATGGCATCCGCCGAAGCCATCGCGCCGCTGCGGGTGATCCTCGACAGCCAGGCGCGGGTGCCGGGTACCGCGAGGGTGTTCGACGACCAGGCGCCAAGCCTGCATGTGGTGCACGAGCAACATCTGCCGCCAGGCGCCAACGCCGAGCGCTTGCTCGGCCTGCCGGGCAACCAGAATGGCCTCGACCTGCATGCCTTGATGGTCCATCTGAGCCAGCGCGGCTTGCATGATGTGATGGTCGAGGCCGGGCCGACCCTGGCCGGCAACCTGCTGCGCGCCGGGCTGGTGGATGAGCTGTTGCTGTACGTCGCGCCGCGCCTGCTCGGCGACCTCGCACGGCCGCTGGTGCATTTGCCGGAGCTGGAAAACCTCACCCATTCCCTGGACTTCACCCTGTACGAAGTGACCCAGTTGGGCCAGGACTTGCGATTACGCCTGCGCCCCGATCAGTCGACCTGCACGGTATGAGCTACCACTTGCTTGACCTGTTCGCGCAACCACGCATGTGCCGGATCGTCACAGAATCGCTGGTGCCAGATCTGCACAAAGGGAAAGCGCGGAATGCTGAACGGTGGCGGCAATTGCACCAGGTCCGGGTTGAGCAACGTGTCTTCCAGCGTGCGGGTGGCCACGGTAAGGATCAGGTCGGTGTTGTGCAACAGGCTCGGCGCCGTACGCCAGTGCGGCACGCTGACGGCGATGCGACGACGCAAACCTTCGGCACGCAACAGGCTATCGACTTCACCATTGGCACCTCCGTCCATGGACACCTGGATATGCGGGCGCTCCAGGTAGCTCTCCAGATCCAGCATGCCGTCCTTGGACAGGGTCCGCCGGTCGAGCAGGCAGGAAAACGTTTCCTCGAACAACACTTCCATCGACACATCGGGCGTCAGGCTGGGGAACACCCCCAGCGCCAGGTCGATCTTGCCCTGCGCCACTTGCTCGAACATCGCATGCCGGCTGCCCTGGGTCACCACCAGCGTGGTGTTCGGCGCCTCGCTGCGCAGTCGCACCAGCAACTTGGGCAGGATAATCGCCGCGCCGTAGTCCGACATCGCCAATTGAAAGGTGCGTTGGGAACTGGCCGCGTCGAAGTCGATGGATTTGCCGAACAGTGTTTCGATCTGGCTGAGGATGTCGCGCAACGGCACCTGGATATTCTGCGCCAGCGCGCTGAGCACCACTTCGTTACCCTCGCGGATCAGGATCGGATCGTCGAGCAGCACCCGCAACTTACTCAAGGAGTGACTGATGGCCGGCTGGCTCAAATGCAGTCGCGCACCGGTGCGGGTGACGTGTTTTTCAGTCAGCAGTGCATCGAGCACCACCAACAGATTCAAATCGATATTGCGCAGTAGGACCGTGACCATGCTGTGAATTCCATCTCAGGGAGCAACCTTCAACAAGGAGCAAAACCATGCCTCAACTCAAACGAATCATTGAGACCGCGCTGTACGTAGACGACCTCGACCGCGCCAAAGCGTTTTACGCCCGGCACCTGGAGCTTGAGACGATGGTCGAGAGCAACGTACTCGTCGCGTTAAACGTCGGTCAGCAGAATACTCTCTTGCTATTCAAACGGGGCGCCTCTCTTCAAACCAAATACTTGAGCGGCGGCGAGATCCCTCCCCATGACGCCAACGGGCGCATTCATATCTGCTTTGCCATCGACGCCGACGACCTGCCGACCTGGGAGGCGCGCCTGGACAACGCGAACATAACCATCGAGGGGCGCACCCACTGGCCCAAAGGTGGATCGAGCATCTATTTCCGCGATCCGGATGAGAACCTCGTCGAACTACTGACGCCGGGCTGCTGGCCCATTTACTGATTGCCGCTCAAGGAATGAAGCTTATGTCACACGTCAGTCGATCCGGACGTGCCGTCTCACGAACCAGCGTGGCGCTGTTGATCGCCGTGGTTGTCCTCATTGCGTTGGCGTGGGCATTGTGGCGCTGGAGCCATCCGGCTGCCGCGGCCTACGCGCCTGCGCCGATCAAAGTCGCGGTGGCGCCGGTCAGCGACGCCCCCTTCACCCGCTACCTGGAAGCCATCGGTGAGCTGGAAGCCGTGCAGCAGGTGAGCGTACCCGCCGAAGTCGGCGGACGTGTGGTGCAGTTGCCAGTGGAATCCGGCCAGCGCGTCGAGCGCGACCAAGTGCTGGTCAGGCTCAACGATGCTCCCCAACGCGGCAACCTGATGCGCCTGCAGGGTGAGTTGGAAAATGCCAAGGTCAAACTGGAACGCTCGCGCACCCTGGTCAAGGTGAACGCCACGTCCCGCGAAGCCTTCGACAATGCCCAGACCGAATACACCACCGCCCAAGGCGCCCTGCAGGAACTGAAGGCGCAGATCGACCAATTGACCATACGTGCACCGTTCGCCGGCACTCTCGGGATCCGCAAGGTTCACCTGGGCCAATTTGTGAACCCCGGCGACAGCCTGATCAACCTGGTCGGCGACAAGGGCCTGTACGTGAACTTCAGCGTGCCGGAGCAAGCCCTGGCCCAACTGAAGGTCGGCAATACCCTGGATGTGCAACTCGATGCCCTGCCGGGGCAACGCTTCAGCGCACGTATCAGCAGTATCGACCCGTTCCTCGACCGCTCGCGCACCCTGAGCGTCCAGGCGCTACTGCAGGCCCCCACCGACGGCGCCCTGCCGCGCATGTTCGCCAAAGTGCGCCTGCCGCAGTCACTGCCCGGCAATACCTTGAGCGTGCCGGAAACCGCCATCACCTATAACGCCTACGGCGAAGATGTCTTCGTGGTGCAGCCATCGACCGATGCCAATACCCCACCCGTCGTCCGCCGCGTATTGGTCAAGACCAGCGAGCGGCGCAATGGCCGCGTAGTGATCGATGCGGGTCTGAATCCGGGTGACCGAGTGGTGATTTCCGGGCAGATCAAACTCAGTGACGGTGCCGCTATCGAGCCCCTCGAACGTACGGTGTTGAACGACGCCAACTCGTCCTCGGGGATGACCATGGCCGGAGAAAACCCGTGAAATTCACCGACCTGTTCGTACGTCGCCCAGTGCTGGCCCTGGTGGTCAGCCTGCTGATCGTACTGGCCGGGCTCAAGGCCTACCTCGACCTGCCTGTGCGCCAATACCCGCTGTTGGAAAGCTCGGTGATCAGCGTGACCACCGATTACCCCGGCGCGCCCGCCGAGCTGATGCAAGGCTTTGTGACCCAACCGATCAACCAGTCGCTGGCCTCGGTGGAAGGCGTGGACTATGTCAGTTCCTCATCGGTGCAGGGCCGCAGCCAGATCACCCTGCGCATGGCACTCAACCAGGACTCGGCCAAGGCGTTGAGCGATGTGATTGCCAAGGTCAACCAGGTCAAATACCGCCTGCCTGAACAGGCCTATGACCCGGTGATCGAACGTTCCGCCGGCGATGCGACAGCAGTGGCATACGTGGGGTTTTCCAGTGATTCGCTGTCGGCCTCGGCCTTGAGCGATTACCTGAGCCGCGTGGTACAGCCGTTGTTTTCCACGATCGACGGCGTGGCCAAGGTCGAGACCTTCGGCGGCCAGCGCCTGGCCATGCGCCTGTGGCTCGACCCGCAACGCATGGCAGGCCACGGCATCAGTGCCGCCCAGGTGGAACAGGCGATCCGCGACAACAACTTCCAGGCAGCACCGGGGCAGATCAAGGGCCACTATGTGATCTCCTCGATCCAGGTCAACACCGACCTGAGCAGCCTCGATGAGTTTCGCAACATGGTCATCCGCAACAACGGCGACCACCTGCTGCGCCTGCGCGATATCGCGACCGTCGAGCTGGGTTCGGCAGCCTACGAAACCAGTGCGTTGATGGACGCCAGGCCCGCAGTGCACCTGGGCCTCTATGCGACACCCAAGGGCAACCCGCTGTTGATCGTCGCCGACATCAAGCGCCTGCTGCCGAACATCGAGAAAACCCTGCCGCCTGGGGTCAAGGTGGCGCTGGCGTTCGAGACCGCGCACTTTATCGAAGCCTCGATTATCGAAGTCATCGAAACGCTGATCGAGGCCATCCTGATCGTGGTGGTGATCATCTACCTGTGCCTGGGCTCGGTGCGCAGCGTGATCATCCCCATCGTCAGTATTCCATTGTCGATGCTCGGCGCCCTGGGCTTGATGACGTTGTTCGGCTTCAGCATCAACCTGCTGACGCTGCTCGCAATGGTGTTGGCGATCGGCCTGGTGGTGGATGACGCGATTGTGGTGATGGAGAACATCCACCGGCATGTCAAGGAAGGCCGCAGCGCGCTGCAGGCTGCCTTGTTCGGCGCGCGCGAGATCGCTTCCCCGGTGATCGCCATGACCATCACCCTGGCGGCGGTGTACATGCCCATCGGCCTGATGAACGGCCTGACAGGCGCGCTGTTCAAGGAGTTCGCCCTGACCCTGGCCGGCGCCGTGCTGGTCTCCGGGGTGATCGCCCTGACCCTGACCCCGGTCATGTGCGCCAAGCTGCTACCGGGCCAGGAGCATGAAGGCACCATGAGCCGCCTGGCCGAGCGCTTCTTCCACCGCCTGGCACGCCTGTATCAGCGTGCGTTGCTGGGCTCGCTGCGCAAGCGCGGGCTGATCCTGTTGTTCGGCGCCGTGGTGCTGCTCAGCCTGCCCTGGCTGTATGGCCATGCCAGCAAGGAATTGGCGCCCAACGAAGACCAAGGCAACCTGCTGCTGGCGATCAAGTCACCGCAGCACGCCAACCTGGATTATGTAGAGCGCTACGCCTATCAGTTGAGCGGGATTCTCGGCCACTTGCCGGAGACCGTGAGCACCTGGATCATCAACGGCAATGACGGTGTCGCCGCGAGTTTTGCCGGGGTGAACTTCACCGAATGGTCGCAGCGTCAGCGCAGCGCAGCGACAATCCAGGCCGAGCTGCAACAAAGCGTCGATGCCGTGGAAGGCAACTCGATCTTCGTGTTCCAGTTGCCGCCACTGCCCGCCTCCACCGGTGGCTTGCCGGTGCAAATGGTGATGCGCAGCACAGAAGACTACCGCTCGCTGTACCAGGCCATGGAGGCGCTGAAAACCCAGGCGCGGGCCAGCGGGCTGTTTGCGGTGGTCGACAGTGACCTGGCGTTCAATAACCCGGTGACCCAAGTGCGCATCGACCGCAGCAAGGCCAACAGCCTGGGGATTCGCATGCAAGACATCGGCAGCACGCTGGCGGTGTTGATCGGTGAGAACTACACCAACCGGTTCGCCCTGCAAGGCCGCTCCTACGATGTGATCCCCCAGAGCCAGGCCTCGCGACGCCTCACGCCCCAGGACCTGAATGGCTTCTACGTCGACACCGACACCGGCCAGCAGGTGCCGCTGTCCACCGTGGTGAGCCTGCACAACGTGATCGAGCCGAACAAGCTCAAGCAGTTCAACCAGCAGAACAGCGCGACCTTCCAGGGTATTCCCGCGCCCGGCGTCAGCCTTGGCCAGGCAGTGGCCTTTTTGCAGGAACACAGCCGCCAGTTGCCCGCCAGTTTCAGCCATGACTGGCAGGCCGATTCGCGGCAGTTCATCCACGAGGGCAATGCGCTGATGCTGACCTTCCTGTTCGCGCTGATCGTGATCTACATGGTGCTGGCCGCGCAGTATGAAAGCCTGACCGACCCGCTGATCATCCTGATCACGGTGCCGCTGTCGATCTGCGGCGCGTTGATTCCCCTGGCGCTGGGGCTGGCGACCATCAATATCTACACGCAGATCGGCCTCGTCACCCTGATCGGTCTGATCAGCAAGCACGGGATCCTGATGGTCGAGTTCGCCAACGAGCTGCAGGTGCTGTACCGCTGCACCCCGGCCCAGGCGATCATGCGCGCGGCACGCATTCGGCTGCGGCCGATCCTGATGACCACGGCGGCCATGGTGGTGGGCCTGGTGCCGATGCTGTTCTCGTCAGGTGCCGGCGCCGGCAGCCGCTTCGGGTTGGGACTGGTGATCGTGATCGGCATGCTGGTGGGCACGCTGTTTACCTTGTTTGTACTGCCGTCGGTGTACACCCTGCTTTCCAGGGCACATAAACCGGCAATCGATTGGGCACAGGTCGAGCAGTCGGCCTGAACACAAAAAACGGGCGTCCCATGGGACGCCCGTTTTAGTCAGTGCCGAGGGTCAGAGATGGGATTCGGCGTATTCGGCCAGGATCGAACGTGGAACACCCTGCAGCGCAATGTGTACGCCGTTCGGGAAATCCTTGAAGCGTTCAGTCAGGTACGTCAGCCCGGAGCTGGTCGCGGACAGGTAAGGGGTGTCGATCTGTGCCAGGTTGCCCAGGCACACCACTTTGGAACCGGCGCCGGCACGGGTGATGATGGTTTTCATCTGGTGCGGCGTGAGGTTCTGGCATTCATCGATCAGGATCAGGCTCTGCTGGAAGCTGCGACCTCGGATGTAGTTGAGAGATTTGAACTGCAACGGCACTTTGCTGAGGATGTAGTCGACACTGCCATGGGTGTTTTCATCATCCATGTGCAAGGCCTCGAGGTTGTCGGTGATCGCCCCCAGCCACGGCTCCATTTTTTCCGCTTCGGTGCCGGGCAGGAAACCGATCTCCTGGTCCAGGCCCTGCACGCTGCGGGTGGCGATGATGCGGCGATAGCGTTTGGTCACCATGGTCTGCTCGATGGCGGCAGCCAGGGCGAGAATGGTTTTCCCCGAGCCTGCGGCGCCGGTCAGGTTGACCAGGTGGATGTCCGGATCGAGCAGCGCGTACAGCGCCAGGCTCTGGTAGATATCACGCGGTTTCAGGCCCCAAGCCTCCTGGTGCAACAGGGGTTCCTGATGCAGGTCGAGGATCAGCAACTTGTCGACCTGGATCTCTTTGATCCAGCCCACGAAGCCCTGTTCGTCGACGATGAACTCATTGATATGTACGGCCGGCAGGTTATCGATCAACTGCACCTGGTGCCAGGTACGGCCATGGTCCTGACGGGTTTCGACCTTGCTGACGCGGTCCCAGAACGAGCCAGTCATCATGTGATAACCACGGGACAGCATCGACACGTCGTCGACCAGTTGGTCGGTACTGTAGTCCTCGGCCGCGATCCCACACGCTCGGGCCTTGAGGCGCATATTGATGTCTTTGGTCACCAGCACTACGCGCAGGTCCTTGTCACGGGCGTGCAGGTCGATCAATTGGTTGATGATCTTGTTGTCGTTCAGGTTTTCCGGCAGCAGGCTGTTGGGCTCGCTGCGCTTGCTCATCAGAATCGACAGCAAGCCCTTGGGTCCGCTTTTGCCACGCTGGATCGGCACGCCGACTTCGACATCTTCTGGCGAAGCTTCGCCCAATGTCTTGTCGATCAGGCGGATGGCCTGGCGGCATTCGGCGGCCACGCTGTGGTGCCCGCTTTTGAGTTTATCGAGCTCCTCAAGCACGATCATCGGGATGGCGACGTGGTGTTCTTCGAAGTTGAGCAGTGCGTTTGGATCGTGGATCAATACGTTGGTATCAAGCACATAAAGGATTGGCTGGTCGGAAGAAGGGTTACGTCCATGATCATCCATACTCGGTCACCTTTGTGGGAGCCAGTCGACGCAATACCTGGGCGGTGCTGCGCCTCGATTCGACCACCGACTGCACCTGAGTGACGTCAAGCGCAGTGCCCACATGAGGAGTCTTGGAAGACGCCACCTGTGTTGCAGGTTTCGGCGATCTGACTTCGTAATACCGCAAAACGTGTGACAGGAAAAAGCACTTTGACGCTTTTTTGAAGTTTATTTTTCAGGATGACGAATAGCACTAGCCGAGTGCCACTTACCCCGCTAAAGTCGGAAGTCCGCCTGCATCGAAATGTCGCACAAAATTACCCCGAAATCGCCCAAAACCCAACAGTTCCGGGCACTTCAGCGAAACGCCTCCCGGCAGTCCTGCCAACCCAGACCACTCTGCGCCGTCGCCTGCAACAGCATGGGCAAAGCGACCCGTGCCTTGTCCTGGGTGTCGTGGAACACAATCACGCCTTTGCGCCACAACAGCATCAAGGTCAGCACCCGTTGCGCCGACTCATCGGCCTTGAGCTTGCCCGGTTCATCCTGGGAATCGATGTCCCACAACGCCACCTGCAAGCCCTGGGCTTGAAAGAACCCCTGGCTGTCCGCGCGGCGCTGGCCATAGGGCGGACGGAACAGCGGCACGTAGTTTTCCGGCATCAGGTTTTGTGCCAGCGAAGCGCTGCGGGTAATCGAGCTCTGCCAGTCCACCCAATGGCTGTGGGAACGATACTGCCAGCCCTGGGTGCCGACGCACTGGCCCTGGTACAGCGCCTGCACATCGGCAACCGAACTGCGCTCGACACGGGCCTGCAGGCTGCTGCCAAGGGTGAAGAAGGTCGCGCTCATCTTCTGCTTGCGCAAATAGTCGGCGAGCCAGTCGGTATTGCCGCTGACCGGCGCAGGGCCGCCGTCGAACGTCAGCAGGAACAGGCGGTCATTGAACTCGTCGCCATTGCGCTCATGGTCGCCGAAACGTGCGACTTCGCTGCTGATCTGCGGAAACAGCGCGGCCTTGCGCAGCAATTCATCCAGGTAGCGCTCATGGAAGGTATGGCTCGGAGCGGCCCAGCCTATATAGAAGGAGTCTTCGCTCACCTCGAACTTGCCGGCCTGCTCGCGCAGGTCGTCCATGTTCTCCACCAGATAGCAGAACGAGGCGTCTTCCGCGCAGCTCTGCTGGGCGAAGGTGTAGTTCTCCAGCAGGCGCTGCCAGAGCTGGCGGCGCAGGTCGTCGATGGCGGCCAGGTTGATGATCTTCAGGCCCAGGCGCTGCTTGAGCGCGGTTTCGTCCTGGTTCTCGCTGGCCAGCAGGCTGTGGGCGAACATCAGGATTTCGGCGCGTGACGCCACGTCGAACAGCGCCGGGCTGCCGAGTTTTTCGGGCCAGGAGCCACGGTCCAGGCTGGCCACATCCACGGGTGCTGCCTGGGCATTCAGGCAAAGCAGGCATGCCGACAATAAAAGCGCTATTCGCACACAGGGTCTCCCTCTCCAGAGTCACCGGCCATCATAGCGGATCACGCCTATCGCCATCATAGGTGGAGTCAAAACGCCCCAGCCCCTAGAATCGCCTCACGTTTAAAGGAGACGACTTCATGCTGATGGTGATTTCCCCCGCCAAGACCCTCGATTTCGAGACCGCGCCGGCGACCCAGCGCTTTACCCAGCCGCAGTACCTGGACCACTCCCAGGAGCTGATCGAGCAACTGCGCACCCTCAGCCCGGCGCAAATCAGCGAATTGATGCACGTATCCGACAAGATCGGCGGCCTCAACGCCGCCCGCTTCGGCAGCTGGACCCCGGCATTCACTCAGGACAATGCCAAGCAGGCGCTGCTGGCCTTCAAGGGCGATGTTTACACCGGCCTGAATGCCGAGACCTTCAGCGATGCCGACTTCAGCTACGCCCAGGACCACCTGCGCATGCTCTCGGGCCTGTATGGCCTGCTGCGCCCCCTGGACCTGATGATGCCGTACCGCCTGGAGATGGGCACCAAGTTGCCCAATGCCCGTGGCAAGGACCTGTACGCCTTCTGGGGCACGCGTATCAGTGAATGGCTCAACCAAGCGCTGGCCGAACAAGGCGACGACGTGCTGCTCAACCTGGCCTCCAACGAATACTTCTCGGCGGTCAAGCGTACGGCCTTGAAGGCGCGGATCATCAACACCGAGTTCAAGGACCTGAAGAACGGCCAGTACAAGATCATCAGCTTCTACGCCAAGAAAGCCCGGGGGATGATGAGCCGCTTTGTGATCGAGGAACGCATCAACGACCCGGCGAAGCTCAAGCAGTTTGATGTTCAGGGCTATCGCTTCAACGCCGAGCAGTCCAAGCCGGATAACCTGGTGTTTTTGCGCGATCACGCACCAGAATAAAGCTCCCGAGAACACTGATGAACAAATGTGGGAGGGGGCTTGCCCCCGATGGCGATGGGTCAGCCAGCTTATGTTTAGCTGACCCACCGTCTTCGGGGGCAAGTCCCCTCCCACATGTTTAACCGCATTTTAATTCGCGAATCGTCATTTTTTTGGCGTCAAAAAATATCCCGACGCATCTCTAACAATTCTTTCACTCGACATTCGTCGATTTTTTTCGTAGTGGCACCACTTTTTTCAAACACTAGTGGCACAAAACTATCCCCGCGCGCCAACTCCCTATAACTACTGGCTCAAATAGCAAGTGCTATCAATATACTACCAGTGCCATCTTTCCTAATATTTCAAGAAATTTCAGGAAACAGGATGAGCGGCCCGGAACTTCGTCTAAACGCACGGCTCATACCACCGGTAACGAAATTCTCTGCTTCTGTAAGAGATGACTTACATGACGACCCAAGGAAGTAGCAAAGTTGCCCCATCAACTTTGACTCACGGGTCATATCATCAACTGATATGAGTTGAGGGCAGCGATAAGGATTAATTGCTATCCCCTATAGGCCAAGGCAGCGCTTACCCAAATGTGTCAGTGATGACACCCAAGATGTTGATAAATAAGGGCTTAAAGCCCCCATCAGGATCTTGTGGCACTGGCGTCGGCACCTTTCCCCAGAAAGGCCGGCTGCATTTCAGGGCAAGCCCCAATAACAAGGCCAAGTTGCGCACAACTTGAGTGCAATTGTTAGTCACTCGCTAATTAACATGCCTGTACGCGGTAAGTTGGCGTCTATTCGCCTAACTTTCGCGGCATCAGTGACGCTTGCAAACATGAACTCCGCCATTAATTGGCATGATTAACACAGTCTTGAAGACAAAGAGGTAAATGCGATGCGCATCAGCATATTTGGTCTCGGTTACGTTGGCGCAGTCTGTGCCGGTTGCCTGTCTGCCCGTGGCCACGAAGTGGTCGGCGTAGACATCTCCAAGGATAAGATTGACCTGATCAATGCAGGCAAATCGCCCATCGTTGAGCCCGGTCTGGGCGAGCTGTTGAGCCAGGGTATCGAAACCGGCCGACTGCGCGGCACGACCAACTTCGCCGACGCCATCCGCGATACCGACCTGTCGATGATTTGTGTCGGCACGCCGAGCAAGAAAAACGGCGACCTGGAGCTCGATTACATCGAAGCCGTGTGCCGCGAGATCGGTTTTGTCCTGCGTGACAAAACCACCCGCCACACCGTGGTCGTGCGCAGCACCGTACTGCCGGGCACCGTGGCGAACGTGGTGATCCCGATCCTCGAAGACTGCTCCGGCAAAAAAGCCGGCATCGACTTCGGTGTCGCGGTCAACCCGGAATTCCTGCGTGAATCCACCGCCATCGCCGACTACGACCAGCCACCGATGACAGTCATCGGCGAGTTCGACAAAGCCTCCGGCGATGTCCTGCAGTCGCTGTACGAAGAACTCGACGCACCGATCATCCGCAAGGACATCGCCGTTGCCGAGATGATCAAGTACACCTGCAACGTATGGCACGCCACCAAAGTGACGTTCGCCAACGAAATCGGCAACATCGCCAAGGCCGTCGGCGTCGACGGTCGCGAAGTGATGGAAGTGGTATGCCAGGACAAGACCCTCAACCTGTCCCAGTACTACATGCGCCCAGGCTTCGCCTTCGGTGGTTCGTGCCTGCCCAAAGACGTGCGTGCCCTGACCTACCGCGCCAGCTCCCTGGACGTGGAAGCGCCGCTGCTCAACTCGCTGATGCGCAGCAACGAGTCCCAGGTACAGAACGCCTTCGACATCGTCTCCAGCCACGACAAACGCAAAGTCGCCCTGCTGGGCCTGAGCTTCAAGGCCGGCACCGACGACCTGCGCGAAAGCCCGCTGGTTGAACTGGCCGAAATGCTGATCGGCAAGGGCTTCGACCTGAGCATCTACGACAGCAACGTCGAGTACGCCCGTGTCCACGGTGCAAACAAGGACTACATCGAAGGCAAGATCCCGCACGTGTCGTCCCTGCTCAACTCGGACTTCGACGATGTGATCAACAACTCCGACGTGATCATCCTGGGCAACCGTGATGAGAAGTTCCGTGCCCTGGCGCAGAACGCACCACACGGCAAGCAAGTGATCGACCTGGTGGGCTTCATGTCCAAGGCCACCTGTGCCACAGGCCGTACCGAAGGCATTTGCTGGTAACAGCAACGGCAAGTTCCGGGCTGCAAGCGTACCTATCCCCAGCGCTTGCAGCCGGGAGCCTTCTTCACCTTCGGATGACGCTTATGTCCAAGTTAAAACACGTACTGCTCCAATCCGCCGGCTGGCTGTTCTTTTTGAGCCTGCTGATGGGACTCGCCCTGCTCTTGCCGGCGAGTACGTTCGACTCCGAGTCGAAGAATTTTATTTTCCTGATTGGCGCCGTCGGCATCTGGCGCTACTCGATGGGTGCTACGCATTTCTTTCGCGGCATGCTGTTCCTGTACGTGGTCTACCCGCACCTGCGCCGCAAAGTGCGCAAGCTGGGCAAGGCCGCCGACCCGTCCCATGTGTTCCTGATGGTCACCAGTTTCCGTATCGACGCGCTGACCACCGCGCAGGTCTACAGCTCGGTGATCCGTGAAGCCATCGAATGTGGCTTTCCCACCACCGTGGTCTGCTCGCTGGTGGAAATGTCCGATGAGCTGCTGGTGAAGAGCCTGTGGGAACGCATGAATCCACCGGAGCACGTGAAGCTCGACTTCGTGCGCATCGCCGGCACCGGCAAACGCGACGGCCTGGCTTTCGGTTTCCGCGCCATCTCCCGCCACCTGCCGGACGACCGTGCCGTGGTTGCCGTGATCGATGGCGACACCGTGCTCGCCGAAGGCGTGGTTCGCAAGACCGTGCCGTGGTTCCAACTGTTCGGCAACGTCGGCGGCCTGACCACCAACGAGTTCTGCGAAGTGCGCGGCGGCTACATCATGAGCGAGTGGCACAAGCTGCGTTTCGCCCAGCGTCACATCAACATGTGCTCCATGGCCCTGTCCAAGCGCGTGCTGACCATGACCGGCCGCATGTCAGTGTTCCGTGCCAGCGTGGTCACCGACCCGGGCTTTATCGCCGACGTGGAAAGCGACTCGCTGCAACACTGGCGCCTGGGCCGCTTCAAGTTCCTCACCGGCGACGACAAGTCCAGCTGGTTCAGCCTGATGCGCCTGGGCTACGACACCTTCTACGTGCCGGATGCCGCGATCAACACCGTGGAACACCCGCCGGAGAAGAGCTTCATCAAGGCCAGCCGCAAGCTGATGTTCCGCTGGTACGGCAATAACCTGCGCCAGAATTCCCGTGCCCTGGGCCTGGGTGTGCGTCGGCTGGGCCTGTTCACCAGCATCGTGCTGTTCGACCAGCGCGTGTCGATGTGGACGTCCCTGCTCGGCCTGACCGTGGCGATCATCGCCACCTTCAAATACGGCGGCGCCTTCATCCTCGCGTACCTGCTGTGGATCGGCATCACTCGCCTGATTCTCACCCTGCTGCTGTCGTGCTCCGGCCACAAGATCGGCCCTGCGTACCCGGTGATTCTCTATTACAACCAGATCATGGGCGCGCTGGTGAAGATCTACGTGTTCTTCCGCCTCGATCAACAGTCCTGGACCCGCCAGGACACCAAACTGACCCGCGATTTGGCCAGCTTTCAACGTTGGTTCAACACCTGGTCGTCTCGGACCATGACCTTCTCCGCCGGCAGCATCTTCGTTGCCGTGTTGCTGATGATGGTCTGACCCTGCCAAGCCTGAATTAACTCTAGGAAATTGCCCTGATGAACAGCCAAGTAAATGCCAATGTTGTCCACGAATCCGAAGCCCAGCGCCAACATGCCCGCGTAAAAATCCCGGCCAAGCTGCGCTTCTTCAACACCGACCGCACCCAGACCGAAGCACGGGTGATCGACCTGTCCGCCGGCGGCCTGGCGTTCACCGCCACCCAGCCGTTGACCGTCGGCGAAGTGCACAAGGGCCGCCTGCAATTCGTCATCGATAACCTCGGCCTGGCCATGGACGTGGAACTGCAGATCCGCTCCTACGACCGCCAGACCGGCCGCACCGGTTGCCAGTTCCAGAACCTCGACGCCCAGGATATTTCCACCCTGCGCCATCTGATCACCTCGCACCTGTCCGGTGACATCGTGACCATGGGCGACGTGCTGGCGACCCTGCAACGTGACAACTTCACCAAGGCACGCAAGGTCAAGGACAGCGGCAGCAACATGAGCGCCGCCGGCCGCCTGCGCGCCGTGGTGTTCAGCGCGGGTATCTTCATCGTCGGCCTGGCGGCTTTCGGTTTCGTCTTCAAGTCGGTGTACGGCATGTACTTCGTCAGCCATGCCCAGGCCGGCCTGGTGAGCGTGCCCGGCATGAACGTGACCATGCCACGCGACGGCACCGTGCAGAGCCTGCTCAAGGGTGATGCGGTCGCCGCCAAAGGCGCGCCACTGGCGACCTTCAGCACCAGCATGCTCGACGTGCTCAAGGGCCACCTGGACGAAGACCAACTGCAACCGGCCAAGGTTGAAGAGCTGTTCGGCAAGCAAATGACCGGCACCCTGACTTCGCCGTGCGATTGCGTGGTGGCGCAGCAACTGGTGGCTGACGGTCAGTACGCCAGCAAGGGCGACGTGATCTTCCAACTGGTCCCACGCGGCAGCCAGGCCAACGTGGAAGCACGCTTCACCTATCGCCAGTTCGCCGATGTGCGCCCAGGTACCCCGGTGAGCTTCCAGGTGGCCGACGAGGAGCAGATCCGCACCGGCACCATCGTCAGCAGCACCAGCCTGAACAGCGCCGACCTGTCCTCCGACATCCGCGTGCAGATCAAGCCGGACGCACCGCTGGACAGCACCTACGCCGGTCGCCCGGTGGAAGTCACCAGCGACCGTGGCCCATCGCTGAACTGGCTGATCGATAAAGCCATGGCTGCGGGTCTTTAATCATGAGCGCCCTTCGAAACCTGCCGGTGCCCCTGGCGCTGGCCATCGCCCTCGCCGGTTGCGCCGGCCTGCCCGACCAACGCCTGGCCAATGAAGCGCTCAAGCGTGGCGACACCGTCGCCGCGCAGCAGAATTACCAGCAACTGGCAGACCTGGGCTACAGCGAGGCCCAGGTGGGCCTGGCTGACATCCAGGTAGGCACTCGCGATCCGGCGCAAATCAAACAGGCCGAGGCCACCTACCGTGCGGCAGCGGACACCTCGCCCCGCGCCCAGGCGCGCCTGGGTCGCCTGCTGGTGGCCAAGCCCGGCAGCACCGAAGCCGAACACCATGAAGCCGAAGGCCTGCTGAAAAAAGCCTTTGCCAATGGCGAAGGCAACACCCTGATTCCGCTGGCGATGCTGTACCTGCAATACCCGCACAGCTTCCCGAACGTGAATGCCCAGCGGCAGATCAGCCAATGGCAGGCCGCCGGTTACCCGGAAGCCGGCCTGGCCCAGGTGCTGCTGTATCGCACCCAGGACACCTACGACCAGCACTTGGATGACGTGGAGCGCATCTGCAAAGCCGCGCTGAACACCACCGACATTTGCTACGTCGAACTGGCCACGGTCTACCAGAAAAAAGCCGAGCCGGAAAAACAGGCCGAACTGCTCAAGCAAATGGAAGCCGGTTACAGCCGTGGCACCGTTACCGCACAGCGTGTCGACAGCGTGGCGCGTGTGCTGGGTGACGCCACCCTCGGCCAGCCGGACGAAAAAACCGCCCAGGCCCTGCTGGAAAAAATCGCCCCCGGCTACCCGGCTTCCTGGGTCAGCCTGGCGCAACTGCTCTATGACTTCCCGGAACTCGGTGACGTCGACCAGATGATGAAGTACCTGGACAACGGCCGCGCCGCCGACCAGCCGCGCGCCGAACTGTTGCTGGGCAAGCTCTACTACGAAGGCAAGTGGGTGCCGGCGGATGCCAAGGCAGCCGAAGCGCACTTCGAAAAAGCCGTGGGCAAGGAAGTGGCCGCCGATTACTACCTCGGCCAGATCTATCGCCGTGGCTACCTGGGCAAGGTCTACCCGCAAAAAGCCCTCGACCACTTGCTGACCGCTGCGCGCAACGGCCAGAACAGCGCCGACTTCGCCATCGCCCAGTTGTTTTCCCAAGGCAAGGGCACCAAGCCCGACCCATTGAACGCCTATGTCTTCAGCCAGTTGGCCAAAGCCCAGGACACCCCGGAAGCCAATGACCTGGCCGCCCAGCTTGAAGCGCCTTTGACGCCTGAACAACGCGCCCAGGGCCAACGCCTGGTGCAACAGGAACTGGCCGCCCGCGGCACCCTGGCCCAGAGCACGTTGCAACTGCACGCCCTGGATGAAGAAGACGACGGCGAGGAATCCCTATGAAGCTCAACCCATTCGTCAAGGCCGGCATCGGCCTGACCTTCGCCCTGCTGTGGTCGTGCCCGACCCTGGCCGCGCTGACCGAAGCCAAGAACTTCGGCCTGGAAGTCAAAGCCACCGCACAGTCCGAAGATGACCGCGACCTCGGCACGCAGAAAGGCGGCGACGTCAACGGCGTCGGCCTCGACCTGCGCCCGTGGATCTACGGCGAAAGCGGCGCGTGGAGCGCCTATGCCATGGGCCAGGCGGTGGCGTCCAGCGACATCATCGAGACCGACACGCTGCAACAGTCGGCCGATGACGCGAACCAGCAAACCACCAACAACGACCGCAAGGCCAAGAAAAACTACCTGGCCATGCGCGAGTTCTGGGTCGGCTACAGCGGCTTCACGCCCTACCCTGGCGAGATCCTCAAGCTGGGTCGCCAACGCCTGCGCAATGACGACGGCCAATGGCGCGACACCAACATCGAAGCGCTGAACTGGACTTTCGACACGACCCTGCTCAAGGCCAATGTCGGCGTCGCCGAACGTTTCAGCGAATACCGCACCGACCTCAAGGAACTGTCGCCCAAGGACAAGGACCGTCAGCACCTCTACGCCGACGCCGCCTACCAGTGGACGCCCGGTCAGTGGATCGGCCTGCGCGGTCACCACACCCATGACAACGGCAAGCTGGACTACCCGGAACCGGGCGTGCCCACCGACTCGTTGGACAAGCGCGAAAACGGCGACCTGACCTGGCTCGGCATCGAAGCCAACAGCGACGCCTATAACTGGCGCAATACCAACACCGTCAACTACTGGGCCAGCATCACCGGTATGCGCGGCGACCGTGACTCGGTCAATGCCCTGAATGCCGACGGCACCCGCCCGACCAACGCCAAGCGCAGCGACGACGTGAGCGGCTGGGCCACCGACCTCGGTGTGCGCCTGCGCCTTGACCCGCAGTGGCAAGTGGGCGCGGCCTACTCCCGCGCCAGCGCCGAGTACGAGCAGAACGGCCTGCAAAGCAACCGTTCGAACTGGACCGGCACCCAGTCCCGCGTGCACCGCTTCGGTGAAGCCTTCCGTGGCGAAATGAACAACATGCAGGCCATGAGTCTGTTCGGTTCCTGGCAGCTGCGCGAGGACTACGACGCCAGCCTGGTGTACCACAAGTTCTGGCGTGTCGACGGCAACAAGCCGGTGGGCAGCAACGGTATCGATGCGGTGCAGAACAACACCGACGACGTCACCGGCGCGATCCTGTCCAGTACTTCCCTGCCCCTTGAAGATGGCAAGAAAGACCTGGGCCAGGAGATGGACCTGGTGGTCACCAAGTACTTCAAGACCGGCCTGTTGCCGGCTGCGCTCAGCCAGTCGATCGATGAGCCATCGGCGCTGGTGCGTTTGCGTGCCGGCGTGTTCAAACCGGGCGATGCCTATGGCAGCAACGTCGACTCGTACATGCATCGCGCGTTTGTCGACGTGATCTGGAAATTCTGATGGGAGCCCGCCCAATGAATGCTCAAAGCCTACTCGTCGCGGCAATGCTGTTGGCCAGCGCCACAGCGTTTGCCGATACGGCGGCCAAGGCGCCGACCATCGCCAAGGAACTGCAGCAGGCCAAGACCTACACCATCTCCAGCCCGCCTACCGCGCCGCTGGAAATGGCCAAGCCGGCCCTGCCGGACCTGTCGGGCTACACCGCCGCGGCGATGGAAAAAAAGATCGTAAGAACCAAGCCGGGCAAGATCAGCATCCGCCGCATGATGCAGGAAGACGCGCTCAAGGACTTCATCGGCGGTGACAACAAGATGGCCGAATGGGTGGTGCGCCAGCACGGTATTCCCCAGGCGATCTTTGTCGACGACGGCTACATGAACCTCAAGGACCTGCTGGGCAAGGTGCCCAAGCAGTACCTGAGCGAGACCTCGCCGGGTGTGTTCCTGGCCAAGTTGCCGATCGTGGTCGGGCGCAAGGGCATCCTGGAAATCGACAAGAAGACCCAGGAGCTGCGCCTGTCCCAGGAAGGCGGTTCGTTCCTGATCAACGACGGCCAGCTGTTTGTGCATGACACCAAGGTCACCGGCTGGAGCGAAAAGGCCAACGGCCCGGCGCTGTTCAAGTCGCCCAAGGAATTCCGCCCCTTCCTGCTGGCCTGGGGCGGTACCGAAACCTACATTTCCAACACCAAGATGGCCAGTTTCGGCTACGCCAACAGTAAGTCGTACGGGGTGAGTATTTCCCAGTACACGCCGAACATGGCAAAGGTGCTCAAGCGTCCGGAGCCGACCGGCTGGATCATCGATTCCGAGTTCTCGGACATGTGGTACGGCTTCTACTGCTACGAGACCACGGGCTTCGTGATCAAGGGTAATACCTACAAAGACAACATCGTCTACGGCATTGACCCCCACGACCGTTCCCACGGCCTGATCATCGCGGACAACACCGTCTACGGCACCAAGAAGAAGCACGGCATCATCATTTCCCGTGAAGTGAACGACAGCTTCATCTTCAACAACCGCAGCTACGACAACAAGCTCTCGGGCCTGGTGATCGACCGTAACAGCGTGAACAACCTGATCGCCGACAACGAGATCTACCGCAACCACACCGACGGCATCACCCTCTATGAGAGCGGCGACAACCTGCTGTGGGGCAACAAGGTGATCAGCAACCGCCGCCACGGCATCCGCGTGCGCAACAGTGTGAACATCAAGCTCTACGAAAACACCGCGATGGCCAACGGCCTGACCGGTGTGTACGGCCACATCAAGGATTTGACCGACACCGACCGCGACATCGCCCTCGACCCGTTCGACGCCAAGGTCTCGCTGATCGTGGTGGGCGGTGAACTGGCGGGTAACGGCAGCGGGCCGCTGTCCATCGACTCGCCGTTGAGTATCGAGCTGTACCGCGTATCGATGCTGGCACCGACCAAATCCAGCGGCATCAGCTTCTCCGGCGTGCTTGGCGATCGCCAGGAAGAGATTCTCGACCTGCTGGTGCGCCAGCAGAAAGCCGTGCTGATTGACCCTGTCGAACGCCAGACCGAAATGCAGGACTGAGGATGACCCTTATGCACCCACACATGATCAAACTGCTGAGCCTCTCGGGTCTGACCCTCGGCCTGCTCGCGGCCAGCCAGGGCGTACGCGCCGACGACGTCAAGGCGCCGACCTTCACCGCCGAGCCATGCTGCAGCCTGTGCCCGGCCGCCCATGATGCGCGCAACTACACCACGCGCTATCAGCAGAACTTCACCACCCTGGTGCAAGCCCAGGGCGACTGGTTGTTCCGCACCCAGGAAGACCTGCGTACCGAATTCGACACCACCCCGTCCGGCTACAAGCGCATGCAACAGCTGCACGACGCGTTCAAGGCCAAGGGCGTGGAACTGGTGGTGGTCTACCAGCCGACCCGTGGGCTGGTGAACCGCAACAAGCTCAACCCGGAAGAGAAAGCCAAGTTCGACTTCGACAAGGCCCTGGGCAACTACAAGACCATGCTCGGCCGTTTCGCCAAGATGGGCTACGTGGTGCCGGACCTGTCGCCGCTGGCCAACGAGCAACTGCCGGAAGAGCTGCCGGCCCACGATTTCTACTTCCGTGGCGACCAGCACTGGACCCCGTACGGCGCCCAGCGCACCGCAAAAATCGTCGGTGCCAAAGTGCGTGCGATGCCCGAGTTCGCGGATATTCCCAAGCGTGAATTCGAAACCAAGCGCTCCGGGCGCATGGGCAAGACCGGCACCCTGCACAACATGGCCGGGCAACTGTGCGGCACCAGCTACGCGATCCAGTACATGGACCAGTTCACCACCGAGCCCAAGGGCGAAGCGGGCGACGGCGACCTGTTCGGCGATTCGGGCAATCCGCAGATCACCCTGGTGGGCACCAGCCACAGCGGCAAGAACTACAACTTCGCCGGCTTCCTGGAACAGGAAATCGGTGCCGACATCCTCAACGTCGCCTTCCCCGGCGGCGGTCTGGAAGGGTCGATGATCCAGTACCTGGGCAGCGATGAATTCCAGAAGACCCCGCCGAAAATCCTCATCTGGGAGTTCTCGCCGCTGTATCGCCTGGACCAGGAGACCATCTACCGCCAGATGATGGCCCTGCTCGACAACGGCTGCGAAGGCAAGACCGCGCAGATGACCGCGAGCACCACCTTGAAACCCGGCAAGAACGAATTGCTGGTGAACAGTTCGAACAAAGACCTGCGTAATGCCAATCACCAGGTCGATATCCGCTTCGCCGATCCGTCGGTGAAAACCCTGCAAGCCACCCTCTGGTACATGAACGGGCGCCACGAGGACATCAAGATCGAGAAACCCGAGACATCCGATACAGACGGGCGTTTCGCCTTTGAACTGCGCACCGATGAAGACTGGGCCTCGCAGAACCTGCTGGCCGTGGAAGTGCAGGGTCCCGAAGCGGGCGCTGCTGCGCAGAAGGTCGAAGCGAAAATTTGCACACGCAACGTATTCCCGGCCGGTGGTCAACAGACCGCTTCAACTGGGAAATGAGGTTACCTATGCAGAAGTTACTGATCCCTACGCTGCTGGGCCTGGCGATGTTCGCAGGCTCCGTCAACGCCGCCGCACCGCTGCGTCCGCCACAAGGCTATTTCGCACCGATTGAAGCGTTCAAGACCGGCGACTTCAAGGAAAACTGCGACACCATGCCGGCGCCCTACACCGGGCCGCTGCAGTTTCGCAGCAAGTACGAAGGCTCGGACAAGGCGCGTTCAACCCTGAACGTGCAGTCGGAAAAAGCCTTCCGCGACAGCACCGCCGACATCACCAAGCTGGAAAAAGACACCAGCAAACGCGTGATGCAGTTCATGCGTGACGGCCGCCCCGAGCAGCTCGAATGCACCCTGAACTGGCTGGTGTCGTGGGCCAAGGCCGATGCATTGATGTCCAAGGACTTCAACCACACCGGCAAGTCCATGCGCAAGTGGGCGCTGGGCAGCATGGCCTCGGCCTATGTGCGCCTGAAGTTCTCCGACTCGCACCCGTTGGCCAATCACCAGCAGGAATCGCAACTGATCGAAGCCTGGTTCAACAAGCTCGCCGATCAAGTGGTCAGCGACTGGGACAACCTGCCCCTGGAAAAAACCAACAACCACTCCTACTGGGCCGCCTGGTCGGTGATGGCAACGTCCGTCGCCACCAACCGTCGCGATCTGTTTGATTGGGCGGTGAAGGAATACAAGGTCGGCGTGAACCAGGTCGACGACCAGGGCTTCCTGCCGAACGAATTGAAGCGTCAGCAACGCGCCCTGTCGTACCACAACTACGCTCTGCCGCCGCTGTCGATGATCGCCAGCTTTGCCCTGGTAAATGGCGTGGACCTGCGCCAGGAAAACAACGGCGCGCTCAAGCGCCTGGGCGACAAAGTGCTCGCCGGGGTCAAGGATCCCGAGATCTTCGAACAGAAGAACGGCAAGGAGCAGGACATGAAGGACTTGAAGCAGGACATGAAATTCGCCTGGCTCGAACCCTTCTGCACCCTCTACACCTGCGCGCCGGATGTGCTCGAGCGCAAGCATGGGATGCAGCCGTTCAAGACCTTCCGCCTCGGGGGCGACCTGACCAAGGTCTATGACCCGACGCATGAGAAAGGCAACAAAGGTTCCTGACGAAACGCGGTAAAACATGTGGGAGGGGGCTTGCCCCCTCCCACAGTTCGAGTCGGTTTCGTCAGTTGGAATGTTGTACGGCCCGCCCCCGATTTTTCGTGGGGGGGTTTGGGGGGGCTCTGGCCCTTGACTGTTGGTTAAACATGGAGAGATCGGGATGGTTTTCTCGTCCAATGTGTTCCTGTTTCTGTTCTTGCCGATCTTTCTCGGCTTGTACTACTTGAGCGGGCAACGCTATCGCAACCTGCTGCTGCTGATTGCCAGCTACGTGTTCTACGCCTGGTGGCGAGTGGACTTCCTGGCGCTGTTCGCCGCCGTGACGCTGTGGAACTACTGGATCGGCCTGAAAGTCGGTGCCGCCGGTGTGCGCACCAAGCCGGCCCAGCGCTGGCTGCTGCTCGGCGTGGCGGTCGACCTGTGCATCCTCGGCTACTTCAAGTACGCCAACTTCGGCGTCGACAGCATCAACGTGATGATGAAGTCGGCGGGCCTTGAGCCGTTCATCCTGACCCACGTGCTGCTGCCGATCGGTATCTCGTTCTACATCTTCGAGTCGATCAGCTACATCATCGACGTGTACCGTGGCGATACCCCGGCAACCCGCAACCTGATCGACTTTGCGGCGTTCGTGGCGATCTTCCCGCACCTGATTGCCGGCCCGGTACTGCGCTTTCGCGACCTGGCCGACCAGTTCAACAACCGCACCCACACCCTCGACAAATTCTCCGAGGGCTGCACGCGGTTCATGCAGGGCTTCATCAAGAAGGTGTTCATTGCCGACACCCTGGCAGTCGTCGCCGACCACTGCTTCGCCCTGCAGAACCCCACCACCGGCGATGCCTGGCTCGGCGCGCTGGCCTACACCGCGCAGCTGTACTTCGACTTCTCCGGCTACAGCGACATGGCCATCGGCCTGGGCTTGATGATGGGCTTCCGCTTCATGGAAAACTTCAAGCAGCCGTACATCAGCCAGTCGATCACCGAGTTCTGGCGGCGCTGGCACATCAGCCTGTCCACCTGGCTGCGTGACTACCTGTACATCACCCTGGGCGGCAACCGTAAAGGCACGCTGACCACCTACCGCAACCTGTTCCTGACCATGCTGCTCGGTGGCCTGTGGCACGGTGCGAACATCACCTACATCGTATGGGGCGCGTGGCACGGCATGTGGCTGGCGATTGAAAAAGCCATCGGCCTCAACACCGCGCCACGCAGCTTCAACGTCGTGCGCTGGGCCTTCACCTTCCTGCTGGTGGTGATGGGCTGGGTGATCTTCCGCGCCGAAAACCTGCACGTCGCCGGCCGTATGTACGGTGCGATGTTCAGCTTTGGCGAGTGGTCGCTGTCGGAACTCAACCGCGCCAACCTCACCGGCCTGCAAGTGGCAACCCTGGTGGTGGCCTACGCAACCCTGGCGTTCTTCGGCCTGCGCGATTTCTACACCAATCGCCCTGCCGAGAAGACCAAGCCGGCCGACCCGAGCCTGATCAAGGCCGTGCCGGGCGACAACCCCGGCAGCATCCACGAGCCCGGCTTCACCGTGGGCCAGGATGCCGCTGTGCAACCGGCCTACTGGACCGCTGACTGGCCACGCTACGCCATGCGCGCTGCGGTGCTGCTGCTGTTCGTGGCGTCGATTCTCAAACTGTCGGCGCAGAGTTTCTCGCCGTTCCTTTACTTCCAATTCTGAGGGAGCCGACCATGACCCGTTCATTACGCGTCCTCTATATCGGCCTGTTCCTGGTGGTGTTGCTCGCCCTGGGCGCCTGGTCGCTGCGCAGCTTCTTCGGCTTCAGCACCAATGCCGACGCCACCGTGCTCAACGGTCGCTGGACCAAGGCGGTCGAGACCCACTACGACGACCAGTTCCCGATCAAGCGCCTGGGCACCAACCTGTGGGCGGCGCTGGACTACAAGCTGTTCAATGAAGGCCGTCCCGGCGTGGTGCTGGGTCGCGATCACTGGTTGTACAGCGACGAGGAGTTCAACCCCGCCGTCAACGAAGACCAGAACCTGGAAGGTAACTACGCGCTGGTCGAAGGCGTACGCCAGAAGCTCAAGGCCCAGGGCATCCAACTGGTGATGGCGATCGTACCGGCCAAGGTACGCCTGTACCCGGAACACCTGGGTGAAGTGAAGCCGGCGAGCATCCACGCCAACCTGTACCAGGACTTCCACGCCCGTGTCGCCGCCGACAAGATCATCGCCCCGGACCTGCTCGGCCCGCTGCAACAGGCCAAGCTCGGCGGCAAGCAGGTGTTCCTGCGCACCGACACCCACTGGACCCCGGACGGCGCTGAAATCGCGGCCAAGCAATTGGCCAAGACCATTGCCGCCAAGACCCCACTGAGCGGCGAGCCCCAGCGTTTTGTCACCGAGGCCGAGAGCACCACACCGCACAAAGGCGACCTGCGTCTGTTCCTGCCGCTGGACCCGCTGTTCGAAAACCTGATGCCGCCGCAAGAGCCGCTGCAAAAACGCGTCACGCACCTGGCAGAAACCCAAGGTGACGACGCGCTGTTCAGCGACAGCGAAACCCCGGTGGCGCTGGTGGGCACCAGCTACAGCGCCAACCCCAACTGGAATTTCGTCGGCGCCCTCAAGCAAGCCCTGGGCAGCGACGTGGTCAGCTACGCCGAAGACGGCCACGGCCCGATCCTGCCGATGCTCAGCTACCTGAAAAGCGATGACTTCAAGAACAGCCCGCCCCAGGTGCTGATCTGGGAGTTTCCTGAACGTTATCTGCCCGTGAACAACGAAATCGGTGATGCCGACCCCGCGTGGGTTGCGCAGCTTAAACAAGCCGGTTCGCGCCAACAGAACATGGCCATCAACACTAAATCCGAGACGCCCGACCGGGCGCAAAACTGAAAGAGAGGTAACTCACATGACTTTCACTACAACTCCTCGTCGTCTCGCTAAAACCCTGGCCATCGCAGCCGGTTTGAGCTTCGTATCGATGTCCGCCTTCGCCGGTGGCGACGCTGCCCTGTACGGCCCTACCGCGCCAAAAGGCTCGAGCTTCGTGCGCATCTACAACGCCAGCAACCAGGAAGTCAGCGCTACCGTCGGCGCCACCAACCTGAGCGACGTGGCCCCACTGGCCAGCAGCGATTTCAGCTTCATGCCCGGCGGTGACTACAGCGCCAAGGTCGGCAGCCAGACCGTACCGGTCAAGCTCGCTCCGGACCACTACTACACCCTGGTCAACAGCGGCAGCGGCCAGCCACAACTGATCGAGGAACCGCCGTTCAAGAACAAGCAGAAATCCCTGGTGCGCGTGCAGAACCTCAGCGACAAGGCCCTGACCCTGAAAACCGCCGATGGCAAGACGGATGTGGTCAAGTCAGTGGCAGCCAAGGGCCGTGGCGAGCGTGAGATCAACCCGGTGAAAGTAAGCCTGGCGTTGTATGACGGTGACAAGAAAGTCGGCGATGTGAAGCCGGTTGCCTTGGAACGCGGTGAAGCGGCGGTGCTGTATGTGACGGGCTCCGGTTCGAGCCTCTCGCCAGTCTGGGTCAAACGCCCAGTGTCGACCCGCTGAAGCATTTTTCCGGGTTGGTTGAGACCAACCCGGACCGAGACAAAAACAAGAGTGAAACGACAAACCTTCGTAGCTCTGACCCATATCGATTCAAGGAGAAACACCCATGATTCCAGTCATCCTTTCCGGTGGTAGCGGCTCACGTCTTTGGCCGCTTTCCCGTAAACAGTTCCCTAAACAGTTCCTGGCCCTGACCGGTGAACACACGCTGTTCCAGCAGACCCTGGAGCGCCTGGTGTTCGAAGGCATGGACACCCCGATCGTGGTCTGCAACAAGGACCACCGCTTTATCGTCAACGAACAACTGGCCGCCCGTAAGTTGGAAAGCCAACGCATCCTGATGGAGCCTTTCGGCCGCAACACCGCGCCGGCCGTGGCCCTCACCGCGATGATGCTGGTCAACGAAGGCCGTGACGAGCTGATGCTGGTGCTGCCCGCCGACCACGTGATCGACGACCAGAAAGCCCTGCAACGCGCCCTGGCCCTGGCCACCGTGGCTGCCGAGCGTGGCGAGATGGTGCTGTTTGGCGTGCCGGCCACTCGCCCGGAAACCGGTTATGGCTACATCAAGTCCACCAACGATTCGCTGCTGCCCGAAGGCGTGAGCCGCGTCGAGCAGTTCGTGGAAAAACCCAATGAAAAACGCGCCGTCGAGTTCGTCAAAAGCGGCGGTTACTTCTGGAACAGCGGCATGTTCCTGTTCCGCGCCAGCCGCTTCCTCGAAGAGCTGAAAAAGCACGACCCGGACATCTACGACACCTGCCTGCTGACCCTGGAACGCAGCGAACAGACCGCCGATACCGTGTCGTTCGACGAAGCCACCTTCGCCTGCTGCCCGGACAATTCCATCGACTACGCCGTGATGGAAAAAACCCAGCGCGCCTGCGTGGTGCCGTTGAGTGCCGGTTGGAGCGACGTGGGCTGCTGGGCCTCGCTGTGGGCGGTCAACGACAAAGACGTCCACGGTAACGTCAGCAAAGGCGACGTGGTGATCCAGGACAGCCGCAACTGCATGATCCACGGCAACGGCAAACTGGTGTCGGTGATCGGCCTGGACAACATCGTAGTGGTGGAAACCAAGGACGCGATGATGATTGCCCACAAGGACAAGGTCCAGGGCGTGAAGCAGATGGTCAACACCCTCAACGACCAGGGCCGCAGCGAAACCCAGAACCACTGTGAAGTGTACCGTCCGTGGGGCTCCTACGATTCGGTGGACATGGGCGGCCGCTTCCAGGTCAAGCACATCTCGGTCAAGCCGGGCGCGTGCCTGTCGCTGCAGATGCACCACCATCGCGCCGAACACTGGATCGTGGTCAGCGGTACGGCCGAAGTGACCTGTGACGAGAACGTGTTCCTGCTCACCGAGAACCAGTCCACCTACATCCCGATCGCCTCGGTGCACCGCCTGCGCAACCCGGGCAAGATCCCGTTGGAGATCATCGAAGTGCAATCGGGCAGCTACCTGGGTGAAGACGATATCGAGCGCTTTGAAGATATCTACGGTCGCTCCACACCGGTAGAACGTGGCGTGTCGGTGAAAACTATCGCGCAGTAAAACAGTCGTACAAGAAGCCCTCGCCCAGCCCATTGCGTCCCCTATCCGCAGTGGGTTGGGTGGGGGCTTTTCTCGTTCAAGGGTTCTCTACACCTATCAGCGGACGCCCCCATTGTGTCCCATCGAATTGACGCCCCAATTTCTTGGGGAAAAGGCGTTGTAATTGCCGCTGGAGTGATCTTTCCCCGCGTTTTTGAATTGATCCTTGCCAAGTTTTTCAGCGGCCTTCCCTCCCCACATAAGCGCCCCACCTGCGGCTTTGGAGGCAAATCCCCCGGAGTTGGACACCGTCTTTCCGAGCACCTTGGCCATTCCCCCGACAACGGTCAGAGCGGCCCCCTGGGCTTTGTCCTTTTTATCGTTGTAGAGCGGTGGAAAGAAGTACGCATTCAGTTTGTCATTGACGCCTTGCAGAACCGTTTGTCGCAGGTTTGTAAGCCCCATGTTTTGCATACGAGGGAATAGGCGCGAGCTGACCTCCTCCCTGGGGGCTTGATCGATTGTTCCCAGCACGACAGGCGCTGGTACGGATGCAGGTACTACAGGAGAAATCTGCGCAGGAGCGAGGATGTTTGGAATGGCCATGGTGGATCTCACTTCGTAAGATGGCAGTAGGGTTACTGAAGGGCTTACAGAGCGTCTGCGTACCCGGTTTTTTGTAAAAAGACTCCACACTGGTTCGTGTCTCGAAGCCAATAAACACCTGGGGTGGTAGGTTTCAGCGGCGTCGGCAGTCCCACTCGGGCGAGCTCCCGAAGGCGATCGTCGGACGTCCTGCAAGATCGAATTTTTCGGCGCCATGCGCTTGGGCAACCTTGCCTCCCACAATCATCACTAGACCCAAGGCTTTGGAGAGAAGGCCACCACTGGCGGCTAACTTTTGCCCAGCCTCCTGCACGGCCATGCCGCCCACGGCAATACCCACACCCTTGGCGCTCATGTCACAGTTACGCGATTGCAGCATGGCTTGCTTCAGGTTTGTCAGCTTCTGAGCCTGCCTACGCGAAAACGGGTGTGATCCTGCCGCGTCAATCGTTTGCGTGAGCGATGCAGGGTGGGACTGCTCAGCCACTTTTGAAGATGTGATAAGCGCGGTCGCCACCGACGCTAGGGAAGAGGTAACCTCAGGAGCAAGAAGGGCTGCAATAGTCATCGTTTATCTCACTTGATCAGACTGCGATAAGTACATCCTGGACAATCCGTACTTCCCTGTTATAGCTCTGTGGACAAAATGCGTGGGCCGGTTCCTCGCACAGGAAAACTGATCCTGCGTTAGGCATCCACACCCGCCCGCGAGTAGGATGTTTTATCCGCATATGAGACTGTCATCATGTTTTTTGGCGTTCTACTGATCATCACTTGGCTGGTCCTGCTACTGCGCTACCCGGCCAGAGCCTTGCCGGTGTCGCTGGCCGCCGCCGTGGGCCTGGGTTTCGTGGCGATCTGGGTGGTATGGCTGGACAACCGCGAAGCCTCGCAACTGGCGCGCCTGGAACTGCGCATCAGCTACGCCCCGCAAGAGTGCCCGGCCGACCGCCCGCTAAAGTTGACCCTCAACAACGGCAACGATGTACCGCTGACCGAACTGCGCTGGCGCGTCGCCGCCTATGCACCGGGCGACTCGGTCAACCTGGCCGACAACGTCTACGCCGCCCCCCGCTATCGTGGCCCCGGCGAGTTGCAGGCCAGGGCGACATGGGATGACTGCCTGCCCACACCACCGCTTCGCCCCGGCTACCGCCCGCAAACCCTGGAATTTCGTGCCGAGCACCTTCAAGGCCGATTTGCAGACTGAGCCACGGGGACAAGTGAATCAGATTCAGGCCGGATTGATCCGTTTGAGCAACACGCTTTTATGCGGCGAGTCCACAGTTGAGCGCGTGCGAATAACTTTTTGTTCCGCACTCGGCCCTGGATTATTCTTTACCCATTCAAGACGCTCTTTCTCACTGATGAGAGTGGCTTCATACACCTCCAGGATCGCTTCGGGCTCGACGTAGGAGTCAATCAATACCTCCTGCGAGCCTTTAGCAAAATTCATCACCCTGTTTAATTCACCTCCAATCGGCTTCGAGCCCGGTGCATCTGCATGCTCCTGCTGCATCGCCGCGCGCCCCTGTTCAGTGGTCAGATCAAAGGTAGTGCTCTCAGCCGGCCTGCGAAACTTCACGACCCTCTTGCTTCCCTCGGCAGCCCATATGCCCGCCACTTTGAGAGAGCGCGTGCCTGAGATCCATCTGGACTTGAGCAGGGCCCTCGTGCCTCTTCGAACATGTTCATACGAACTGGTGAACTTGTCATGCCCGATCGGCGGTCGAAGCCCCCTGAGTTTAAGCCTGGTTTCATCCTTGCGCAGCGCACGATAGAAAATATCCGGATCCTCACTTTCCGATTCTCCTTCCGAATCTGGATGTCGGGCCCTGACTCGGGGTGGGACGCTGGTCACCTGGGACGAAGGCCCTGCCTGGTTGTCCAACCTGGGTCGCTTCGAGGACGAAGCCGAAGATTGTTCGTCCTGGGCTCTTTTCCCTTTCAAGCCATCATCGTCAATAAGATTGACAGGGTTGTTTCCGACCATCCGGTAGAGGTTGGGCCCGTCAATCATCAATTCGGGGTCCGGGCTCAACCATCGCTGTTGCCAAGGTAAGTAATAGCGTCGCTTGAAGTAGTAAAGCCCCGTCGCATCGCACTCCTTGCCCACGTAACCCAGCGTACGATAACTCTCTTCACTGGAATCACCACGCTCCCAAAGAGCTGTAGTGCCAAACGGATGGTAACTTTCGCGACTGACGACCTTCGCCATACCATCCAGCTCTACGGCCCATGATCGCAAATGATCATCCAGGTTGTAGCGGTACTGATCATTTGCCACTCGCTTGGGTCGCGCTGTTTCCCAGTGCAGCACCTGCACTTCACCCACAGTGATCACATGCAACACATTGCCGTGCACATTACGGATCTCCAAATCCGGTAAATAGCGTGTTTCCTGGGTGACAGCACGCGCATTGGTATGGGCAATGCGCACTTTGCGCCGACGCTTACCTTCTGAGTCGTAGACGTAATGCTCACTGTCATTGTCGGTGGATTCGCGCACCACCGGCTCTACGTGGAGCAATTGGTTACGCTGATCCCAATTCAGCGGTCGGCCCTCCAGCCTGAGTAGGTTGCCATTGGGGTCAAACTCGTCGTCGAAATCAGCTTGGGTCAGCGACACACCCTGACTTTCAGGCAAGCAGCGATTGCTGAAGGGAGCCGCCTTCAAAATCCGCCCATGGCTTTGTGGCCCTTGGTGGATCAACTCCAGCAAATTGCCGCCCCTGTCATAGCGGTACGTCTGACAGTATTTGGCTATTGCGAGGGGGTCGGCCACGTGATTCGGCCCTTGGCGAAGACTGCCCGCTTCAAAGCCAGTTGCCCTGACCAATTGACCGATGCTGTCGTGGTGGTAGCAACTGATCGGATCGATACGCTGATTGTTAAAAAACCGCACCGCCAGCGTCGTGTCCTTAATTCTGACAACGTTACCCGCCGGTTCATACTCGTAATGAAGGTCCTGCAAGAGCGCGCCACTGCCGCGATAACTGGACAGCTGGCGTAATCGACCGTCTAGAGGACAGTAATCAAACTGCCTGACCACACCATTGCCCAGGGTTTTGCGTTCTATCTTGCCGTGCGCATCGTAGACAATGGCGCTCACCAGAGTCGTTTGCGCTGACGCCCCCTTGAGCCTGAGCCACGCCTCACGCAATTGGCCGTCGACCGTGTAGCGGAAGCCCTGGTGATTACCTGCCACATCGATCTTTTGCAGCACCCCGCCGAGTGCATCGAGGTAAACCTGAGTGCGCAACCCCTCGCCAGGCTCCAACAAGGCATTGCGCAGGTGCAAGGATTTCGGCCAGTCCGGCATATCCAGGGTCTTCAGGAAATGCTGCACATGATCCAATACGGTACCGCCCATCGCGTACTCGTTGAAATGGCGAGTGCCCGCAGTGTCATCCTGCCGGATGACCTGCCCGCATAGGTTACTGTCGGCATGGACTGGCTCTGCACGCGCATAGGTAAAGCGCTCCGTGCACAAGCCTTGCTCAACCACTGCCAACGGTCGTATCAACTCATCAAATTCGACCTCGCGCTGCGTACCCCGCCCATCCTGCGAATACACGTTTTGCCCGGCTTCACCAAACACGTGGACACGCCACCCAGCGTCGACGCTTTGGGTACTCAGCACCTGGCCGCCCAAGGAGTAAACAGTTGTCAGGTTTGCCGGCACCGTAGGGTCGCCTTCATGCAGTAAATGCAAGCGGGGGTCCCATTGGGCAGTTGCCTGGCCTGCCTTGTTGTAAAGCGTGCGTGTGACTCTCAGGTCTGCCGCCCCCTGCGGATCGCTGCGGCAATAGGCAACTGCGCGGCAGGCCAGGCCGCGCGGTTCAATCGCCGTCAGGTCAGGCGTATGCGTGTGCACCTGGGGATTGAATAATGGCGTGACATCCGCGTACGCCCTGGCTGCTCGGGTTTCTTCATACGTGTCGTTTTCATCCTCACTGATGGTGTACCAGCAACGGAAAGTCTGACGCCGCAGATGGCCTTCCTTGGCAAGAATAGTATTCGTCCGCCGCCCCAACGGGTCGTAGAGCTGTGTATCGTAGTAGCCGTGCTGGCTGAAGCTGGCGTCGTTGATGCAATGCCAATCCGGGGCAAAGTACGGCCGATACACCCTCACCGCAAGCCCCTTGTTGTTGTACTCGACCCGCTCGCTGACGCGCCAGCGCGGCACATCCTGCAGCGTAATCGGCTTGCCCTCGGAGTCCAGCGCCAGGGTGCCGTCCGACTGCACCTGGTACGCATAGCCATCGTCCACCTTATGCTTGGTTTGCAATGGACGGCCGAATCCATCCCAACAGCGGATCGTCATGCGAATCTGCCGGTCAGGGGCAGTCGGATCATTATCCGCCATGAGGAGCACACCATGCACCGGTTCGCGCTGCACGTTCACCAGGAGCGCACGCAGGCGCTGGCGTGCAGGCGTCAAGTCTTGCGTCGGTAAAAGCGCATGCGCGCCAGCGCGTATGTGGCCACTGGGCAACAGGTCGCCTTGCTTAACGCACTCGTCAAGCCAGGCCAAGTCCGACCGGTCAACTTCGGGTATGCGGCCCATCCAACTGAACGGGTTTTCGAAATAAGCGGTGGCGGCACCTTGCAGTGCTTGCTCCGGCGCCTCGATCGCGTGGGCGGGGCTGTCGTCCTGTGGCCGTTGATAATTGTCAACGGGGTCGAATCCCACGGCCTCACCGCGCTCCACACCGTAAAAGCTGGTAGCCAGCACCTGTCCGAAAGCGCCATGTAGGACTTCCTGGCTATTTTGATTGGGGTCGAGGATGCGGGCAGGTTGCATCAAGCGGTAATCAATTTTCTCGACCTGAGTCTTACAGCCATCAGGCAAGGTCACCGACGTGTTCAGGCATCGGTGAGGGTCATAGCCCAGTAACGTCACGCCGTGGGCCTGGGTCTGCTGCACCGTCAAGACCTGATGAAAGTCGGACAATGGGGCATAGGTGTAGAAGCCCCGCCTGATCGACCAAAGCGGCTCCGGTTCCAATTGCGGGCCGAGCAGCCAGGGCATGCGGCGGTAGCCGATCTCGGTCAGGCGTGCCGCCAGGTCAAACGGCATATCGCCGTGTTCATTCTTGAGCAGGTCATACGCCTGGAGCGCGGGTTTATCGAGCTCAGCCCTCTCCACATAGTCCGGCAAAGCCTCGAAACCGGCCTGGCCGTCGGGCCATGGCGTGTTACCGGGAAGCTTGCGATAACGCTGCAGCGATTGCCCGACCAGCTGGCGCTGGATGCTGTCATTGAGCGGGTTGTCGGCGCTGGCGGACGTAAAGTATTCGTAGGTAATGTCTTGCGGCATCAGGCCTTTGGGGCCAGCGCCCTTGACCAGCACCATCGCATCGGTGCGTTGCAAATACGGCAGGCCCAAGCGCCAGGCGTCGGGCTCGGTCAGGTTGATGAATCGCGCAAGGGTCTGCGTCAGGTAGTAACGCTGCTGTGCATCATCATGGGTGTCGCACCACCAGCGTTTTTGCGGCGCAAGCGTGTGAGGGTCCAATTGGCACGCCGGATCACTCCGAGCAGTGAGACGCCGGGCGTATTCGACGGTAACGCTGTCGGTCGGGTTGCCGACAGCATCCCAGTGCAAATTCAAGGTCTTCTGACACACAGGGTCGGCGCTTTTGCGCTCGTAGCGATAGGTGATGATTTCAACCGGTAATACGTGCAGCACATGATAGGGGGCATGTTTTCCACCGGTGGGACGCTGCAGCCTGCGCAGCAGGTAGCGATGCTGCTCGACGGAATACGGCGTGCCGTCCTCGTCACCAAAGTCAAAGAGTTCACTGCGCAGCACCTGCCCAACCAGTGCATTGCACATTTGTTCCTGTTCCTTGGCATCGGGGACGACCAACTGATCGCAGTCGTCCGCCTCGTGATAATAGCTGTAGAGCGTACCCTTCAAATCGATAGCGTCACTATCCCCGTCGAAGTAGTCCTGGGTGGGTGGGTCCACGGTGTCACCGACGTGATACCAGGTTTTGCGCAACACCGGCGCGCTGTAACCCTCCTCGCGCTGCCCATTTGCCTGCTCTTCGCAGTCGCTCGACAGCTGCAAGGCGAACCCATGAAACTCACGCTCGACGCCTTCGTAGAAGGCCTTTCGATAGCTGAACCGCTGGGTCAATTGGTTGCCGGTGATTTCATCATGCTGTATTTGGACGCTGACCAAGGGCAGCGCAAATGGCAGGTGGCACACCGCTGGTTGTTCGCGGGCCTGGAGGTATTGTTTTTCATCCAACCACTCCTGGGCCGAACTGCGGTACACGACAGTTGCGGCAGCACCGAGGTTATTGTTGGTGCCACACAACAGGTACGGCTTGGCGTGAACCAGGTCATAGCGCCAGTGCCGAGGGCTCATATGGGGCACGGTCAGCACCAGGCTCGAATACCCCTGCCCTTGCAGGTCCGCGGCGCTGACTTGGCAAAATCGGTCATAGTTCACACCGGGTGGCCAAGGCAGGCACAGGGGGACTTCATCAAAACCGTTGCCACCACGGTTCATATAGATCAGCGCACAGTTCGGCCGCAATAACACCAGGTCGACAGCACCAGAGCCGTCGAAATCGGCGAGCAGCACCTGTGACGCGTCGAACTCATCGTAGGTGAAGGGTAACTTGCACCACACAAAACCCTTGCCGAAACGCCCACGCCCCAGGTTAGGCCAGCATTTGAGCTGATCATGGCGCACTTCAACAAGATGCTGCTGGCCGGAACCCAGCACGTCACAGAACGCCACCAGTCGGTCATTCGCGCGGCTGAATAGCGGCAGGCAGTCATCGTCGATACTGTGCGCCACTTCATGGGCGGCTCGATATCCTTCTGCGCGACCGCTCGCATAAAGGCGCACGCTGTGTGGACCGATCATTGCCAGGTCCTGCAGCCCTGCGCCCATCAGGTCCGCCAGTTGCGCCTGAGGATGAAAGAACTCATTGGGCAGTGCCTTCAGCGAGATGAACTGATCCCAGCGGCCATCCGGCCGGTAGGTGAAAAAGCCGCTCCAACCCGGCTTGGCGATGATCCAATCCGGAGTGCCATCACCCGTGATGTCCGCCAGGAATTGCCGCACAGGTTTTGTGCTATCGGCGACGGGAATGCGTTCGAGCTCACGCCACTCGTCATAAACCACCTCATCGGGATGGGTCGGAGCCTCGGCCCGTTTGGGCGAGCGGTAATACCAGCTTTTGTCGCTGCGATAGAGAATGCCTGCCATTCCTTCGCTCAGCAGATCGAACAGATGGTAGCGATCACCATCGTTCAAGCCGGGCATCGCATCGAAAGGTTGGAACCCCGTCACATCTTCAACCGGGGAGAACGCCTGATAAGTAAACTCAATAGGGGGGCGGCTATGAAGCACGCCATTACCGTCACACGCCTGGGAATGGGCTGCGCTCAAGTGGCTGTAGCCCAGGGCGGTAGTGTGGTACTCGAGTAGCAAACGTTGTACCAGGACCGGCTCAGGTCCGAGTTCCGCAAAGCTGTGAAACATCAGGACTTGGTGGCACAAGCGTTGCGTCCACAGTCCGAAGCCATAGCGGTAGTCGGAGTAGGCATCCGTCCGTGCAGTCCAATGTTCTGTTCCAGCATAGGCTGGGACCGCCTCGATCCCACGGGGCCGCTCCCCGTAGTCAAACACCAGATGAAAGTGCCACTGCACATTGGCCCAGCCAGCAACTTTCCAGGCATAAAGGTGCCTATGTCCCTGGGCATTACCGTAATGCACCGCGCTCAAGTAACGCTGGGCACGGCCATCACGGGGCTGGTCGGGGCCTGGCGCGTCGGTGTCACGTTTATATTCATAGGCCACGTGCTCGCCAGCGGGGTTAACTTTTTCATGAATCAACCAAGCGGCTACGTTTGTCTCATCATCAGGACAAGCCAACCGTGAGTCCGCGGTCTTACCGTAAATGTGAAGGCTGCCGTCTGCCGTATGCACCAGCCAGAACATGGTCTGATCGGCGTTTGAGGTCCAGCGCTCAATCAAGGCAAATGCGCCTTCGATGCGGGGCCAGTAACGTGTCACCTGGTGACTGCCGACGTCTAGCCCGCGGTAATGGGTTTCGGTCCTCTGGACTAGTTGTCCATCGCGGTCATCCCGTTCCGGCATCAACACTTCGCCGTCGGGGCCGAGAACCAAGTCCTCATCGGTGTAGGTAGGTACGCCTTGGGATGTGCGCCGACTGATGGCATTAACCGTCTTGCTCCAGCCCATACCGAAGTCGCTGTTGCCCGCATCGCTGCGATAGCTCAACGCAAGGTCCGGCGCAAGGCCGCGTCCAGGGGAAATAGGCAAGGGCAACGCATATGACGCCGTTCCCCTCGCGCCTACGGCACCCAAACCATCCCCAAGACTTCGAATCGCGCCACCGCCCTTCGGCAGGCTGGGTGGAATGATGTTCAGTGAGTCGTCATGGTTCATGAGGGCTACTCCTGGCCGAGTTTAGCGGTGTAACTCAGGTGGAGGATGATGTCTTGCAGCGATTCGATGTGCCGCTCACGTATCTGCGGATTTTGCTCGGTAAATGCCAGGCGCCAACGGGAGACCGAGCCAGTGGGTTCGAAGGGAAGATAGCGCTCGTCATCGCCGGTGAATTGGCCGTCGTCGTTATCCACGTGAGATAAGACAATTTGCAACTGACCTTGCCTTTCCTGGTTTTTTTGAGGCTGCGTCAGTCACCAGGCCTTTTAAAAAACGGGTGTTGAAGACCGGCTTGACTTGCGGTGCTTTCGCGCCGGTCTTGGGTTTGGCTTTCGATTTAGACGTTGTTGGTGGTTTCGCTGTCGTGGATTTCTTATCTTTGGCTTTCACATCCAGTTTGCCCCTGTTGCCCGAGTGAGACTGGATTAAACATAAGCCATTTCACACGATGGTGAACCTGTGAAAGTTGACAGGTTCACGCTCGTTTCCCGCGAAATGTACATGTTTCAATTTGCACCACAGCTACGGTAGGGTGCCTCTCCACAAAGACAGCGACACCGCCAAGGACCGCCCCATGCCCAACGTACTCATCACTGGTTGCTCCAGCGGCATCGGCCGCGCCATGGCTGACGCTTTCAAGGCAGCAGGCTTCGAAGTGCTCGCCAGCGCTCGCCGCGAAGCCGACGTTATCGCCCTCAACAACGCCGGTTTTCACGCCGTGCTGCTGGACGTCAACGACAACGCCGCCCTGCTAACACTGGCCAGCCATGTGGGCGAGCTGGACGTGCTGATCAACAACGCCGGCTACGGCGCCATGGGCCCACTGCTTGATGGCGGCACCCAGGCGCTGCAACGCCAATTCGAAACCAATGTGTTTTCCATCATCGGCGTGACCCAGGCGTTTTTTCCGGCGCTGCGCAAACGCAAAGGCCTGGTGGTGAATATCGGCAGCGTGTCCGGGGTGCTGGTGACGCCGTTTGCGGGCGCCTACTGCGCATCCAAAGCGGCCGTACATGCCCTGAGCGACGCACTGCGCATGGAACTCGCGCCGTTTGGCGTGCGGGTCATGGAAGTGCAGCCCGGTGCGATCAATACCAGCTTCGCAAAAAACGCCGGTGCCCAGGCCGAATTGTTGATCAACGAGCAATCGCCGTGGTGGCCATTGCGCGAAGGTATTCGCGCACGCAGCCAGGCGTCGCAGGACAAGCCGACACCCGCCAATGAGTTTGCGGCGGACGTACTCAAGGCCGTGCAACAGTCGCAACCGCCGCGCCTGCTGCGTTCGGGCAACGGCAGCCGCGCGTTGCCGTTGATGGCGGCGCTGTTGCCCAAGGGGTTGTTGGAGAGGGTGCTGAAGAAGCGTTTTGGTCTGGCGGGCTCACTCTAGCCCTTCATGAAATCAATAAATGCCCGCACCTTGAGCGGCAAATGCCGAGTGTCCGGATACATCGCATAGACCCCTTGCGGAGCGAAGCGATGGTCCGGCAACAGGCGCACCAACCTCCCGCTGTTCAGATCGTCCTGCACCAACCACTGCGGCAACACTGCCACGCCATGCCCGCGCACGGCAAAGGCTTGCAGGACCGCCGCGCTATCGGCCACCAGCGAGGCATTGCCGGGACGGTACTGATGTTGGCCACCTTCGGGGTCGGTCAGGCTTAACTCAGTCAGACGGCCATGTGCCAATTTGGGCAACGGCTCCAATGCCTCCAGCGTGTCAACCCCGGCGAACTCCGGTGCCGCCACGACAAACACCTCGAAGGTGGACAATTGCACCGCGCGGTGATTGGAATCGAGCAGGCGGCCCAGTCGAATCGCCACGTCGAAACGTTCGGAGATCAGGTCGGCATGGGTCGAGGAAGTGGACAAGTGAATGTCCAGGTCCGGATGCAGGCGGCGGAAGGCTTCGACCGCCGGCGCGACCACGGCCAACGCGTATTCGATGGTGGTGGTGATGCGCAACGTGCCTTTGAGTTGGGCATGCTCCGAGCGGGCTTCCTCCACCGCCAATCGAGCTTCTTCGAGCATGCGCGTGCAACGCACGTAGAAGCGTTCGCCGGCATCGGTCAGCGCCAGTTGGCGGGTGTTGCGGGTCAACAGAGTAACGCCCAGTTCCGCCTCCAGGCGCTTGAGGTTGAAGCTGACCACGGCGCGAGTCTGGCCCAACAGGTCAGCGGCAGCGGTGAGAGAGCCGGCCTCGACCACGGCCTTGAAGGTGTCGAATCGGTCCAGGCTGACCATGGGTTGGAGGTCTCTTTGTCAAAATATTTTTGACAAACTAGCAGGCAAACCGGCGTAGCCCAAATGTTGTGTGCGGCCTACCCTGCCCGCTTCATTCGCAGGATTGCGTTCATGACCTACCGCTCGAAAGTCGCCTGGATCTTTTTGCTGGGCTTCGCCCTGGACCTGGTAAACATGTTTGTCGCCACCGTCGCCTACCCGGACATTGCCCGCGAACTGCACGCCTCGGTCACGCAACTGGCCTGGATCAGCAATGCCTATCTGATCGGCCTGACCGTGATCATTCCGCTCAGTGTCTGGTTGGCTGCGGTGATGGGGGAGCGAACGCTGATCGCGGCAAGCCTGTTGCTGTTCGCCGGGGCATCGGTGATGGTGGGCCAGGCGAGTTCGATTGAAACACTGATCGGCTGGCGTGCCCTGCAAGGGCTGGGCGGTGGCTTGCTGATTCCCGTCGGGCAGGCCATGGCTTACCGGCATTTCCCGGCGGCTGAACGCAGCCAACTGACAGCGCGAGTGATGTCGGTGGCATTGCTGGTGCCGGCGCTGTCTCCGGCTCTGGGTGGTTTGATTGTCGACAACATGTCGTGGCGCTGGATCTTCTACGCCAATCTGCCACTGGCGTTGATGACCCTGCTGCTGACCGTTCTATGGATAAAACCTGACAGGCCGTCGAGCCGTCGTGTGCCACTGGACGTGGGCAGTATTTTCCAACAGATGCGCAGCCCAATGCTGCGCACCGCGATGCTGATCTACCTGTGCATCCCCGGCGTGTTCATCGGTACCAGCCTCATCGCCATACTCTATCTTCGCGGCCTCGGGTACGACGCCACACAGACCGGCGCCTTGATGCTGCCGTGGGCACTGGCGTCGGCACTGGCGATTTTGCTCAGCAAAAAACTGTTCAACCGCTGTGGTCCGAAGCCGTTGTTGTTGGCGGGCATGCTGCTGCAATGCCTGGGCATCCTGTTGCTGAATGGCCCTGCACTGATCATTCCAGCCTATTTGTTGATGGGGTTGGGAGGCAGCCTGTGCAGCAGCACCGCGCAGACCCTGGCCTTTCTCGATATTCCTGCCGAACGCATGGGCCACGCCAGCGCCTTGTGGAACATCAATCGGCAAGTGAGCTTCTGCCTGGGCGCAGCCATACTCAGCGCACTGTTGTCAGCCTTGGATTCCTTCGCCATAACCTTCACGATGGCGGCAGCCCTGACCCTGCTGCCTCTTTTTGCGGTGCTGCGTCTGGATGCGTCCAGGCTACGTGCACTGCTTCACCCCGCCAGCGAGCCCGACCGATGATTGACTACAGCGATTTTTTTGAAGAAGTGATCCAGACCCACGTCGAGATCGAACAATGGTTTGCCGGTGTCGCACCCGAAGGTACCTTGCAGACGTTGCTCGCCCGCTTTTCGCCGGAGTTCAGCATGATCGCCCCCGCTACCGGCGCACGGGTGAATGCCGCCGGGGTCAATGCACTGTTCACGCGTCTGGGCGGCATGCGCCCGGGGTTGAAGATCACCTTGAGCGAGATGGCCGGAATCGACCGGCATGCTCGTGGGGCGACGGTGACTTACCGCGAACATCAGGTGGATGCCAGCGGCACGCAGACGGATCGCCGCGCTACAGTGGTGTTTGAGAAGCAGGCCAGTGGCGTGCTGTTGTGGCGGCATTTGCACGAGACCTTCATAGCGCAGTGAGATAATTACCAGGCCGCGTCCTACAAAAAACAGCGAACGGCCTGACATCATTACAAGGAAACAATCCCCAGGCTCTTTCACCTCTGTCGACTCACAGGTGAAAGGATGCCCAGGGATTTTCTGCAAAGTGGTGTGCCGCAAGCGCATACCACTACTCGCCAGCGGCTGACCAGTCTGCTGGACCTGCCCAAGCTCTATCGAACCATAGATGCCGACCCGGCCATCGTCGGGGCCGCAGTGGTGCATATCGGCAGTGATTATCAGGTGACGGTACTGCGTGAGTTTGTGCCGCTGTGCAGTATCAGGCCCAAGCGCGTGATGTTGCGGGAAATGACGGGGCCGGTCAGGACGGCAGAAGAATATGCGCAGCTGGCGGCCAGTTCACTGCATGAGTCGCAGGTGTGAAAAGAAGCATCGGGAGTCGTGAGTTCCTGCGGCGGGGCTGTAATAGGCATCATAATTGCGAAGGCAGGAATCGCGGCGGCACCGTTCAGCGCAGGTACCAGTCTTGCTTTGTCCTACGTTGCTTTGGCCGGCACGGCTGCAAGCGGCGTGCAATGCCTCAACAGTCTATGGCGGACCTACAATGAGTTCGTCAACCCCGCCGAGAACGACTACTACGACTCGTTAGGTTGGTACCAGGCAATGACCGTCGCTCTAGACGGAATCTCACTCGTCGGTGCGGGAAGCACTACGTTTGCCACGGTAAAAACGATTATGGCGATCAAACATTCGACGGGGCGCGAAGTCACTGATGTCTTGAGGCATATGAGTCGTCAGGAACGCGCAAAGCTAACCAGCGAAGTATTACGCCTGAAAAACCCTCGTCACCCCAGTGCAATGGTTCGCCTGAAACAGTTGTCTGGGCAGTTGCCCAGACGCTTCAGCAATTCCCAGATACGCCTAAGCATCATGACTCAGATCCAAGACCAAATCGGCGCCACTTTGGCTGTCACGGGCAGCACTCTATCCGGAAACGTCAATCACGTGATCGTTGCACTCTACGAGGAGTTCGACAGCCATGAAATATAGCGTCGACCCCTTCCGGGAGTATTTAATTTGGCGCCGTTATGCGTACCGTTTTTTACCGGTATGGGGTGGCGCCTTACTGCTTTGCTTGAATACGATTGCCGGCAACATGGCGCATAGCCTCTCGTACTACGCAGCGCTCTATCACCTATCGACCGAGTATTCTTTCGGAACCGGCGTAGCACTCTGCTTGATCTTCTACGTGGGCCAAGCGATGTTGTGGGAAGGATCCCGTCATGCATCTCGAGTACTTGTAACTGTGATCATCGCGAATATCTTGCTCTCGATCGCCTATCTGGGCAGCCACGCTGTGACATTGCTCAACCTATTGCCGCTATTCTCGGCTCTGCTTTACATCTTGGTTCTCAATTCAAAAAAACATCGCCGTTTTACCAGCATCTTGAGAGTGAAACGCCGTCGCAAAGTGAGGGCCAACGCACTCCGCCAATAGCCGACCTCAACCTCCCGACAACTCCCGCACAATCACCGTGCACGTAATCCCCGCCGCCAACAACACCCCCTGCGGCACTTCATCGATATGAATCCGCACCGGCACCCGCTGGGCCAGGCGCACCCAGTTGAAGGTCGGGTTCACATCGGCAATCAACTCGCGGCTCTCGGGATTGTCGCGGTCGTAGATGCCGCGCGAGATGCTTTCTACATGGCCCTTTAAGGTCTCGCCGCTCATCAACTGCATATCGGCTTTGTCACCGACCTTCACATGGGGCAGTTTGGTTTCTTCGAAGAAGCCGTAGACCCAGAACGAGTTCATATCCACCACCGCCATCTTGGCTTCGCCGATGCGTGCGTAGTCGCCTCGGTGCACGTTGAGGTTGGTGACATAGCCGTCCACCGCCGCCAGCACCCGGGTGCGTTTCAGGTTGAGTTCGGCGGCTTCCAGTTGCGCCAACGCATGCTGGTAATCGGCCAAGGCGGAGTCGGCGATGTTGCTGGCGTCGTCGCGGTTTTCCTTCGAAATCACCAGCGCATCCAGGTCCGCCCGGCGATGGGCGTTGACCTTGCGCATTTCCCAGGTGGCTTTGCGCGACGCGACCAGCGATTGCGCCTGCTTGACCGCAATGCGGTAGTGCTCGGGATCGATCTGCATCAGCAGGTCGCCTTTTTTGACAAGCTGATTGTCACGCACCGGCACGTCGACCACTTCGCCGGTGACGTCAGCCGCCACGTTGATGATGTCGGCGCGCACACGGCCGTCGCGGGTCCACGGGGTTTCCATGTAATGCACCCACAACGTGCGGCCAATCCAGATCGCCAGGGCCAGTACCAGCAAGGTCGCGAGCAGGCTGAAAAACTTTTTCATCGGGGCATTCTCAACGGTAGACGCTCAGCGCCAGGGCGCCGAACAGGCAGACGAACAGGCTCAGGCGCAGCAACGCCGGGTGCCAGAAAAAACGGTACAGGTCGAACCCGGCCAGGAAGCGATCCACACCCCAGGCCAGCCCCGCCGCGATCAGGAACATCAGGGTCATGGTCGGCATATAGATGCCATGGAAGGCGATTTCACGGGGCATGCGCAGCTCCTTTAAAGGCAGCGAGTGGCGATTGCGGGTCGAGCAATGAAGTGCGGATAAAGTGCAGGTAGCTTTTCACCCGGCGCAGGGCCGACGTGTCGAAGTGCGGGGCGAAGGGTTCGTCGGTAGCCTGTACGCGGCTGATCGCATGGTCGACGGCGATGAGGCCGCGCTCCAGGTTGCTCGCGCTGGGTTGCAGGAACAGCCGCACCAGCGAGCGGCCCATCACGCGGATCGCCTGGCGCCACGGCTGGGACTCGGCGTACGCCGGGTGCACCGGAAGGATCGCCTGTTCCTTGCGCAGCTCAATGATCGCGTGACCGACTTCCAGCACCACGAACATCCAGCGCAGCAGGTCGCGCTGCACTTGCGGCTGGCCGACGGCGAGGCCGTAGGCCTGGTGCAGCAGGTCGCGGGTGCGGCTTTCAAAACTCGAGGCCAGGCCCTTGAGCTTGCCGCTGATCGCATACACCACCTGTTCGCGCAGGTCTTGCTCCAGGCGGCGCCACAACCAACGGCTGTTGGGCGGCAGGATGATCGCCCCGGCTGCGGCGCACACCAGCATGCCGATGATCATGGCGATGTAGTCGTTGATAAAGGTGTAGGGGTTGTAGACCGTGAGGTTATCCGGCACCGAGCCGGTACTGAAAAAGATCAACAAGCCCACGCCGACACCCGCGTACTGCGGGCGTGAGGCGAGAAACGCGCCGAAGATGATCACCGGCGCAAGCATCACGCACAGCAGCGGGAAACCGTCGATCCAGGGGAACACGAAGAACATTTCGACAAAGCCCACCAACGCACCGAGCAACGTGCCGCAGGCCATCTGGAACGCCATGCGCTTCGGGTTCGGCGTGGCGGCGGACAGGCCCACGGTGGCGGCGGCAATCAGGGTCATGGTCGCACCGCTGGGCCAGGCGGTGGCGACCCAGTAACTGCCGAGCACAATCAAGATAAACGACGCGCGAATCCCCGAGGCGACGCAAGCCAACCAGTTGGTCTTCGGGATAAAGGTTTCGTCCCACTGCTCGCGCGCATGGCTGTGATCGGCCAGGGACGCGTGGGTTTGCGCGTAGTTGTGCAGGTCGTCGACGAAACGGTAGAGCAACTCGTAGGCGGTGTGGAAATCCAGCTGCTCGGCTTCGGTGGGATCGCCTTCCTGAAAGGCCGCGCGCAGGCTACGGACCTTGGCGGGCAAGCTGTCCTTGTAGGCACTCAGTTGATTGACCAGGCGCGCCGCGTCAGGGCTGGTGAGCGCACGGCCAGAAAAACCATCGAGCACTTCGGCGAGGTCTTGCAGGCCGGGTTTGATCGCCGCGACAACATGGTCGGCGGCATCGCTGCGCAGGCGCTCGAGCAACTGGTGCAAGGCATTGAAGCGCGTGGTAAGGCTCATGAACTCGCTGTTGAGGCGACTGAGCCGACCATTGCGCCGGCGCATGTGCGGGTCTTCAAACACCGTGACACTGCGCAGCCCTTCCAGGCCCACGGCTTCGGCGATGAAGCGCACGTTGCTGGCCTCGAACCCTTCACGCTGGCTGCGCCCGCGCAGGCCATCGGTGACGAACAGCGCGAACACCCCAAAGCGCTGGTACAAGGCATTGCGCATGGCGGCGCTGGAGGTTTGCGGCAGGATCGCGGCGCTGACCAGCGTGGCGCACAGAATCCCCAGGGAGATTTCCAGCACCCGCCACACCGCTGCCATGAAAGCACCGTCCGGATGCGCCAGCGCAGGCAGGCCGACCATCGCCGCCGTGTAGCCGGCCAGCACGAAACCATAGGCACGAAAGTTACGATTGCGCGTGGCACCAGCGGTGCACATGCCCACCCAGATCGCCAAGGCACCAAGGAACAACTCGGTGTTCTGCGCAAACAAGGCGATCAGCAGCACCATCACCGCCGACCCCGCCAGAGTGCCGAGGAAGCGATAGAAGCTCTTGGCGAACACCTGGCCGCTTTGCGGTTGCATCACGATAAACACGGTGATCATCGCCGTACGCGGTTGCGGCAACTCCAGGCGCATGGCCAACCACAGCGTGAGGAACGCGGCGGCCAGCACCTTGAAGATATACACCCAGGTCACGCCGTCGCTGCGTACCCAGTCGAAAAAACCACGGCGCCACTCAAGGGCATGCAGCCAGCGCAGCGGTGCAGGCAAGGGAGTCATCAAATCCTACTCAGTGATCGAACACGGCCAGTGCCGTCGGGGTCTTGCTCGGGAGGGTCTTGGCGTCTTGCGGTACGTCGCTGCCAGCACCGAGGCCGCCGCCCAGGGCGGTGACCAGTTCGGCGTGGGCACTCAGGCGGGCGGCCTGCACCTGTTGCTGCACCTGTTGCTGGCGGAACAGCAACGTCTGCGCATTCAGCACATTGAGGTAGTCGGTGAGGCCGCGCTGGTAAGCGATCATCGCGATGTCGTAGGTTTTCTGCGCCGAAGCCACCGACTGCGCGGCGAAGGACGCTTGTTTGTCCATGGACTCGCGACGGATCAACTGGTCGCTGATGCCTTTGAGCGCGTTGACCAGCGTCTGGTTGTACTTGGCGACCGCGATGTCATAACCGGCGCTGGCTTCACCCAATTGCGCACGCAGGCGCCCGCCGTCGAAGATTGGCAAGGTGATCGCCGGACCGACGTTGTAGTTGAATTTCTTGCCCGCCAGGAACTCCAGTATGCCGCCACCGGTGGCCATGTAGCCGAGGCTGCCGACCAGGTCCACGTTGGGATAAAAACCGGCGTGGGCCACGTCGATGCCACGGGCCTGGGCCGCGACTTGCCAGCGGCTGGCGACCACATCCGGGCGTTGGCCGAGCAATTGCGCAGGCAGTCGCGACGGCAGTTTCAGGGGCGCGGCGAGAGACAGGGTCGGGCGTTGCAATGTCGCGCCCTCCCCCGGCCCCTTGCCCGCCAGCGCTGCGAGTTGGTTGCGGCTCAGGGCGATCTCTTCGTCCAGGGCGTCCAGTTGGCGATGGGTTTCCGGCAACGGCGTTTCGGCCTGGCTGACATCAAAGTGGGTGCCGATCCCGGCGTTCAGGCGTTTGTTGGCAAGGTCGAGAATCTGCTGCTGTTGCGCCAAGGTGGCCGCGACGATATCGCGATTGGCGTACTGCAACGACAGCTGGATATAGGCGCGCACCACGTTGTTCTGCAATTCGAGCTGGGCCTGGCGCGCTTCGGCGGCGCTCATGTGCGCCAGGTCGACGGCACGTTCGCTGGCATTGCTTTCACGGCCCCACAGGTCGAGGGCGTAGCTCAGGCCCAGGGACGCATTGTTATCCCATGTGTTGGCACCGCTCAGCTCGCCCGGCCCGTAGAATTGATCCTTCGGCCAATTGTGACGCTTGAGGGTAGTGTCGCTATTGATCTGCAACGACTCGGCCGACTCGGCAACCCCCGCCATGGCCCGTGCTTCACGCACCCGTGCAACGGCCATGGCCATGCTTGGGCTGTTTTCGGTAGCGAGGGCGACCCAGCGGTTCAGTTGGGGATCGCCGTAGGCTTGCCACCAGTGTGCGGTGGGCCAGTGGGCGTCTTGCGCGGCGCTCTGGATGGCGTCGTCGGTAGCCAGGTCATTGGCGTTGAGGGACTGGCCTTGAGGGGCTACTCCTCCGGTTCCGATGCAGCCGCTGATTGCGAACGATAAAGCCCAAACACTGAGAGTCTTGAGCTCTCTGCTGATGCGACGCGGCACTGCTGTGAATTCCTGAGAGGGTGTTGCGGGGAGAGGTGGCGCAATTCTAGGGGGCGGCATGGGGAACGATAAGCTGGCATTCCTGTGAATCTTTGTTACCGTTCAGACGATAATCCGAGCTGGCTCCAAGGATGTAGGGCTATTTATCCCGGCACAGGGACATTCTCCCTACAGCGCGGTGCGCTGCCAGCAAGCACACTAACGAGCATTCCACCCTCTGGAGTGCCCGAATGTTTTCAGTCCTCAACGCACGCCCTTTCGAAGCAGCCATATCCGCCCCTGCACAACAGACCGCTGACGTTCTGCGCAGGCAGCTACACCTCTCGCCAGCACCACTGCAACCCGGCATGCGCCCCCTGGAGCGTGATGTGTGCTGGATTGCGGACAGCGTCCTGGAAAAGCTGATCCCGCTTGCAGACGATCATCGCGATCGAGCGTCAATAGAGGCGCTTCACCACAAGCTGTCCAGCCGAGAGCCGAGCCTTGAGGTGTCGGTAGAGGCATTACCGGACTTTTACGCGTTTTTCAAAAAGGCCGAACACCTGCTTCGCCGGCACCGCACCTCCAGGGACCCGGACATCGAGGCCGACTATGCACTGTGTCGAGCCCTCAAATGGCAGTTCCGGGCAGCCGTCAGTGCTGGCAAACATCTGCGCCTGACGCAAAAGTTATTACCGGCACTCGCCTATGTCCGCAATGGCGGCGAACGCAGCAACCACCGTCATATCGGCTACAACGTTGCATTGGAACCAACGCAACAGACGCGTGCCGGGCCGCAGCTGGCAGCCGACTCCCGCCTGGAGGTCTGCGCCGACCAGCGCATCAGAAGCACGCGCGCCATCAGCCTGCAGGCACAGTTGAAGTCATCGATCGAGAAGCTGTTCCAGACCCACAGCCAACTCGGTATCGGCTATGTTTCGGCTCGCGAATACGAAAACCTGGAACAGTACGCCGATGCGCGCAGCCATTCCGTTCGCACCTCGCTAAGCGAGAGTATCCGTCGCACTGTGAAGAACCTGCCCAGCTTGTTGCGTGATAGCTACAACCTGCAGAAACACCTGGCCTACTCAGCGCTGAGCCAACCCTATGTCAGGGCGGCATTGGCCGACGCAGGCCTGACCGATGTTGAGCTGCCCAGCGTGAGAAACACGTCCCAACCGGTGATCACCGAACGCGGCTTCGCGTTGACGGCCCATAACAAGTCGACGGTGAATGTCTTCAGTGCTCTGCAGGTGAAAACCACGATAAAGCCAACCCTGCAACGCACTCACCGACACATCACCCTGGATATCCTGAGCCTGTATGAAACGGCGCCGGAGTTGGCGCATCGTCGCCTGGCCTCGCACAAGCACTACAACGACGACCCCCTGGCACTGTTGGCCGACATGAAAAACCACATAGACGCCACCAGCAAACAATTCACCCGGCAGGTCTGCACACCCGTGCCAGCGTCCGAGCTGAACGCCACCCGCCACGCCAGCAACAAACAGGCCCAATCATTGCTGGAGCGCTATGTACTGCTCAAGGCACAGTCGCGCATCGATAGGCCGCTGGAGAATGAAATGTACACGCTGATCCAGCGTCACCCTGCTCAGCTGCGCCCCGATGCGCTGAAAGTCTACAAGCTGACCGCCATCGCCCAGATACAGAGTTTCTCTGCCGGGGTAGCGGCCTCGTCACAGGGCGGGGCGGGCAAAGGCGTGACCATTGAAGTCAGCCAACGCAAGCTCGATGACCCGCACCTGAGCGGTGATTACCTGACAATCGATATTGCCCCTTTAGAATCCCGGCAAGTCGTCAAGGAAATGCTGGACCAAGCACTTGATACCATTGGCGAGCAGACATTCGGCTGGGGACACCTGGTCCGCTCGATCAGCGAATCGCTGCCTGATCCCGCCAGACCGTGGTCCACCCAAGTGCTGGTAAAGATAAAGCACGGCCAACCGGTGGTGCTCTATACCCGTCATACGGAGGACAAAGACCGCAATCTGGTACTGCCGCAACAGGTTGAACAGTTCAGCGTCATCGAGGCGCAGTCGTTGCGCACCCGGCAAACCTTGCACAAAGACCGGTTAGGCAGCGACTCACTGGATCATCTGCTGCCAATCGCCCTCCGCTACCTGGAAAACCCCGATGAGAAGCCGGGCTGGGACGATTACGTAGAGCGGCACGCCGATGACTTTCATGCATTGCTCGACACCCTGGGCCGGCAGGCCCACGGTACGTCGCTGACCGCGGAGATTGACGCACTCAAACGCATCAGTCCGGTACTCGCCCGGGCCGCCGAAACCCTGATACAGCGCGCCCAAGCCGCCCTCGACGTACCTACCGGTGAAAACCGCGCCCGCGCACAGGCGGCATTCAATCACTTGCTACAGGAATACATGCCGCACTATAGGGCGAAAGTCAGTGAGGCCTGGACGTTGTCCTGACTCTTCGCCACCCACGTCGGGAGGGGACAGCGCCCAGCGGATACACACCTGCGCGCAACTTCATGTCACAATTTGGCATCTCCCTTGAGAACACTCCATGGACACTTTGCAAAACATGCGCGCCTTCAGTTGCGTGGCCGAAGCCGGCAGCTTCACCGCCGCCGCGGTGCAACTGGATACCACCACTGCCAATGTGTCGCGCGCGGTCTCCAACCTTGAGGCCCATCTGCAAACCCGCTTGTTGAACCGCACCACTCGGCGCATTGCACTGACCGAGGCGGGTAAACGTTACCTGTTGCGCTGCGAACAGATCCTGGCCTATGTCGAAGAAGCCGAAGCCGAGGCCAGTGACGCCCATGCGCGCCCCGCCGGGCAATTGAAAGTGCACACCATGACCGGCATCGGCCAGCATTTCGTCATCGACGCCATCGCTCGCTATCGCCGCACCCATCCGGACGTGACCTTCGACCTGACCCTGGCCAACCGTGTGCCGGACCTGCTCGACGAAGGCTATGATGTGTCCATCGTGCTGGCCAGCGAACTGCCGGACTCGGGCTTCGTGTCCCAGCGCCTGGGCATCACCTACAGCATCGCCTGTGCCTCGCCGGATTACGTCAAGGCCAAGGGCTGCGCCCATCGCCCCAATGACCTGCTCAACCATGCCTGCCTGCGCCTGGTCAGCCCGGTGATCCAGCTCGACAAGTGGACCTTCAACGGCCCCGAAGGCCAGGAAAGCGTGGCGATCAATACCTCGCCGTTCCTGGTGAATTCGGCCGACGCGATGAAAACCGCGATCACCAGCGGCATGGGCATTGGCCTGTTGCCGGTGTACGCGGCCATCGAGGGCCTGCGCAACGGCACCCTGGTGCGGGTCATGCCCAACTACCGTTCCCAGGAATTGAACCTGTACGCCATCTATCCCTCGCGCCAATACCTGGATGCGAAAATCAAGACCTGGGTGGAATACCTGCGCGGCTCGCTGCCGGAGATTCTGGCGGCGCACCAGGCGGAACTGGTGGCGTATGAATTGAGTGGCAGCCTGAGCGGTGCGCGCCTGGCGAACTGATCTCTCCCAGGTGATATAGATCAAATGTGGGAGGGAGCTTGCTCCCGATAGCGGTGCGTCAGTCACCAGATGTGTTGACCGGTCCACTGCCATCGGGGGCAAGCCCCCTCCCACACTTGGTCCGGTGCTCACATGGATACATGTGACGTCCTGACAACTGTCGGCAGGAATGTTAGCGTGCTTGGCATTCTCCCGTAGTCGATGAGCCCGCCTGCAATGAAAAAGACTGTCCTCGCCTTCAGCCGCGTCACCCCGGCAATGATCGAACGCCTGCAACAGGATTTCGAGGTGATCGCGCCCAACCCCAAGCTGGGTGACATCAACGCTCAATTCAATGAAACCCTGCCCCACGCCCACGGCCTGATCGGTGTGGGCCGCAAGCTGGGGCGCGAGCAGTTGCAAGGCGCAAGCAAGCTGGAAGTGGTGTCCAGCGTGTCGGTGGGTTACGACAACTACGATGTGGCGTACTTCAACGAGCGCGGAATCATGCTCACCAACACCCCGGATGTGCTCACCGAAAGCACCGCCGACCTGGCCTTCGCCCTGCTGATGAGCAGCGCTCGCCGGGTGGCCGAGCTGGACGCCTGGACCAAGGCCGGCCAGTGGAAAGCCAGTGTCGGCGCGCCGTTGTTCGGTTGCGATGTGCACGGCAAGACCCTGGGCATCGTCGGCATGGGCAATATCGGCGCGGCCGTGGCCCGGCGTGGCCGCCTGGGTTTCAACATGCCGATCCTCTACAGCGGCAACAGCCGCAAGCCGGCGCTGGAGCAGGAGTTGGGCGCACAGTTGCGCAGCCTGGACGCGCTGCTGGCCGAGGCGGATTTCGTGTGCCTGGTGGTGCCGTTGAGCGACAAGACCCGGCACCTGATCAGCACCCGCGAGTTGGGGCTGATGAAGTCCAGCGCGATCCTGATCAATATTTCCCGCGGCCCGGTGGTAGACGAACCGGCGCTGATCGAAGCCCTGCAAAGCCAGCGTATCCGTGGTGCCGGCCTGGATGTGTATGAGCAAGAGCCACTGGCCGAATCGCCGCTGTTCCAACTGAGCAATGCCGTGACCCTGCCGCACATCGGCTCGGCCACCCATGAAACCCGCGAAGCCATGGCCAACCGTGCCCTGGACAACCTGCGCAGCGCCCTGCTGGGCCAGCGTCCGCAGGACCTGGTGAATCCTCAGGTGTGGAAGGAATGATTTTAGCGGCCCATGCCCCTAAAGCATGGGCCGCTCAAGTCGATAACCTTCCATAGATCGTCATCCCTGATCCACAGAAGGTTTTTATGCCCACCACCAAAGCCCGCGCAGACTCACTCTCGCTTCTGCTCTTTACCTTGCGCAGCGGCAAGCTGATGGCGATCAACCTGCTGAAAGTCAGCGAAATCATCCCGTGCCCGCCGCTGACCAAGCTGCCGGAGTCCCACCCGCATGTGAAAGGCATCGCCACCCTGCGCGGCAACTCGCTGGCGGTGATCGACCTGAGCCGCGCCCTCGGCGAAATGCCCCTGGCAGACCCGGACGGTGGCTGCCTGATCGTCACCGACGTGAGCCGCTCCAAACAGGGGTTGCATGTGCAGGCGGTGAGCAAGATCGTGCATTGCCTGACCACCGACATCCGTCCGCCGCCCTACGGCTCCGGCGGTAACCGTGCGTTTATCACCGGAGTGACCCAGGTGGAAGGCGGCCTGGTGCAGGTGCTGGATATCGAAAAAGTCATCCATGGCATCGCACCGGCGCCAATCGAAGCGGCGCCCACCGACTTGACCATGGAAGAGGCCGAAGTGCTGGGCAATGCGCGCATCCTGGTGGTGGACGACAGCCAGGTCGCGCTGCAGCAATCGGTACACACCCTGCGCAACCTCGGCCTCACTTGCCATACCGCACGCAGCGCCAAGGAAGCCATCGATGTGCTGCTGGAGCTGCAAGGCACAGCCGAGCAGATCAATGTGGTGGTGTCGGACATCGAGATGTCGGAAATGGACGGCTACGCCCTCACCCGCACCCTGCGCGAAACCCCGGACTTCCAGCACCTCTATATCTTGCTGCACACCTCCCTGGACAGCGCGATGAACAGCGAAAAAGCCCGGCTGGCCGGCGCCGATGCGGTGCTCACCAAGTTCTCTTCGCCCGAGTTGACCAAGTGCCTGGTAGTGGCCGCTCAAACCGTGGCGCAAAAAGGCCTGTGAGCGAATACTTCCAACTGCTGCGCCGCGACCTCACCGGCAGCCTGCCTGCCCCGCTGTGGCCCGCGGATACACAGTTGGATCATTATCGTGACGAGCTTGCACCAGCGATTCATGCGGTATTGCGCATGACCCAGGACCAGGGCGGCGGCCGCGTTCCCCACCTGGAAACCTGGCAGCACCAATTCACCACCGACGCCGAGTTCGACCCCACGCTGTGCCTGGTGGCGAGCAACCACGAAGGCATTCTCGCCGTCGCGCAATGCTGGACCAGCGCATTCATCAAGAACCTCTCCGTTCACCCTTGCGCCCAGGGCCAGGGGCTGGGCCGCGCCTTGTTGCTGCACAGCTTCCAGGTGTTCAAGCAGCGCGGCGAGCCCTATGTGGACCTCAAGGTATTGGAAAGCAACCTGCGCGCTCGGCAGTTGTATGAGAGCGCAGGCATGAGATTTGTCCTACGCGATGTAGTGACAGAGGACTGACAGGCACTGGCGTGTAACTTGCTTCCAGAGAGACAAAACGGTGAACAGAGGTAAAAGCCCGTCACCGTTCTTGCGTGCCCTCTGACCTAGCCTGGTGACAGATCCGCCATGAACACTCGATTTTCCTGCGTAGGTTGCGGCAAATGCTGCTCCGATCATCACGTGCCCCTGACCCTCGAAGAAGCCCGCCAGTGGGCGGCCGACGGCGGCAGCGTCATCGTCCTGGTGGAAGGTTTCCTCGGTAATGGCCTGGGCCTGCCCCTGCAACAACGCGAACATGCCGAACGCCGTTCGGTGGTCGTGCCCAGCGGCAACACCGAGGCGTTTGTGGCAATCACCTTTGCCGCCTACAACGCCGGCCCCTGCCGGAATCTTGACGAGGACAACCGCTGCCGTATCTATGAGCGTCGCCCGCTGGTGTGCCGCATCTACCCGATGGAGATCAATCCGCATATCCCGTTGAACCCCGCCGCCAAGGATTGCCCACCGGAGTCCTGGGAACAGGGGCCGGAACTGATCGTGGGCGGCCAGTTGATGGACCCTGAACTGGCGCAGTTGATCCAGCGCTCACGTCAGGCCGACCGTGATGATGTGCAGACCAAGGAAGCGGTGTGCGCCTTGCTCGGCATTCGCACCACGGCGCTCAAGGGCGATGGGTTTACCGCTTACCTGCCGGACATGGGCGCGTTTGCCCAAGCGATCGAGTTGGCGGTGGGTCAGCCGTCCGTGGCCAATGAATGGGTGTTCCATGTGTCGGGAATGGACATCGCCGAGCAAGTGCTGGATGCCGGGGCGCAGATTGCCACCGAAGTGCCGGCCAACTATGCGTTTATCTCGTTGCGCGCGGCCTAGACCAGAACTCCCGCGCCAACTGCCGTAGATCCTCCGCCAGTGCGGCCACATCGCTTGAACTGAGCCGGCTCTGCTGCCCAGCACTGACGGTGGCCTCCCCGGCATCACGGATGCCGACGATGTTGCGATTGATGTCCTCGCTCACCGTGCTCTGCTCCTCCACGGCGGTTGCAATCTGCTGGCTCATGGCGGTGATTTGTGTGACACGCTGGCTGATGCCATCCAGTGCGGCGGCGGCCCGCTGCGCCTGTTTGACGCTGGCGTCGACATACTCGCCACTGTGCGCCATGGCCTGCACCGCGTCCCGTGCGCCGCCTTGCAGGGTGCTGATCATGCGCTGGATTTCATCGGTCGATTGCTGGGTGCGCTGGGCCAGGCCGCGCACTTCATCGGCCACCACCGCAAACCCGCGCCCCTGCTCACCGGCCCGCGCCGCTTCGATAGCCGCGTTCAGGGCCAGCAGGTTGGTCTGCTCGGCAATCGTGCGGATCACTTCCAGCACGCTGCTGATTTCACCGCTGTGGTTTTCCAACTGGTGGATAACCTCCGTGGCCCGCGCCAGCTCCTGGGACAAGCGCAACACCGCATCATGACTTTCATCCACACGCAGGTGACCTTCACGGGTTTCGCTGCCGGCCTGGTCGGCCGCCTTGGACGCCTGCTGGGCATGGTTGGCCATTTCGGCCACGCTGGCGGCCATCTGGTGAATGGCTGCCGCCACCTGGTCGGTCCGGGTCTGCTGGCCAAGGCTGCTGGCGTGACTGTTGTCGAGGTGCTGCACCAACCGTGCAGCGTGGCCGGAGAGGCGCTGGGAGGCATCGTCGATACGCCCTACCACTGCGCCCACCTGGGCTTCGAGCATGTGCAGGGCGAACTCGATCTGCCCGCACTCGTCGCGGCGCCCGGTGTAGATCGCCTGGCTCAGCGGGTTGTCGGCCACCCGGCGCGCGCGCTTTTGCAGTTCAGCCAAGGGCCGCAACATCAGCCGCACGCCAGCCGCCCCCGCCGCACAGCCCGACACCAACGCCAGTAGCTGCCAGACCGGCGCGGAGTCCGTCAGGCCCAAGCCCAAGGCCCAGGTCACCGCGCAAGTGGCGATGACCCATGCCGATAATTTCACCCCCATGCCGACGACCGGCCAGGACAGCCGCTTGCCCGCTCGCAAACGCGCATACATCCGCTCCGCCACCGCGATCCTGCGCGCATCCGGCTTGATACGCACCGATTGATACTCCACGGTCGCGCCCTCTCGGGTCACCGGCGTGGCATACGCGCTGACCCAATAGTGGTCACCGTTTTTGCAGCGGTTTTTCACCATGCCCATCCACGACCGGCCGCTCTTGAGGGTTTGCCACATATGGGCGAATGCCTCGGCCGGCATGTCCGGATGCCGCAGGATGTTGTGCGGCGCCCCCAGCAGCTCGTCACAGCTGTAGCCGCTGATATCGATGAAGTCCTGGTTGGCGTAGGTAATCGCGCTGGTCAGGTCGGTGGTCGAAAAGATGTTGGCGTCGGGGGCAAAGTCCACATTCCGACCGGTGACCGGCAGATTGATCTTCATGGAGAAGCGCGCTCGTGGTTGTTGGGGGAGTCGGCAGGGCGTCGACTCTAAGCGCACCGAGGGGGCAAATACTGATCCAGCTCATGTTCCGCGCAATTAATTAGCCATCACGGCCGGTCCAGATGATAAGGCGCGACGATCCGCTGGTATTCGCCATTGTGCTTGAGCTGTTCAAGCGCACGATTCAGCTCGACACGCAGCGCCGTGTCGGTATTGCGCAGCGCAATCGCAACACCATTGCCTAACAGCTCAGCACAAACGGCGGGCCCCAGAAAGTCGAAATCCTGGCCGACAGCCGTGTCGAGCAGGGCCTCGCGAATTTCCACAGTGCCCTGCAGGGTCGCATCGATATCGCCTGCCACCAGGCTGCGGACCAGCTCGTCGTTGAGCCAGAAACTCTTGATAATCACGCCTTCGCGCGCCCATTGCGAACGAACAAAGGCTTCGCGATTACTGCCCAGCAATACGCCCACTCGCTTGCCCTTGAGCGACCTTGGTGTCGGCATCAGGCCCGAGCTTCGACGGGCGACAAGACGCGTGGTAAAGGGGTAGAGGTTGTCGGTAAAACTGACCCAACGCCGGCGCAGGGGTGTAGGGGCAATGCCCATGATTGCATCGAATTGCCGCGCTTCAAGACGTCCGAAGTTTTCGACCAGCACCTGGTCGACCCAGGTACAGCGAACATTCAACTGCTGGCAAAGGGCGTTGCCCAACTCGATATTCAAGCCGACCAACTGCCCTTGCGGGTTGCGGCTCTGGAAGGGGGGAAATTGTGCGGCAACGGCGAAGCGGATTTCGCGTCGAGGTTGATCAAGGCCTGCAACGGCATCCACCGCAAGCAACAGGACAAACGCTACACAAAGGTGTATCAGGGCCACAGGAAACGTCCTTTTCCGGAAAGAGCGCCCTCCGCTGCTCCCTGTGGAAAAACCAGGGGTGCAGCGGAAGCTGTGCAAGCTTTCAAGAAATGGTCGCGGGCTTACAAGAAGAAATAGCGACTGGAGCTGTAGGCAACATCCCGCAAATATTACAGTGGATTAATCTTAACGTTTACCCATGGAACGACGGGTGCCCGGTGGCGCCATGCCCGGGGTCTTGGTGTGGCCATTCCTGGCACCGTTCTTGTACCAGGGCTGGGCGGCATTCTTGGCCCCGGCCAGCTCACCCGGCTTGAAGGGGAATTTGAACGCCGGGATCTCGGCTTTTTCAACGCCTTCGGCGCTGGCCGGATCGACGAGGTCGGCCGCTTCAACAGGGGGTTGTGTCGGGGAAGTCATGGAAGCTCCGGAGCGTGCAAGAAATGACGCGGGGCCGGCTTGCGGGCCACGCTGGCGCGCAGTATACCTGCCCGCCTCGGATCTTTAACCACCACCTGTACGAATGGTCTGCCTTTACTGACAGCGCCGTCAGTTAGCAGTCACCTTGCTGACCGGGTTGGCAGGCTATAAAGGCCTCACACACTTCAAATCCTTTGCCCTGGCGCCTCACCCCATGCACATTCAACGCAAAACCGCCCTGATCGTGGCTGTCCTCGTAGTGTTGGCTGTTGCAGCCTGGACCTTGACCCGTCCAGCCAAAGCCAGACTGGCGGCGCCCACGGCGATTCCGGTGCGGGTGGTGAGCGTGGTGCAGCAGGATGTTCCGCGCTTTGTCAGCGGGATCGGTTCGGTGCTGTCACTGCACAGCGTGGTGATTCGCCCGCAGGTGGACGGCATCCTCACAAAATTGCTGGTCAAGGAAGGCCAACGGGTCAAGGCCGGCGACCTGCTGGCGACCATCGATGACCGCTCGATCCGCGCCAATCTCGACCAGGCCAAGGCGCAACTGGGCGAAAGCCAGGCGCAGTTGCAGGTGGCGCTGGTCAACCTCAAGCGCTACAAGGCATTGAGCGTCGATGACGGCGTGTCCAAGCAGACCTATGACCAGCAACAAGCGTTGGTCAACCAGCTCAAGGCCACCGCCCAGGGCAACCAGGCCGCCATCGATTCGGCCCAGGTGCAACTTTCCTACACCCAGATTCGCTCACCGGTCAGCGGCCGCGTGGGTATTCGCACCGTGGATGAAGGCAACTTCCTGCGCACAGCCGATACCCAGGGCCTGTTTTCCGTGACCCAGATCGACCCGATTGCCGTCGAGTTCTCCCTGCCGCAACAGATGCTGCCCACCCTGCAAGGCCTGATCGCGGCGCCCACCCCGGCCAGCGTCGACGCCTACCTGGGCGCCGATACCGACGGCCAGACCGGCGATTTGCTCGGCGAAGGCCATTTGAGCCTGATCGACAACCAGATCAGCTCCACCACCGGCACCCTGCGCGCCAAGGCCGAGTTCAACAACGCTTCACAGCGCCTGTGGCCGGGGCAACTGGTGACCATCAAGATCCAGACCGCCCTCGACAAAAACGCCTTGGTCGTTCCACCGACCGTGGTGCAGCGCGGCCTGGATTCGCACTTCGTGTACCGGGTCAACGGCGACAAGGTCGAGGTGGTGCCGGTGCAGGTGACGTACCAGGACAGCGACCTCAATATCATCAAGGGCGTGCAGGCCGGGGATGTGCTGGTCAGTGACGGCCAGTCGCGGCTCAAGGCCGGCGCGCAGGTTGAGGTACTCAAGGACCCGCCGCAGGTCATCCAGACCGTCGATGCCAAGGTGCAGCCATGAGCCGTTCGCCGTCAGCCTGGTGTGTCGACCACCCGGTCGCCACCCTGCTGCTGACCTTCGCCCTGGTGCTGCTCGGGCTGATTGCCTTCCCGCGCCTGGCCATTGCCCCACTGCCTGAAGCGGAGTTTCCGACCATCCAGGTGACCGCCACCCTGCCTGGCGCCAGCCCGGACACCATGGCCTCGTCCGTGGCCACGCCATTGGAGGTGCAATTCAGCGCCATCCCCGGCATGACCCAGATGACCTCCAGCAGTGCCTTGGGCTCCAGCCTGCTGACCCTGCAATTCACCCTGGACAAGAGCATCGACACCGCCGCCCAGGAAGTGCAGGCGGCGATCAACACCGCGTCCGGCAAGCTGCCCAGCGATATGCCGAGCCTGCCGACCTGGAAAAAGGTCAACCCGGCGGACAGCCCGGTACTGATCCTCAGCGTCAGTTCCAACAGCATGCCCAGCACCGAGCTGAGCGACTACGTGGAAACCCTGCTGGCCCGGCAGATCAGCCAGATCGACGGCGTTGGCCAGATCAACATCACCGGCCAGCAACGCCCGGCGATCCGCGTGCAGGCGTCGCCGGACAAACTCGCCGCCATCGGCTTGACCCTCGCCGATATCCGCCTGGCTATCCAGCAATCGAGCCTCAACCTGGCCAAGGGCGCGATCTACGGCGAGAACAGCGTGTCGACCCTGTCGACCAACGACCAGTTGTTCCACCCGGAGGACTACGCGCAGTTGATCGTGTCCTACAAGGACGGCGCACCGGTTCAACTGCGTGATATCGCCAAAGTCATCAATGGCTCGGAAAACGCCTACGTGCAGGCCTGGTCCGGCGACACGCCCGGGGTCAACCTGGTGATCTCACGCCAACCCGGCGCGAACATTGTCGAGACCGTCGACCGTATTCAAGCCGAGTTGCCGCGCCTGCAAGCCATGTTGCCAGCGTCGGTGCAGGTCAGCGTGTTGACCGACCGCACCAAGACCATCCGCGCCTCCTTGCACGAAGTGGAAGTCACCTTGCTGATCGCCATCCTGCTGGTGGTGGCGGTGATGGCGCTGTTCCTGCGCCAGTTGTCGGCGACGCTGATTGTGTCCAGTGTGCTGGGCGTGTCGCTGGTCGCCAGTTTTGCGCTGATGTACCTGATGGGCTTCAGCCTGAACAACCTCACACTGGTGGCAATCGTGATTGCCGTGGGCTTTGTGGTGGACGATGCGATCGTGGTGGTGGAGAACATTCATCGTCATCTGGAGGCGGGCCTCGACAAGCGCGAAGCGGCGATCAAGGGCGCCGGTGAAATCGGCTTTACCGTGGTGTCCATCAGCTTCTCGCTGGTGGCGGCATTCATTCCGCTGCTGTTCATGGGCGGTGTGGTCGGACGGCTGTTCAAGGAATTCGCGCTGACAGCCACCTCGACCATCCTGATTTCGGTGGTGGTATCACTGACCCTGGCGCCGACCCTCGCCGCGCTGTTCATGCGCGCGCCCACCCATCACGTCCACGACAAACCAGGTTTCAGCGAGCGCCTGTTGGCCGGCTATGCGCGCAACCTGCGCCGCGCCCTGGCCCATCAACGCACCATGGCAGCGATCTTTGTGATAACCCTGGCCCTGGCCGTGGTCGGCTATGTGTTTATCCCCAAGGGTTTCTTCCCGGTGCAGGACACCGGCTTTGTACTCGGCACCAGTGAAGCGGCGGCCGACGTGTCGTACCCGGACATGGTCGCCAAGCACAAGGCCCTGGCCGAGATCGTCAAGGCCGACCCGGCGGTGCAAGCGTTCTCGCATTCAGTGGGGGTGACCGGCAGCAACCAGACCATTGCCAACGGGCGTTTCTGGATCGCCTTGAAGGATCGCGGTGATCGCGATGTGTCCGCCAGCCAGTTCATTGATCGCATCCGCCCGAAACTGGCCAAGGTGCCCGGCATTGTGCTGTACCTGCGTGCCGGTCAGGACATCAACTTGAGTTCCGGCCCCAGCCGCGCCCAGTACCAATACGTGCTCAAGAGCAATGACGGCGCGACGCTGAATACCTGGACCCAGCGCCTCACCGAAAAACTGCGCGCCAACCCGGCCTTTCGCGACCTGTCCAACGACCTGCAACTGGGCGGCAGCATCACCCACATCAGCATCGACCGTCAGGCCGCCGCACGCTTTGGCCTGACCGCCACCGATGTGGACCAGGCGCTGTACGACGCCTTCGGCCAACGCCAGATCAACGAGTTCCAGACCGAAATCAACCAGTACCAGGTGGTGCTGGAACTGGACACGCAACAACGCGGCAAGGCCGAAAGCCTGAACTATTTCTACCTGCGCTCGCCGCTGACCAACGAGATGGTGCCGCTGTCGGCGCTGGCCAAAGTAGATCCACCGACGGTGGGGCCGCTTTCCATCAGCCATGACGGCATGTTCCCGGCCGCCAACCTGTCGTTCAACCTGGCGCCGGGCGTGGCATTGGGCGACGCGGTGCTCATGCTCAACCAGGCCAAGAATGAAATCGGCATGCCAACTACCATCATCGGCAACTTCCAGGGCGCGGCCCAGGCGTTCCAGAGCTCCCTGGCCAGCCAACCGTGGCTGATCCTGGCGGCGCTGGTGGCGGTCTACATCATCCTCGGCGTGTTGTACGAGAGTTTCGTGCACCCGCTGACGATCATCTCGACCTTGCCATCCGCCGGGTTGGGCGCACTGATCATGCTGTCACTGATGGGCCAGGACTTTTCGATCATGGCCTTGATCGGCCTGGTGCTGTTGATCGGTATCGTGAAGAAGAACGGCATCCTGATGATCGACTTCGCCCTTGACGCCCAACGCGTGCGCGGGCTGGCGCCTGAAGAAGCGATCTACGAAGCCTGCGTCACGCGGTTCCGGCCGATCATCATGACCACCCTCGCCGCCCTGCTCGGCGCGGTGCCGCTGATGCTCGGCGCCGGCCCCGGTGCGGAAATGCGCCAGCCGCTGGGGATCGCGGTGGTCGGTGGCTTGCTGGTGAGCCAGGCGCTGACGTTGTTCACCACGCCGGTCATATACTTGTACCTCGAGAAGTTTTTCCACCGGCCCATACCAACCCCTGCGTTGGCAACCACAGATTGAGGCCCGGCCCTGGAGCAAAAGACTCATGCGCGTCCTGATTATTGAAGATGAAGAGAAAACCGCGGACTACCTGCATCGCGGTCTGACCGAGCAAGGCTATACGGTCGATGTCGCCCGCGAAGGTGTCGAGGGTCTGCACCTGGCGCTGGAGAACGATTATGCGGTGATCGTGCTCGACGTGATGCTGCCCGGCCTCGATGGCTTCGGCGTGTTGCGCGCCTTGCGTGCACGCAAACAGACGCCGGTGATCATGCTGACCGCTCGCGAGCGCGTGGAAGACCGCATTCGCGGCCTGCGCGAAGGCGCCGACGATTACCTGGGCAAGCCGTTTTCCTTCCTGGAACTGGTGGCACGCCTGCAAGCCCTGACCCGCCGTAGCGGCGGGCACGAGCCGGTGCAGGTGACGGTCGCTGACCTGTGGATCGACCTGATCAGCCGCAAGGCCAGCCGCAACGGCGTGCGCCTGGACCTGACCGCCAAGGAGTTCTCGCTGCTCAGCGTATTGGCGCGACGCCAGGGCGAAATCCTTTCCAAGACGGCGATTGCGGAAATGGTCTGGGACATCAATTTCGACAGCGACGCTAATGTGGTGGAAGTCGCGATCAAGCGTCTGCGCGCCAAGCTCGACGGGCCGTTCGACACCAAGCTGCTGCACACCATCCGGGGCATGGGGTATGTGCTGGAGAGTCGCAATGTCGGCTAACTCCATTGCCTTGCGCCTGAGCGGCATGTTCAGCCTGGTGGCGTTGCTGATCTTCCTGTTGATTGGCGGCGCGCTCTATCAACAGGTGGACCGCAGCCTTGGGCTGCTGCCGGGCGCCGAGCTGGATGCGCGCTACAGCGTGCTCGAATCGTCGGTGAACCGCTTCGGTACGCCGGACCATTGGGTGAAGATCAAGGCCAAGCTCAAGCTGCTGGGTGAGGAAGACAAACGCATCCGCTTCTGGGTGGTGAGCAGCGACCCGAACTACGAGTATGGCAACCCCGATGCGCAGATCCGCGCCTTCGCCGAAGGGCGCACAGGCAAGCGCGACTTGCACCTGGCGGGCTACAAGCACCCGTTCAAGGTGTTGGTGAGCCAGTTCCCAGCCAAGGACCAGCGCCCGCCGCTGCGCTTCATGATCGCCATCGACACCGAGAACTTCCGCGCCACCCAGCATCATTTGCTCGTGGCATTGATCAGCCTGGCCCTGGTAGGCGTGGTGCTGGCGTCGTTGCTGGGGTTCTGGGTGGCGCGCATCGGCCTCAAACCGCTGGGCAAACTCTCGGACGAGGCGCAGAAACTCGCGCCACCGAAGCTCTCCGGGCGCCTGCAACTGTCGCCGTTGCCGCCGGAGTTGAGTCAGTTCGTCAACTCGTTCAACTCCACCCTGGACCGCGTCGAGCAGGCCTATTCGCGCCTGGAGTCGTTCAACGCCGATGTGGCCCATGAACTGCGTTCGCCGCTGACCAACCTGATCGGCCAGACCCAGGTGGCGCTGACCCGTGGGCGCTCGGCCGAGCATTATTTCGAAGTGCTGCAATCGAACCTCGAAGAGCTGGAGCGCCTGCGCTCGATCATCAACGACATGCTGTTCCTCGCCAGCGCCGACCAGGGCAGCAAGGCTACCAAGCTGATCGAAAGCTCCCTGGCTGACGAGGTGGCCACCACTCTCGACTACCTGGACTTCATCCTCGAAGACGCCCAGGTCCAGGTGCAGGTCCACGGGGATGCCGTGGTGCAGATCGAGAAGGCCCACCTGCGCCGCGCACTGATCAACCTGCTGAGCAATGCGGTGCAACACACCGCGCCCGGGCAGGTCATCGCAGTGAACATAGAGGTGCAGGAGCATCAGGTCTCGATTGGTGTGACCAACCCCGGCGAAGTGATTGCCAGCGAGCACCTGCCGCGTCTGTTCGAACGCTTTTATCGGGTGGACGCGTCGCGCAGCAACAGCGGGGCCAATCACGGGTTGGGCCTGGCTATCGTCAAGGCGATTGCGTTGATGCATGGCGGCGATGTGTTCGTGCGCAGTGACGGCGGTGGGAATACCTTTGGTATTAGCCTGCCGGTAGCACCATGACTGTTGCGATTTGGGCAACAGTCATTATCTTGTTACACTCTGTATCGCACCGCTCACCTGCGTTAATTTGACGCATCGATGAGCGCGACGGCAAAGACAGCTTTCCCGCTTACCCGCATTTCCCTCGACTTATTTCCAGGGCTCTACACTGGGAATCTGTCTTAAAGCCGCTGACGTTCAGCGGCTTTTTTTTGCCGTCAAAAAAGGCCAGGCACCCCCAACGACACTGGCCGTTTCCGATTGACCAAAGGAGCTCCACCGGTGAAGAACTCGCTGACGTTCACCCCGTTATTCCTCGCAATAGCCGCAACGATTTCCCCCCTTGCCCACGCGGCAGACACTACCCCCGCCGACGGTTTCGTCGAAGGCGCCCACCTCACTATCAACACCCGCAACTACTACATGAACCGCGACCGGCGCGACATTCACACCGATGACAGCAAGGAGTGGGGCCAGGGTTTCATCGGTATCTTCGAATCCGGCTACACCCAGGGCACCGTCGGCTTCGGCCTGGACGCCCATGCCATGCTCGGCCTCAAGCTCGACGGCGGTGGCGGCACCGATGGTTCCAGCATCCTTCCGTATGGCAGTGGCAACGGCAAGGCACCCGGCTCGTTCTCCACCGCGGGTGGCACCTTGAAAATGCGCGCATTCGATACCGAGCTGAAGGCCGGCGACCTGTTCCTCAATAACCCGGTGATCGCCGGCGGCGCGACACGCATGCTGCCGCAGACCTTCCGTGGCGTGAGCCTGACCAACCACAGTCTCGACGGCTGGATGTTCGAAGGCGGCCAGGCCAGTTTCACCAAGCTCTACAACCAGAGCGGCCATCGCCGCATCGGCACCAGCTACGGCGCGCTGCCCAACACGGCGGACAGCCAGCACCTGAACTGGGCCGGCGTGTCGTTCAGCGGCATCGCCGGGCTGACCAGCAACCTCTACGCGTCGGAACTCAAGGACGTGTGGAACCAGTACTACTACGACCTGGACTACACCTACGTGCTGAATGATCTGGTCAGCCTCAACCCGGGCCTGCACTACTACCACACCCAGGACACCGGCCAGTCGCTGCTCGGCGCCATCGACAACAACACCTACAGCCTGCATTTCACCGTGGGCGTGGGCAACCACAGCGTCACCGCCACCTACCAGCGGGTCAACGGCAACACGCCGTTCGACTACATCGCCCAGGGCGACAGCATCTACCTGGACAACTCCCAGCAGTACTCCGACTTCAACGGCCCCAACGAACGCTCATGGAAGCTCAAGTACGCCTATGACTTCGTCGGCCTCGGCATGCCGGGCCTGACCTCGGCGGTGTCCTACATCAGCGGCGAGACCGACCTGACCAAAGTTGATCCGCAAAGCCGTGGCTACAGCGCCTGGTACAGCGCCGATGGCAAAGATGCCAAGCACTGGGAACGCGACATCGACGTGAAATATGTGGTGCAGGGCGGCAAGGCCAAGGACCTGGCGGTGCGCCTGCAATGGGCGACCAACCGCGGTGGCAATGGCTACGCGGCGGTGGATCGGGACGTGGACGAGTACCGCGTGATCGTCGACTATCCGATCAACGTGTTCTGAGGGGTGATTTTTTCTTTTTAACCAAGTATTTAATTTTCATCGGGTAGAACTAAACTGCCAGCATCCTCACCGCTGAAGTCTGCCCGATGAGTCCACGCCCTGCTCGTATCTCACCCGCACACCCTGAGTTGTTACTGATCCTGGGCAGCGGGCTCAGCGTCGCCCTGATTGTGATCATTGTCGCGGTGCTGTTGATGCGCGAACACGCCAGCACGCTCGAAGCGGCCAAGCGGTCTACCACCAACATCGCCCAATTGATCAATGCCGACGTGCTGCGTAACGTCGAACTGTATGACATGGCGCTCAACGGTCTGATTGCGGCCACGCAACGCGAAGACTTGTCCCAGGTTGCCGCCAATATCCAGCACCTGGTGCAGTTTGATTTGTCCACGGCGGCGCCTTTCAAAGGCGAGGTCCTGCTGCTGGACACCACCGGTACGGTTATCGCCGACTCCTCCACGCTGCGGCCCACGCTACGTAATTTTGCCAGCCGCGATTATTTCCAGGTGCATGCCAAGGACGCCAACGCCGGCTTGTTTATCAGTCGGCCGTTCAAGGTCCGTTGCGACTGCGACCAGGTTTGGCGCATGGCATTCAGTCGACGTGTGTCAGGCCCCAAGGGAGAGTTTGCCGGCGTGGCGGTTGCGACCATGCGCCTGGCGTATTTCGATCAGCTCTTCAACACCCTGACCATCGGCAACGGCAGCAGCGTCAACCTGCTGAGCAGGAATGGCATTCTCCTGGCCCAGCAGCCGCTGCTCGAACGCGACATGATCGACAAGGACCTCAGTGACCGGCCCAACTTCAAGCGAATACTGCGTGACGGAAGCGGCAGCTTTCAGGCGATCTCTGCCATCAGTGGCAAAGAGCGCCTGTATACCTTTACCAATGTCGGTGAACTGCCACTGATCGTGGTCGTGGCGCTGTCCAGCGAGGACGTATTCGCGCCCTGGAGTCGCGTGGCACTGCTGACCAGTAGTGCCACAGGAGTGCTCTGTGCCGGTTTGTTGTGGCTGACCTGGATGCTACGCCGGGAACTGCGACGGCGGCGGCGCGCTGAACGGGTACTGTCAGAACTGGCAGCCACCGATGCGTTGACGGGCCTGGCCAACCGCCGCGTGCTGGACGAACGCCTGCGCCTGGAGTGGGACCGCGCCCAACGCTCGACCGAGCCGCTCACGGTGCTGATGATCGATGTGGACCACTTCAAGGCGTTCAACGACCGTCATGGTCATCATGGCGGCGATGAGGCACTACGTAACGTGGCCCAAGTGATCGGTACCAACATCCGCCGCCCGGCCGACTTGGCGGCACGCTATGGCGGTGAAGAGTTTGCGGTGGTGTTGCCGTTGACCGATGCCAAGGGTGCCTGGGTGATCGCCGAGCATATCCGCAGCGGCGTCGAGCACTTGCCGCGGGTGGCCGGGGACGAACAGCCGATTACGGTGAGTATTGGCATGAGTACGTGGGACAAGCGCAGTCGCCAGTCGCTGGAGGCATTGCTGTTGAGTGCGGACCAGGCGTTGTATGAGGCCAAGCACAGCGGAAGAAACCGCATTGCCGATTCAGCAACCCTCTGAATAGTGAAGCGGATCTAATGTGGGAGGTGGCTTGCGCCCTCCCACACTTGAACAGTGGCAGAGTCAGAAAAAGTGGGTATAAAAAAAGGCCACCCGAAGGCAGCCTTTCAAAACTAAAGAAAGAGAGTTGTTACTTACACCGCCGCAACGGGACGCATGTAAGAGATCGGTGCGGTGCTGGCATCTTCGAAGGTCACGACTTCCCAAGCGTCTGTCTGCTCAATCAACTTGCGCAGCAGCTGGTTGTTAAGGGCGTGGCCCGACTTGAAGCCTTTGAACTCGCCTATCAGGCTATTGCCCAGCAGGTAGAGGTCACCGATTGCATCGAGGATCTTGTGCTTCACGAATTCGTCTTCGTAGCGAAGGCCGTCTTCGTTCAGTACACCATCCGCGTCGACCACAATGGCGTTTTCAACGCTGCCGCCGAGTGCGAGGTTGTGCTTGCGCAGGTACTCGATGTCACTCATGAAACCAAAGGTACGGGCGCGGCTGACTTCTTTTACGAACGAAGTGCTGGAAAAATCCACGCTTGCACTTTGGGTGCGGTCACGGAATACCGGGTGATCGAAATCGATCTCAAAGCTCACTTTAAAGCCTTCGAACGGGACGAAGGTGGCGCGCTTGTCGCCGTCTTCTACTGTCACTTCCCGCAGAATGCGAATGAACTTCTTGGCTGCGTCCTGTTCTTCCAGGCCGGCAGATTGAATCAAGAATACGAAGGGTCCAGCGCTGCCATCCATGATCGGGACTTCGGACGCGGAGAGCTCGACGTAGGCGTTATCGATGCCCAAACCGGCCATGGCCGAGAGCAAGTGCTCCACCGTGTCCACCTTGACGTCACCGTTGACCAATGTGGTCGACATCGTAGTTTCGCCAACGTTTTCCGCGCGAGCAGGAATCTGCACCACAGGGTCCAGGTCGGCACGCACAAACACGATGCCGGTGTCGACAGGTGCAGGCTTGAGGGTCAGGTATACCTTCTCCCCGGAGTGCAGACCTACACCTGTGGCACGAATAATATTCTTCAGGGTGCGTTGTTTAATCATGGCTTGGACCGCTTCAGCGCAAATTGCGAACTGGTATCAACAAAGGCTGGCGATAATAGCAGACCAGACCTTTGCTGAACACCAATCACCTTCATAGCCCTGATACATTCCATCAATCGGCCTGACGACGCAAGAATGCCGGGATGTCCAGGTAGTCCAGATCATCTTGCGGATTCGGGCTACGGGACGCCGCAGCACCGGCCTGAGCCTGGTTGCGCATCACGGTCGGACGGTCCAGGTCACGGTAGTTCACCGACGGCAGTTCCTGGCGCGAAGGCGCTGGAGCAGCAGCCGCCTGGCTGGCGTGGCTGGCTTGGCTGTTGTGCAGGGTGTTGTCGATGACCTTCACAGGCTTCTCGATTTTCGCGCCCAGGCCGGTCGCAACCACGGTCACGTGCAGCTCGTCGCGCATATCCGGATCGATAACGGTACCGACCTTGACCATGGCGTGCTCGGAAGCGAAGGCTTCGATGATGCTACCCACGTCGGAGTACTCACCCAGGGACAGGTCAGGACCGGCGGTGATGTTCACCAGGATGCCGCGTGCACCTTGCAGGTTCACGTCTTCCAGCAGCGGGTTGCGGATGGCCGCTTCAGTGGCTTCACGTGCACGGTTCGGACCGCTGGCGCAGCCAGTGCCCATCATCGCCATGCCCATTTCGCTCATCACGGTACGGACGTCGGCAAAGTCGACGTTGATCATGCCAGGGCGCTTGATGATGTCGGAGATACCGCGAACGGCACCGGCCAGTACATCGTCAGCCTTGGCGAATGCGGACAGCAGGCTCGCGTCCTTGCCCAGGATGGTCAGCAGCTTCTCGTTTGGGATGGTGATCAACGAGTCGACGCTTTCAGACAGCAGACGGATGCCTTCGTCGGCGATCTGCATGCGCTTGCGACCTTCGAACGGGAACGGACGGGTGACGACAGCCACCGTCAGAATGCCCATTTCCTTGGCCACTTCGGCAATGATCGGCGCAGCACCGGTACCGGTACCGCCGCCCATGCCGGTGGTGATGAACACCATGTTGGTGCCTTGCAGCACTTCAGCGATACGCTCGCGGTCTTCCAGCGCGGCTTGACGGCCGACTTCCGGGTTGGCGCCAGCGCCGAGGCCCTTGGTCACCGCAGTGCCCAATTGCAGGATGGTCCGCGCGCCGATGCTTTTCAGCGCCTGGGCATCAGTGTTGGCGCAGATGAATTCAACGCCTTCAATGTTGCTCTTGACCATATGGTTGACAGCGTTGCCGCCGCCACCGCCGACACCGATCACTTTGATGACCGGGCTTGCGGGGATGTTGTCTACGAGTTCGAACATGTTCCCTCTCCTTTCATTTCTCTAGTTTTTTCGCCTACTGCTTACAACGGTGTTGCGGTGTCGCGGTAAATCGTTAGAAGTTGCCCTTGACCCATGCCTGCAACCGCTCGAACAACGGCGCCTTGGCCTCGTCGTCGCTGCGGTAGCTGTCACGGTTGCTCGGGCCCGACAGGGAAATGCCGTCGGTCTGCTTTTGCAGCCCGTACAACAGCAAGCCCACGCCGGTGGAATAAATCGGGTTGCGTACCACGTCGCCCAGACCCTTCACGCCATGGGGCACGCCCAGGCGGACCGGCATGTGGAAGATTTCCTCGGCCAGCTCGACCGCGCCTTCCATCTTCGAGGTACCACCGGTCAGCACGATGCCGGCCGGGATCAAATCTTCGTAGCCGCTGCGGCGCAGTTCAGCCTGGATCAGGGTAAACAGCTCGTCGTAGCGTGGCTCGACCACTTCGGCCAGGGCCTGGCGCGACAGTTCGCGCGGTGGACGATCACCCACGCTCGGCACCTTGATGGTCTCGCCGGCACCGGCCAGCTTGGCCAGGGCGCAGGCGTAGCGGATCTTGATTTCTTCGGCGTACTGGGTCGGTGTACGCAGCGCCATGGCGATGTCGTTGGTCACCTGGTCACCGGCAATCGGGATCACGGCGGTGTGACGGATCGCACCCTCGGTGAAGATCGCGATGTCGGTGGTGCCGCCGCCGATGTCGACCAGGCACACGCCCAGTTCTTTTTCGTCGTCGGTCAGAACCGAGTAGGCCGAAGCCAACTGCTCGAGAATGATGTCGTCGATTTCCAGGCCGCAGCGACGCACGCATTTTTCAATATTCTGTGCGGCGTTGACGGCACAGGTCACCACGTGGACCTTGGCTTCCAGGCGTACGCCCGACATGCCCAGGGGCTCACGTACGCCTTCCTGGTTGTCGATCACGTAGTCCTGCGGCAGGGTGTGCAACACCCGCTGGTCAGCCGGGATCGCCACGGCCTGGGCAGCGTCGAGCACGCGCTCGAGGTCGGCCGAGCTGACTTCGCGGTCGCGGATCGCCACGATGCCGTGGGAGTTCAGGCTGCGGATATGGTTGCCCGCCACGCCGACGAACGCCGAGTGGATCCGGCAACCGGCCATCAGCTGCGCTTCTTCGATGGCGCGCTGGATCGATTGCACGGTGGACTCGATGTTCACCACCACGCCCTTCTTCAGGCCCCGGGACGGATGCGTGCCAATACCGACGATTTCGATGACACCGTCTTCCCCGACCTCGCCCACCAGCGCCACCACCTTGGAGGTGCCGATATCGAGACCGACGATCATTTTGCCGCTTTGCACGTTTGCCATGGGTCCTGCCTCTTCTTAATTCTTCGCGACAGCGGGTTGCGCTGCCGTGGGCGCTGCCGGTTCACGCCAGCCGACGGCAAGGCCGTTGGCGTAACGCAGGTCGACGCTCGCAATGTTCGTAATCTGTTCTTTCAAGGTCTTGTCGTAGATGGCAATGAAGCGGCGCATCTTTTCCACCAAGCGGTCGCGTCCCAGCAACAACTGGATGCCCGGGCCGGAACTGCCTGCCCCGGTCGTCAAAAACCAGCTGCCCCGTTCACGCAGTTCCAGGCGTGCAATGGAGAAGCCCAGTGGCCGCAGCATCTGGCTCAAGGCCTGGTACTGCTGCATCACTTGCTGCTGAGCCCGCTGCGGCCCGAACAGCTGCGGCAGGTGCTCGTAGTTGGCCAGCTCACGCGGGGTGAACGCCTGGCCCTGGTTGTTCAACAGCGCTTCGTCACCCCAACGGGCCACGGGCAGTTGTTCTTCCAGGCGGATCGTCACCTGGTCCGGCCATACGCGGCGGACTTCGGCGTGGGCGATCCACGGCATCTGTTCCAGCTCCGAGCGCATGCCGGCCAGGTCGATGGTAAAGAAGCTCGCCGCCAGGTACGGGCCGATGCGCTGCTGTACCGCTTGCTGGCTGATGTAGCTCAAGTCGCCCTGCACGCTGATCCTGGTGATCGGCCGGTCGGCATACGGCAACAGACGCTGCGCGCCTTCGTAGGTTCCGAAGCCCAGCACCACCAGCAATACCGGCCAGTACAACGCCTTGAGGAAACCAAAGTTGGCTTTCGGCAGGCGCGCCGACATCGGCTCTTTAGCCACCATTCGGCTGGCACCCCGTGGCACCGGCTTGCGGCTCGGTGCTTGAGGGGGCTGATGACGAAGCGATGCGCCTTTCATGTCCTTAGCCTCGTGGCTCAATGCTTGCGGCCAGGATCGCCAGCACCAGTTGCTGGAAATCCAGGCCCGCAGCGCGAGCGGCCATAGGTACCAGGCTGTGGTCGGTCATGCCCGGTGCGGTGTTGACTTCCAGGAACCAGAAATTCCCTTGGTCATCCTGCATCACGTCTGCCCGCGCCCAACCGGCGATACCCAGCGCCTCACAGGCTTTCGCCGTGAGGTCCATCAATTCCTGTTCCTTGGCTGCGTCAAGGCCGCACGGGATCCGGTACTGGGTATCGGAAGCCAGGTACTTGGCGTCGTAGTCGTAAAAGGTGTGGGGCGTGCCCAATGCGATGGGCGGCAATACCTGGCCACGCAGGGTGGCGATGGTGTACTCGGGACCCTGGATCCACTGTTCCACCAACACTTGCGAATCGTAGGTACTTGCCGCTTTCCATGCGTCGATCAATTCGGCGGCCGAGTTCACTTTGGCCATGCCGATACTGGAGCCTTCATGGGCAGGTTTGACGATCAAAGGCAGGCCCAGTTCCTTGGCTGCAGAAATACAATCGTCTTCGCTGCACAGCACACTGTGACGCGGGGTCGGAATGCCCAGGCTGTGCCACACCTGCTTGGTGCGCAACTTGTCCATCGCCAGCGCGGAAGCGAGGATGCCGCTGCCGGTGTAAGGGATGCCGGCGCACTCCAGCAGGCCTTGCATGCTGCCGTCTTCACCGCCACGGCCATGCAGGATGATGAAGGCGCGGTCGATCTTCTCGGCCTGCAGGCGGGCGAGGAAGTCATCGCCCACGTCGATACCGAAGGCGTTCACGCCGGCACTTTGCAAGGCTTCGAGCACGGCGTTGCCGGACTTGAGCGACACTTCGCGCTCGGCGCTCTTGCCGCCGAACAATACGGCTACGCGACCGAAGTCGGCAGGCGTGATCGTGGAAAACAGGGAGGCGTAGTCAGTGGTCATTTCGCCGCTCCCTTTTTTGCCGCAAACAGCGGGCTCGCCAGCAATTTCGGCGCAAGGCCACCAATGTCACCGGCGCCCTGGCACAGCAGGATGTCGCCGGCACGCAGCAGCGGCTTGACGATTGGCGCCAGGTCCACGCCACGCTCGATGTAGATCGGGTCCAACTGGCCGCGCTGACGGATGCTGTTGCACAGCTTGCGGCTGTCGGCGCCCGGGATCGGCTCTTCGCCGGCCGGGTAGACTTCCATCAACAGCAGCACGTTGGCATCGGCCAGTACATTGACGAAATCGTCGTACAGGTCGCGGGTACGGCTGTAGCGGTGCGGCTGGTACACCATCACCAGGCGACGCTCCGGCCAGCCACCACGCACGGCCTTGATCACCGCAGCGACTTCAGTCGGGTGGTGCCCGTAGTCGTCCACCAGCATCACGTCACCGCCCTCTACCGGCAACTGGCCGTAGACCTGGAAGCGACGGCCCACGCCGGCAAAGCGCGACAGGCCTTCGACGATGGCTTCATCGCTGACGCCCTCGTCGGTGGCGATGCAGATGGTCGCCAGGGAATTGAGTACGTTGTGGTTGCCCGGCATGTTCACCGAGACATCCAAGGGCTCACGGTCCGGACGCAGCACGGTGAAGAAGGTTTGCATGCCTTCCTGGCGCACATTGATGGCGCGCACGTCGGCGTCTTCGCTGAAGCCGTAGGTCACGGTCGGACGCTTGACCAGCGGCAGGATTTCGCGCACCACCGGATCGTCCAGGCACACCACCGCCAGACCGTAGAACGGCAGGTTGTGCAGGAACTCGACGAAGGTTTTCTTCAGCTTGTTGAAGTCACCGTCGTAGGTCGCCATATGGTCGGCGTCGATGTTGGTGACCACAGCCACCAGCGGTTGCAAATGCAGGAAGCTGGCATCGCTTTCATCGGCTTCGGCGATCAGGTAACGGCTGGTGCCGAGCTGGGCATTGGTGCCGGCGGCATTCAGGCGGCCACCAATGACGAACGTCGGGTCCAGGCCACCGGCGGCGAACACCGAGGCGATCAGGCTGGTGGTGGTGGTTTTGCCATGGGTACCGGCGACGGCAATACCGTGGCGATAGCGCATCAGCTCGGCCAGCATCTCGGCGCGAGGCACAACGGGAATGCGGCGCTCAAGGGCGGTGGCCACTTCCGGGTTGGAGGTGTTCACGGCGCTGGACACCACCAGCACATCGGCCTCGGCGGCGTTCTCGGCACGGTGGCCGATAAAGATCTGCGCGCCGAACGACTTCAGGCGGTCGGTGACCGGCGACTCTTTCAAGTCGGAGCCGGACACCTGGTAGCCCAGGTTCAGCAGTACTTCGGCAATGCCGCACATGCCCACGCCGCCGATACCGACGAAGTGGATGCGACGGATGCGGCGCATTTCCGGTTGCGGCATGGCTTTCTGATTCTCAACCATGGGCCACCTCCAGGCAGATATCGACCACGGTGCGGGTTGCGTCAGGTTTGGCCAGGCGGCTTGCGGTGCTCGCCATGCTGTTGAGTCGTTCCGGTTGCATCAATACCTCGGTCAGGCGTGCGGCCAAGTCGGCGGCGCCAGTCGTTCTTTGCGGCAGCAGGAAGGCAGCGCCCTCCCCGGCCAAATATTCAGCGTTGCGGGTCTGGTGATCGTCGATCGCGTGGGGCAAAGGCACCAGCAACGACGGCAGACCGGCGGCGGCCAGTTCACTGACGGTCAGCGCACCGGAGCGGCAGACCACCAGGTCGGCCCAGCCATAGGCATGGGCCATGTCTTTGATGAAGGGCTGTACGTTCGCCTCCACACCGGCCTCGCGATAGCGCGTGGCGGTGACTTCACCATGATCTTTGCCCGCCTGGTGGAAGACCTCAGGGCGCAACTCCACAGGAAGTTGCGCCAGGGCTTGCGGCAGCAATTTGTTCAAAGGCTCGGAGCCCAGGCTGCCGCCCATGACCAGCAGGTGCGCCTTGCGCCCGGCCAAGGCTTCACGGGCGATGCCCATGAACAGTTCGGTGCGCACCGGGTTGCCAGTGGTGCGCAGCTTGTCCGATGCACCAAAGGTCTTCGGAAAGGCCTCGCACACCCGCGCCGCCAAGGGCACCAGCAGGCGGTTGGCGGTGCCGGCGACGGCGTTCTGTTCGTGCACAATCACCGGCACACCGGCGAGCCTGGCCGCGACGCCACCAGGGCCGGTCACATAGCCACCAAAACCGAGCACACACACCGGCTTCAGTTCACGAATGATCTTGCGCGCCTGCCACACCGCCTTGAGCAACACGAACGGCGCCTTGAGCAGGGACAACTTGCTCTTGCCGCGCAGGCCGGTGACGTTGATCAGGTGCAGCGGCAAGCCGGCATTCGGCACCAATTCGTTTTCGATACCGCGCGGCGTGCCCAACCAGTGCACGGTGTAGCCACGGTTCTGGAATTCCCGCGCGCAGGCCAGGGCCGGGAACACGTGGCCCCCGGTGCCGCCCGCCATGATCAGCACGTTAGCGCCCATGGGTCGGCTCCTCGGCGAAATCGCTTTCGCTGAATTCCATCTCTTCGCTGCCCAGGTGGGTTCGACTCTCCCACTCGATGCGCAGCAACAAGCCCAGGCACGCGCAGCAGATCACCAACGAACTGCCGCCATAACTGAGGAACGGCAAGGTCAGGCCCTTGGTCGGCAACAGGCCGACGTTCACACCGATATTGATCAGGAACTGGCCGATCCACAGGAACGACAAGCCGTACGCCACATAGGCGGCGAAATACTGTTTGGCCTTCTCGGCCCACAGGCCGATGTACATGCCGCGTACACACACGAACACGAACAGCGCGACGGTGCATAGCGAACCCACCACACCGAGCTCTTCGGCCAGTACCGAGAACACGAAGTCGGTGTGCGCTTCCGGCAGGTAGAACTGCTTCTGCACACTGTTGCCCAGGCCCACGCCCAGCCACTCGCCGCGACCGAAGGCGATCAGCGCCTGGGTCAACTGGTAGCCGGAGCCGAACTGGTCGGACCAGGGGTCGGTAAAGGTGATCAGACGCGCCATCCGGTAGGGTTGTGCCTGCACCAGGACCGTCACGGCAGCCACGGCCAGCACCACCATCAGGGTGAAGCGGAACAGCCCCACGCCGCCGAGGAACAGCATCGCCGCAGCAGCGCCCATCATCACGACGGTGGCGCCGAAGTCGGGCTCCATCAGCAGCAGGCCAGCCATGGGCAGCAGCACGATGAACGGCTTGAAGAACCCCATCCAGCTTTCGCGCACTTCTTTCTGGCGACGTACCAGGTAGCCGGCCAGGTAGATCACCACGAACACCTTGGCGATTTCCGACGGCTGCACGTTGAACGCGCCGAAACCGATCCAGCGCATCGAACCATTCACCTCGCGGCCGATGCCGGGCAGGATCACCATGACCAGCAAGCCGAACGCCCCGATCAGCATCAACCAGCCCAGGCGTTGCCAGGTGGCGATGGGGATCATCATGGTGACGATGCAGGCGCCGAGGCCGATCACCAGGTACACCAGGTGACGGATCATCATGTACAGGGTATTGCCCGACTGCACGGCAGCCACTTCGGACGACGCCGAGGTAATCATCACCAGGCCCAGGCCCAACAAGGCGAGGCAACCGGCGAGCATCGGGAAATCGAGGTCGATACCGCGCCCGGTAATGATCGGCGATGGGTACGGCTTGATGATATTCCGGAAATTCATGCCAAGGCCTCCACGGCGCGGGCGAACAGCTGGCCGCGCTCTTCGTAGTTCTTGAACATGTCGAAACTGGCGCAGGCTGGCGACAACAGCACCGCATCGCCGGACTGGGCCAGGGCCTTGCAACGGGCGATGGCGTCGTCCAGGGACGTGGCGCGCACTTGCGGCACCGCGTCACCGAGAGCGGCGGCGATCAGATCGGAATCGCGGCCCATCAGCACCACGGCGCGGCAATGCTCAGCCACCGGGCCTTTAAGGTCCTTGAAGTCGGCACCCTTGCCGTCGCCACCGGCGATCAACACCAGCTTGCCGTCGATATCGGCGCCAAGGCCTTCGATGGCTGCCAGGGCTGCACCCACGTTGGTGGCCTTGGAATCGTTGTAATAGCTGACGCCATCAAGGTCGCGCACCCACTGGCAGCGATGCTCAAGGCCGCCAAAGCTGCGCAGCGCCGAGAGCATCGCGTCAAACGGCAGGCCGACGGCATGCCCCAGCGCCAACGCCGCCAGGGCATTGGACTGGTTATGGGCGCCACGGATTTTCAGCTCGCGCACCGGCATCAGGTTCTGGAATTCGAAGGCCAGGTATTTCTCGCCGTTCTCTTCGCGGATGCCGAAGGCTTTGAAATCGGGTTTGCCGAGGCCGAAGGTCCAGCAGGGCAGGCCCTCGCCCATCAGCGGACGGCTCAGGGCATCCTGGCGGTTGACCACGACTTGCCGCGCACCACGGAAGATCCGGTGCTTGGCCAGGTGGTAAGCCGGCAGGCCGCTGTAGCGGTCCATGTGGTCCTCGCTCACGTTCAACACGGTCGCCACTTCGGCGCCGAGGTCGTGGGTGGTTTCCAGCTGGAAGCTCGACAGCTCCATCACGTACAACTCGATGTCGTCACTGAGCAGGTCCAGCGCGGGTGTACCGAGGTTGCCGCCCACGGCCACGCGCTTGCCGGCCGCAGTCGCCATCTCGCCGACCAGGGTGGTCACGGTGCTTTTCGCGTTGGAGCCGCTGATGGCCACGATCGGCGCCTTCGCATTACGGGCGAACAGGTCGATATCGCCGGACAGCTTCACGCCACGGGCAGCGGCGGCTTGCAGGGCCGGGGTCGCCAGGGCCAGGCCGGGGCTCACGTAGAGCTCATCGGCACGGCAAAGAAACTCGACATCCAGCTCGCCACAACGCACTTCCACGTGCGGGTAGTCACGGCGCAGCGTGACCAGCTCCGGTGGATTTTCCCGCGTATCGGCCACGGCAAACGACGTGCCGCGGTTCGCCAGGAAGCGAACCAGGGACATGCCGCTCTTGCCGAGGCCGACAACGATGCGGAAGTGGTCTGAAGCGATCAGGGACACTCGTTTCTACCTCAGTTTCAGGGTGGCAAGGCCGATCAGCACCAGGATCACCGTGATGATCCAGAAGCGGACGATCACGCGTGGCTCGGGCCAGCCCTTGAGTTCAAAGTGGTGGTGAATCGGCGCCATGCGGAACACACGACGCCCGGTCAATTTGAAGGACGCCACCTGGATGACCACCGACAGGGTTTCCATCACGAACACACCGCCCATGATGAACAGCACGATTTCCTGGCGCACGATCACCGCGATGGTGCCGAGGGCCGCGCCCAGCGCCAGGGCGCCGACGTCGCCCATGAACACTTGCGCCGGGTAGGTGTTGAACCACAGGAAGCCCAGGCCGGCACCGATCAGCGCGCCGCAGAACACAATCAGTTCACCCGCGCCCGGTACATAAGGAATCAGCAGGTATTCAGCGAATTTCACGTTACCCGACAGGTAGCAGAAGATGCCGAGCGCGCCGCCCACCATCACCGTCGGCATGATCGCCAGGCCGTCGAGACCGTCGGTGAGGTTCACTGCGTTGCTGGAGCCGACAATCACGAAGTAGGTCAGCACCACGAAGCCGATACCCAGGGGAATGCTGGCGTCCTTGAGCATCGGGATGATCAGGGTCGTCTCCACCGCGCTTGGCGCAGTGGTGTAGAGGAAGATCGCCGCAGCGAGGCCAAACACCGACTGCCAGAAATACTTCCAGCGGCTTGGCAGCCCCTTGGAGTTTTTCTCGATCACCTTGCGGTAGTCGTCCACCCAACCGATGGCGCCGAACAACAGGGTCACCAAGAGCACCACCCACACATAGCGGTTGTGCAGGTCAGCCCACAGCAAGGTGCTGATGCCGATGGACGACAGGATCAGCGCACCGCCCATGGTCGGGGTGCCGGACTTGGACAGGTGCGACTGCGGGCCGTCATTACGAACCGATTGACCAATTTGCAGGTTCTGCAGGGTGCGGATCATCCACGGCCCCAGGAACAGCGACAAACACAACGCGGTCAGCACACCCAGGATCCCGCGCAGGGTCAGGTACTGGAAGACCGCGAAGCCTTTGTGGAACTGTTGCAGATACTCAGCCAGCAGCAGCAGCATTAATGTTTCTCCGTACTTGAGCCACACAAGGCCGCGACGACGTTTTCCATCACCGCGCTGCGCGATCCCTTGATCAAAATGGTTGTGTGTTTGTCGTGTTCAGCCGCCGCCAGCGCCTGGATCAGCTCGGCCTGGGTCGCGAAATGCAGCGCGCCGGGGCCGAACGCGTTGACAGCGTGAGCCATGTTCGGGCCGACGGCGTACAGCGCGTCGACTTTGCCGGTTGCGTAGGCACCGACTTCACGGTGGGACTGTTCGGCCCAGTCGCCCAGCTCGGCGATGTCGCCCAGCACCAGTACCTTGCGGCCATCGAAGCCTTTGAGCAGATCGATGGCGGCGCAGACCGAGGACTGGTTGGCGTTGTAAGTGTCATCGATCACGCGCATGCCATTGGTTGCCAGCTGCGCCACGGTACGGCCCTTGACCGGCTGCACCGCGCCAAGCCCGGTGGCGATACCGAACAGCGACACGCCCAGGGCGTAGGCGGCAGCGGCCGCGGCCAGGGCATTGGCGACGTTATGGTTGCCCAGCAGGTTCAACTGCACGTGCTCATTGCCTTGCGGGGTGTGCAAGTTAAAAGACGGGCAGCCACGGGCATCAACGGTGATGTTGGATGCGTGGAAATCAGCCGCAGCATTGAGCACGGCAAACGTCAGGACCTTGCGACCGGCGGCGCGTACACGCCAGGTCTCGAAGGCCTTGTCATCGAGATTCAAGACAGCGGTGCCGGATGCATCGAGGCCTTCGAGGATTTCACCCTTGGCTTCGACGATCTTTTCCGGGCCGCCGAACTCACCGACGTGGGCGGTTCCGGCATTGTTGATGATCGCCACGTGGGGCTTGGTCAGCGCCACGGTGTAGGCGATTTCGCCGATGCGCGATGCGCCCAGCTCGATCACCGCCGCCGTATGTTCAGGGGCCAGTTCGAGCAGGGTCAACGGTGCGCCGAAATCATTGTTCAGGTTGCCACGGGTGGCAAGCACCGGGCCGCGCGTGCGCAGTACCCCGGCAAGCAACTCCTTGACCGTGGTCTTGCCGCTGGATCCCGTGATGGCCGCAACGGGGTTGGTGAACCCGGCACGGTTCAACGCACCCAATTGACCAAGGGCCAGACGGGTGTCGGCGACCAGCAGTTGCGGCAGTGTGGAATCCGCGACTTCGCGCTGCACCAAGGCACCCACGGCGCCTTTGGCGGCAACTTCATTCAGGTAGTCGTGACCATCGAAACGCGGGCCCGCCAGGGCGACAAACAGTTGCCCCGGCTTGATGTTGCGGCTGTCGATACTCACGCCGTCGAAGCGGCAATCGCTCGACAGCATACGGGCCGACAAGGCCTGGACCAGTTCGCTGAATGTCATCGGTTTAAGCATGGGCAACCTCCCAGGCGGTCAAGGCGTGATCGGCCTCGACCAGATCGGAGAAGGCATGGCGCTCGCCGTTGATTTCCTGATAGTCCTCGTGACCTTTACCGGCCAGCACCACCACGTCGTCAGCACTGGCGCCGGCGATCAATTGGGCAATGGCTGCGCCGCGACCGGCGACGAACGTCGCCTTGGACACGTCTTTGAAGCCGACGCGGATATCGTCGAAAATCTGGCTCGGGTCTTCACTGCGTGGGTTGTCGTCGGTGACGAGCACGCCATCGGCCAGGCGCTCGACAATCTCGGCCATCAACGGGCGCTTGCCGCGATCACGATCACCGCCGCAACCAAACAGGCACAACAACTTGCCCTTGGCGTGGGGACGCAGGGCCACCAGGACTTTTTCCAGGGCATCCGGCGTGTGGGCGTAATCGACCACCACCAACGGCTGTTTGCCGCCACCCAGGCGCTGCATGCGACCGACCGGGCCTTCCAGCTTCGGCAGCACACGCAGGATTTCGTCGAGGGCGTAATCCAGGCCGAGCAATGCGCCGACGGCCGCCAGGGTGTTGCTCAGGTTGAAACGACCGAGCAAGGTGCTGCGCAAATGATGTTCGCCCTGGGGCGTCACCAGCGTCGCACGCACGCCTTCGTCATTGAATTGCGCGTCGCGGCAGTACAGGTACGCGCTGGAATCTTCCAGGCTGTAGCTGATCAGGCGCGACTCACGGTCTTCGGCGGCCAGTTGGCGACCGAACTCGTCGTCCAGGTTCACCACGCGGCACTTCAAGTCGTTCCAGGCGAACAGCTTGGCCTTCTCGGCCGCGTAGGCTTCCATGGTGCCGTGGTAGTCGAGGTGATCGCGGGACAGGTTGGTCATCACCGCCACATCGAACGCCAGGGCAGCAACCCGACCCTGGTGCAAACCGTGGGACGACACTTCCATGGCAACCGCCTTGGCGCCGGCCTTTTTCAGGTCGGCCAGGGTCGCTTGCACGGCAATCGGGTTCGGCGTGGTGTGCAGGCCGCTTTGCAGCGCGCCGTAGAAACCAGTGCCCAGCGTGCCGACGATGCCGCAGTGTTGCCCCAGCAGGTCAAGGGCCTGGGCAATCAATTGGGTCACGCTGGTCTTGCCGTTGGTGCCGGTAACGCCAACCAGGTTGAGATGTCGACTTGGCTCGCCATAGAAACGCCCGGCGATGTCCGAGAGCTGTTTGGCCAGCCCCTTGACCGGAATCAGCGGAACATCGGTGATCGGCAACACGGTTGCGCCTTCCACTTCGTAGGCCACGGCAGCCGCGCCACGTTGCAGGGCGTCCGCAATATGTGCACGGCCATCGAACTTGCCACCCGGCACCGCCAGGAACAGGTCACCGGCGCGCACATTGCGACTGTCCAGGCTCAATTCACGGATCAGAAGATCGCGGCCGGCGTGGGCAAAAATCTTGTTCAGGCTAAGAGACATCAGCCGCGCCCTCCATTGGCTTTTACAGCAGCGGCCGGTGGACCGGCGTTCGCTTGTTGGGTCGGCGGCAGGTTGTCCGGCGTGATGTTCATCAGGCGCAGGGTGCCGGACATCACTTTGCTGAACACCGGCGCCGAGACCAGGCCACCGAAGTAACCGGCTTTGCTCGGCTCATCGATCACCACCACGATGGCGTAGCGTGGATCGCTCATCGGGCCGAAACCGGCGAACAACGAACGGTACGAATTTTCCGCGTAGCCCTTGGTACCCACCGACGTTTTACGCGCAGTACCCGACTTGCCGGCTACGTGATACGCCGGCACCTGGGCACGGAATACGCCGCGTGGCGCTTCGATCACTTGTTGCAGCATGCCTTGCATGGTCTTGGCGACGTTTTCCGGTATCACCTGGGTGGCTTTCGGCGCTTCGTCGACATGGATCAGGCTCAGCGGAACCATGCGCCCATTATTTGCCAATACAGAGAAAGCATGGGCCAGTTGGATCGCCGTCACCGACAAGCCGTAGCCGTAGGAAAGCGTGGCGGTCTCGGCCTTTTTCCAGTCGCGGTAGTTCGGCAGGTTGCCAACGCGCTCACCGGGGAAATCCAGGCCGGTGGGCTGGCCCAGACCGATCTTCTGCGCCAGGTGATAAATGGTCTCGCCGCCGATATCGAAGGCGACCTTGCTCATGCCTACGTTACTGGAGTTGATCAGGATACCTGTCAGATCCAGCACCGGGCCTTCGGTACGGGACACGTCACGAATGGTGTACTTGCCCAGCTGCAACGTACCCGGATACACCTCGACCTTGTCGCTGGGTTTCCAGCGTCCGGTTTCGAGGGCGGCACTCATGGAGATGGCTTTCATGGTCGAACCCGGCTCGAACACGTCGATCATGGCGCGGTTGCGCATCATCGCCGGCTGCAGGTTGCGACGGTTGTTGGGGTTGTAGGTCGGCTGGTTGACCATGGCGAGGATCTCGCCGGTCTTGACGTCCATGATCACCAGGCTGCCGGCCTTGGCGCCGTTCTCGATGATCGCGTTACGCAACTCGCGGTTGGCCAGGTATTGCAGGCGCAGGTCAATCGACAACGCCAAGGGCTTACCGGCCTTGGCGTTTTTGGTGACTTGGACATCCTTGATCAGTCTGCCGCGCCGATCCTTGATGACTTGTCGTTTACCGGGAACCCCGGCGAGCCATTCATCGTAGGCGAGTTCCACACCCTCACGGCCGTGGTCGTCGATGTCGGTAAAGCCGACCATATGCGCGGTGGTTTCACCGGCCGGGTAGAAACGACGGAACTCCTCGATGCCGTAGACACCGGGGACTTTAAGGTCGAGCACCTGCTGGCCTTGTTCGGGGGTAAGGCCGCGAACCAGGTAGATGAATTCTTTATTGGCCTGGGCTTCCAGGCGTTCAGCCAAGGCTTTCGGGTCTTGCCCCAGCGCGGCGGCAAGCGCCGGCCAGCGATCCTTGGCGACCTGCAACTCCTTGGCGTTGGCCCACAGGGTGGTGACCGGCGTACTGACGGCCAGCGGTTCGCCGTTACGGTCGGTGATCAGGCCGCGGTGTGCCGGAATCGGGATGTGACGCAGGCTACGGGCATCGCCCTGGCCGATCAGGAAGTCACGGTCGACCACTTGCAGGTCGATGATCCGCCAGGCGATCGCACCCACCATCAATGCCAGCAAGCCGAGCATCAGGCGGAAGCGCCATGGGTAGAGTGCGCCTTCGAGTTTCATCATGGCGCCACCATGCGGACTTCGGCCGCGCCCGGGATGTGCATTTTCAGTTGTTCAGTCGCCAGCACTTCAATGCGGCTATGGGCTGTCCAGGTGCTTTGCTCCAGGATCAACCGGCCCCATTCCGCCTGGGCTTTGTCGCGCACACTCAATTCCCCGTACAGGGTATTGAGCAACTGGCGGTTGTAGTGGGCGCTGTAGGACACCGCAATCGCGGAAATCAGCACGCCGACAAACAGCAGCAACATAAAGAAGCTGCCGCCCGGGAGGGGCTTGGCGAAAAGCTTGCTCACCGCAACTTCTCCGCGACACGCATGACAGCGCTACGGGAACGTGGGTTGGCCTTGAGCTCAGCTTCGGACGCGAACTGCGCCTTGCCATGGATTTTGATTTTCGGCACAAAGGCTTCGAAACGTACCGGCAGGTTGCGCGGCAGGTTGTCGGACTCACCCTTGACCAGGCGACGCATGAACAACTTGACGATGCGGTCTTCCAGAGAGTGGAAGCTGATCACCACCAGGCGACCGCCCACTTCCAGTGCCTCGAGAGCAGCCTCGAGGCCGGCCTCCAGGTCGCCCAACTCGTTGTTGACGTGAATACGCAGGCCCTGGAACGCACGGGTCGCCGGGTTCTTGCCCTTTTCCCACGCTGGGTTGGCGACTTTCAGTACTTCGGCCAGGTCGGCAGTGCGCTCGAACGGCTGGATTTCACGACGCTCGACCACGGCGCGGGCCATGCGGCCAGCGAAGCGCTCCTCACCGTATTCCTTGAACACACGGGCGATTTCTTCCACTGGCGCGGTGGCGATGAACTGCGCAGCGCTGACGCCACGGGTCGGGTCCATGCGCATGTCGAGCGGACCGTCGTTCATGAAGCTGAAGCCGCGCTCCGGGTCGTCGAGCTGCGGCGAGGACACGCCCAGGTCGAGCAAAACCCCGGCTACCTTGCCCGCCATGCCGCGCTCGGCCACTTCGGCACCCAGCTCGGCAAAGCTGCGCTGCACAACGACAAAGCGGCCGTCTTCGGCCGCTAGCGCTTGCCCGGTGGCAATCGCTTGGGGGTCCTTGTCGAACCCGAGGAGTTTGCCGTCGGGCCCGAGCTGGCTGAGGATCAACCGGCTATGCCCACCCCTGCCGAACGTGCCGTCCAGATAGCAGCCATCCGCGCGTACGGCGAGAGCCTCAACGGCTTCGTCAAGCAGTACGGTGATGTGGTTAAAACCGCTATCAATAGTCACAGGATCAAATCACGCAGTTCATCAGGCATGGCGCCCGGTTGTTGAATAGCAGCCAGGTCAGCTGCAGAAACAGCATCCCAGGCATCTTCGTCCCACAATTGGAACTTGTTCAGTTGGCCGACCAGCATTGCGCGCTTGTCGAGCCTGGCGTACTCACGCAAGCGCGGCGGCACCAGGAAACGACCGCTGCCATCGAGCTCGAGGTCGACGGCGTTACCAATCAGCAAACGCTGCAGGCGGCGGTTCTCTTCACGCAATGAAGGCAGGGCGCGCAATTTGGTTTCAATCAACTCCCACTCATCGAGCGGGTAAACACACAAACAAGGATCAACGGCATCGATAGTGATGATCAACTGCCCGGAACTTCGCGAAATGAGCTCGTCACGATACCGGCTCGGCATGGCGAGACGGCCTTTTGCATCGAGACTGATAGCGTTAGCTCCGCGAAACACAGATGCGTTTCTCCAAATTTTAGCGTTTTACGTTCAAAAAACCCACTTTGTGCCACTTTCCGCCACTTGCGCACACTATAGGAATGCGCCCACCACACCGTCAAGGCGCGGATTCAAGGAAAAGCCTTACAGAACGGAGATTTAGGAGCGTAAAGGGAGGAGAAAACAGAGTTCGGGGATGTTTTTGGCCCAACAAGCGCAAATAGCTCAAAGAGCTATAGGCTAAAGTTAAAGTAATTTATTAAGAGTAAGATTTTTTTGGTATTACGAAGACGCATCTGCCAATGATTCGGCAGGGAGGGATTCTTGCGTTACTACCGGGTTTCTGCTCGAGATTCGGACAGAAGGAAAAAGGTGGAGAGTCGATCTATAAGCCGGGTTCTGTCTTGAACAGTCATTCGTCTACGATGGCCATCACTGGACATCTTTAGCAACCTACCCGGTCCCAGCGCGGGCCACGCCTTGGGACCCTATTTGGTCTTGCTCCAAGTGGGGTTTACCTAGCCACGAACTGTTGCCAGTCGTGCGGTGCGCTCTTACCGCACCTTTTCACCCTTACCGGCACCGAAGTGCTTAGGCGGTTATTTTCTGTGGCACTTTCCGTAGGCTCACGCCTCCCAGGCATTACCTGGCACTTCGCCCTATGGAGCCCGGACTTTCCTCCCCCCCCTAATTTTCATAGAGGGCAGCGACTGTCCAATCGACTCTCCGCCGCGCAGGTTAACGGCACGACGGACTTAGGACAAGTAATAAAAGTTCAGAATTGCCATCACGTTCAGACGGAATACCGCTTTAACCCTGGAACTATTCGCCTTTTTGTTTATCCAGCGCCGCTTGATACAAGAGGTTCTTGCGCACCCCGGTGATTTCCGCCGCCAGGGCGGCCGCACGCTTGAGGGGCATCTCCTTGAGCAGCAGATCGAGGATGCGCATGGCCTCGCTGCCCACCGCATCTTCGTCCTCAGGCGCGGTCCAGCCTGCGACCAGCACCACACACTCGCCGCGCTGCTGATTGCTGTCACCTTCGACAAACGCACGCAACTCTTCCAGCGGCAGACCCTTGAGGGTTTCGAAGGTCTTGGTCAGCTCACGGGCCAGCAGTGCCAGGCGCGCACCGCCAAATACCAGCTCCATGTCCTGCAGGCATTCGAGGATGCGATGGGGGGCTTCATAGAAGATCAAGGTGCGCGGCTCTTCCTTTAACGCTTGCAGCCGCGCACGTCGCCCAACGGCCTTGGCCGGCAGGAAACCCTCGAAAATAAAACGGTCGGACGGCAGACCCGCCGCCGACAATGCCGCAATCAGCGCGCACGCTCCCGGAACAGGCACTACATTGATACCAGCGGCCCGCGCCTGGCGCACCAGATGGTAGCCAGGGTCGGAGATCAGGGGTGTACCCGCGTCGGAGATCAGCGCCACATCGTCGCCGGCCAGCAGCCGCACGATAAAGCGGCTGCCTTCTTCGCGCTCGTTGTGTTCGTGGCACGCGGCTAATGGCGTGCTGATACCAAAATGCTGCATCAAACGCTGGGAGTGCCGTGTGTCCTCCGCCGCGATCAATTTAACCTCGCGCAACATTTTCAGTGCCCGCGCACTGATGTCGTCCAGGTTGCCAATGGGCGTCGCCACGACAAAAAGCGAGCCTGCAGTGGAATTCAAAGGACCTGGAGCAGTCAAAACGCACACCTCGATGGTTGGCAAAAGCGACATTGTAGCGCGTAGGCGCCTTGAAAATATGCCATCACCGCCGATGCCTTTTCAGCCGTTTAACGCCAGTTGCAACATTTGCACGACCTAATTCGACGGTTTCACGCCAGTAACATCGCGCCTGGGCCAGTGCTTGGGTACAATTCCACGCTAATTTGATCGGTATCAGGAACACTTACATGATCGCTTGCCTGCGGCTGCTCTCCGCCCTCTGCCTCGCTGCCTTATTGGCCGCGTGCGCCAGCTCGCCCTCGTCCAGCCTTGGCGACCTTCCACGGACCCCGGACGCCAGTATCGAGCAACTGCTCGAACAGGCCACTACCGCCAAGACGCCAGAAAAGGCCGCGTTGCTGCGCCTGAGTGCGGCAGACATGGCCTACAAGCAGAACAACCCTGGGCGTTCGTCGCAGATTCTTGCGCAAGTGCCCCTGGATGTCCTCAAGCCCGCCGCGCAAGTATTTGCCAGCACCCTGGCTGCCGAACTGGCCATGACGCGCAACCAGCCCAAGGCGGCGCTGACTGCCTTGAGCCACCCGAGCCTGCAAAACCTGAAGGACCTGCCGCCTGAACAGCAGATCCGCACCGCCAGCGTACACGCCCGCGCTTATGAAGCCGACGGCCAGACCCTGGCTGCCGCCCGGGAACGTGTCGCCATGGCCCCACTGCTCACGGGTGATGCCGCCAACAACAACCACGAAGCCATCTGGGCCTTGATTGCCGCCGTGCCGGCCGAACAGCTGCAAGCCAGCGGCAATCCGGTGCTGGATGGTTGGATCACCCTGGCCCAGTCGGTCAAGGGCGCCGGTACGCTGGAGCAGCAACAGGCGGCCATCGACACCTGGCGCGCACAGAATCCGGGCCACCCGGCTGCCGTGCAATTGCCAACGCCGCTGACCAAGCTCAAGGAACTGGCTAGCCAGCCTCTGAACAAGATCGCCTTGCTGCTGCCACAGGACGGCCCGCTGGCCTCCGTCGGCAAAGCGCTGCGTGAAGGTTTCATGGCGGCGCACTACCAGGCCGAACAAGCGGGGCAGAAGCCGCCGGTCATCGAATTCTATGACAGCTCACGCCTGACCTCCCTCGACGACTTCTACGCCAAGGCCCAGGCCGCCGGTGTGCAATTGGTGGTCGGCCCGCTGGAGAAGCCCCTGGTCAAACAGCTCAGTGCCCGCCCGCAATTGCCGATCACCACCCTGGCGTTGAACTACAGCGAGACTGATCGCAGCCCGGCGCAACTGTTCCAGTTCGGCCTGGCCGCTGAAGACGAAGCCCGCGAAGTGTCGCGCCGCGCCCGTGCCGACGGCCTGCATCGCGCGGCTGCCATGGTTCCGCGTGGCGAATGGGGTGAGCGTGTCTACAAAGCCTTCCGCCAGGACTGGGAAGCCAATGGCGGCCAGGTCATGGGAGTTGAGTATGTCGATCAGCCCGTCGCCCTCGCTCAGCAAATTGCCGATCTGTTCCAGCTGCGCAAAAGCGAAGGCCGCGCCAAGAGCCTGCAAAGCACCGTCGGCACTGATGTCGCCGCGCAGCCGTCGCGTCGCCAGGACATCGAGTTCATCTTCCTGGCCGTGACACCGCAACTGGCCCAGCAGATCAAGCCGACCCTGAACTTCCAATATGCCGGCGACGTGCCGGTATACGCCACGTCCCACGTGTTCAGCGCCAGCGGCGACAAGAACCAGTACCTGGACATGACCAACGTGATGTTTTGCGAAACGCCCTGGTTGCTCAACACTACCGACCCACTGCGCAACCAGGTAGCCGCACAATGGCCACAAGCCAATGGCAGCCTCGGCCGCCTGTACGCGATGGGCGTCGACGCCTACCGCCTGGCGCCGCGCCTGGGGCAACTCAAGGCGCTGCCAGACACCCGTGTCGACGGCCTGTCGGGCAACCTGGGTATCAGCGCCAACCAGCGCGTTGATCGCCAGATGCCTTGGGCCAAGTTTGTCGGTGGCGAGATCCAGCGCCTGCCGGACACTCCGCGCTGATGCCCGAGCGGTCCACTGCACAAAGCGGCAAGGACGCCGAACTGCAAGCCCTGGAGTATTTGCAACAACAAGGTCTGCGCCTGCTGGCGCAGAACTGGTTATGTAAACGCGGTGAGCTTGATCTGGTCATGCTTGACGGCGATACAGTAGTATTCGTCGAAGTCCGCTACAGAAAACACGCACAATGGGGTGGCGCGCTCGCCAGTATCGACGGGCGCAAGCGTCAGAAGCTGATACTCGCGGCGCAGTTTTTCCTGCAAAAAGAGCATCGCTGGGCCGACGCCCCCTGCCGTTTCGATGTGGTTGCCATAGAAAGCACACCGTCTGGTCAGGCTGATCTGAACTGGCTCAAGAATGCCTTCGACAGCTGATTCGCCGGACATCTTCACCACACACTTTTGCTCTTTGCTTTGCGGGCTGCACATTCCTGTGCCAAACAGCCGCGCTACTTAAGGTCACACAGATGGACATGCAATCCCGAATTCGCCAGCTTTTCCAGGCCAGTATCGACACCAAGCAACAGGCGATGGACGTACTTGCACCGCACATCGAGCAAGCCAGTCAGGTCATGGTCAACGCCTTGCTCAACGAGGGCAAAATGCTTTCGTGCGGCAACGGCGGCTCGGCCGGCGATGCCCAGCATTTTTCGTCCGAGCTGCTCAACCGCTTCGAGCGTGAGCGCCCAAGCCTGCCAGCCATTGCCTTGACCACCGACTCGTCGACGATCACCTCGATTGCCAACGACTACAGCTACAACGAAATCTTCTCCAAGCAGATTCGCGCCCTGGGTCAACCGGGTGACGTGCTGCTGGCGATTTCCACCAGCGGCAACTCGGCGAATATTATTCAAGCGATCCAGGCCGCACATGATCGCGAAATGATTGTCGTAGCATTGACCGGGCGCGATGGCGGCGGCATGGCCTCACTGCTGTTGCCTGAAGACGTGGAAATTCGTGTCCCGGCCAATGTCACCGCACGTATCCAGGAAGTCCACCTGCTGGCGATCCATTGCCTGTGCGATCTGATCGACAGCCAACTGTTTGGGAGTGAAGAATGACCGTTAACCGCCTCAGCCTTTTGGCCATCACCCTGTGCCTCGCTATCAGCGGCTGCAGCACGGCCATCACCGCGACTCGTGACACCCCTATTCAGGATGACAAGGGCACCCGCACTTTCGGCAGCAAGATCGATGACTCGCTGATCGAAACCAAGGTCGAGGTCAACGTCGCCAAGGCCGCGCCAGATTTGGGCAATGGCGCTTCGCGCATCGTCGTGACCAGCTTCAACGGCGTCGTACTGCTCGCTGGCCAGACGCCACGCGCCGACCTCAAGGCCCAGGCCGAGCAAGCCGCCGCTGCCGTGCAGCGCGTGAAGAAAGTGCATAACGAATTGCAGGTGATGGACCCGATCACCCTGCTGGCCATCAGCAACGACGCCCTGCTGACCACCAAGATCAAGGCGCAGATGCTCACCGATAACGCGATCCCTGGTTCGCGCATCAAGGTCGTGACCGACAACGGTATCGTCTACCTGATGGGCCTGCTGACCCAGGCCGAAGCCACTCGCGCAGCCAACCTGGTGCAAGGTGTGTCCGGCGTGCAGAAAATCGTGAAGGTGTTCGAATACATCGATTGATGTAATCACGCAGCCACAAAAAAGGGCGCCTTTCACAGGCGCCCTTTTTATTAGCGAATGTTTACTGGTACTGCGAGTACGGGTTGCCCTGGAACTGGTTGTTCTGCTGTGGCGCCTGTTGCTGAGCACCTGGCTGGCCGTACTGCTGGCCCGGGATCGGGCCGAGGTTGACTTCCACACGACGGTTCTGGGCGCGGCCGTTGACGTCGGCGTTGCTGGCAATCGGGTTATCCGGGCCGGCACCGCGTGCGCTCAGGTTGGCACCGTTGACGCCCTGGGACGTCAGGTAGTTGGCTACGCTCTGCGCACGACGCTGGGACAGGTCCATGTTCAACTGACGGCTGCCCGTACTGTCGGTATAACCGACGATCTGGATCGTGTTCTGGTTGAACTGCTTGAGCGAGTTGGCCAGGTTGTTCAACGGCTGGTAGAAGCTGCTGGAGATCGCGTCCGAGTTGGTGGCGAAGGTGATGTTGCCCGGCATGATCAGCTTGATCTGGTCGCCCTGGCGCTGAACTTCAACCCCGGTATTGGCCATGCTCTCGCGCAGTTTCTTTTCCTGCTGATCGGCGTAGTAGCCGTAACCTGCTGCGCCGGCACCTGCAACCACGGCACCGATCAGCGCGCCCTTGCCACGGTTGTTATGGTCGATGGCCGCACCCGCCAGTGCACCGGCCAGGGCACCCAGGCCGCCGTACTTGGCGGTCTTGCTCATACCGCCGGATTCATTACTCGCCTGTCCCTGGCTGCTGCCGTCATAAGGATTAGGTGATGCGCAGCCGGACAACAGGGCTACGGCGGTAGCAACAACAAGCAGACGACGCGAAGTGAACATGAAGGAAGCTCCTACTTTTGCATTCTATGGTGCAAAGGACATTGGCAATGGACCTGTGCCGAGTTTGGAACACGACAAACGGCAAAAATTCCGTCGCTACAGCAACCGTAGCAGACGCACGCTGAACACAACCTGAGTTTTTGCTGCAACGCTTGCCTCTGACAGAACAGCCCTACCCGGCAATTAATCTGTCACGCCCGTACAAAAGGGTTCTCACGCATTTCATCACCCAGTCGAGTATCCGGGCCGTGCCCGGTCACCACGGTCGCCCCCTCATCCAGCGTGTATAGCCGCTGCTTGATCGAACGCACGATGGTCGCCTGGTCGCCGCCCCACAAATCCGTACGCCCGATACCACGTCGGAACAGGGTGTCGCCAGCAATCAGCAGCTTGGCATCGGCAAACCAGAAGCTCATCGAGCCCGGCGTATGCCCCGGGGTGTGCAATGCCACGCCACACCCGCAGGCCAACTCTTCATCATGTTCCAGCCAGCGGTCTGGCGAAGGCACCGGGGTGTAGGGCACGCGAAACATCTGGCATTGCATTTCCAGATTGTCCCAAAGGAATTGATCCTCTTTGTGCAAGTACAAGGTGGCACCGGTCTTCTCCTTCAACTGGCCGGACGCCAGGAAGTGATCCAGATGGGCATGGGTATGGATGATACTGACCACCTTGAGGCCCAGGGCATCGAGCCGCGCCAGGATCAGCTCATGGTTGCCGCCCGGGTCGACCACGATGGCCTTTTTGCTGATGGGGTCGCCGATGATGGTGCAGTTGCACTGCAAGGGGCCTACGGGGAAGGTTTCGCGAATCAGCGTGGGAGCCGTGAGCGTCATGGGTGAGCCTCTGAATCGTGATCAATGCAATTAAACTATAGTTCCGAGCCCTGTATCGCCAGAATAATTGCACTTTACAAAGAAATAGAAGTGCTATTATTTTTGCACTTCGCACCAAAAAGTGCAGGAATAATAGCATGGCAAAAAAAGTCGCCCCATTGCTACCCACTACCGAGCACCTGCTTTCGGATTTCGGCGAGCGGATCAAACTTGCGCGCCTGCGCCGAAAAATCACTGCCAAGCAAGCAGCTGAGCGCGCCGGCATGTCCCAGATGACACTTCGAGCCTTGGAGCGCGGCTCTTCAGGAAGCACGATGGGTGCTTACCTGGCGATATTGCAGGTGCTGGGCCTCGAAAAAGACCTGAACGCCGTCGCAGCGGACGATGAACTGGGTCGACATCTGCAGGATTCAACACTGCTAACGGGCAAGGCATCAGCGTCGCGCAGGAATAAGCCGATGGAGTCAGAGAAAGTTACAAGAAACAAAGCCACCGCCCGCAAGAAGCCACTACCGTCAAAGCCTACGCCCCCTCCCGACAAGGGCACGATCAGCAGCGACGCATTGGCCGCACTGATCCCACCACGGCAAAGGACAGACACGTAATGACCATGATTGGGGTTTATGCCGACTGGGAAGGTATCGACGGCCCCCGGCGCCTTGGTTGGCTGCACGCAAAAAAAACCCGGGTGACCGAAAAGTTCGAGTACGAAAGCGACCCTCTGGCATTGCAAGACCGGGCGCTGAACGCCGTTCGGATCGACCCGGGCATCGGCCCCTATGCAGGCGCTCAGTTCCCTGTTGAGGGGCGAAACATGTTTGGTGTCTTCAGCGACTCCTGCCCGGATCGCTGGGGGCGATTGCTGATGAAACGACGCCTGGAACGCGACATCCGCGACGGACTATACGACGCGAATACTCGGCTCGGCGAGTCGGACTATCTGCTTGGCGTACACGATCTCTTTCGCGCCGGCGCCCTACGCTACCGGCTGAACGATACCGGCAGTTTTCTCGATGATCAGGACACCATTGCCGCGCCGCCTTTTGTCGAGCTGCATACGCTGGAAAGAGCCAGTCGCGAGCTGGAAAACGACCCGGATAATCGGGCCCCAGAAGGCCGGCAATGGCTACGCATGTTGATTGCACCCGGCGGCTCCCTGGGCGGTGCACGCCCGAAAGCCAGCGTCGCCGACCACGACAACCATCTATGGATCGCCAAATTTCCCTCGACCCGCGACACCTACGATGTGGGCGGCTGGGAGCTGGTCGTCAACGCCCTGGCCAAGGCCTGCGGCCTGAAGGTCGCCTCTGCGATCGGCAAGCGCTATGCCAGCGAGTTTCATTGCTTCATGGTCAAACGTTTCGACCGGACGGCTGCAGGCGGCCGTCTGCACTTTGCATCCGCCATGACGCTCACTGGCCGAGTCGATGGTGACGACGCCAGCTCGGGCGCTAGCTACCTGGAGCTGGCTGAAGTGCTGATGCGCAGCGGCTCGAATACCGACCAGGATCTGCAAGAGCTGTGGACGCGCATCGTGTTCAATATCCTGGTTTCAAACACCGACGACCACTTGCGTAATCATGGCTTTATCCTGGAGCCAGGCAACGGATGGCGCCTTTCGGATGCGTATGACTTGAATCCCACGCCACTGGGAGATGGCCTGAAACTCAATATTACCGAATACGACAATGCGCTGGATCTGGAACTGGCGAGAGAAGTCGCCGGTTTCTTCCGTGTGAACCTCGGGAAGGCGGATGAAATCATCGCTGACTGCATCAACTCAGTCAGCCATTGGAGGACCGTGGCTCAGGCGGTTGGTCTTTCACTGCGAGAACAAGACTACATGGCTGCGGCTTTCGCAAAAGCCCAGGCCTAGCCGAGCAACCTCAGCTCCTGCGCCCGTGCCACCGCCTGAGTGCGCCGCTCAACGCCCAGCTTGCTGTTGATGTGGCTGGCGTGGGTCTTGACCGTGTGCAGGGAGATAAACAACCGATTACTGATCTCCTGGTTGGAACAGCCCTGAGCGATCAGTTGCAGCACCGCCAGCTCCCGTGTGCTCAAGGCTTCATGGGTCGACACTGTCTCCACCACCGAGGCGACGGGCAACAGCGCCAGCAGGCTCTCGTTCAAGAGGCCATGGGAATCTCTGGCGAGTTGCTCGCGCATCCAGTCCGGATGGTTTTCCAGCAGACGCTGGAAGGGTTGCAACGCGCCACCGGCCCCCGCCTCCAGCGCCTGTGCCAGCAGCGGACGCGCCTTGGCCTCCTGGCCGCTCTCCAACAGTAAATGCGCCTGCTGGGTCAGCGCCATGAGGGCGATCATCTGGCGCCCACTGTTATGCGCCTGCTGCGCCAGTTCATCAAGGCGTTGCAGCGCCGCAGCGGGCTGGTGGCGCGTGGCGTCCAACGCAGCCTGTTGCAACCCGATATGCTGGGGCAGGTGCGGATGGAATTCTGGCGCGGCGGCGGCGTGTTCGCCGTTGTAGGTCTGCCCCAGGCGGGTCAGCCAGGCGTCAGCCAGGTCGGTGCGGCCCTGGGCCAACCACAGCTCGCACTTGATCAGGGTAATCATCGCCAGGTAGTAGATCGGTGGCACGTCCCAGATATGCATCAGGCGCTCCGCCTCGGCAAGCTCGGCGAACGCCGTGGCGAATTGACCCCGACGCCCTTCGAAACTGGCGATCACGCAATGACCGATCAACACGCTGATATCGCGGCAAGCCCGGGCTTCGGCGAGACCGGCGCGCAAGCGAGCGAGACCGGCTTCAGGCTGGAGGCGCACCAACAGCAAAAAACCTTCGTAGAGCGACAACCGCGCACGCACCGCGTACAAGCGCTGCGGCGCCAGGCCATGCAGGCGCTGCAAACCCTGGCGCACTTCATCCAGGGAACGCAGGATTTCGCCGCGCGCCTGCAACACCCGCGCACGGTCGTAATGGGCCAGGGCCTCGAACAACGGGTTGCCGACCCGCTGCGCCAGTTCCAGGGATTCGCGATTCAAACCACGGGCGCGCCATAGGTCGGCATCGACGATGGCCAGGTTGGAGAGCGTCGACAGGCACATCAGGCGCTGGCCGTAACGCCGTTGCGGCAGGCTTTCCAACGCTTCGCTGCAATAGCGTTGGGTCAACTCACGATCCCCCCTGCCTCGGGCGATGATCCCGCTGAGCGCCAGCCACTGGGCCAGCATCGACTTTTGCGCGGTGGCCGATGGTGCCGGCAGGAAGCGACTGAGGTAACTGGACAATTCTTCCGCCGCGTCCAACTGGCAAGCCAGGCCCAACGCCCAGCTGTACAGCACGATCAAACGTGGCGTGCTGATCAGCAGACTGTCGGGCAGGTCCATTTTCCAGCGCAGCAACATGCCCACGTTTTGCTCGGCCAGCAGTTGTTCTTCGGACAGGTTCTGTACCAGGTTGGCCGCCACATCCAGGTGGCCGGCGCGCAACGCCTGTTCCACCGCCTCATCGATCAAGCCCTGGGCGTTGAACCAGCGGCACGCACGCAGGTGCAGGGTGGCGGCCGGCAGTACATGGCTGCTGGCGCGCCGCGTGCGCAGCAGGTCGGAAAACAGATGGTGATAACGGTACCAGTGGCCCTGCTCGTCCAGCGGCACCAGAAAGACTTGGTGGGCTTGCAGGTAACGCAGGATTTCGGCGCTGTCGTGGGCTTCACGCACAGCATCACAGAGTTCGCTGCAAAAACGATCCTGCGGGGCTGTATCGTACAAAAACGCCTGTACTTCGGCCGGCAGACAGTCGATCACTTCTTCAAGCAGATAGTCGCGGATCAGCCCTTCCCCGCCATTCAGGCTTTGCGGCAAGGTGCCGTCGCTACCGGCCTCGGAGGCGGCCAGCAACCAGAAGCGCAGGCCGGCGACCCAGCCTTCGCTGCGGCGGATCAGGTTGTCGAGGGCTTCGCCGCGCAGGGAGTTGCTGTGGCGATCCAGCACCGCCAGGGATTCGTCGTGCGTCAGGCGCAGGTCCTGTTCATTCAGTTCCAGCAGGTGGCGCGATAGACGCAGCCGCGCCAGATGCCAGTCAGGGCGCTGGCGACTGGTCACCATCACCACCAGACCATCGGGCAGATGATTGAGGAAAAACTGCAGGCAGCGGTCAAGCACCGGCCCCTGGGCCAGGTGATAGTCATCCAGTACCAGCAACAGCGGCGCACGGGTGGACAGGTGCACGGCCAGCTCGTCGAGCAGGCCGTCCAGCCATTCTTCAAAGGCAAAGGGTTGATGACGCTGGCGCATTTTCAGCAAGCCCAGGGACTGGGCGCCGAGTTGCGGGAAGAATTGCTGCAAACCATCGAGCAGGCGCTCGAGGAAACGACCGGGGTCGTTGTCCCGCGGACTCAGGCCCAACCACAGGCTTTGCCAATGGGCCGGCAGGCTCTGGCAGAACTCCACCGCCAACGAACTCTTGCCGAACCCGGCCGGCGCGCTGACCAGCAACAGGCGCCCGTCCAGCCCGGCGCTCAGGCGTTCGCACAAGCGCGGTCGCAGCACGTAGCCGTCAGGCAGGGGTGGCCTGTAGAAGCGACCTTCCAGGGTCGGGATTACCGCACTGGCAGGCCCTTGGATTCGGGACAGATCAGTCATCGCCGGGCTCTTGTAGAAGGCTGTGGTCGGCATTGCAGATGTCCGCAGACTAGCGGTAAAAGCGGCGGGTTTGTAGATCTTTGCTACAAATGACTGAAAAAGAACTGCGACAAAAAATGTGGGAGGAAGCTTGCCCCCCGATGGCGGCGGATCAGTCAATGCACTGTTTGACTGTCACACCGCTATCGGGGGCAAGTCGAATCGTCGCACCGCCCCTCCCACATTGAGTTACGCGTGCAGCTTAGCGAACACCATCCTGGCGCAGGGCCGCCGGGGTGAAGTCGCTGGTGGTCGCAGTGAAGCCGAAGTCATACGCCTGCTTCTCTTCGTTCTTCATGCCCAGTGCCAGGTAGCGGCCGGACTGCAGATCGTAAAGGGTTTCCAAGGCGTACCACGGCACTTGCTTGTCGTAGTAGTTCTCGGCATGGGCTTCGGCGACACGCCACAGTTGGCCACGGCCGTCGTAGTGGTCAATGACCGCTGCTTGCCAGGTGTCTTCGTCGATGAAGAAGTCACGCTTGGCGTAAATGTGGCGCTGGCCTTCCTTCAAGGTCGCGACCACGTGCCAGACACGGCGCAGCTCGTAGCGAGCCAGGTCCTGGTTGATGTGGCCGGCCTTGATGATGTCGGCGTACTTGAGCTTGGGATCGTCGATCTTGTAGCTGTTGGAGGCGATGTAGATCTCTTTCTTGCCTTCCAGCTTCCAGTCGTAGCGATCCGGCGCACCGTTGTACATGTCGAGGTTGTCGGAGGTACGCAAGCCGTCGGCCGCAGTACCCGGGCCGTCATAGGACACTTGCGGCGCCCGGCGCACACGGCGCTGGCCGGCGTTGTAGACCCACGCCGAACGCGGTTCCTTTACCTGGTCCAGGGTTTCGTGCACCAGCAGCACACCACCGGCCAGACGCGCCGGCGCGGTCACTTGCTGCTTGAAGTAGAACAGCACGTTGCCTGGGTTTTTCGGGTCGAAGTCTTTCATCTTGTCACGGAACACAAATTGGTCGCGGAAGTACACCAGGCTGTAGGAACCGTTGGTTTGCGGCGTGGCCTGGGTCACCAGGCGGGTCACGCTGCCACCGCGATAGCGGGTGATGTGGTTCCAGATCACCTCGACGCCGCTTTTGGGAATCGGGAACGGCACGGCGGTTTCAAAGTTTTCCAGGCCGTTGCCGCCGGACACCAGGTTGGTGGTGGTGGCGTTCTTCTTGATGGCCGCAAACACATCCGCCGGCACCGTGGCGCCGCGATGGGTCGGGTAGACCGGCATCTTGAAGGTTTCCGGGTAGCGCTTGAACATCGCGTACTGCCCCGGCGCCAGCTTGTCCTTGTATTGCTCGACGTTCGCTGCAGTGATGGTGAATTGCGGTTGCTCACTGGCGTACGGGTTAGCCAGGAACCCACGGGCGTCGACGGCGCCGGCGTTGGTGGGCAGTGGCGACCACTTTGGAATGGTGCCGGCAGCGTTGCCGGCCATTTCGGCGCCCATCGGGGTCAGGGTCGTGCCCAGCTTGGCAGCTTCATCCGCCGAGACTGCCGCCATGACGTTGCTCGCCAGGATCGACAGCCCAAGCACACCCACGTGCAACAGACTTTTGGTTATTTTCATGTTCTGGTCTTCCTGAAATGCAGTGTGCTTAGAAGTTGGCGCCGAAGCTCAAAGCGACAAAGTCGCGGTCATCCACCGTACTGAACTTGCCACCAAAGAAGTTGGTGTAGGCCAGGCTGGCGGTGTAGGTGTTCTGATACTCGGCATCCAGGCCCAGGCTGACCGCCTTGCGACCTTCTTCGAAGTTACCGCCAGGGCCTGGCGAGTAACCTTTGACGTCGTGGGACCACGCCACGTTTGGCTTGAGGTTGACGCCGGCGAACACGTCCGGGTATTCCCAGATGGCGCGGGCGCGGTAGCCCCAGGAGGTGGCGGTGGTGTAACCGTCGTTGTTGCAGTTGGTGTTCAAACCTGCCGCATTGGGAAGACCGGCGCCGGTGGCCGTCGAGTTGTTGAGGGCGTTGCAAAACCCACCTGGCAGACTACCTGGGCCAAACACCGGATCACGACCGTAACGGGCCTCGGACTTGCTTTCCAAGCCGCCCACATGGGTCACACCAATCTCACCGACGGTTGTCAAGCGGCTGGCGCCCATCACCTGATCGAAGAAGTGCGTGAAGGTGGTCTGGAACTGAGTCACTTCCTTGCGGTTATAGCCATGCAAATCCTGGCCAGGCGTCCCTTTCAGCACGGACGCATTGCCAAAGCCAGGAATGGGCGTGACACCGGCATACAGGATATCGGTCGTGCTCAGTTGCACAGGCGCATTCGGCCGGTAGCTCAACTCACCGCTCCAGGCCGTGCCCGTAGGTAGCGTGGTGGAGAAGCTCAGGCCGTAGAGGCGGATATCTTCCGGGTACTCGACGAAGTAGTTCGAGCTACCGGCTACGATCAGCGGACGCAGCGCAGCCAGCGGCCCCAGCGGACGGGTATAAGCGGACGACGGTGCACCTTGAGCACTGAAGATCGGTGCACGGCTGTGATAGTTCATGAAGTAAGCGCCGAACTCGGTATCCAGCGGCTCGAAGTTGTAATGCATGGCCACGCCAAATTGGCCACTGTCCCGCGCATCGCGGTCGGGACCACGACGTACCAGTACACCTTCGTTATTGACGTCTACACCCAGGGCATTCAAGGTCGGTAAAGCGGCACCCGGAATGGTCGAGCGCTTGTTGAGCACTCGCAGGTTATCGCTGCAACCGTCAGATATCACGTCAGGCTGCGAGAAGAATGTACCGCAGTTATCGGTAACGGTCTGGTCCCACTCCAACTGATAGAACGCTTCCGCCGACAGGTTATCGGTCAGGGTTTGCGACACGTAGAACATGTTGACCGGAATCAAGCCTTCCTTGATCTCAGCCCCCGGACGACGGAACGCAGACACGTCGATCGGGTTGATGGAGTTGATGCCGCCGCCGATGAAGGTACTTTCACCCCAGCTCACCACCTGCTTGCCGAAGCGCACGTTGCCCGGCAAATCGGCAATGTTGTAGTTGTGGTAGATGAAGGCATCGAGGATCTGCCCGCCAGAGGACTTGGCGCCTTCTTTACGGTTGTTGTCACTGATGTCCTTGAAGGGGCGACTTTCGTCCTTTAGCTCAAAGTCATACCAGTACTTGCCTCGTACAAAAACACCGGTGTCTCCGTACTTCAGTTCCAAATCATGGATGCCCTTGAAGATCTTCGAGAAGGTCTCACCGCGCTTGAAGTTAAGGTGGCCGTCATCGGAAGTCTGGGACAGGCCACGACCACCGTTGTTCGCACCAATGAGATCTTTGTTGGGCTTGGCCGTCGACCAGCTCGCCCCCACGGAAAGCGACGAGTCAAAGCTCCCTTCGATTTCACCAATGTTGAAACTGACGCCGAATGCGGGCCCGGCGAGCGTAGAAGCGAGACTGACGGCCAGGGGCAGTCTTGCCCGGCGCCAGAACTGGTTTACTGAGGTCATCGACGCTACTCCATGTGCATTTTATTGTTATGGCAGTGAGTTCTTTCTGTGATGCGTGTAACGGCCGGAATACAACGATTCCAATGCCGCTCGGCAGCCGAGCCCCCATGGCCCGAAGCGGAACATCCGTGAAAAACTCTGGAAGGGACTATAGCCAGCAGGGGGTAGTGCTTGATCCCTCTAAAGTGTGATTTGCATCACCGACCCGTCTGCCACGACCCTTTCGCCACGTCGGCGAAGGCCGACGCGGCAAGGATGGCTGAAAATCGGCAAATCACAAGTCAAGGCGCGAGATAGAGCATTGCCGTGCCACAAGGGCGCGGCGAATCAGCTCACAGGGTGGACAGGAACGTGCTGTTGTTGGCCTGCCATTCGATGATGTCGATACGGATACGTTTTTTGTCGAGTTTTCCTACGCTCGTCTTGGGAATTTCAGTAACAACGGCAATCTGGCTCGGAATCGCCCACTTGCTCAAGTGGCCCAGTTCCACGAACGGCTTGAGGTGTTCCTTGAGCTCGCGAGCGCCTATCACATGGCCATCACGCACCACCAGCAAGGCAAATGGGCGTTCACCCCACTGCGGGTCGGCAATGCCCACCACCGCTACTTCGCGTACCGCCGGGTGACGGCTGACCAGGTCTTCGAGGGCCAGGGACGAGATCCATTCGCCGCCGGTCTTGATCACGTCCTTGATGCGGTCGCGAATATCAATCACCCCAAAGGCATCCAGGGTCGCCACGTCGCCGGTGTGCATCCAACCACCGGCCCACAGCTCGGCGCCCTTTTGCGGCTCGTTGAAATAACCCTCGCTGAGCCACGGTGCGCGCAATACCAGCTCGCCCTGGGACTCGCCATCGGCGGGCAGGAAGTTGCCGTCGCCGTCGATGATCGCCGCTTCTACCAACGGCCCGGGCACGCCGGCCTTGATGCGGTACGTGGTGCGCTCATCCTCGTTGCCCGCCATCAATTCTTCGTTGAGGTGGGCGCAGGACACCAGCGGCCCGGTCTCGGACATCCCATAGGCCGCAGTCAACTGAATGCCACGGGCCTTGGACGCTTCGTACAGCGAACGGTTGAGCGCACTGCCGCCGATGACGATTTTCCAGCCACCGAAATCCACATCCTGGGCGGCCTTGGCGTTGAGCACCATCTGCAGGATGGTCGGCACGCAGTGAGAGAAGGTGACCTTTTCCTTGCGCCACAGCTCCACCAGGTATTCCGGGTCGTAGCGACCGGGGTAGACCTGTTTCAGGCCGAGCATGGTCGCCACATACGGCAGGCCCCAGGCGTGCACGTGGAACATCGGCGTGATTGGCATGTACACATCGTTGGTGCCCAGCAGGCGCACACTGTCGACGCTGCCCATGATGGTCGCCACGCCCATGGTGTGCAGCACCAGTTGGCGATGGGTGAAATACACACCCTTGGGGTTGCCGGTGGTGCCGGTGGTGTAGAAGGTGGTGGCGACAGAATTTTCGTCGAAGTCCTGGAAGTCGTACTTCGGGCTGGCGGCGGCCAGCAGGGTTTCGTACTCGCCCACCAGGTTGGGCAGCTCGGCAGTCTTGGCCTCGCCATCGGTGAGCAGCAGGGTCTTGTCGACGGTGGTGAGCTGCCCGGCAATCGCCTGGTAAAGCCCCACGAACTCGCTGTTGACCAGCACGAAGCGGTCCTCGGCGTGGTTCATGGTGTAGAGGATCTGTTCCGGCGAGAGGCGCACGTTGATGGTGTGGATCACCGCGCCGATCATCGGGATGGCGAACATGCATTCCAGGTAACGGTGACTGTCCCAGTCCATCACCGCCACGGTATCACCGGCCTTGACCCCGGCGTCAGTCAGCACGTTGGCCAGGCGCGCAACGCGCTCGATCAGGGTCGGGTAGGTGTAACGCAGTCTGTCGCGGTAGATGATCTCCCGGGTCTTTTCATAGCGGGTGCCGGACATCAACAGGCGTTTGATCAACAGCGGGTATTGGTACGCACCTTCGGCGGGCGGGATAACACGGGTCTGCAACATACGAATCCCTTTTCTGACTGCACGGTCTTGGCTTGAAGACCTGCACTTTAGAGACCTTATGTTTCAGCCAAATCAGCCAAAGGAATGATTTGCAGACCCCAGCGAATGCTAGCTTTGCGCCAGCATCCGGCTTATTTCATGCTGGTGAAGGCCAGCTTGACCCCAATCGCAATCAACACCGCGCCCATGGTCCGATCGAACCAATGCCCCATCCGCGCAAACCCCGCACGCACGCGCTGCTGGCTGAACAACATCGCCACCAGGCAGAACCACAGCGCCGTCGCCACCGCCAGGTACACACCGTAACAGGCCTGAATCGCCAGCGGGGTGTGCGGGTTGATCACCACGGTGAACAACGACAGGAAGAACAAGGTGGCCTTGGGGTTCAGGCCATTGGTCACAAAACCAGCAGTGAACGCCCCACGCGGGGTGCGTTCGCCCGCCTCGCGGTGCAACTCACCTTCAACAGGTGGCTTGGCCGGCTGCGCGCGCAGGGCCTTGAAGCCGATGTACAGCAGGTAGGCCGCCGCCGCCCACTTGAGTGCGTTGAACAGCACGATGGACTGGGACACGATCAAGCCGATGCCGAGCAACGAGTAGCCCACGTGCAGGAAAATCGCCGAGCCCACGCCCAGTGCGGTCCAGGTACCGGCGCGGCGGCCGTGGGTCACGCTTTCACGCACCACCACCGCGAAATCCGGACCGGGGCTGGCCACCGCCAACAAGTGAATCAGAGCTACGGTCAAGAACTCGGCGGCGTACATACTCACTCCATTAAGTAACGGATTATTTCATCTGATAGGCTCGGCAGATTACGCCTTCGAACCCTGTCGCAAAAGGTACAGTTGATGACGAACAATCGCCGCGCCGTCTTCCTTGATCACCCGTCCCTGGACCTGGGGGACCTTGACCTCAGCGAATTGCGCAACAGCTTCAGCGAGTTGCAGTTGTTTACCGACACCACACCACAGAACGTGGTTGAACGCGTGCAAGGCGCCCACGTGGTAATCAGTAACAAAATCGCCCTCAATACCGAGACCCTGGCGGCCTGCCCCGAGCTCAAGCTGATCCTGGTTTCAGCCACCGGCACCAACAACGTCGACCTCGACGCCGCCCGCGCCCACGGCATCACCGTGAGCAACTGCCAGGGCTACGGCACGCCGTCGGTGGCCCAGCACACGATCATGCTGTTGCTCAACCTGGCGACGCGCTTGAAGGATTATCAACGGGATGTGAGCGCCGGCAAATGGCAACAGGCCAGGCAGTTCTGCCTGCTGGACCACCCGATTGTCGAACTCGAAGGCAAGACCCTCGGCCTGCTCGGCCACGGTGAACTGGGCGGCGCCGTGGCGCGCCTGGCCGAAGCCTTCGGCATGCGTGTGGTGCTGGGTGCGATTCCGGGGCGGCCTGCCCGCGCCGACCGCGTGCCACTGGATGAACTGCTGGCGCAGGTCGACGCGCTCACCCTGCACTGCCCGCTCAACGAACACACCCGCGACTTTATCGGCGCCCGCGAACTGGCGCTGCTCAAGCCCGGCGCGTTTGTGGTCAACACCGCGCGCGGTGGCTTGATCAATGAGCAGGCCCTGGCGGACGCCTTGCGCAGCGGCCATCTGGGCGGCGCGGCCACCGATGTACTGAGCGTGGAGCCGCCGGTGGAGGGCAATCCGCTGTTGGCCGGTGACATCCCTCGGCTGATCGTGACCCCGCACAACGCCTGGGGCAGTCGCGAAGCGCGGCAGCGCATCGTCGGCCAACTGGCGGAAAACGCCCGGAGCTTCTTCAGTGGGGCCCCGCTGCGCGTCGTCAGTTGATAAACTGCGCCCCTTTTCAAGGAGCAGACCATGGATCCGCGCAGTGAAGTACTGCTTCGCCAGGCCGAACTTTTTCAAGGCAACCTGCTGTTGGTGGGCTTGCCCGCCGACGATCTGCTCGGTCGCCTGCCCAACGCCCACGGCTGGAGCTGGCATGCCGGCGACCAGGCAGCACTCGACGCACGTTTCCCTGAGCGCAGCCAGTTTGGCGTGAACGTGCCTGACAGGGCGTTTGATACGGCGGTGATCTTCCTGCCCAAGTCCAAGGACCTGACCGACTATCTGCTCAACGCCGTGGCCGCCCGTTTGCCCGGCGCCGAGCTGTTCCTGGTCGGCGAGAAAAAGGCCGGGATCGAAAGTGCCGCCAAACAGCTAATCCCCTTCGGCAAACCGCGCAAACTCGACAGCGCGCGGCATTGCCAACTGTGGCAGATCACCGTGGTCAACGCCCCCCAAGCGGTCGAGCTGGAGAGCCTGGCGCAGGTCTTCGAAGTGCCATTGACCGAAGGCCCGCTGAAGGTAGTGAGCTTGCCGGGGGTGTTCAGCCACGGCCGTCTGGATCGCGGCACCGAGCTGCTGCTGGAGCACCTGGACAAACTGCCGAGCGGACATCTGCTGGACTTTGGTTGCGGCGCTGGGGTGCTGGGGGCTGCGGTCAAACGGCGCTATCCGCACAACACGGTGACGATGCTCGACGTGGACGCCTTCGCCGCCGCCAGCAGTCGCTTGACCCTGGCCGCCAATGGTCTGGAAGCCGAGGTATTGACCGGCGATGGCATCGACGCGGCACCGATGGGTTTGAACGCGATTCTGAGCAACCCGCCGTTCCATGTCGGGGTGCACACCGATTATTTCGCCACTGAGAATCTGCTGCGAAAAGCGGCGAAACACTTGGCAAAAGGTGGGGAACTGCGCCTGGTTGCCAACAGCTTCCTGAAGTACCAGCCGCTGATCGAGGAGCATCTGGGTGTGTGTGCAGTGAAGGCCGAAGGCAACGGTTTTCGCATCTACCGTGCCAAGCGCGGCTGACGGGCGTTTGAAAAAGAAGGCTTGCCGAATGGATTTTGCCTAGGCAGAATCCGCAGCGTCCTAGGGGAGTAGTCTCCCACGAGCGCCACGCTCGTCCGGCATACGTCAACATACTTGGTCAGCAGACCATGGCGTATGCGACCCAGGAGTCCGCACAGACGGACCGGGGTTTGACAAGACCTATGACACGCACACCTTACCCGGGGCGGGAAGGCTGTACGTGTCATAGCCGTGTCGACCCGCCCCTGGAAACCTACCTGATGCTGGATTCATTGCTCGTACCCACCGCAATCGTTGCCTTGGCCGAAATCGGCGACAAGACGCAACTGCTCGCGCTCATCCTTGCCGCACGCTTTCGCAAACCCTGGCCGATCATCGCCGGCATCGTTGCCGCGACCCTGGCCAACCATGCGGCGGCCGGTGCCGTGGGGGCGTGGTTCGGAAGTTTCTTCTCGGATGCGGTGTTGCACTGGATCCTGGCGGCAAGCTTCTGCGCCACGGCGCTGTGGACCTTGGTGCCGGACAAACTCGACGATGACGAAGCCAGCACCACACGCAAATTCGGGCCGTTCCTGACCACGCTGATCGCGTTCTTCCTGGCGGAAATCGGTGACAAGACGCAGATCGCCACGGTGATGCTGGCGGCGCAGTATCCGGAGCTGTGGCTGGTGATCATCGGCACCACCCTGGGCATGCTGATTGCCAACGTGCCGGTGGTTTTGGCGGGGAATTTCGCGGCGGAGAAACTGCCGTTGACGTTGATTCGTCGCTTGGCCGCTACAGCGTTTTTCATCCTGGCCATTGTGGCCGTGTACAAAGCCATGCAAAGCAGCGGGTGGATCTAAGGGTTCCTGTGGGAGGGGGCTTGCCCCCTTCCACATTTAGATCTTCAAAAGGTCAGGATTTCTTGGCCTGCTGGTACAACGGCATCACCTTCGGAATCGCCGCCTGCAACGAGGCGATTCGGCTGTCGGAAGCCGGGTGAGTACTCATGAACTCCGGTGGTGCGCCTTCCGAAGCCTTGGCCATCTTGTTCCACAGCGTAATCGCCGCGTTCGGGTTGTAGCCGGCACGGGCCGCCAGCTCCAGGCCGATCAGGTCCGCTTCGTTTTCATTGCTGCGGCTGTTGGGCAAGGTCATGCCGTAGTTGGCCACGGTATCGGCCAGGGCCAGGCTGTCCTGGCCGAGGCCGAACAACGCACCGGCCCCCTGCTTGGCCATCTCGATCCCGTAGGCCTTGGACATGGCTTCGCGGCCATGCTCACGCAAGGCGTGGGCGATTTCATGGCCCATCACGGCGGCCAGCTCGTCATCGGTGAGCTTGAGGTTGTCGATCAACGCGCTGTACACGAAGATTTTGCCGCCAGGCCCGCAGTTGGCGTTCATCTCATCGCTCTTGATCAGGTTCACTTCCCACTTCCACTGCGCCGCATCCGCACGAAACGTCGGCGCCTGGGCGATCAAGCGGTTGGCGATGGCCTGCACGCGCTTGGCGTTGGCGCTGGTCTTGTCCAGTTGGCCCTTGCTGCTGGCCTCCCCCAGGGTCTGCTGGTAGGACTGGGCATACATCTGGTCGACTTCCTGGCTCGACAGCATGCTGAACATGTACTGCTTGCGCTCTACCCCGACAGCACCGCCGCTGGTGGTATTGACCGACTGACACCCGGCCAGCAGCATCGCCGCGACCAAACCACTTATCACCAATGACTTCTTCATCAATACTCTCCCTGATAGCAAGCCCTTAAACATGGCGCGTATCGTAGGCGCACATTTGTATCGACGCCAGATACACCAGACATGTAACCGCTGATTTTCCGATACATCTCACATGTCAGCGGCGGCGCCGAGCATTCTGTTTGCGACACAGCCCCCTATTTTGCCGGCGCCCCCCTCATGCCCACCTCGCCCTCGGCCGATACACAAGACAGGCCCTCTCCCCTGCGCCCGGAGCTTTCATGAAATTCAAGTCGATTCAATTTTCTGTCGCGGCCCTGGCCGGGGCCATTGTCCTGAGCGTAGTGGCGGTGCTGGTGCTCTACGCCTTGTTTGCCGGCGCGCGCACCCAGGAGATGGTGCAGAAGCGCACCCAGGTGCAGTTCGAACAGATTATCGAACAGCGCCTCACCGCCCTGGCGCAAACCCAGGCCACGCTGATCCAGCGTGAATTGGAAGCGCCGTTGGTAACCGCCAAAAGCCTGGCCACTACCAACGCACTGCTCGGCATGAAAGACGCGAAGGGTGAACCCGCTCTGCAGATTGGCCGCGAGCAACTGATCAACCTGCTGCACGAAACCGTGGTACGCAATCCAAAAATCCTCGGCGCCTACATCGGCTGGGAGCCCAACGCTATCGATCACAACGACGCGGCCTACGTGAACAGCCCGATTGTCGGCATGGGCGCCGATGGACGTTTCCTGCCGTGGTGGTACCGCAACGCAGATGGCAGCCTGGGCATGGATAAACTGGCCGACGTGGCCGACCAGAAAATCCTCTCCACAGGCGTGCGCGCCAGCGAGTACTACCTGTGCTCCAAGGAAAGCAAAAAGGCCTGTGTTATCGACCCCGCGCCCTACAAGGTGGGCAACGCGATGGTGATGCTGGCCTCGTTTATCGAGCCAATCATGATCGATGGCACGTTCCAGGGGATCGTCGGCGCCGACCTGTCGGTGAACTTCATCCAGGACATGCTGACCGGGGCCGACCAGAAACTCTACAACGGTGCCGGTGAACTGGCGCTGATCTCCAGCAACGGCCGCCTGGTGGCCTACACCCAGGACGCCAGCAAACTCGGCGAAAAGGCCAGCGACCTGCTCGACAGCAATGAACTGGCCAACCTCGGCCAGCTGAAAATCGGCGAAGTGCGCTACGACATCGACAAGGAGCACGGGCATATCGAGTTGTTCCTGCCGTTCAACATCGGCCAGACCGATGCGCGCTGGACCTTGATGATGCAGCTGCCTTTGAGTGCCGTAATGGCCGACTCGCAGAAACTGCAAAGCGACCTGGAAACCCAACGCAGGACCGATATTTTCGGCATGACCATCGCCGGCCTGCTGATCGCCGGTATCGGCCTGCTGGTGATCTGGCTGGTAGGCCACGGCATCGCCCGGCCACTCAAGCAAATGGTCGCGATGCTCAATGACATCGCCCAGGGCGAAGGTGACCTGACGCGGCGCCTGACCAGTGATCGCGCCGACGAACTGGGCGCGATTGCCAACGGTTTCAACACCTTCCTGATCAAGCTGCAAGGCATGATCACCCAGGTGGTGAGTTCGGTGCAGAAGGTCAGCGACTCGTCGGAGCACACCGCTGATATCGCGATCCGTACCAACCAGGGTGTGCATAAACAGATGGTGGAGATCGACCAGGTCGCCACCGCCGTGCATGAGATGACCGCCACTGCGCAAGACGTTGCACGCAACGCCACCCAAGCCGCACAGGCCGCCAGCCATGCCGACCAGGCCGCGAGCCAGGGCATGCGTATTGTGCGTGACACCTCCACCTCCATAGGCGCGCTCGCCGAGGAAATCGGCAAGGCCGTCGGTGTGGTGCAAACCCTGGCCAAGGACAGCGAAAACATCAACGCCATCCTCACGGCGATTCGCGGGATTGCCGAGCAGACCAACCTGCTGGCACTCAACGCCGCCATCGAGGCGGCGCGGGCCGGCGAGCAAGGTCGTGGTTTTGCCGTGGTCGCCGACGAAGTGCGCAACCTGGCGCAGAAGACGCAAAAGGCCACTGAAGAAATCCAGACCATGATCCAGCAGTTGCAACAAGGCACGCGGGATGTGGTGCGGGTGATGGAGGACAGCCAGAACCGCACCGATGAAAGCGTGCAACACGCGGCCAAGGCGGCCGAAGCACTGGAGACCATCACCCAGGCGGTGTCGGTGATCAACGACATGAACACCCAGATCGCCAGTGCCGCCGAGGAGCAGAGCGCGGTGGCCGAGGACATCAATCGCAACGTGATCAATATCGGCCAGGTGGCCAATGAAGTGGCGGGCGGCGCGGATGAATCCAGTGCGGCCAGTGCAGACTTGACCAAGTTGGCCGAGCAGCAGCGCCGGCTGATCAATCAGTTCAAGGTTTAAGCCGGGGTCAGGCACTCCGGCCCGTTAAGCTTGGGATCATTGACCATGTTGGCCAGGACCCGCTCGCGCAACGCGCTCGGCTCGCTGGCCAGCAGGCCTTGCAACACATGCAACGGCGTCTCGGGGTCGAGCCAGGCTGCCTGTCCGGCCTCATCCAGAATCAGTGGCCGACGCTGGGCCTGCGCGGCCTGGGTCACTACCGCGGTGCTCAGCCACACCTGTTCCTGCACCGGGTAGGCCTCCCAGATCGCGGCAAAAAACAACGTGGAGCCCTCCCCCGGTGTCAGCCAGTACGGGCGCTTGCGCTGGGTGCCACGCCATTCGTAGAACCCATTGGCCGGTAGCAGGCAGCGACGCTGGCGGAACGCTTCGCGAAACATCGGCTGTTCGGCCAGGGTTTCGGCGCGGGCGTGGGCGGGGGTACGGGAAAGATCGGTCAACCAGGGCGGGGTGAGCCCCCAGCGGGCGCGAGCCAGGGTGCGCTGGCCGTCGGCGGCGCGCTGGATCAGCACAGAATCATTCGGGGAAATGTTCCACTGGGCCTGCTGGTCGGCCGGAAAGCCCGGCAGGGCAGCAAAAGCGGGGGTCCAGCGAAACAGGGCATAACGTCCACACATGGGGTAACACGACTCTTGGGTAAACCGACCGACAGCCTAACAGACCAGCACGTCGGGGAAGCTGTCGGGTTCGTCGCCCGGCAACGGTTGTGCGCCGATATAGGCGGTAATCAACTCGCGGGCGTACAGGGCGCGGTCATTGTCCACCTCCAGGCCCAGCAGGCCGAAGATGGGCAATTCGCCGGTGCCACCGAGCAAATGACGCCCCACCAGGTGCGCCTCGATACCTTCGCTGGCGAGCATCTGTTGCAGCAGCTCGCCCTCCATCAGGTTTTCCGGTTCGTAGATTCGTTGCATCAGCGTCCCCGCTATTCGTTTTCACTACGGGTTTCAAGCATCCATTCTTCGCCATGTACCTGCAGATCGAAAATGATCGGTCGGCAGCACACCTGGCAGTCCTCTATATAAACCTGATCCCCCCCGGACAAATCCACCGTTGTCTCGACCACTTCACCGCAATAAGGACAATCGTACGTCGCGTTTTCCAGCATCGCAGCCTCCAAGGTGACTTGTGCGTATAATCGCCGGTCTATTTACAGGGCTATTTTTGGCCGAGCCCATTACTCGGGCCGCACCCTGGTATTTCCTTTACTTACCCTAGCCGTTTCTAACAAGAGAGCATGATGGGCGAATTCGATACCATCCGACCTTACAACGACAGCGAAGTCCCGGCAGTGCTGGCACGTCTGTTCAGTGACAAGGCCTTTCTGGACATCCTGACCCACTTCCGCTTCCCGCGCTTCGCCGGCGCCCTGGGCTGGCTGCTCAAGCCGATGATCGCCCGCAAACTGCGCCGTGAATTCGCCGGCGTCACCACCGTGGCCACGCTGCAGGACAAAGTCGAGTACTACGTCGACCACACCATTGACCGGGCGACCGACGGCGTGACCTACACCGGGGTCGAGCAGCTCAAGTCCGGCACCGCCTACCTGTTCCTGGCCAACCACCGCGATATCGTGATGGACCCGGCCTTCGTCAACTATGCGGTATACCACGCCGGCCTGCCGACACCTCGCATCGCCATTGGCGACAACCTGCTGCAAAAGCCGTTTGTCAGCGACCTGATGCGCCTGAACAAGAGTTTCATCGTGCACCGCTCGATCACCGGGCGCAAAGAGAAGATGGCGGCGTATCAGCTGCTGTCGGCCTACATCAACCATTCGATCCGCAACGACGGTGCGTCGATCTGGATCGCCCAGGCCGAAGGGCGCGCCAAGGATGGAGATGACCGTACCGAGTCGGCGATCCTCAAGATGTTCCACGTCAGCCGCAAGGACGAGCCGTTTGCCGAGGTGATCCAGTCGCTGAACCTGACGCCGGTGTCCATCAGCTACGAATACGACCCGTGTGATTCAGCCAAGGCCCGCGAACTGTACATCCGCGCGACCACTGGCACCTACGTCAAGGCGCAGGGCGAAGATGATGTGAGCATTGCCCTGGGCATCACCGGCTACAAGGGTCGCGTGCACATTAACTTCGCGCCGCCGATTACCGAGCGTTTCGAAGACACCAAGTTGCTGGCCGCAGAAATGGACCGGCAGATTCTGGGGGGCTACCGGTTGTTCCCGGTGCATTACCTGGCCTACGCCCAGTGGAGCGACGCCGACCCTCAATTGCAGGTGCCGACGGCGGCCGAAGTGTTCCCGGCTGATGAACTGGCCAAGGCGAAGGCGGAGTGGGAGCGACGTCTGAATGACTGCCCGGCTGAGCACCGGCCGTTCCTGGTGGTGCAATATGCGACGCCGGTGCGCAATCAGTATCGGGTCAAGGCCGGCATTCCTCTGTAACACACCGCTCCAAATGTGGGAGGGGCAAGCCCCCTCCCACATGTGCTTTGTGGCGTGTTTAAAGATGGGTGCTGAGCCAGGAGATGGCCAGCGCCACGCCCAGGCAGGCAAACCCGACGCGGTAAGCCAGGCGATGCGCCCGTTCGGTGCGCACATCCAGAAACAACATCGGCTGATCAATTGCGCGATCTTCGCTCTGCGCGGTGAGGTCGGCCATGGCGCGCTGTTCGCGCAGGCGGGTAATGAACAGCAGCGCCGCGCCGGGACAGGCCACGGCCAAAGCAACAACATTGGTCAAAAGTGCGGGCAGCGCCATCGCAAACCTCGGCAAAACAGTGTTTTGGTATCGGTTCAGATACAAACCTGAACGATAGTGGCCTCCGGCGCCTGAAATGCTCCCTCCCCCATTGACGGCTAATGTATCCAGTAATTTACAGCGTCACCTGAACGTCACCTTAACAAGCCACTCTGTTGCCCTTCGACGTTTCAGGAGCTTGTCATGCTGCACGCGCAAAACCAGGATCGGCTGTATCTGATCGCCCCGAGCGATGAGCAGGAAGCGCTGATCGGCGGCCTGGCCTTCAACGTCCAGGACCGCCACTGGCTGGTGTATTGCGCCCTTGGCGGACACCAGCATGCCGACCTGCCGGAGGCCGATCTGTTGACCGGGGTGAGCCTGCTGGATTTCTGTATCGACACGGCTGCATGAAACTGAAGACGAAAAAAAACCGGGCTCAGTGATGAGCCCGGCTTTTTAAGGACCGGTTATTGCGCGCTGAGCAACGAACCGATGCTTGGGTCCTTGAACAGGCGGGTCAAGGCATCGCTCAGCACGTCGCTGACCAATTTGGTGTTGGTTTCCTGGTTCGGCGACATACCGAAACGCTGGTTCAGGGACGCACCGTAGCGGCCGCTGTAGCGACGGGTGCCGGCGGTGACGTCGGACTTGAAGGTGGCGCCGATGGACGCTTCGGTCACGTACAGGCCGTCTTTAGGCGACTGGTACTTCAATTCGGCCAGGGTGATCGTCAACTGCGGAGCACCCGGCGCGTTGGGGCTCGGGGTGAAACCCAGCAGGCGCACGGCAGCTTCGGCCTGGGCCTGCAGCTTGGGCAGTACGTCTTGAGCGTTCACCGAGACCAGGGCGGTTTCCGGATACAGGCCGCCGCGCGAACCGAGCGTAGGCGACGGACGACCATCCACCACACGCACCGACACCGGCTGGCCATGACCCACGGGGGCCAACTGCGTGGTGATTTTTGGTTCCGGGGTCAGTTGTTGCGGGCTGTTGGCGCAGCCAACCAGGGTCAAACTGGTCACAGTGATCAAACCGAACAACAGGCGTTGCAACATGCTCTTCTCTCCAGAAATCGGGTACCGACAGGCGGGCAGTATAGCGGTGCGCCAGTGCCGGGAACTAGCGCCAGTTACAACCTGAGACCTGCACAGACTGTAGCGGTTCGATGTCACTGATATGTCACGTCTGATACACAGGGCCGTCATGCCCGACAGGCAAGCTTGGCCCCAATTTCAAGAGGTCTGTCGCCATGCAATTTCTCTGGTCACTGTTCACGCGTAAACCTGCCCTTCGCCAGTTCGCCCTGCTCGATGTGCAAGGCCGTTGCCAGGCCTTCAAAGAGTGCTGCCAGCCTCCTGTAGGCGACGGCTGGGTGGAAATCGATGAAATCCGCCTGAGCTGGATGCACCACCCGCTGCCGGCCAGCGCCCGTGTCAGCCCACGTGCAGCGCAGCCGTCGCGTCACCAACCGTTGGCCGCCTGACCGAACGCCTAATAAAAGTCATAAAACACGCCCATTTCCCTGGCGTTCTTCGCTACAATCTCCCCCCGATTATAAGGACGTCTCCTGATCGGGCCTCGCAGCATCGTTAATGCCTCGGCATTAGCTCCAAGAATCGCCCACAGAGAGCCGCCCACACAGATCGAGTGAAGCTGGCGCGCTTGCTGTTTTCTTTGCAAACCACCCGCCTTTGCCGAATCTGCCAGAGCTGCCATTGCGCTCGGCCACTTGAGTTGTTTGCCCATTTTGCCGCGTGTCGGCTAGGGGCCAGGTGCCAGGCTGGGGCAGCCCTTTTTTGAGGTTCACGTCTTCAAAAGAGCGTGAAAAAACGGGTTTTCACAACTTCACAAGAGTGTGGCGAGCAAATGAATAGTTTGGCGTTTGTACAAGCACCATCAGCGTCTGGAACAGCCCAACCACACAGGATCGAGTACTCCTCAACAACGGGAGCTTGAGCCTGTCCGCTACGGATTGGTTGCACGAATCGCACGCTTTGACCATAAGTCGAATTGCCACAGGCGCCCATGAATGCGTTCATAGGCAGATTAGCCCGGCAGGAAGCGTGCGCTGAACATGCAAAGAATTGCGAATCGGACATGGCGATTCTGGCCATGGGTAACCTGGGGCAACACGTGAACCGCCCCATCACTCCTGGCAGCCATGCCGTCAATTTGGTGCTGCAGATTTTGGAGACGCGTTAAATGGCGCATAACGAAGCAGTCGACGTAGTACTGGTAGGGGCCGGCATCATGAGCGCCACCCTGGCCGTACTGCTCAAAGAGCTCGACCCCGGCCTGAAGCTGGAAGTCGTTGAGCTGATGGATTCGGGTGCCGCGGAAAGTTCCAACCCGTGGAACAACGCCGGTACCGGCCACGCCGGGCTGTGTGAGCTGAACTACACGCCGCAGGCCGCCGATGGCTCCATCGACATCAAGAAAGCCGTGCACATCAACACCCAATTCGAGGTGTCGAAGCAGTTCTGGGCGTACCTGACCAAAAAGGGCACCTTTGGCTCGTCCAGGTCCTTTATCAGCCCGGTGCCGCACCTGAGCTTCGTGCAGGGCGAAAAAGGCGTGTCCTTCCTCAAGAAGCGCTTTGAAACCCTCAGCCAGCACCACGCGTTTTCGGACATGCACTACACCGAAGACCGTAGCGAGATGGCCGAGTGGATGCCGCTGATGATGCCGGGGCGTCCGCTCGACGAGAAAATCGCAGCCACCCGTGTAATGAACGGCACGGACGTGAATTTCGGCGCGCTGACCAACCAGTTGCTCAGCCACCTGACCAGCTCGGCAGACGCCCAGGTCAAGTACAGCAAGCGCGTCACCGGCCTCAAGCGCAACGGCGCGGGCTGGACCGTAAGCATCAAGGACGTCAACAGCGGCAGCAGCCGCGAAGTCGACGCCAGGTTCGTGTTCCTCGGCGCCGGCGGCGCGGCCCTGCCGCTGCTGCAAGCCTCGGGCATCGAAGAAAGCAAAGGCTTTGGCGGCTTCCCGGTCAGCGGCCAGTGGCTGCGTTGCGACAACCCGGAAGTGGTCAAGCACCACCAGGCCAAGGTCTACAGCCAGGCTGCCGTGGGTTCGCCGCCGATGTCCGTGCCGCACCTGGACACCCGCGTGGTCGATGGCAAGAAGTCCCTGCTGTTCGGGCCTTACGCAGGTTTCACCACCAAGTTCCTCAAGCACGGCTCGTTCCTCGACCTGCCGCTGTCGGTTCGCGCCGGCAACATCGGCCCGATGCTGGCCGTGGCCCGCGACAACATGGACTTGACCAAGTACCTGGTCAGCGAAGTGATGCAGTCCATGGAACAGCGCCTGGAATCCCTGCGCCGCTTCTACCCCGAGGCGAAAGCCGAAGACTGGCGCCTGGAAGTGGCCGGCCAACGGGTGCAGATCATCAAGAAAGACCCGAAAAAAGGCGGCGTGCTGCAATTCGGCACCGAGCTGGTCGCGGCGAAAGACGGCACGCTCGCAGCACTGCTCGGCGCGTCCCCGGGTGCTTCGGTGACCGTTTCGATCATGCTGGAGTTGATCGAGAAGTGCTTCCCGGAAAAAGCCGCAGGTGAGTGGGCTGCCAAACTGCACGAGATCTTCCCGGCCCGTGAAAAGGTCCTGGAAACGGATGCCGAGCTGTATCGCAAGATCAACACGCAGAACAACATCAGCCTGGAACTGGTTGAGCCTGCCGCCGAGACCGAGAGCTACGCTTGAGGCCTTGAGGCAATAAAAAACGCCCCGTTCTCGGCATGAGAACGGGGCGTTTTTTTGTGTATCGGATAATCAGCCGCGAGCGTTTTCGATCAGTTCGATGTACTCGTCCGCGTTGCGCTGGTCCTTGATCAGGTCGACGAAGGTCTGGCCATGCGCATCCTTGCCGTCGAGGTCCAGGCCGGCTTCCTTGAAGAAACCCAGGAACCGCTCGAAATCGTCGATACGCAGGCCACGGTAGGCCTTGATCAGCTTGTGCAGGGACGGAGAAGTTGCGTCGACCGGCTCGAAGTCCAGGAACAACTTGATCTGATCGTCGCCGATCTCGTCACCAATCACCTGTTTCTTATCTTTACGCATTACCGACTCCAGCCTGCAGACATTTACACGGGGTTTGAAGTCTACCTGCGGGGCGCGGGCTTGTGTAGGCGGGGCCTACCTGGCTTTAACCGCACCCGTGTGCAAATCCGCCCAGATATGCCCGTTGGCATAACTGAGGAACTGCACATACACCGTGTCATTGCGCAGCAGGTCGACAATCACCCGGTATTGGGCCAAGGGGTAAGACAGCGTCAGGGTTTTGCTGGAGTCGTCATACACCGGCTTTTTCAGGCTTTTGCTTTCGGCGTCGAAATTGAGCACCACCTGGGCGATGGTCGCACCTTTGTTCAGGGACTTGCCCTTGAGACGGATCATCAGCGGCGAGGTCACCGGGATCGGCTGCTGGCTGGACTGGCGCTGGTTGCCCACCACCACCGCGTAGTCGGTGACTTGCAACAGTTGCTGCTGCTCCGGCGCTTCAGCGCGCAGGGTCAGGTCGTCCGAAGGCAGGAATTGGCTGTGCATCGGCGCAGGCGCGGCAGCCAGCGGCAAACTGAGGGTCAGCGCCAGGGCGGCGCAGGTGCGTATCAACAGGCTCATGGGCCGCTCCGGCAAGGTGGGCCCAGCACTGTAGCTCAATCGAACTGGGCAAGCATCCAGCGTTGGTACTCGGCCACACCGGCCTCGCCTTCGCGGGGCGCCCAGTCGGGCTGTTCGCCCTCGCCCACCGGACGATAAGGCCCGGCCTTGCACTCGAACATCACCGTGTCGGGCTCCAGCACCACCAGGCCATGAAACACGCCCGGCGGCAGATCGACACCGGCGCATTCACCGCCGGCCTGCATGACACGCTTGGCAACGACCTCGCCGGTTTCGTTGAAGACCAGCAAGCCCAAGCGGCCCTGCAGCACCAGCAAGGTTTCTGCCTTGTCCGCACTCAGGTGCCGATGCGGCGGTACATAAGTGTCAGGTTGCAGGCCCACCGCCAGGCGATGGCAGGGTTCTTCCATCTGGTGGAAGTTATGGTGGTGCCGGCCACGGGGGTGGATGGCCGCTTTCTCGGCCAGTTCGGCAAACAGCGTCTGATCAAGAAAACGGGCCATGGCTTACATCCCTTTGACGGCGAAAATCCCGTTGGCGTTGCGCCAGTAGCCTTTGTAGTCCATGCCGTAACCGAAGATGTAGCGGTCGATGCACGGCAGGCCGACGTAATCGGCTTTCAGGTCCGGACGCGCCTTGCGGTCGTGGTCCTTGTCGATCAGCACGGCGGTGTGCACTTTGCGCGCGCCGGCATGTTTGCAGAAGTCGATGATCGCGCCCAGGGTATGACCTTCGTCGAGGATGTCGTCGATGATCAGCACGTCGCGGTCGATGAACGAGACTTCCGGCTTGGCCTTCCAGAACAGGTCGCCGCCGCTGGTTTCGTTGCGATAACGGGTGGCGTGCAGATAGGACGCCTCCAACGGGAATTGCAGGTGGGTCAGCAATTTGCCGGCGAAGATCAGGCCACCGTTCATCACGCAGAAGACCACCGGGTTGGTGTCGGCCATTTCGCGGCTGATGTGTGCGCCAACCTTGGCGATCGCTTCTTCGACTTGCGCTTCGGTGTACAGGCAGTCAGCCTCGCGCATGATTTGACGGATATGCTCGAGATCAGCGGACATGGCGCTCTCCAAGGGGGTGCTGTGGCAAGAAAAGCGGGCGAAGGTACGCTTCTCGTGCGCTCCGAGCAAGCCTTAATGGACTAACGTACTAGATGTCTATAGGACAACACCCTCGGATAGATTAATCTAGGCCGGTTTTTTTGCCCGCCGCCGGAGCCTTTCCCATGCCCACTCGCGAGATCCGCCACCCGCTGATCCGACACAAGCTCGGCCTTATGCGCCGCGCCGACATTAGCACGAAGAACTTCCGTGAGCTTGCTCAGGAAGTCGGAGCGTTGCTCACCTACGAAGCGACCAAGGATTTACCTTTGGAGAGCTACGAAATCCCTGGTTGGGCCGGTCCCGTCCAGGTCGAGAAAATCGCCGGTAAGAAAATCACCGTGGTGCCGATCCTGCGCGCCGGTATCGGCATGCTCGAAGGCGTCCTCAGCCTGATACCGGGCGCCAAGGTCAGCGCCGTGGGCGTGGCCCGCAACGAAGAAACCTTGCAGGCCCACACCTACCTGGAAAAACTCGTCCCGGAAATCAACGAGCGCCTGGCGATGATCATCGACCCGATGCTCGCCACCGGCAGCTCCATGGTTGCCACTATCGATCTGCTGAAAAAAGCCGGCTGCAAGGACATACGCGCCATGGTGCTGGTGGCCGCGCCCGAAGGCATTGCCGCCGTCGAGAAGGCCCACCCGGATGTGCAGATCTACACCGCCTCCATCGACGAGCGCCTGAATGAACACGGCTACATCATCCCAGGCCTGGGCGATGCCGGTGACAAGATCTTCGGCACCAAGCAGAAGGACGCGTGAGCATGCAGGATGAATTCAACGACCCGCTTTGGCGCCAGATCCTGTCTGGCGCACAAATGCTCTTCGTAGCATTTGGTGCGCTGGTGTTGATGCCACTGATCACAGGTCTTGATCCAAACGTCGCACTGTTCACCGCTGGCCTGGGCACGTTGCTGTTCCAGGTGGTGACGGGGCGCCAGGTGCCGGTCTTCCTGGCATCGAGCTTTGCCTTCATTACCCCGATCATTCTCGCCAAGGGCCAGTTCGGCCTCGCGGCGACCATGGGCGGGGTGATGGCGGCGGGTTTCGTGTACACCTTCCTGGGCCTGGCGGTGAAGATCAAAGGCACCGGGTTTATCGACCGGTTGCTGCCGCCCGTGGTGATCGGGCCGGTGATCATCTCCATCGGCCTGGCCATGGCGCCGATTGCCGCGAACATGGCGATGGGTAAAGCCGGTGATGGCGCTGAGCTGATCCATTACCAGACCGCGATGATGATCTCGATGCCTGCGCTGCTGACCACCTTGATCGTGGCGGTGTTCGGCAAAGGCATTTTCCGCCTGGTGCCGATCATCTCCGGCGTGCTGGTGGGCTTCGCCATGTCGTTCTACTTTGGCGTGGTCGACACGGCGAAGATCGCGGCGGCCCCGTGGTTCGCCCTGCCCCACTTCACCGCGCCGGAATTCAACTGGCAGGCGATCCTGTTCATCGTCCCGGTGGCCCTGGCCCCGGCAATCGAACATATCGGCGGCGTGATTGCGGTGGGCAGCGTGACCGGTCGCGACTACTTGAAGAAGCCCGGCCTGCACCGCACCCTGCTGGGTGACGGCATTGCCACCACGGCTGCCGGTCTGTTCGGCGGCCCACCCAACACCACCTACGCCGAAGTGACCGGCGCGGTGATGCTGACCAAGAACTACAACCCGAAGATCATGACCTGGGCAGCGGTGTTTGCCATCAGCCTGGCGTTCATCGGCAAGTTCGGCGCGTTGCTGCAGAGCATTCCGGTGCCGGTGATGGGCGGGATTCTGTGCCTGCTGTTCGGCTCGATTGCCGCGGTGGGGATGAACACGCTGATCCGCCACAAGATCGACCTGGGCGAAGCGCGCAACCTGGTGATTGTATCGGTGACCCTGGTGTTCGGGATTGGCGGTGTGCTGGTCGGCACCGGCACCGGCCCGGATGACTTCGGCCTCAAGGGCATCGCCCTGTGTGCGGTGGTGGCGATTGGCTTGAACCTGCTGCTGCCGGGCAATGATGGTTGGAAGAACAAGAAGTCTGACGAGCCGTTGATCTAACCCACACCGTAGAACCCAATGTGGGAGGGGGCTTGCCCCCGATAGCAGTGTGTCAGTCAACGCATTAGCTGGCTGATACACCGCAATCGGGGGCAAGCCCCCTCCCACATTTGATTTCAGCGCTTGTTAGAGCTGGCCTAGACCATCGATCAACGCCTGGTTCTGCTCCGGCGTGCCGATGCTGATCCGCAGGAACTGGGCAATCCGCTCCTGCTTGAAGTGCCGCACGATCACCCCTTGCTCACGCAACTTGGCCGCCAGGCCCGCAGCGTCGTGCCGTGGGTGACGGGCAAAGATGAAGTTGGCTGCCGAGGGCAGCACTTCAAAGCCTTTCTCTTCCAGTTGCGCGACCAGCTTGTCGCGACTGTCGATCACCAACCGGCACGTCTTCTCGAAATACTCACGGTCCTCGAACGCCGCCGCTGCGCCAACAATCGCCAGGCGGTCCAGTGGATAGGAGTTGAAGCTGTTCTTGACCCGCTCCAGCGCCTCGATCAAGTCCGGGTGGCCCACGGCCAGGCCCACACGCAAACCGGCCAGTGAGCGCGATTTGGACAGGGTCTGGGTGACCAGCAGGTTCGGGTAGCGATCCACCAGGCTGATCGCGGTTTCACCGCCGAAGTCGATATAGGCTTCATCGACCACCACCACCGAATCCGGGCTGGCCTTGAGGATCTGCTCCACCGCGTCCAGCGCCAGCACGCAGCCGGTCGGCGCGTTCGGGTTGGGAAAAATGATCCCGCCGTTGGGCTTGGCGTAATCCGCCACGCGAATCTGGAACTGGTCATCCAGCGGCACCGGGTCGGACTTGATGCCATAAAGGCCGCAGTAAACCGGATAGAAGCTGTAGCTGATATCCGGGAACAGCAGCGGCAGGTCGTGCTGGAACAAACCGTGGAAGATGTGCGCCAGCACTTCGTCGGAACCGTTGCCGAGGAAGACTTTAGCGGCGTCGATCCCGTAATGCGTGGCCACCGCCTGTTTGAGCAGGTCGCTGTTGGGGTCCGGGTACAGGCGCAGGTTGTCATTCAACTCGGCCTGCATTGCCGCCAACGCTTTGGGCGACGGACCGTAGGGGTTTTCATTGGTATTGAGCTTGACCAGTTTGGTCAGCTTCGGTTGTTCACCGGGCACGTAAGGCACGAGGTCCTTGACGAAAGGGCTCCAGAATTTGCTCATGTCTCAGTTCCCCTTCTCTTCAAGGATGCGGTATTCGGCACTGCGGGCGTGCGCGCTGAGGGATTCACCACGGGCCAGCACCGAGGCAGTCTTGCCCAGCTCGGAAGCGCCCTGCGGCGAGCAGAAAATGATCGACGAACGCTTCTGGAAGTCATACACCCCCAGCGGCGACGAGAAACGCGCGGTGCCGGAAGTCGGCAGCACGTGGTTCGGGCCTGCGCAGTAGTCGCCCAGGGCCTCGCTGGTGTGGCGGCCCATGAAGATCGCACCGGCGTGGCGAATCGACGGCAGCCAGGCTTGTGGGTCGGCGACGGACAACTCCAGGTGCTCCGGCGCGATGCGGTTGGCCACGTCGATGGCTTGCTCCATGTCGCGCACCAGGATCAGCGCACCACGGCCATTGATCGATTTCTCGATGATCTCGGCGCGCTCCATGGTCGGCAGCAGCTTATTGATGCTGGCCGCGACCCTGTCGAGGAACTCGGCGTCCGGACTGACCAGGATCGCCTGGGCGTCTTCGTCGTGCTCGGCCTGGGAGAACAGGTCCATGGCGATCCAGTCCGGATCGGTCTGACCGTCGCACACCACGAGGATTTCCGAAGGGCCGGCGATCATGTCGATACCGACCTGGCCGAACACATGGCGCTTGGCAGTGGCAACATAGATGTTGCCGGGGCCGACCACTTTGTCGACCTTCGGTACGCTTTCAGTGCCATAGGCCAGGGCGGCAACGGCTTGGGCACCACCGATGGTGAAAACCCGATCGACACCGGCGATGCAGGCCGCTGCCAGCACCAGCTCGTTGATTTCACCACGCGGCGTCGGCACCACCATGACCACCTCGGTCACGCCCGCCACTTTGGCCGGGATCGCGTTCATCAGCACCGATGAAGGGTACGAAGCCTTGCCACCCGGCACGTACAAACCGGCGCGGTCCAGCGGCGTGACCTTCTGGCCCAGCACAGTACCGTCGGCCTCGGTGTAGCTCCAGGAGTCCTGTTTCTGTTTTTCGTGGTAGCTGCGCACACGCGCCGCCGCCACTTCCAGGGCTTCGCGCTGCGGCGCGGTGATGCGCGTCAGGGCCAGCTCCAGGCGTTCGCGGGGCAGGATCAGGTCAGCCATGGACTTGACGTCCAGACCGTCAAACTGGCGGGTGAAGTCCACCAGCGCCGCATCACCGCGCTCGCGCACGGCCTTGATGATGTCGAGCACCCGCTGGTTGACCGAATCGTCGGACACGCTTTCCCAGCTCAGCAGATGATCCAGATGATGGGCAAAATCCGGGTCGGCAGCGTTGAGTCGGGCAATTGCAGTGGACGTGGTCATAGCGAGGGCCTCATAGGATTGGCAAAAATGCTCAGGCGCCGAAAGTTAGCAGTCGATCCGCTTGGGCACCTGAGAATTCTGGCTATGAGGCGGATAGACGGGCGCGACCCAGGGCCGCGCGGGTAGGTCAACCGCGGTGTCGCGACTCCACTGCCTTGCGCAGCGTGTCGATCAACGCCTGGATACGGGCGTGCTGCATCTTCATCGATGCCTTGTTGACGATCAGACGGGAGCTGATGTCGGCAATGAAGTCCTGCGGCTCAAGACCGTTGGCGCGCAGGGTGTTACCGGTGTCGACCACGTCGATGATCTTGTCAGCCAGGCCGATCAATGGCGCCAGTTCCATCGAGCCGTAAAGCTTGATGATGTCGACCTGGCGGCCTTGCTCGGCGTAGTAGCGCTTGGCGACGTTGACGAACTTGGTCGCCACGCGCAGGCGGCCCTTCGGCTCCACATCACCGACACGGCCGGCGGTCATCAGCTTGCACAGGGCAATACGCAGGTCCAACGGCTCGTAAAGGCCCTGGCCACCGTATTCCATCAGCACGTCTTTACCGGCGACGCCGAGGTCGGCCGCGCCATGTTCAACGTAGGTCGGCACGTCGGTAGCGCGCACGATCAACAGGCGCACGTCGTCCTGGGTCGTGGGGATGATCAGCTTGCGGCTCTTGTCCGGATTCTCGGTCGGCACGATGCCCGCTTCAGCCAGAAGCGGCAACGTGTCGTCAAGGATGCGGCCCTTGGACAGTGCGATGGTCAACATGGGAAACGTCAGTCCTTTATCAGGCTATTGCGGTCCGGTCGCAAACGGCGCCGGACACAGATCGAGGCCATTACAGCCTCGATTTGAAACAAATCCTGTGGAGAAAGATTACCCTCCCCCACCGTTACAGCTTCCGGGACTAGCCCGGTACGCGGCGGATTTTCGCGCCGAGCATCTGCAGTTTTTCTTCAATGCACTCGTAACCACGGTCTATGTGGTAGATGCGGTCGATCAGGGTGTCGCCTTCGGCGATCAGCGCCGAGATCACCAGGCTGGCCGACGCACGCAGGTCGGTGGCCATGACTGGCGCGCCCTTGAGTTTCTCGGTGCCGGTGACGATGGCGGTGTTGCCTTCGACCTGGATCTTCGCGCCCATGCGGTGCAATTCGTACACGTGCATGAAGCGGTTTTCGAAGATGGTCTCGATCACGGCACCGGTGCCTTCGGCAATCGCGTTCAGGGAGATGAACTGCGCTTGCATATCGGTCGGGAACGCCGGGTACGGAGCGGTACGCACGTTGACGGCCTTGGGACGCTTGCCGTGCATGTTCAGCTCGATCCAGTCTTCACCGGTAGTGATTTCCGCACCGGCTTCGCGCAGCTTTTCCAGGACCGCTTCCAGGATGGTCGGATCGGTGTCCTTGACCTTGACGCGGCCACCGGTGACGGCGGCGGCAACCAGGTAGGTACCGGTCTCGATGCGGTCAGGCATTACCTTGTAGGTGGCGGTATGCAGACGCTCTACGCCATCGATGGTGATGGTGTCGGTGCCCGCACCGGAAACCTTCGCGCCCATGGCGTTCAGGAAGTTGGCCAGGTCGACCACTTCCGGCTCGCGCGCGGCGTTTTGCAGGACGCTGCGGCCTTTGGCCAGGGCAGCGGCCATCATGATGTTCTCGGTGCCGGTCACACTGACAGTATCAAAGAAGAAGTTGGCGCCACGCAGGCCGCCTTCCGGCGCCTTGGCCTTGATGTAGCCGCCTTCGACGTCGATAACGGCGCCCATGGCTTCAAGGCCACGGATGTGCAGGTCAACCGGACGCGAGCCAATGGCGCAACCGCCAGGCAGGGCGACTTCGGCTTCGCCGAAACGGGCAACCATCGGGCCAAGCACCAGGATCGACGCACGCATGGTTTTCACCAGTTCGTACGGGGCTATCAGGGTCTTGATGGTGCGTGGGTCGATTTCGACGGCCAGTTTCTCGTCGATCACCGGTTCGATACCCATGCGACCGAACAACTCGATCATGGTGGTGATGTCGTGCAGGTGCGGCAGGTTGGCCACGGTCACCGGGCCATCGCACAGCAGGGTCGCTGCCAGGATCGGCAAGGCGGAGTTTTTTGCACCGGAGATGCGAATCTCGCCATCAAGGCGGGCACCGCCGGTAATAATCAATTTATCCATAAGAATCTCGACGCCTTGGGGGCTCAGGTGCGCTCGGCCCAGGCCGCGCGGCTGAAAAATTTCATAGTGACCGCATGGATGCTGCCATCGGTGATCCACGGGTTCAAATGGGCATAGATCTGCTGCTGACGCTTGACCGGGCTGAGTGCCGCCAGTTCATCGCTAATCACGTTCAGCTGGAAGTTGCAGCCTTCGCCTTCAACTTCAACGGTCGTTTCCGGCAGCTTTCCTTCAAGAAAGCTCTTAACTTCTAGGGCCTGCATGCTCAACCTCTATCGGCGCCCAGTGCGCGCGGGTCGCACATCATACAAAAAAGCCCCGCGCCTGCGAACCCCGCATAGCAGGACTCTGACGGGGGGCCTCTTTAATAATGTGTATTAAGGATGCGCCAGCAGCTCGGTCAGACCGGAAACTTCGGCGATTTCGCGCATGTCTTCGGGCAATGCCCGGATGCTGACCGGCTTCCTGGCCGCCTCAGCATCACGCATGAAGCACAGCAGCAGCGACAAGCCGACGCTGCTGGACTTGGTCACGGCAGAACAATCCAGCACCAACGCGGGCGCAGTGCTGGTTTTGATCAGCGCCTGACCCTGCTTGCGCAGCTCAGGCCCGGTGCGGTAATCCAGCACGCCGCTGAGGAACAACTCACCGGCGTCGCCAAGACGAACAGCCGACTCGGTCATTGCACAGGCTTCCCGGCTTCTTTATCGGATGTTTCCTTGGCTTTGGCGACTTCACCGGCCCAACCGTTGATAGTTTTGTCCAGGTCGTTGCCATTACGCTGCATCGCGTCAGCGAACTGATCACGGAACAGCTTGCCGATGTTGATACCGTTGATGATCACGTTGCGCAGCTTCCACTCGCCGTTGACCTTCTCGAGCGTGTATTGCACAGGGTAGACGGCACCGTTGTTGCCCTTGACGCTCATGTTGACGCTGGTGCGATTACCCGACTCGTCCCCGGCAGGCGCAACGGTAATGCCCTGGTTGTTGTACTCGAGCAGCGCGTTGCCATAGAACTGGAACAGGCCTTTCTTGAAGTTTTCCTGGAAGGTCTGCATCTGCGCAGGCGTCGCCTTGCGCGAATACTTGACCGTCATGATGCTGCGGGAAATGCCTTCGGCATCGACCACCGGGCCGACAATGGCATTGAGCGCATCGTAAAACTTGCTCGGATCTTGCTTGTACTGCTCTTTATTGGCAGTGAGGTCAGCCAGCATTTTGTTGGTCGTGTCCTGCACCAGATCGTGCGCAGAACCTGCCGCGTTAGCCATCAGCGGCAGCGCTGCCAACAGCACCAGCAGGCCACGTCGCAAGGTAGAGATCATGAACAGATTCCTCATTTGGCGTCTTTATTGACCGTATTAAGCAGGAATTTACCGATCAGGTCCTCAAGCACCAGCGACGACTGTGTGTCGTGGATTGTCGAGCCATCCTTGAGCAGGGCTGTTTCCCCACCCACGCTGATACCGATGTATTTCTCGCCCAGCAGACCCGCAGTGAGAATAGATGCAGTGGAGTCAGTCGGCAGATTATCTACCTTCTTGTCCAGTTGCATCGTCACTCGGCCGGTGAAGCTGTCGCGATCCAGATCGATTGCCGTGACCTTGCCGATGGTCACACCGGCCATGGTCACTTTAGCTCTGACAGTCAAACCGGCGATATTGTCGAAGTATGCGTAAAGTTTATAAGTGTCGGCAGTGGGGCTGGCCGACAGGCCGCTGACGCGCAGGGCCAACAAGAGTAAAGCCAGGATGCCAGCCAGCAAGAAAAGGCCGACACCGATTTCCACAGTGCGGTTTTGCATCAGAAATCTCCAAACATCAAGGCGGTCAAAATGAAGTCAAGGCCCAGTACCGCCAGCGAGGCGTACACAACGGTCTTGGTGGTGGCGCGACTGATCCCTTCTGAGGTGGGCTCACAGTCATAGCCTTGGAATACGGCGATCCAGGTGACAACAAAGGCGAACACGATGCTCTTTATGATGCCGTTGAGCACGTCGCCAGTGAACGTCACGCTGTTCTGCATGTTGGCCCAGTAGGAGCCGTCGTAGACGCCCAGCCAGTCCACCGCCACCCACGAACCACCCCAGATCCCGACCACGCTGAAGATCATCGCCAGCAGTGGCAGGGAAATGAAGCCGGCCCACAGGCGTGGGGCAACAATGTACTTGAGCGGGTCCACGCCGATCATTTCCAGGCTGGACAGCTGTTCGGTGGACTTCATGTTGCCGATTTCGGCGGTCAGCGCGGAGCCCGCGCGCCCGGCGAACAGCAGGGCGGTCACCACCGGCCCCAGTTCACGCAACAGCGTCAGGGCGACCATCTGCCCCACCGCCTGCTCCGAACCATAGCTGGACAGGATATTGAAGCCCTGCAACGCCAGCACCATGCCGATGAACACCCCGGAGACCACGATGATCACCAGGGACATCACGCCCACCGAATGCAACTGCTTGACCAGCAGGCCAAAGCCGCCGCCAATGCCGCCACGGCCGAGCAATGCGTGGAACAGGAAAATCGTCGAACGGCCCAGCACTTCGACGATGTCGATGCCCGAGCGACCGAAAAGGCGAACCTTCTCGATAAGAGATGTCTTGCGCATCAGCGCTTCCCCAGAAGATCTGAGCGGTAATCCGCCGCCGGAAAGTGAAAAGGCACCGGGCCATCAGGATCGCCGGTCATGAATTGGCGAATGCGCGGGTTGTCGGCGTTCATCAGCTCTTCGGGCGTGCCCTGCCCCAGCACCTGGCCATCGCCCACTACATAGAGGTAATCGGCAATGCTCGCGGTTTCTGCAAGATCGTGGGAGACCACGATGCTGGTGATGCCCAGTGCATCGTTGAGCAGGCGGATCAGACGCACCAGCACGCCCATGGCGATGGGGTCCTGACCGACGAAGGGCTCGTCGTACATGAGAATCTGCGGGTCGAGGGCGATGGCACGCGCCAGCGCCACACGGCGCTTCATCCCGCCAGACAATTCATCGGGCATCAGGTCGATGGCGCCGCGAAGGCCTACGGCCTGCAGTTTCAGCAACACAATGTCACGAATCATCTCATCGGACAGCTGGGTATGCACCCGCAGCGGAAAGGCCACGTTCTCGAAAACATCAAGATCGGTGAACAGCGCACCGCTCTGGAACAGCACACCCATGTGCTTGCGTGCATCGAACAGATCGCTGCGCGACAGCGTCGGCAGGTTCTGGCCGTTGACCCACACTTCTCCCGCACTGGGGCGCAATTGCATGCCCATCAGGCGCAGCAGCGTGGTCTTGCCGCAACCGGAAGGCCCCATGATGCCCGTGACCTTGCCGCGCGGAATGCGGATATCGACGTTATTGAAGATGCTGCGCGTCCCGCGCTTGAAGGTCAGTCCCTTCAGCTCGACCGCGTAGGCGTTATCGGCACTCATCTAAACTCCTTGGGATGCAGCCTCTCACTCAGACACCACGCTTGCGACAAACGTTTGCAACCTTTGTGCAATAGTTGGCCACGTGGGCTGGGCGGACCGAACTGGCGGCGAACTATATCACTGCTGGTACAAGGCGCCCAAGGCCGGAACAGTGCTTGTTCAGATTGGGGACAGGGAAAAATCGTTGCTGGGGTTGAATCTCAAGCACATTGCGAACAAACCCTGACGAACTTGCGTGAGGGAATTGATCATTACCGCTATAATCGCCGACTTTTCGTCAGGCTATACGATTTCAGACATGAGCCAATCCAGCGACCTTATTCAATCCGCACAACGCACCATCCGCCTCGAGCTTGAAGCCGTAGAAGGCTTGCTGGCGCATATTGACGCGGATTTCGTACGCGCCTGCGAGATGATTCTGGCCAGCAAGGGCCGCGTCGTGGTGGTCGGCATGGGCAAGTCGGGCCACGTCGGCAACAAGATCGCCGCCACCCTGGCCAGCACCGGAACCACCGCGTTTTTCGTGCACCCGGCCGAAGCCAGCCACGGCGACATGGGCATGATCACCAAGGATGACATCATCCTTGCCCTGTCCAACTCCGGCACGACCAACGAAATCGTGACCCTGTTGCCGCTGATCAAACGCCTGGGCATCAAGATGATCAGCATCACCGGCAACCCGGAGTCGACGCTGGCCAAGGCCGCCGAAGTGAACCTGAACGTCCACGTGGACCACGAGGCCTGCCCGCTGAACCTGGCACCGACCTCCTCCACCACGGCCGCACTGGTCATGGGCGATGCCTTGTCCGTAGCACTGCTGGAAGCCCGGGGGTTTACCGCCGAAGACTTCGCGTTTTCCCATCCAGGCGGCGCCCTGGGCCGCCGCCTGCTGCTGAAAGTGGAAAACGTCATGCACTCGGGCGATGAATTGCCTCACGTCCAGCGCGGCACCCTGCTGAAAGACGCGCTGATGGAAATGACCCGCAAGGGCCTGGGCATGACCGTGATCCTCGAGGCCGATGGCCGCCTGGCCGGGGTCTTCACCGACGGCGACCTGCGCCGTACCCTGGACCGCACGATTGATATCCACACCGCCACCATCGACGCGGTAATGACACCCCACGGCAAGACCGCGCGCCCCGAGATGCTGGCAGCCGAAGCCTTGAAGATCATGGAAGACCACAAGATCGGCGCGCTGGTGGTGGTTGATGGCGACGACCGCCCGATTGGCGCCCTGAACATGCACGACTTGCTGCGTGCAGGAGTGATGTAGATGACCAGCGACCTGTTGCAACGCGGCAAAAATATCAAACTCGCGATTTTCGACGTTGACGGTGTGCTGACCGACGGCCGCCTGTACTTTCTCGAAGACGGCAGCGAATTCAAGACATTCAACACGCTGGACGGCCAGGGCATCAAAATGTTGATGGCGGCGGGCGTGCAAACGGCAATTATCAGCGGCCGGAAAACGCCCGTTGTGGAACGCCGCGCACAAAACCTGGGGATTCCTCACCTGTATCAGGGCCGCGAGGATAAACTGGTGGTTCTGGACGAGCTTCTTGGCCAACTCAACCTAAGCTATGAGCAGGTCGCCTACTTGGGTGACGACCTGCCAGACCTGCCGGTGATTCGCCGAGTAGGCCTGGGCATGGCCGTCGCCAATGCGGCGGCGTTTGTTCGCGAACACGCCCATGGCATCACCAGCGCCCGCGGCGGCGAAGGTGCCGCCCGCGAGTTCTGCGAGCTGATCCTGCGTGCCCAGGGCAGCCTTGAAGCGGCCCACGCCGCCTACTTATAGAGCGTTTTATGCCGAGCAAAAAGATTCGCAACTTCCTGTTATTCGGGGTCATCGCCGCGCTGTTCCTGGCGGTGGGCTACTGGAATATCAGCCCGGAGCGCTTTCTCGACCAGCCTGCTGCGCAGGTTGACGAGGGCGCTATCGACTATTACGCCATCAATGCCAAAAGCGTGCAGTTCCTGCCTGACGGCAAGGTGCAATACGAGATGACCTCGGACAAGGTCGAGCATGTGAAGGCCACCGAAGTCACCCTGCTGACCAACCCGGACATGAACATTTACCGCGGTACCGAGTTCCCATGGCACGTCACCAGCAAGCGTGGCGAGGTCAACCCGGACGGTACCGAGGTGGAACTGATCGACTCGGTGCGCATTGCGCGCACTGACGATAAAAGCCGTGAGACCGTGATTACCAGCAGTCGCATGACCGTATTCCCGCAGAAGCAATATGCGCAGACCGAGCAAGACGTTAGAATCGACGGCGCTGGCGGTGTATCGACTGGCAAGGGAATGAAAGCGTATTTGAAAGAAAGCAGGATACACCTGCTATCGAACGTAAGAGGACAGTATGAGGCTCGTTAAAACTCTCCCTATTTTGCTCGGCCTGGGCGCAGCACTGGGAAGCGTGAGCGCCTGGGCTCTGCCGAACGATAGCCAGCAGCCGATCCACATTTCAGCTGACGATGCGCAACTGGATGACAAGCAAGGCGTGGCCACCTACACCGGCGGCGTGATCATCACGCAGGGTTCGATGAAAATCACCGGCAATACCGTGACGCTTACGCGCACCAAGACCGGCGATATCGATGTCGTGACCTCGGTCGGCAACCTGGCTTACTTCGAACAGAAGCAGTCCGCGACCGATACCGGACCGATGAAGGGCTACGGCAAGACCATCCAGTACCATGCCCAGCAGAACCGCATCGTCCTGATCGACCAGGCCAAGGTGCTCAGCCCCGATGGCAACTCCACGGAAGGTGAGAAGATCACCTATGACACCGTGAAACAGATTGCAAACGCCGGTCGTGCCAATGGCAACAAGGTCACCGCGCCTCGTCCACGCATCGACATGGTTATCCAGCCGAAGAAGAAGGCCGAGTAATGGCAACCCTGAAAGCCCAGCATCTGGCCAAGGCCTATAAAAGCCGTCAGGTCGTGCGCGACGTCAGCCTGTCGATCGACAGCGGCCAGATCGTCGGCTTGCTCGGCCCTAACGGCGCCGGCAAGACCACTTGCTTCTACATGATCGTCGGCCTGGTCCAGGCGGACCAGGGGCGCGTGCTGATCGATGACCTGGACGTGAGCCACCAGCCAATGCACGGCCGCGCCCGTGCCGGTATCGGCTATCTTCCACAGGAAGCGTCGATCTTCCGCAAACTGTCGGTGTCGGACAATATCATGGCGATCCTCGAGACCCGCAAGGAACTCGACCGTGACGGCCGTCGCAAGGAGCTGGAAAGCCTGCTGCAGGAGTTCCACATCAACCATATCCGCGACAACCTCGGCATGAGCCTGTCCGGTGGTGAGCGTCGCCGCGTGGAAATCGCCCGCGCCCTGGCCACTGCACCCAAGTTCATCCTGCTGGACGAGCCGTTTGCCGGCGTCGACCCGATCTCGGTCGGCGACATCAAGCAGATCATCCATCACCTCAAGGCCAAGGGCATCGGCGTGCTGATCACCGACCACAACGTCCGTGAGACGCTCGACATCTGCGAAACCGCCTATATCGTCAATGACGGCCAGCTGATTGCCGAAGGTGATTCCGCCACAATCCTGGCCAATGAACTGGTCAAGGAAGTGTATCTGGGTCACGAGTTCCGCCTGTAAACACCGTGGTGTCACGGCGTTCGCCAAGGTGCGCGGGAGTCAATGAAAACCTCCGGATTTTTATTGTTACCGCGCTCTAGGCAAAGCACCCGACATCAGGCATATAATTTGCTTATGTTTGGCGCTCACGCGCCCTGTCGTGGATGGCGCATTGCGCCGGCGAATAAGGTGTTAAGCCCCTGCCATGAAACCATCGCTAGTCCTGAGAATGGGCCAGCAGCTGACGATGACACCGCAGCTGCAACAGGCCATCCGCCTGCTCCAATTGTCGACCCTGGACCTGCAACAGGAAATCCAGGAGGCCCTGGAGTCCAATCCGATGCTCGAACGCCAGGAAGAAGGCGACGACTTCGATAATGCAGACCCGCTGGCCGATAACATCGAGCAAAAACCCAATTCCGACGTGCAGGAACCCTCCTACCAGGAAACCGCCCCCACGGTGGACAACCTTGAGGAAGGCGAATGGAACGAACGCATTCCCAACGAGCTTCCGGTCGACACCGCCTGGGAAGATGTCTACCAGACCAGCGCCAGCAGCCTGCCCAGCAACGACGATGACGAGTGGGATTTCACCACCCGCACCTCTGCCGGCGAGAGCCTGCAGAGCCATCTGCTATGGCAACTGAACCTGGCACCGATGTCGGACACCGATCGCCTGATCGCCGTAACCCTGATCGACTGCATCAACAATCAGGGTTATCTAGACGAGACGCTCGAAGAAATTCTTGAAGCCTTCGACCCCGAACTGGATATCGAACTGGACGAGATCGAAGCCGTCCTGCACCGCATCCAGCAGTTCGAGCCTGCCGGTATCGGCGCGCGCACCCTCAGCGAATGCCTGCTGCTGCAATTGCGCCAGCTGCCGGCCAAGACCCCCTGGCTCGCCGAGGCCCAGCGCCTGGTCACCGACTACATCGACCTGCTGGGCAGCCGCGACTACAGCCAGTTGATGCGCCGCATGAAGCTCAAGGAAGACGACCTGCGCCAGGTCATCGAGCTGGTACAGAGCCTCAACCCGCGCCCTGGCTCGCAAATCGAGTCCAGCGAAGCCGAGTACGTGGTTCCCGACGTGATCGTGCGCAAGGACAACGAGCGATGGCTGGTGGAACTGAACCAGGAGTCGGTGCCACGCCTGAGGGTCAACCCGCAATATGCCGGTTTCGTCCGCCGCGCCGACACCAGCGCCGATAACACCTTCATGCGCAACCAGTTGCAGGAAGCCCGCTGGTTCATCAAGAGCCTGCAAAGCCGCAACGAAACCCTGATGAAAGTCGCCACCCAGATCGTCGAGCACCAGCGCGGCTTCCTGGAATACGGCGACGAGGCGATGAAGCCGCTGGTACTGCATGACATCGCCGAAGCGGTGGGCATGCATGAGTCGACCATTTCACGCGTGACCACGCAGAAATTCATGCATACCCCACGGGGTATTTATGAACTGAAATACTTTTTCTCCAGCCACGTCAGCACCTCCGAAGGCGGTGAATGCTCGTCCACGGCGATCCGCGCGATCATCAAAAAACTGGTTGCCGCGGAAAATCAGAAAAAGCCATTGAGTGACAGTAAGATCGCTGGTTTACTGGAGGCACAAGGCATTCAGGTCGCCCGTCGAACCGTCGCCAAGTACCGCGAGTCCCTCGGGATCGCGCCTTCCAGCGAGCGTAAGCGTTTGATGTGACGGGCGGGCCACAGCGTTCCAGTGGCAGGCGCCTTTGCCTGCCGCTTTATGCACTGGCAACGAAGGAGAAGCTGTATGCAAGTCAACATCAGTGGACACCATGTAGAAGTCACCCCTCCACTACGCGACTATGTCGAGCAGAAGCTGAGGAAGCTTGAGGGTCATTTCGACAAGATCACCAACGTGCAGGTCATCATGAAGGTCGACAAGCTTCAGCAGAAAATCGAAGCGACTCTTCAGATACCCGGTGGAGAAGTGGTCGCCAATGCCGAACATGAAGACATGTATGCAGCAATCGACTTGCTCACCGACAAGCTTGACCGCCAACTCAAAAAGCATAAGGAAAAGAATCTGAGCCTGCTTCAGGGCACAGGTCGTTAACTCTCCCCCCATGATCCGACTTGAAACCATCCTGACCCCCGGCCGTTCCCTCGTGAACGTGCCGGGCGGCAGTAAAAAGAAAGCCCTCGAACAAATTGCCAACCTGATCGCGCGCGAAGTGCCGGATCTGGAGATGCAGGATGTCTTCGATGCGCTGATTGCCCGTGAAAAACTCGGTTCCACGGGTTTTGGCAACGGCATCGCCATTCCTCACTGTCGCCTCAAAGGCTGCGAAACACCTGTCAGTGCCCTGCTGCACCTGGAAGCCCCCATCGATTTCGACGCCATCGACGGTGCGCCGGTAGACCTGCTGTTCGTCCTGCTGGTCCCGCAAGCCGCTACCGATGCGCACCTGGAACTGCTCCGGCAGATCGCCAGCATGCTCGACCGCAAGGAAGTACGCGACAAACTGCGTAGCGCCAGCAGCAATGAGGCGTTGTACCAGGTTGTCCTGGATGAACAGAGCGGGCAGTAACCATGCGCTTGATCATCGTCAGCGGCCGCTCCGGCTCGGGTAAAAGCACCGCCCTCAACGTTCTTGAGGACAACGGGTTCTATTGCATCGACAACCTGCCCGCTGGCCTGCTGCCAGAGTTGGCGGAACGCGCCTTGATCCATACCGAACTGGCCCAACCGCTGGTCGCCGTTTCGATTGATGCCCGTAACCTGCCCAGCCACCTCGAGCGATTCCCGCAATTGCTCGAGGAAGTGCGGGGCAAGCACATTCATTGCGACGTGCTGTACCTGGACGCCGACGAAGAGACCCTGCTCAAACGCTTCTCCGAGACCCGCCGGCGCCACCCCCTCAGCAGCTCCCATCGCTCTCTGGCCGAAGCCATCGAAGACGAAACCAAGCTGCTGGGACCGATCATTGACCTCGCCGACCTCAAGATAAACACCACCAGCCTCAACCTGTACCAGTTGCGCGATGCCATCAAGCTGCGCCTGCTGAACCAGCCGGAGCCGGGCACGGCATTCCTCGTGGAGTCGTTCGGGTTCAAGCGCGGCATGCCGGTCGACGCCGACCTGGTGTTCGATGTGCGCTGCCTGCCTAACCCGTACTGGAAACCGGAGCTGCGTGACCAGTCCGGGCTGGATCAGCCCGTGGCCGATTACCTGGCGGCGCAACCGGATGTGGAGGAGATGTTCCAGGATATTTCCACCTACTTGCTCAAATGGCTGCCACGCTTTGCTGCAAGCAACCGCGCCTATGTCACCATTGCCATTGGCTGCACTGGCGGCCATCACCGCTCCGTCTACCTGACCGAGCGCCTGGGCCAGGTGCTGCAACAAACTCTCAAGAACGTCCAGGTCCGCCACCGCGACCTTAGCTGAAAGGAACACCCCCGCGATGCCCGCTCTGGAAATTGAAATCATCAACAAGCTGGGCTTGCACGCCCGCGCCTCGGCCAAGTTCGTGGGCGTAGCAGGGCAGTTCCCCTGCCAGATCCGCGCCGGGCGTACACCGGAATCCATGGTCGACGGCAAGAGCATCATGGCCATGATGATGCTGGCGGCCGGCAAGGGCACCCGGATTCACTTGAAGACGGAAGGCGAGCAGGAAGACGAAGCAATGGCCGCGCTGGTGGCGCTGATCAACAATTACTTCGACGAAGGTGAATAACCCTCTGTAGAAGCGAGCTTGCTCGCTCCTACAGTAGACTTTACCTACCCCAAAGCGGTGTCCATCACCATCATCAAGCAAAAACCGATGCACAGGCCCAGGCTGGCGAGTTTTTCGTGACCATTGCGTCGCGATTCGGGGATGACTTCGTGGGTCACCACCAACAGCATCGCGCCAGCAGCCAGGGCCAACCCCAAAGGCAACAACACTTCGGCCAGGCTGACCAGCCAGGCGCAGAGCACAGCGAATACGGGCTCCACCAGACCTGATGCAGCGCCGATCAGGAACGCCTTGACCCGCGACATTCCCGCCCCGGCCAACACCAACGCAATCACCAGTCCTTCGGGCACGTCCTGCAACGCGATGCCCATGGCCAGGCTGTCGGCATCCGGCATGCCACCACCGGCGGAAACGCCTACCGCCATGCCTTCGGGGATGTTGTGGGCGATGATGGCGAACACGAACAACCAAATGCGCGGAGGAATTACCGGCTTGTCCGGCGTGCCCACCAGCATTTCCGGACTCGCCCCGGAGACCTTACGGTCAACCAAGTACAACCCGAATGCTCCCAGCATGATGCCAAAGCTGATCAAACCACTGGCACCCCACGGCGAGAGCCCCAGGCTTTCAGCCGCGGCAATGCCCGGGACGATCAGCGAAAACGCCGTCGCCGCCAGCATCACCCCCGCACCAAAACCCAGCAGCGTATCGCTCAGCGCCACCGGCATGCGTCGGATCACCAGTACCGGGACCGCGCCCAGCGCCGTCCCCAGGGCGCAAATGGAGCCGCCTTGCAGGGCGCGCAGGATACGCGGTTCCAGGTTCAGCCAGGCCAGCCCGTGGGCCACCAGCAATGCAGTACCTGCCAATAGCAGCAGCGAGCCAAACGCATAACGAAACATTCGTCCGCTGCTGATCGCCAGTGTGTCAGTCCCCATAGTCGGCCTTAGATCTTGTCGAGGGTGATTTTCAGGCCAAAGCGGCCTGATAGCGGGCGGCAACTTCTGGCCAGTTGATAACACTGTAGAAGGCATTGATGTATTCGGGGCGGCGGTTCTGGTACAGCAGGTAGTAGGCATGCTCCCAGACGTCCAGACCGAGGATCGGTGTATTGCCGTTCATCAATGGACTGTCTTGATTACCACTGCTCTCCACCACCAGAGTCTTTTGCGGGGTGACGCTCAGCCAGGCCCAACCGCTTCCGAAGCGCGTCAACGCGGCTTTGGTGAAGGCTTCCTTGAAACTCTCAAAACCACCCAACTGTTCGTCGAGGGCTTTGCCCAACGCACCTTCGGGCTTGCCACCGCCTTTGGGCGACATCACCGCCCAGAACAACGAGTGGTTGGCATGGCCGCCGCCCTGATTGATCACCGCTGCGCGCAGTTTTTCCGGCAGTTGCTGCACGCTGGACACCAGTTTCTCGACCGGCCAGCCCGCAAACTCGGTGCCTTCGACCGCTGCGTTGAGGTTATTGATGTAAGTCTGGTGGTGCTTGGTGTAGTGAATCTCCATGGTTTGCGCATCGATATGCGGTTCCAGGGCGTCATACGCGTAAGGCAAGGCAGGCAAGGTGTAAGTCATTTCAATGTGCTCCGTAGTGGGGCGTGGCGGGCTGCGCCGCAGTACCGCCCAGCAAGCGATGGGTGCGAGGGTATTCGCCGTGATCGCTGATGAAATTCAACAGTTCGACATAGGTTTTGCTGCTCTGGCGCAGCGCCGCTTCCCGCAACTGCGGGCTCAGGCGCGGGTCCTGCATGGTCTGCAACAGACGCTGGTGGATAGCGCAAAGGTATTCCGCGCTTTCTTCCGGCTGGTTCAGCCGCAGGTGCAGGTCCGCCAGGTTGTGATGGGAAATGACGCAAGCCGCCACTGCTTCGTCGGCATCTGCCCAGCGCTCGAACAGCACTTGGGCCAGGGCCAGGGCTTGCAAGTAAGCCTCGCGAGCGTCAACCAATTCACCCGCCATAAAGCAGCGATTGGCCCGTTCGATCGTGCGTTTCCAGTGCTCCATGGTGAGCCTCCAAAGCAGAGTCGGTGATTACACGCCGCCGGCCGTGAGCTTTTCCGGATCCAGCAGGATTTCCAGTTGGCTGCGCGGCAAGTCGGTGTGCTCAAGGGCGACATCAATCACCGGACGGCCCTGCTGATAGGCCTTCTTGGCGATTTCAGCGGCCTTTTGGTAACCGATGATCGGGTTGAGTGCGGTGACCAGGATCGGGTTGCGCGACAGCGCTTCCTTGAGCTTGGCCTCATTGACCTTGAAGCTGGCAATGGCCTTGTCTGCCAGCAAACGACTGGAGTTGGCCAGCAACTCGAGGCTGCTGAGCAGGTTATTGGCGATGATCGGCAGCATCACATTCAGTTCGAAGTTGCCCGACTGGCCGGCGACCGTGATGACCGTATCGTTGCCGATGACTTGTGCGGCCACCATCGCGGTGGCTTCAGGGATCACCGGGTTGACCTTGCCGGGCATGATTGACGAACCAGGCTGCAGGCCTTCCAGCTCGATTTCCCCCAGGCCTGCGAGTGGGCCGGAGTTCATCCAGCGCAGGTCGTTGGCGATTTTCATCAGCGACACGGCGGTGGCTTTCAACTGCCCGGACACAGCGACGGCGGTGTCCTGGGAGCCAATCAGGGCGAAAAGGTTCTTGCCCGGGGTGAATTTCACACTGGTCAGGCTGCTCAATTGCTGACTGAAACACACCGCGAATTCCGGGTGTGCGTTGATTCCGGTGCCGACCGCAGTACCGCCCTGAGCCAACGCTTGCAAACTCGGCAGAAGGTCCTGCAAATGCCCGATATTGGCCTTGAGCTGCTGCGCCCAACCGTTGAGCACCTGGCTCATGCGCACCGGCATGGCGTCCATCAAGTGAGTGCGGCCAGTCTTGATGAACGGGTGAACCTCTTGCGCCTTCTGCTCGATCACCTGCACCAGATGCAACAGTGCGGGCAGTGTTTGCTCATGCAGCACCAGCGCGGCGCTGACGTGGATCGTGGTCGGAATGATGTCGTTGCTGCTTTGGCCGCAATTCACGTGGTCATTTGGGTTGACCGGCTCACCCAGCAAGCGGCTGGCAAGGGTCGCAATCACTTCGTTGGCGTTCATGTTGGAGCTGGTGCCGGAGCCGGTCTGGAAGATGTCCACCGGGAAGTGCTGCATGAAGTCGCCTTCCAGCAAACCTTGGGCGGCATCGACGATGGCCTTGCCCTGCCCTTCGCTGATCTGCTTGAGGTCAACGTTAACCTTGGCAGCAGCTGCCTTTGCCAGGATCAGAGCGCGAATGAATTGCGCGGGCATACGTTGATGACTGATTGGGAAGTTGTTCACCGCGCGCTGGGTTTGTGCGCCATACAAGGCTTCGGCAGGCACCTGCAGTTCGCCCATGCTGTCGCGTTCGATACGGGTGTTACTCATCGTTAGATCCTTGCACCAGGTCAGAAACAGAAATGGAAGGCAGCAATTCGCAGGTCGCCAATTGCCAGGCAAAGGTCTGCCAGCGCTTGAGGCGGCAGGCACAGTGGGAGAGTTTTTCCAGGTCGCGCAGCGGGCGCCAGGCCTGGTCCAGGCACAGGGAACGCCAATGCCACGGCAGTGCAATATCGCTGGCAGTGTCGAGCAACAGGCGGAATGAGGTTTCAGCGATCGTCCACGGATGGGTCGCGGTGCAGCACGCCAGGTATCGACCCTCGTTGAGGTAGTGTTCGATCAGGCGCGGCTCGTTGGGGTCGAGGCCGCAACGAATCTGGCGACTCATCCAGCGCCAGCTCTCCAGGTAAGGATCCTCATGCAGGACAGAACTCATGATCCACGCTCACTCGGTAATGATATTTATTATTAAATGATATTGAGAATCAAAACAAGAGTAGCAGGATAATCCTCCTGACACGCAGCCACAAAAAAAGGCGCGCCATCTATAAAGATGGCGCGCCTTCTTGTTGAAGCGCGTCTGAAGGATCAGCTGCCGGCGACGGTCATCCGCTCGATCAACACCGATCCCGTACGGATATTGCTACGCAACTCCAAGTCGTTTCCGACAGCGACGATCTGCTTGAACATATCGCGCATGTTGCCGGCAATCGTCACCTCTTGAACGGCAAACTGAATCTCGCCGTTTTCCACCCAGAAACCCGCTGCACCACGGGAGTAGTCGCCCGTAACCATATTCAGGCCATGGCCCATCAACTCGGTCACCAGCAGGCCACGCCCCATGCGCCGCAGCAACGCCGCCTGGTCTTCATCACCATGAGTAACGAACAAGTTGTGCACGCCACCGGAGTTTGCTGTGCTTGGCAGGCCCAATTTACGACCGGCGTAAGTACCCAATACGTAGGACACCAATTCCCCGTTCTCGACAAACGGCTTGGCATACGTGGCCAGACCATCACCGTCGAACGCCGAACTGCCCATGGCGCGCATCAGGTGCGGACGCTCATCGATGGTCAGCCATTCGGGGAACAGCTTCTGGCCGATCGCACCTTCAAGGAACGACGACTTGCGGTACAGGTTGCCGCCGGAAATCGCCCCCAGGAAACTGCCGAACAAGCCGCCGGCCAACTCCGCCGAAAACAACACCGGCACCTCGCAGGTTGGCACCGGGCGCGCGCCCAGGCGGCTCGCCGCACGCTGTGCAGCGCGCTGGCCAATGCTGACCGGGTCGGCCAGCAAATCGCCCTGGCGGTTCACGTCATACCAGTAATCGCGCTGCATCTGGCCGTTGGCCTCGGCGATCATCACGCAGCTCAGGCTATGGCGAGTGGACGCATAACCACCGATGAAACCATGGCTGTTGCCATATACACGGCAGCCCTGATGAGTACTCAATGTGGTGCCATCAGCGTTCTTGATGCGGGCATCGGCGTCGAACGCAGCGGCTTCGCAGGTCAGCGCCTGCTCGATGGCCTGCTCCGGCGTGATATCCCAGGCATGGAACAGATCGAAGTCCTTCAGGTCCTTGGCCATCAGCGCCTTGTCGGCCAGGCCCGAGCTTTCATCCTCGGACGTGTGCTTGGCAATCGCCAGCGCAGCGGCGACTGTCTCGCGAATCGCTTCCGAGCCACTGGCCGAGGTACTGGCCGAACCTTTGCGCTGCCCCACATACAAAGTGATGCCAAAGCCCTGGTCACGATTGAACTCGACAGTTTCCACTTCCCGCTGGCGCACCGACGTCGACAGCCCCTGCTCCAGCGACACCGACACCTCACAGGCACTGGCCCCCTGGCGCTTGGCCTCGGCAAGGATCTGCTCGACTTGTTCCTGCAGTGCCGGTAACGCTTGCGGACCGACGCTTTGGGCTGCACTCATGGTTTTCTCCACTCAAATTCTGCTTTCGGTTAAGGCCATCGAGCGACCGGGCCGGACAAGCGGCCCCCGACTGGTTATCATGGCGGCGTTTCTTTGCGGACTGCCACCATGGTTGATTCTTACGACGACTCCCTCGATGGGGAGAAAAGCAAAACCCAGGTCAAACGCGAGCTGCATGCGCTGGTTGACCTCGGCGAGCGCCTTACAACGCTCAAAAAAGATTTAATTGCAAAACTGCCACTGACCGACGAAATGCGCCGGGCCCTGGCCGATGCGCCCAAGCACACCGCGAATATCGCGCGCAAACGGCACATCATGTTTATCGGCAAGCTGATGCGCGACCAGGACATCGACGCCATTCTGACTTTGCTCGATCAAACCGATGCCTCCACTCGCCAGTACAACGAACGCTTCCATAACCTGGAACGTTGGCGTGACCGCCTGATCTCGGGCGATGACGCGGTGCTGGAGAAATTCGTGCTGGACTACCCGGACGCGGACCGCCAGCAACTGCGCTCCCTGATCCGTCAGGCCCAGCACGAGCTGGCGCATAACAAGGCGCCGGCCACCAGCCGTAAAATCTTCAAGTACATCCGTGAGCTGGACGAGACTCAACGCGGCCTGCGTTGATGCCCTTCCCCGGGTGGCGGCCTTCGCCACCCGAAGCTCCACCGCTTACGACCCCGTGCCACCCACGGTGATCGCATCAATCTTCAGCGTTGGCTGGCCGACACCCACCGGTACCGACTGCCCATCTTTCCCGCATGTGCCCACGCCGCTGTCCAGCGACAGGTCGTTACCGACCATCGACACCTTGCTCATGGCTTCCGGACCGTTACCGATCAAGGTTGCGCCTTTGACCGGCGCGGTGATCTTGCCGTCTTCGATCAGGTAAGCCTCGCTGGTGGAGAACACGAACTTGCCGCTGGTGATATCCACCTGGCCACCCCCGAGGTTGGCGCAGTAGATGCCGCGCTTCACCGAGGCGATGATTTCAGCCGGATCGCTTTCGCCGCCCAGCATGTAGGTGTTGGTCATGCGCGGCATCGGCAGGTGCGCATAGGATTCACGACGGCCATTACCGGTACGCGCCACGCCCATCAGGCGGGCGTTGAGCTTGTCTTGCATGTAGCCCTTGAGCACACCGTTTTCGATCAGGGTGGTGCACTCGGTCGGCGTGCCTTCGTCGTCGACGCTCAGCGAGCCACGGCGCCCGGCCAGGGTGCCGTCATCCACGATGGTGCAGAGCCTGGACGCAACCATCTCGCCCATGCGCCCGCTGTAGGCCGAACTGCCCTTGCGGTTGAAGTCACCTTCCAGGCCGTGGCCGACTGCTTCGTGCAGCAACACGCCGGACCAACCCGAGCCCAGTACCACCGGCAATGTACCTGCCGGTGCCGGGATGGCTTCCAGGTTGACCAGCGCCTGGCGCAGCGCTTCACGGGCATAGCCCATGGCACGGTCGTCGGTGAGGAAATAACGATAGTCGGTACGCCCGCCGCCGCCATGGCCGCCGCGCTCGCGGCGGCCGTTCTGCTCGACGATCACACTCACGTTGAAGCGCACCAGCGGCCGCACATCCGCCGCCAGGCCGCCATCGGTGGACGCCACCAGGATGCGCTCCCACACGCCGGCCATGCTCACGGTGACCTGCTGGATACGCGGGTCCAATGCACGGGTCGCGGCATCGACACGCTTGAGCAAGTCGACTTTCTCGGCACGGGTCATCACTTCCAACGGGTTGTCCGGCCCGTACAACTGGGTCACATCCTGGGTGCTGAATGCCTGCACCGTGCCGTTTTGCCCGGCACGGGAGATCGAGCGTGCGGCACGTGCGGCCAGGCCCAAAGCCTCCAGGGTGATCGCATTGCTGTAGGCAAAACCGGTTTTCTCACCGGACTGCGCCCGCACGCCCACACCCTGGTCAAGGTTGAAACTGCCTTCCTTGACGATGCCGTCTTCCAACGCCCAGGACTCGGAAATCTGCCCCTGGAAATACAGGTCGGCCGCGTCGATGCCCGGCCCGGCAAGATCGCCCAGCACGGTTTGCAAGCTTTCGATGGTCACGCCACCGGGTGCCAGGAGGTGTTCACTGACTGAGGACAACAACTCGCTCATAGGTATGGCCTTAAATTCATCGTTCCGAAGCAGGTCGCTGTGCGCCCTGCGAGAAAAAGCGCCGATGGCTGACCACCGGCATGCGCGCCCTTATCGACGCCTGTTCACTGCTATCGCGTTCGGCCAGCAACACCGCTTCGCCTTGATCCTGTTGTGTCAGCACGCGCCCCCAGGGGTCGACAATCGCCGCATGACCATAGGTTTCCCGCGGCCCCGGATGCACACCCCCCTGGGCGGCCGCCAGCAGATAGCACTGGGTCTCGATGGCCCGTGCACGAATCAGCACATCCCAGTGCGCAGCGCCGGTCACCGCGGTAAACGCCGATGGCGCGGTAATCAATTCAGCCCCCGCCGCGCGCAATTCGCTGTACAGCTCGGGGAAGCGCAGGTCGTAGCACACGGTCAGGCCCAATCGGCCGACCGGCGTATCCGCCACCACCACATTGCTCCCGAAAGCATAGTCGTCCGATTCGCGATAACGACCACGAGCGTCGGCAACGTCCACATCGAACAGGTGCAGCTTGTCGTAACGGGCAACGATTTCGCCCTGATCATCGATCAACAGCGAGCAGGCGTTGGACTTGGCGTGCGGTTGGTCCTTGGGCGGCAATGGCAAAGTACCGGCCACTATCCATAAGGTGAGGTCGCGAGCAGTCTGTTTCAACCATGGCAGGATCGGGCCTTCGCCCAGCGCCTCGGCGCGGCCGATATCGGCCACGTCACGACGGCCCATGGCGGCGAAGTTTTCCGGCAGTACCGCCAGCTTCGCACCACCAGCCGCCGCGTCTTCCAGCAAGCGACGGGCCTGGGCCAGGTTGGCCAGCACGTCGCTCTGGCTGACCATTTGAATTACCGCAAAGGACATGGGCCGACACTCCATAAAGGGCATGGGGCCATGCTACTCCACAGCCTCTCAGTTTGGCTTTTCAAATGGCTTGTCGAAGGTGATTTTCGGGTCCTTCCACGGGCCTTCGACCTTGTACTGGACACTGGCGAAGCGTGAAACACGGTCGCCGATCAGCTTGTCGATCAGGAACAACGCACCACCAATGGCCGGCGCACCCACGATCAACGCCGCGATCGGCAGGTTGTTGGTCACCGGCAGCGTTACCAGCAGCTTGGCATCGACGCGGTCAGCCACCAGGTCCAGGGTACCGTTGAGCTCGAGGTTGCTCGACGGCCCCGTCATGGTGATCGGTTCGCGGGTCACGAACACGCCATTGCTGGCGGCCAGCAGGCCTTTGACCCGGTCATAGCTCAAACCCTTGCCGAGCAGGTCCGAGAAATCCAGGCGCAACCGCCGCCCGATGGAGTTGAAGTTCAGCAGGCCGAATACCCGCAGGGCCTGGGCTCCGCCTTCCACTTCGACGAACTGGCCGTTGCGGAACGCCGCATCCAGGCTGCCGGAGAAACGCTTGGGCCCTACATAGGCCGGAGAACCAGGCCAACGTCCGTCCACATCCAGATGGAAATCCTGGCTGGTGACGGTCGGCGCATACCCCCACCCCTTGAGTACATCGCCAATATTCTTGCCGTCCAGGCGCCCCTTGTACCAGCTGCTGCTGTCTCCCGCCGCGCCCTCCCAGCCACCCGCCCCCTTGAGCTGCATACCCTTGAGACCCAGGTCCAGGTTGTTGAAGGCCAGGCCCTTGGCGGTCGGGCGGATTTTCAGCGACCAGGCGCCGATCAGGTCCGGGCCCTGGAACAATTGATCAATGGCGATATCCAGCGCCGGAATATCCTTGGGGTCGATGTTCGCCAAGGGGTCCGGCGCGTTTTCATCCGCCTGCACCGAAGGGTCTACCGCCGGCAGCTTCACATACTGCAGGTTGATCGCAATCGGTGCGCCCTTGGCGTCCGGCAGGTTGACCGAGCCCTTGGCCTGCTGGCTGTCGAGCTGCACGCCCCACGCTGCAGGCTTGCGGTCCAGTTGCAAATTGACTCGATCGAACTGCGTGCCGAAACCGGTCAGCTTGCCGATCTTGAAGTCAGCGCCGCTGAGCAATTGCTTGGCACTGCCGCCCGGGTCATTGCCCGCATAACGATCCACCAGTTTCTTCCACGGGTCGATATCCAGCTCCGACAGCACCCCACGAATGCGCAAGCCCTTGGCGCCCGGCAGCACAGCATCGCCATCACCGAGGAACAGCTCGCCGCGCCCGTCATTGAATTTGTCCGGCGGTGCAGCAAAGGTAAAGTTGGCCAGCTCGCCATAATCGAACCAATAGCGGCGCTCGGCGCCCTGCAAGGTCATGCGGAACACACTGTCACGCCCCTGGCTGGCCGGCATGCCGAACGGCGCCGGCAGGTCCACAGCCACGCCCTTGAGGTTGGAGCTGACCATCAGTTGGCTGTCGGCGCCATCCAGGGTCACCTGCAACTGGTACGGAATATCGCCGGATACCGGTAACGGCTGGCTGATTTTCAACCAGTCGGTCAGCCGCTTGACCGTAACCTGACCCTTGGCATTCACACGGGTGCTGATATTGCCCGGCTTGCCGTCGGCAACGATCTGCGCGGTGATCGGCCGATCAAACGCCTGAGCGGTGATGTTCTGGCCACTCAGGCCCTTGGCGCTGTCGAAACGGAACTCGCCCTTGAGCTGGGTCAGGTCCAGGGGCGGCTCGGCCAATTGCAGGCGCGCCTTGTCGGTCTTGAAGTCCACCACGATTTTCGGTTCGGCGCCCTTGGCCAACGGAATATCCAGGTCAAGGCCGCCTTGCAGGTCGCCCTCGCCCTTCCAGCCAGAAAAGGTCGATGCAGTGCCGATCGGCGCTTCCTGAAGGATTTTCAGGCCATCGCCCAAGCCACCGGCAAAACCGCCCGTAAGCAGCAGATGACTGTCCTTGCCCGCAGGTGCATGGGGAATATTGACGTAGATGTCCTTGACCTTGGTATCAAGCAACTGGCCCTTGCTGGCCAGGATGCGCACACCGCTCTCCTCGACAAACACTTCGCCGTTGACCTTGCTCACGTGAGGCCAGCCCGGCTGGAACGCCAGCTCGGCATCATGCACCTTGAAGAACAGGCTGATATTGCGTGAAGCCGGCAGCGCATCGTGGTTCAACGACCCCTGATACTGGAAGAAGCCTTGATCCACCGCGCCCTTGAGAATCGCGGTACGCAGCCATTCATCCAGGGCGGGGCTCAACACCGCCGGCAGGTATTTGGGGGTGAAGCGCCCGTCGCCATCGACCATACCGACCCGCAGGTCCATGTAGTCTTCCTGGTTGTGGTCGAAATGCAGGCGGATCAGGAAGTCGGCGGCGATCTTGCCCTCCTCGCCCAGCACCTTGATGTATGGGGCGATCAGGGTGAAGCCTTCTTTGTCCAGCTTCCACGTCAGGCGTGCATTGGCCTGGAGGTACTGCCAGGGCTTGGCGAAGATCGGGTCGAGGTGCAGGGAAAAGTCCTTGCTGTCCATGCGCAACTCGCCCTGGCCCAGGTCGCCGCTGATGCTGCCGGATACGTTACGCGCAGCCGGTGCGCCGAAGTAGGCATCGAAGCCGATGCGTTCGAGGTTGGCGGCGAAGCTGACCTTCTTATCGGTCGTGTCCTGGGGACGGAAGTCCACCAGCACATTACGCAGCAGACCAGTGGCCTTGAGGTGCTCGACCGTCTTGGCAAAACCTTCCGGCAGCGGCGCCAGCGCGTTGAGCAATGGTGTGATAGGCGTCAGGTCCAGGCGGTCGGCCTGGAGCTTCCAGACTTCCAGGTCCTTGTCGGTGGCCAGGGTCTGCCGCAATTGCAGGCGGGATTCCCAGCGAGTCTCGCCCAGGCTCATCGCCAGCGAGTCGAACAGCACGCTGAGACCGGTGTCACTGCGTTGCAGGTAGGCCGTAAGCGCGAGGTTTTCGATGTGCACCGGCTTGCGCTCGGCGTATTGGCCCTTCACCTGTGGCGAGTTGAGGCGCACTACCGCACTCTGCACGGCACCTTTGGCCCAGGTCAGCCAGAATTCGCCGCCCGCCTTGAACTGCGTGAGCTTCCACTGTTGAGTCAGCTTCGCCGGGATCCACCTGGCCCAGTCACTCTGGGGCAGGCTCAGATAAGCCTGGACTTCGCCGTCCTTCCACTGGCTGGCGCGGATGCGGGTGCGCAGGCTCATGGCGAGGGGCTGGCCATCGGGCAGGGTCAGGCGTGCATCCAGGCGTTGGCGGGTGACGCCGGTGTGCAGGTTCAGACCGACATACGTCAGGGTCACCGGCGCCTGGTCGAACGGTTGCAGTGTCACCTGGCTGTCGAGCAGTGACACGCGCTTGACCTTCTGCATGTTCGTGAGCAACTGCTCAGGGTCCAGCGGCTGATCGTCCTGAACCGGCAGGCCTTGCAAGGCCCACTTGCCGTCCTTGTCTTCCTTGACGCTGAGTTGCAGGCCACTGACTTGCAGGTGGGCAATCCGCACTTCGCGCGCCATCAGGCTGGCCCAGACATCGGGCACCACTTCGACCTGGTCCAGGCGCAAGGCACTGCTGCCCTCGCCCAGCATCACATCATGGGCCAGCAATACCGGCGCGAAGCCGCTCCAGCGGCCTTCGAGGCTGCCGATATGCAAAGGCATGTCCACGGCTGCCTGGGCCTTGGCTTCGACTTCGGCACGGTACTCGGCCACCAGCGGCGTCAATTCACGCCCCAGGCTCACGTACACCGCCGCCAATACCAGCGACAAGGCGCAGAGGCCCAGCCCCCAACGGGTCAAAGCGGCAAAAAAGCGTATCAGACGCTCCATGTCAGGCGACCCTCAAGGCAGTAGTCGGACGGCAGATCAAGGCCTGCCTGTCTCATAAAAGGAAAGCGAATGGGGATCAGAGCAGCACCACGTCGTATTGTTCCTGGGAATACATGGTTTCAACCTGGAAGCGTATCGTGCGCCCGATAAATCCCTCCAGCTCGGCAACGTTGCCGGACTCTTCGTCCAGCAGCCGGTCGACCACTTTCTGGTTGGCAAGCACTCTATAACCTTCGGCCTGGTAGGCACGCGCTTCACGCAGGATCTCGCGAAAAATCTCGTAGCAAACCGTTTCCGGGGTCTTCAACTTACCGCGCCCCTGGCAACTGCTGCACGGCTCGCACAGCACTTGCTCGAGGCTTTCTCGGGTGCGTTTGCGGGTCATCTGCACCAGGCCCAACTCGGTAATGCCGATAATGTTGGTCTTGGCGTGATCACGCTCCAGCTGTTTCTCGAGGGTCCGCAGCACCTGGCGCTGGTGCTCTTCGTCTTCCATGTCGATGAAGTCGATGATGATGATGCCACCCAGGTTGCGCAGACGCAGTTGGCGAGCAATCGCGGTAGCCGCTTCGAGGTTGGTCTTGAAGATGGTTTCTTCGAGGTTGCGATGGCCCACGAACGCACCGGTGTTGACGTCGATGGTGGTCATGGCTTCCGCCGGGTCCACCACCAGGTAGCCGCCGGACTTGAGCGGCACCTTGCGTTCCAGGGCTTTCTGGATTTCGTCTTCGACGCCATACAGGTCGAAGATCGGTCGCTCGCCGGGGTAGTGTTCCAGGCGGTCGGCAATTTCCGGCATCAGTTCGGCGACGAATTGCGTGGTGCGCTGGAAGGTTTCCCGCGAGTCGATGCGAATTTTCTCAATCTTCGGGCTGACCAGGTCGCGCAGTGTGCGCAGGGCCAGGCCCAGGTCTTCATAAATGACGCTGGGCGCACCGATGGTCTTGATCTGGGCGTCGATCTGGTCCCACAGACGCCGCAGGTAGCGGATGTCCATGAGGATTTCATCGGCGCCGGCGCCCTCGGCAGCGGTGCGCAGAATAAAGCCGCCCGCCTCCTTGATGCCTTCGGCGGCTACGCAATCGCTGACCACCTTCTTCAGGCGCTCACGCTCGGCTTCATCTTCGATCTTCAAGGAAATGCCGACATGCGCCGTACGCGGCATGTACACCAGGTAACGCGACGGGATCGACAACTGCGTGGTCAGCCGCGCGCCCTTGGAACCGATGGGGTCCTTGGTGACTTGCACCACCAGGCTCTGCCCTTCGTGCACCAGCGCACTGATGCTTTCCACGGCCGGGCCTTCGCGCAGGGAAATTTCCGAGGCATGGATAAATGCCGCACGGTCCAGGCCGATATCGACGAATGCCGCTTGCATCCCCGGCAGTACACGCACCACCTTGCCTTTGTAGATATTGCCGACGATCCCGCGCTTCTGGGTGCGCTCAACATGGACTTCTTGCAGAACACCGTTCTCTACCACCGCCACGCGCGATTCCATCGGCGTGATATTGATCAGAATCTCTTCACTCATGGCTGGGTCTCGTTCAGGCGTTTTCACAATAGTGACCGATCGCTAAAGGCTGGGCGCTGGAGAACGGCGATCAGCGCGCGGTAAGATTTTGCCAACAGGGTATGCCGAATTGATGGAGCAGTTGTGCGGTTTCGCACACCGGCAGGCCGACGACCGCCGAATAACTGCCATTGAGCCCGGCTGCAAACACCGAGCCCAGGCCTTGGATAGCATAGCCGCCCGCCTTGTCCTGGGGTTCGCCACTGTGCCAGTAGGTTGTAGCCTCCTCGACAGAAATGTCGCGAAAACGTACACGACTGCTTACACAAATACACTCGCAGCGCTGGCCGTCGGTGAGGGCAATGGCGGTGAGCACCTCGTGCTCACGCCCCGACAAGGCCATCAACATCGCCAAGGCGTCGGCCTGGTCAACGGGCTTACCGAGGATCTGACCATCAACGATCACAGCCGTATCAGCCCCCAGCACACAGGCGCCAGACGTATTTGAGAGCACAGCAAAACCCGCCGCAGCCTTACCGCGCGCCAGGCGCTCGACGTAGGAAACGGCGGATTCATTTGTAAGAGGGGTTTCATCAATAGCGGCGCTGACCACGGTGAAGGGCACACCGATCTGGGTCAACAGTTCACGCCGCCTCGGAGAGCCCGAGGCCAGGTAAAGCGAATTCATTGCAGACTCTCCCTGTAGGGCTCGATAACCAGGCAGAGCCTCGCAATCCATTCAATTGATTTTGTAGCGACGACGCAACCCACGCAGACCGAAGCTGACCCATGGCCACAGCAACGCACTGACCAGGGCCGGCAGCACCAACGCAAGGGTGGGCTGGCGGTTACCGGTCAAGGCACTGAGCCACAGCTGAACCAGTTGTGCCAGGCCGAAGATCACCAGGATCACCAGGCACTGTTGCCACATCGGGAACATGCGCAAACGCTGCTGCAACGACAGCACCAGGAAAGTGATCAACGTCAGGATCAACGCGTTCTGGCCCAGCAAGGTGCCATAGAGCACATCTTCCGCCAAGCCCAGGAACATTGCCGTGACCATGCCGACTTTGTGCGGCAGGTTCAGCGCCCAGAACGCCAGCAGCAACGCCAGCCAGAGCGGGCGCAGGATTTCCATGAACTGTGGCAGCGGCGAAACGCTGAGCAACAGGCCGATGGCAAAGGTCAGCCAGACGATCCAACCGTTACGCGAATGAGTACCGGCCATTATTCTTCCCTCTGCCGCGTGGTGGTCGCAGCGGCCGCTGGAGGCTTGGCTGCAGGCGTGGCGGCCGGTGGCTTGGTCGCCGCCGGTTTGGCCGGGCGAGCGTTGTGGGCGGCCGGCTTGACCGGCGTGGCCACAGGCGCGGCCGGGGCAGCGGCGGGTGCGGGCGGCCCCACGAATGCAGGCTTGGGCACCGTCGCAGGAACGATCGGCGCGATGCCGTTTCGCTTATCTTCTGCTTCCTGGGCCTGGGCGGCGTCGTTGGCGCGCTCTTCCGGGGTGCGGTTGTCGCTGAATACCAGCAGCAGGTAGCGGCTGCGGTTCAGGGCTGCAGTCGGCACGGCACGCACAATGGCAAATGGCTGGCCGGAATCGTGGATCACTTCCTTGACCGTCGCCACCGGGTAGCCGGCCGGGAAACGCTGACCGAGGCCGGAACTGACCAGCAGGTCGCCTTCCTTGATGTCGGCAGTGTCGGCCACATGACGCAACTCCAGGCGCTCGGGGTTGCCGGTACCGCTGGCAATCGCGCGCAGGCCGTTGCGGTTTACCTGCACCGGGATGCTGTGGGTAGTGTCCGTCAGCAACAACACCCGCGAGGTGTAAGGCATCAGCTCGACCACCTGGCCCATCAGGCCACGGGCGTCGAGCACCGGCTGGCCGAGGACCACACCGTCGCGCTCACCCTTGTTGATGATGATGCGATGGGTGAAGGGGTTGGGGTCCATGCCGATCAACTCGGCCACTTCGACCTTTTCATTGACCAGTGCGGAAGAATTGAGCAACTCGCGCAGCCGAACGTTCTGCTCGGTGAGGGCCGCCAGCTTCTGCATGCGCCCCTGCAACAGCAGGTTTTCGGTCTTGAGTTTTTCGTTCTCGGCGACGAGCTCGGTGCGGCTGCCGAACTGGCTGGCCACGCCCTGGAACAGACGTTGCGGCAGGTCGGTGATCCAGTAGGTCTGCATCAACACCAGCGACATCTGGCTGCGCACGGGTTTGAGCAGTGCAAAGCGGGCATCGACCACCATCAGCGCGACCGAAAGCACGACCAGCACCAACAGGCGCACGCCCAATGAGGGGCCTTTGGCGAAAAGCGGTTTAATAAGCCGCTCCTCCCAGGCAAATGTTCTCTTTATTCATACGGCATCTAACCGGCCTGGATGCAGATTGAAGAAGATAAACGCCAACAGGCAGCACTGCAAAGTGCTGCCTGCGGGCGAAACATGGGCTCATCAGCAAAGGCTTATTCGCTGGAAAGCAGGTCCATGGTGTGTTTATCCATCATTTCCAGTGCACGACCACCACCGCGAGCAACACAGGTCAGCGGGTCTTCGGCGACGATCACCGGCAGGCCGGTTTCCTGGGCCAGCAGCTTGTCGAGGTCACGCAGCAAGGCGCCACCACCGGTCAGCACCAGGCCACGCTCGGCGATGTCGGAAGCCAGTTCCGGCGGCGATTGCTCCAGGGCACTCTTCACGGCCTGAACGATGGTCGCCAGGGACTCCTGCAGAGCCTCCAGCACTTCATTGGAGTTCAGGGTGAAGGCACGTGGCACGCCTTCGGCCAGGTTGCGACCGCGCACGTCGACTTCGCGTACTTCGCCGCCTGGGTAGGCGGTGCCGATTTCCTGCTTGATGCGCTCTGCGGTGGATTCGCCGATCAGGCTGCCGTAGTTACGGCGCACATAAGTGATGATCGCTTCGTCGAAGCGGTCGCCGCCTACACGAACGGACTCGGCATACACCACACCGTTCAGGGAAATCAGGGCGATTTCAGTGGTACCACCACCGATATCCACCACCATCGAACCGCGCGCTTCTTCAACCGGCAGGCCGGCACCGATCGCAGCAGCCATTGGCTCTTCGATCAGGAACACTTCACGGGCACCGGCACCGAGGGCCGATTCACGGATGGCACGACGCTCAACCTGGGTGGACTTGCATGGAACACAGATCAGCACACGAGGGCTGGGCTGCAGGAAACTGTTTTCGTGAACCTTGTTGATGAAGTACTGCAGCATCTTCTCGCAGACACTGAAGTCGGCGATCACGCCGTCTTTCATCGGACGAATGGCAGCAATATTGCCTGGTGTACGGCCGAGCATGCGCTTGGCCTCGGTGCCGACGGCAACGACACTTTTCTGATTACCATGGGTCCGAATGGCCACAACCGATGGCTCATTCAGGACAATACCGCGCTCGCGCACGTAAATAAGGGTGTTGGCAGTGCCCAGGTCAATGGAAAGATCGCTGGAAAACATGCCACGCAGTTTCTTGAACATGGGAAAGGGACCCTAGGCAACGCGTGGGTAAAAAAGTGCGGCAAACTCTAACAACGACAGGGATTTTGGGCAAGGCGCCAATGTGCTAAATTGGCCGACTTTCTGTGCACCTAACCCCACAATCGCGGCCGTAAGACCGTAGAAATGCGGTAGTGTTCCGACAATCTAACACACGGACAGCCTCCGTTCTGTTTTCCACTGGAGATTCCCATGACGCTTGAACGCTCCGACGTGGAAAAAATCGCTCATTTGGCCTGCCTGGGCCTCAATGAAGTCGATCTTCCACAGACCACCGCCGCCCTGAACAGCATTCTCGGGCTGGTCGACCAAATGCAGGCCGTGAATACCGACGGCATCGAGCCCCTGGCTCACCCACTGGAAGCCAGCCAGCGCCTGCGCGCTGACGTCGTGACCGAGAGTAATAATCGCGAGGCCTACCAGTCCATCGCGCCAGCGGTCGAAAACGGCCTGTACCTGGTTCCGAAAGTCATCGACTAAAGGGAAAGAGCCTGCAATGCATCACATGACTCTGGCCGAGATCGCCCGCGGTCTCGCCGACAAAAAGTTTTCTTCCGAAGAGCTGACCAAGACCCTGCTGGCGCGTATCGCCGAGCACGACCCGAAGGTCAACAGCTTCATCAGCCTCACCGAAGAGCTGGCCTTGAGCCAGGCCAAGGCCGCCGACGCACGTCGCGCCAACGGTGAAAATGGCCCACTGCTGGGCGCGCCGATTGCCCACAAAGACCTGTTCTGCACCCAGGGCATTCGCACCAGCTGCGGCTCGAAGATGCTCGACAACTTTAAAGCCCCCTACGACGCCACCGTGGTGTCCAAGCTGGCTGCCGCCGGGGCCGTGACCCTGGGCAAGACCAACATGGACGAATTCGCCATGGGTTCGGCCAACGAGTCGAGCTACTACGGCGCGGTGAAAAACCCGTGGAACCTGGAGCACGTGCCCGGCGGTTCGTCCGGTGGTTCGGCTGCAGCCGTCGCCGCGCGCTTCCTGCCGGCCGCCACGGCCACCGACACCGGTGGTTCGATCCGCCAGCCTGCCGCGTTCACCAACCTCACCGGCCTGAAGCCGACCTACGGTCGCGTTTCCCGCTGGGGCATGATCGCCTACGCGTCCAGCCTCGATCAGGGCGGCCCCCTGGCTCGCACCGCCGAAGACTGCGCGATATTGTTACAAGGCATGGCCGGTTTCGATAAACAGGACTCCACCAGCATCGATGAGCCCGTGCCGGACTACAGCGCCAGCCTGAACACCTCGCTCAAGGGCCTGCGCATCGGCGTGCCGAAGGAATACTTCAGCGCCGGCCTCGACCCGCGCATCGCCGAGCTGGTGCACAACAGCGTCAAGACGCTGGAAGGCCTCGGCGCGGTGATCAAGGAGATCAGCCTGCCGAACAACCAGCACGCGATTCCTGCGTACTACGTGATCGCGCCGGCAGAGGCCTCCTCCAACCTGTCGCGTTTCGACGGCGTACGCTTCGGCTACCGCTGCGAAAACCCGAAAGACCTCACCGACCTGTACAAACGTTCCCGTGGCGAAGGCTTCGGCGCCGAAGTGCAGCGCCGCATCATGGTCGGCGCCTACGCCCTGTCGGCCGGTTACTACGACGCGTACTACCTGAAGGCGCAGAAAATCCGTCGCCTGGTGAAGAACGACTTCATGGCCGCCTTTGAACAAGTCGACGTGATCCTCGGCCCAACCACGCCGAACCCGGCCTGGAAACTCGGCGCCAAGAACGGCGACCCGGTGGCTGCGTACCTCGAAGACCTGTACACCATCACCGCCAACCTCGCGGGCCTGCCGGGCTTGTCCATGCCCGCCGGTTTCGTCGATGGCCTGCCGGTCGGTGTGCAATTGCTCGCCCCGTATTTCCAGGAAGGCCGCCTGCTCAATGTGGCGCACCAGTACCAGTTGAACACTGACTGGCACACTCGCACCCCTACCGGCTTCTGAGGAGAACACTATGCAATGGGAAGTCGTGATCGGGCTGGAGATTCATACCCAGCTCGCCACCCAATCGAAGATTTTCTCCGGTAGCGCCACCACGTTCGGCTCCGAGCCCAACACCCAGGCCAGCCTGGTCGACCTGGGCATGCCCGGCGTGCTGCCGGTGTTGAACCAGGAAGCGGTGCGCATGGCGGTGATGTTCGGCCTGGCGATTGACGCCGAAATCGGCCAGCACAACGTGTTCGCGCGCAAGAACTACTTCTACCCGGACCTGCCCAAGGGCTACCAGATCAGCCAGATGGAATTGCCGATCGTCGGCAAGGGCCACCTGGACATCCCGCTGGAAGACGGCACCATCAAGCGCGTCGGCGTGACCCGTGCGCACCTGGAAGAAGACGCCGGCAAGAGCCTGCACGAAGAATTCCCCGGCGCGACCGGTATCGACCTGAACCGTGCCGGTACGCCGCTGCTGGAAATCGTGTCCGAGCCGGACATGCGCAGCGCCAAGGAAGCCGTGGCCTACGTCAAGACCATCCACGCGTTGGTGCGCTACCTGGGCATCTGCGACGGCAACATGGCCGAAGGCTCGCTGCGTTGCGACTGCAACGTGTCGATCCGTCCAAAGGGCCAGGTTGAGTTTGGCACTCGCTGCGAGATCAAGAACGTCAACTCGTTCCGCTTCATCGAGAAAGCGATCAACAGCGAAGTGCGTCGCCAGATCGAGCTGATCGAAGACGGCGGCAAGGTCATCCAGCAAACTCGCCTGTACGACCCGAACAAAGACGAAACCCGCGCTATGCGCAGCAAAGAGGAAGCCAACGACTACCGTTACTTCCCCGATCCGGACCTGTTGCCGGTGGTGCTGGAGGACTCGTTCCTCAACGAGATCCGCGCCACCCTGCCGGAACTGCCGCAGCAGAAACGCGAGCGCTTCCAGGAACAGTTCGGTCTGTCGGTCTACGATGCGAGCGTCCTGGCGTCCAGCCGCGAGCAAGCCAACTACTTCGAAAAAGTCGTGAACATTGCTGGTGACGCCAAGCTGGCGGCCAACTGGGTGATGGTTGAGCTGGGCAGCCTGTTGAACAAGCAGGGCCTGGAAATCGACGAGGCCCCGGTCAGCGCCGAGCAACTGGGCGGCATGCTGCTGCGCATCAAGGACAACACCATCTCCGGCAAAATCGCCAAGACCGTGTTCGAAGCCATGGCCGGCGGCGAAGGCAGCGCCGACGAGATCATCGAGAAGCGCGGCCTCAAGCAAGTCACCGACAGCGGCGCGATCTCGGCCGTGCTGGATGAAATGCTCGCGGCCAACGCCGAGCAGGTCGAACAATACCGTGCGGCAGACGAAGCCAAGCGCGGCAAGATGTTCGGCTTCTTTGTGGGCCAGGCGATGAAAGCCTCCAAAGGCAAGGCCAACCCGCAACAGGTGAACGAATTGCTGAAAAGCAAACTCGAAGGCTGACAGCGGTGAAGAGACCGAGTGAGACCTCATGCTCAACTCGGCCTACTGTGGGAGGGGGCTTGCCCCCGATGAGGGTGTATCAGCGAGCAATTCTATTGACTGACGCGCCGCTATCGGGGCAAGCCCCCTCCCGCATTCAATAGGGGGATAACCTGAAAATGAAGCGTCTACTCGGCCTCCTGGCCCTGTTCTCCCTGTTGGCCGGCTGCGCCAGCGGCCTCATCGACCCCAACGGCTACGACGAAACCGGCACCGCGTCCTACTACGGCGCCAAACACCACGGCAAGAAAACTGCCAGCGGTGAACCCTTCAACCAGAACGCCCTGACCGCCGCCCACCGGCGCCTGCCCTTCGGCACGCAGGTCAAGGTCACCAATCTCGACAACGACCGATCCGTGGTTGTCCGCATCAATGATCGCGGCCCGCATACCCGCGGGCGGTTGATCGATCTTTCACGCAAGGCCGCCGAACAGCTGGGTATGATCGGCAGCGGTACGGCGCGAGTTCGCGTGCAAGCCCTGAGCAATTGAAAACGGAGCCCTGGCCATTTTCGGATTAACCGCCCTCTCGCCCTGGAGCCTGCTGGAATTGGTCAGCGGCCTGGTGCTGCTGATCCTCGGTGCCGAAATCCTGGTGCGTGCCGCCGTGCGCCTGGCCGCCAGCCTCAAGGTGCGGCCACTGATCATCGGCCTGACCATCGTCGCCTTCGGCAGCAGCGCACCGCAAATGACCGTCAGCCTGCAAGCCACCCTGGCCGGCAATACCGATATCGCCGTGGGCAGCGTGATCGGCAGCAGCATCTTCAACATCCTGGTGACCCTGGGCCTGTCGGCGCTGATTATTCCGCTGCGGGTCTCACGCCAGTTGGTGCGCCTGGACATCCCCGTGATGATCCTGGCCGGGCTGCTGGTGTTCACCCTGGCGGCCAACGAAGAACTCACGCCCATCGACGGCCTGGTGCTGCTTGTTGCCCTGCTCGCTTACCTCGGCGTATTGCACTACCAGACGCGCCACTCCCGCCGCCCGCGCACTCTGGACACGGTGGCCAGGGCACCCTGGCTGAGCAGCGTGCTGCTGATGATCGGTGGTTTTCTGATCCTGGTGCTGGCCGGACATTTGCTGTTGGGCGCGGCGGTGGATGTGGCGAGCGACCTGGGCCTGTCGGAACGTGTGATCGGGCTGACCCTGATCGGTGTCGGCACCTCCCTGCCCTGCCTGGCGACGTCACTGATCGCCGCCTTGCGCGGCGAGCGGGACATTGCCGTGGGTAACGTGATCGGCAGCAACCTGTTCAACCTGCTCGGCGTGTTGGGCCTGACCGCCCTGCTCGCCCCGTCTCCGCTGTCGGTGTCGCCCAATGCCCTGGATTTCGACCTGCCGGTGATGCTCGGCGTGGTGGTGCTGTGCCTGCCGGTGTTCTACACCGGTTACCGCGTGACCCGCGCCGAAGGCCTGGTACTGCTGGGCCTGTATCTGGCGTACGGGCTGCACGTGATGGCGTTCACCACGGGCATGCCCCTGGCCAACAAGCTTGAACAACTGATGCTGTATTACGTCCTGCCAGTGCTGGTGGCTTTCCTGTTGTTCAGCACGCTGCAAGCCTGGCGCCGCCAACACAAGAGGGAACCGCAATGACCGATCAGAAGAAGCCCGGGGTACAAATGCGCCGCCAGGTCATGGGCGATGCGTTCGTCGACCGCGCCCTGGGCAATGCCACCGAGTTCAGCCAGCCGTTGCAGGATTTCGTCAACGAACATGCCTGGGGCAGCGTATGGAACCGCGAAGGGTTGCCGCTGAAGACCCGCAGCCTGATCACCCTCGCCGCCCTGACCGCGCTCAAGTGCCCGCAGGAATTGAAGGGCCACGTGCGCGGCGCACTGAACAACGGTTGTACCGTGGAAGAGATTCGCGAAGCGCTGCTGCATTGTGCGGTGTATGCCGGTGTGCCGGCGGCGATTGATGCGTTCCGTGCCGCCCAGGAAGTGATCGACGCGTATCAGACCGATCAGCAGTGACGGTCAGATAGCTATCGGGGTGTAGAACCGTAGACATCGTTTACATCTGAAACCGGGGACATCGTTTACACATTTGAGGCTTGGACGCGGGTCATACCTCGTCCAAGCCTCCCCAAGGGATAATCACACAGGTACAAATCCCAGACATCATCCTCAGCTTCTTTAAGACCTATCCTTTCTCCGGATAGGGCCTCGCTGACAAATACCAACTTGCCGTTCCACTTGATCGATCCATCCTGCCTGACGCTTCGCACCCGCATTTCTGCCGGATACTCCACATCGGGCAGGCACCCTGGGTACAGTCGGGTAGATGGCACGTACACATCTCCCGGACGTTTCATACCAAGCGCTTCATGAGGGCGTACGTAATTGAACTCATGCCGGAAATGCTCCAGCAAAAGCTGCTGCTCGACCAAGTTGCTCCCTAGCGGTAGCTCAAGTTTCAGGCTGCGATGCATTCGTTCGTGTCGACCATTCTGGGCAGGTCTTCCCGGCATGGTTCGCTCGGGATAGATACCTAAACGGATCCACCAAACGGCCAGTGTGGATATCCTCGCCAGGCCAGGAGAGGCGAAAGGGACTCCGTTGTCAGAGCGAATGACTTCCGGCATGCCGTAATCCTGAAAAAGCCGCTCAAAGGTTTGTTTTACAGGCTGGGTCATGATTTTAGGATGAGCCCTGCACGCCAGAATCAAACGGGATGCATGGTCTGTAACAGTCAGCGGGAAGCAAAGCTGGGCGTTGAGCATCTTGAATTGCCCTTTGTAGTCCACGCACCAGGTTTTGTTGGGATCATTGGCCTCTCGCATTTCAATATGGGAGGTACCGTGCCGACGCTTGAACCGCCGTTTGCTGACCAGCCCCAGTCGGTCAAGCCATTGGCCGGCTGTACTGGGAGACGGCCAATCGATAGAGGGATCTTCAATTCGCAATAGCTCAATGAGCTTCTTTGGCCCCCATTTATCGTGGGCTTCCTTCATGGCTACTACGCGAGCCAGGATCTTATCGTCGGTCTTGTTGGGGCTGTTGTGGGGTCGCCGGGAAAGCTCGGACAACGACTTTAAATCGCCATCATGCCGAGAAATCCATTTGTCTACGGTAGGTCGACTGACACCGAAGCGGCGGGCCAGCTGGCTTTTCGTGAAGTTACCCGAAAGCCAGTCAGCAACCAGCTTGATTCGTTGGTTCATGGGGGACTCTTGGTTCCAGGGCATGATCAGTTACCTCCTGATCATGCGTATTAACCTGTAAACCATGTCCCCGGTTAGAAATGTAAACGATGTCCCCGGTTTGTACCGGGGCAAGCCCCCTCCCACTTTGACTGTGCTCTCCCGTCCAATGTGGGAGGGGGCTTGCCCCCGATTGGCCCTCACAGGCACCCGAGCGTTCAGATCCAACCACCCGCCTGCAACACAAAGATCCCGATATTCGTGGTCACCGCCGCCATCAAGGTGGTGATCACGATAATCGCTGCCGCCAGTTCATGGTTGCCCTCGGCCGCCCTGGCCATCACGAAGCTCGCCGCGGCGGTCGGTGCGCCGAAGTACAGGAACAGAATCCCCAACTCCGCCCCGCGAAAGCCCAGCAGCCAGGCGCCCAGGGTGGCGACCACCGGCAGCCAGACCATCTTCATCAGGCTTGCGCTCAATGCCATGTTGCCGCTCTTGCGCAAAGCCGCCAGTGACAAGGTGCCGCCGATGCAGATCAATGCCAGCGGCAAGGTAGTGTCCGCCAGGTACTGCATGGATTTTTCCAGCCAACCGGGCAGGCCGATCTGGAAATAGGCGAACGGCGCCGCCGCGATCACGCTGATGATCAACGGATTGGCCAGTACACTCTTGCAGATGCTCCACGGGTCGGACTTGATCACCGGGCTGTACACCGCCAGCACGATGGTCGACAGCGTGTTGTAGAACAGGATCACCAGCGCTGCGAGGATCGCGCCGAGGGAGATGCCGTAGTCACCGTACATGCTGGCGGCCAGCGCCAGGCCAATCACGCCGTTATTACCGCGAAACGCCCCCTGGGTGTAGATGCCCCGGTCTTCACGCGGGCAACGTAAGATCGCCCAGCCCCAGACCAGGGCAAAGCTGAGCAAGGTGGCGACGGCAAAATAGATCAGCAAGCCCGGCTTGAGTGCCGAATGCAGGTCGGCATGCAGGATGCCGAGGAACAGCAGCGCCGGCATGGTGACGTTGAACACCAGGGACGAGGCCGTGTGGATGAAGTTGTCGTTGATCCAGTTGATGCGCTTGAGCAGCACACCGAGGAACAGCATGGCAAACACCGGCGCGGTGATGGTGAGGGTGGAGAGGAAAATTGCCAGCATGCCGGGGAGAACCTTGGTGAGCGTCGTTAGGTGGCTAATGATAAGCCAGTGTAGGCCGCTTCGTCTGGTCTACCGCTATCGGGGCAAGCCCCCTCCCACCTCTGACGGTGCTCACCGTTCAAAATGTGGGAGGGGGCTTGCCCCCGATGCAGGCGACTCGGTCTCAGGTAATAGGCGCCGGGTTAAACAAGGTGATGTCGTTATGCAGCTTGTGGTGTTCCGCCCATGTCTGCTTCTTGCCGCTGGCCACATCCAGGTAGAAGTGAAACAGCTCCCAGCCCAACTCCTCGATAGTCGCACGCCCGGTGGCAATGCGCCCGGCGTCGATATCGATCAGGTCCGGCCAGCGCTGCGCCAGCTCAGTACGCGTCGACACCTTCACCACCGGCGCCATCGCCAGGCCGTACGGCGTGCCACGCCCGGTGGTGAATACGTGCAGGTTCATCCCCGCCGCCAGTTGCAAGGTGCCACACACAAAGTCACTGGCCGGCGTTGCGCAAAAGATCAGGCCCTTGCCCTTGAAACGCTCACCCGGACCAAGCACACCGTTGATCGCGCTGCTGCCGGACTTGACGATGGAACCCAGGGACTTCTCGACGATGTTCGACAACCCGCCCTTCTTGTTGCCCGGCGTGGTGTTGGCACTGCGATCCGCCTCGCCCTTGGCCAGGTAACGGTCGTACCAATCCATTTCCCGGACCAGCTCCTGGGCAACTTCCTTCGTCTCTGCACGCGAAGTCAGCAAGTAGATGGCATCCCGTACTTCAGTGACCTCGGAAAACATCACCGTCGCCCCGGCCCGCAGCAGCAAGTCCGAGGCATAGCCCAGCGCCGGGTTGGCGGTGATGCCAGAGAACGCATCACTGCCGCCGCACTGCATGCCCAGGATCAGCTCGGACGCCGGCACCGTTTCGCGACGGCGCTGGTCAAGCTTCTTCAAGCGCACCTCCGCCAGCTCCATGATCTGCTCGATCATCTCGGTAAACCCGTGGCTGGAGTCCTGCAGGCGATACAGCCAGGGCTCACTCAGGTCCACCGAGCTGTCGTTGTCGTGCATCACCTGCCCGGCCTGCAATTTCTCGCAGCCCAGGCTGATCACCAGGGCCTCGCCCCCCAGGTTCGGGTTGCGCGCCAGATTGCGCACGGTGCGGATCGGGATGTAGGCGTCCGTGGCGGTAATCGCCACGCCACAGCCGTAGCTGTGGGTCAGCGCCACCACGTCATCGACATGCGGGTACCTGGGCAGCAATTCATCCTTGATGCGCTTGACCGCATGGTCCAGCACGCCCGTGACGCACTGCACCGTGGTGGTAATGCCGAGAATATTGCGCGTACCCACGGTGCCGTCGGCGTTGCGATACCCCTCGAAGGTAAAGCCCTCCAGTGGCGCCTGGGTTTCAGGCACCTCGGTGGACAGCGGCAAGCTGTCCAGCGGCGGCGCGGTGGGCATGCGCAGTTGATCTTCCTGCACCCAACTGCCGCGTGGAATCGGCGCCAGGGCGTAACCGATGGTCTGGCCGTAGCGAATGATCTGGCCACCTTCGGGGATATCTTCCAGGGTCACTTTGTGGCTCTGGGGGATGAAATCCACGGTCACCAGGCCGTCCGGAAACTCGGTCCCGGCCGGGACGCCCTGGTCATTGACCACGATCACCACGTTGTCGCGCTCGTGCAAACGAATCGAGCGCGGCGAGTCGGCATGTTCAATCAACTGCATTACATCGCCCCTCAGGAATGCGCTTCGGTTAGGTGGGTCAACTCAGGCCCCTTGGTGGGCGGCTCTTTGAGTACTACACGCTTGATCGGCCCAACGATGACCAGATAGCTGAACACCGCTACCAGTGCGTTGGCGCCGACGAACACCAGGGCCCATTTGAACGAACCGGTGGTGCTGATGATGTAGCCGATGACAATCGGCGTGGTGATCGACGCGAGGTTACCGAAGGTGTTGAACAAGCCGCCACTGAGGCCGGCGATTTGTTTCGGCGAGGTGTCGGACACCACCGCCCAACCCAGTGCGCCAACGCCCTTGCCGAAGAAGGCCAAGGCCATGAAACCGACCACCATCCATTCGATATCCACGTAGTTGCACGCCACGATGCTGCTGGAGATCAGCAGGCCACCAATGATTGGCGCCTTGCGCGCGAAGGTCAGGGAATGGCCCTTGCGCAGCAGGTAATCGGAAATTACCCCACCGAGCACGCCACCGATAAACCCGCAGATTGCCGGCAACGAGGCGATGAAACCGGCCTTGAGGATGGTCATGCCCCGGTCCTGCACCAGGTACACCGGGAACCAGGTGAGGAAGAAATAGGTGATGCCGTTGATGCAGTACTGGCCCAGGTAGACGCCGAGCATCATGCGGTTGGTCAGCAACTGGCGGATGTAATCCCACTTCGGCCCGTCGGTTTTCTTGCCCTTGCCTTTGTCCTGGTCCATATCGACCATGGCGCCGTTGGCCGCGATATGGTTGAACTCGGCTTCGTTGATCATCGGGTGCTGGCGCGGGCTGTGGATCACTTTCAGCCAGATCAGCGAGAAAATGATGCCGATCACGCCCATCACGATAAACACGTGCTGCCAGCCGAAGCGGTAGACAATCCAGCCCATCAGCGGCGCAAACAGCACGGTGGCAAAGTATTGCGCCGAGTTGAAAATCGCCGATGCCGTACCGCGCTCGGCGGTAGGGAACCAGGCGGCCACAATCCGAGCGTTGCCGGGAAAGGACGGCGCTTCGGCCAGGCCCACCATGAAGCGCAGCATGAACAGCGCAACCACGGCGGTGGAGACCCCGAATTCACCGACATAGCCTTGCAGCACGGTGAACAGGGACCAGGTGAAGATGCTCAGGGCATAGACTTTTTTCGAGCCGAACCGGTCCAGCAGCCAGCCACCGGGGATTTGCCCGGCCACGTAGGCCCAACCGAATGCAGAGAAGATATAACCGAGGGTGACCGCGTCGATGCCGAGGTCTTTTTGCAGGCTGGAACCCGCGATGGCGATGGTGGCCCGGTCGGCGTAGTTGATCGTGGTCACCAGGAACAGCATGAGCAGGATCAAATAGCGGACGTGGGTCGGCTTGGTCGCTTGCATGTAGAAGTACTCCCACTAATTATTTTTTTTGCGGGTAATGGTTTTCTGTTTTTCGTGTGGGAGCCGGCAGGCATCCGGCTCCCACAAGGTGATGCGTCTTACGAACCGATGTAACTGGTCTTCACCACGGTGTAGAACTCTTGCGCATAGCGACCTTGCTCACGCGAACCATAGGATGAGCCCTTACGGCCACCGAAAGGAACGTGGTAATCCACACCGGCAGTCGGCAGGTTGACCATCACCATCCCGGCCTGGGAATGGCGCTTGAAGTGGTTGGCGTATTTGAGCGAGGTGGTGGCAATGCCCGCCGACAGCCCGAACTCGGTGTCGTTGGCCATGGCCAGCGCCGCTTCGTAGTCCGCCACGCGCACCACGTTGGCCACCGGGCCGAAGATCTCTTCACGGCTGATGCGCATCGCAGCTTCGCTGTCGGCAAACAGCGTCGGTGCCAGGTAGTAGCCTTCAGTGTCGCAGGTCACCAGGCCGCCACCGCTCACCAGCCGTGCACCTTCGCTCTGGCCGATGTCGATGTACTTGAGGTCCTGGTCCAACTGGGCCTGGGACACCACCGGGCCGATGTCCGTGCCGCTCTTGAGTGCATGGCCGACCTTGATCGACTTCATGCGCTCCGCCATGGCCGCGACGAACTGGTCGTGGATGCCGGCGGTCACGATCAGGCGGCTGGAAGCGGTGCAACGCTGGCCGGTGGAGTAGAACGCGCTCTGTACCGACAGCTCGACGGCCTGCTTGAGGTCGGCGTCGTCGAGGATGATCTGCGGATTTTTGCCGCCCATCTCCAACTGCACTTTGGCCTGGCGCGAGACGCAACTGACGGCGATCTGGCGCCCAACCCCCACAGAACCGGTGAAACTGATGCCATCGACCTTCGGGCTGTTGACCAGCACATCGCCCACCACGCGACCGCTGCCCATCACCAGGTTGAATACACCGGCGGGGAAACCGGCACGGGAAATGATTTCGGTCAGGGCCCAGGCACAGCCCGGCACCAACTCGGCGGGCTTGATCACCACGCAGTTACCGTAGGCCAGGGCCGGGGCGATCTTCCACGCGGGGATGGCGATCGGGAAGTTCCACGGCGTGATCAGGCCGACCACCCCCAGGGCTTCACGGGTGACTTCAACGTTGACGCCTGGGCGTACCGACGGCACGTAGTCGCCGGACAGGCGCAGGCATTCGCCGGCGAAGAATTTGAAGATGTTGCCGGCGCGGGTCACTTCGCCGATGGCTTCGGGCAGGGTCTTGCCCTCTTCACGGGCCAGCAGGGTGCCGAGCTCTTCGCGGCGGGCGAGGATCTCGCTGCCGACTTTATCCAAGGCATCGTGACGCGCCTGGATCCCGGACGTAGACCAGGCTGGGAATGCGGCACGGGCGGCATCAATGGCAGTGTTGACCTGAGCGACATCCGCCTTGGCATATTCGCCAATGACATCGGACAACTCCGACGGGTTGAGGTTGACGCAATAGTCGGCACCGGCCACCCACTGGCCATTGATGTAGTTATCGAAACGTTGGGCTTGGGACACAAATCTTCTCCTGACGCAAAAGGCCGCTGATTGCTCAGCGGCCTTGTAGATAGGTTATTGCGCGCCTTGCTTGTCGATCAGCGCGGCCAGGGCTTCGTATTCTTCCGGCAGCAAGTCGGTCAGCGGCGTGCGCACCGGGCCTGCGTCGTAGCCGGCGATTTTTGCACCTGCCTTGACGATGCTTACCGCGTAACCGGCCTTGCGGTTACGGATATCCAGGTACGGCAGGAAGAAGTCGTCGATGATCCTGGCGACGGTGGCGTGATCGTCCTTGGCAATCGCGTGGTAGAAATCCATCGCGGTTTTCGGGATGAAGTTGAACACCGCCGAGGAGTACACCGGCACGCCCAGGGCCTTGTAGGCAGCGGCGTAAACCTCTGCCGTCGGCAGGCCGCCGAGGTAGCTGAAACGGTCACCCAGGCGACGGCGGATCGACACCATCAACTCGATGTCACCCAGGCCATCCTTGTAGCCGATCAGGTTCGGGCAGCGCTCGGCCAGGCGTTCCAGCAGCGGCGCAGTCAGGCGGCACACGTTGCGGTTGTAGACCACCACGCCGATCTTGACCGACTTGCACACCGCTTCAACGTGGGCGGCAACGCCGTCCTGGCTGGCTTCGGTGAGGTAGTGCGGCAGCAGCAGCAGCCCCTTGGCACCGAGGCGTTCGGCTTCCTGGGCGTACTCGATGGCCTGGCGGGTCGAACCGCCGACGCCGGCGAGGATCGGCACGCTGGTGGCGCAGGTATCAACGGCGGTTTTCACCACCTGGGAATATTCGCTGGCGGCGAGGGAGAAAAACTCACCGGTGCCGCCGGCAGCGAACAAGGCAGTGGCGCCGTAAGGGGCGAGCCATTCCAGGCGCTTGATGTAGCCCGCCTGGTGGAAGTCACCCTGGGCGTTGAAATCGGTCACCGGGAAAGACAGCAGACCGTGGGAGAGGATGGACTTCAGTTCTTGTGGATTCATTATTCGAACACCCTGGGCGAAGACTTTCTATCGAAAGGTTGTTGTTGGTTTTGGTGATGTCGTACGTCATCGTACAACTATAAAAAGATTCGTCAACTGCAATTGATCAGACTTCATTCAACGAGGGGTTGAAGAGCGCCGTCTTGACGTAGGAAGTTTTTCCTCTATGCTCGCAACAACTGTATATGTATACAGCCATTACGGAAGATTCCTACGACATAGCAAGGAGCTAACATGTCAGGTCTTGATCTCGCAGTATCCGAAAAGAAACCACCTGTCCTGCGTTTCGAAGGGGGTGAACACACCGCCATCGGCGACGACACCTTGCTGCGCTTCGCCAAGGACGCCCCGGCAATTCCCGCCCGCCAAGTCGAGTTGCACCTGCCCAACGGGCTGGCGTTGACTTACGGCCAGGTCATTGCCTTGGGCGGCGACTTTTATGGCATCCCCGGCCAACCCATCAGCGATGGCACCTCCCCGGCCGAACGCGTGCAACGCTTTACCGCTGCTTTCAACACGCTCGCCGTGCTGCCCGCTTCACGGGAAGAAGCGCACAAGATCCTCGCGGTGATGCAAAAGGAGATCAACGCGGTCAAACAGGCGATCAAGGATGGCAAGCAAGCCCATGAAGCCTACGACGCCTTAGGTGATACGTTGTCTGAGGAATGGAACCGCATCACCGGCGGTGGCAGCGCGGTGTCGGCGCTGATTCCACTGGGGCGCTATTTGAAGTTGGCGGCGGACAATGCCGATCACTTCGGCGAATGGGCGCTGTCCGCGTACCTGGCAGGGCATACGGCGGCGTTGCAACAAGCCGTCGTGGCCCACCAGACCGAAACCGACCAGGCGCTGGAACTGGCCTATGCAATGAACAGTTTTGCCGATCATTTTTTGACCGATCTGTTCTCCGCAGGCCACTTGCGTGTACCGCGCAAACAATTGGCAGCGGTGGTGACACCCGGTGAACTTGGTTCGCTGATCAGCCGCTTCATGCACGATGAAGACAGCAAATTCGGGCTGAAAGTGCGCAATGCCCTGGGCGATCAATGGCACGCGTACGGGGATAAACGCTACTTCGATGATATCGATGCGGACAACCGGCTGCAGGTCAAACGTGCGGTGCAAGCCTCAGCCGATGAGATCTTCGAGACGTTTATCAGTGGTGCCGCACCCTCCCCGGCCAACTTCAAGGCACCGCTGTATGTGCCCGACCTGAATGCGGCACAGAACCCGGCGAACAACTTTTCGCCGCTGTTCAAGATGGAGGGAGACAAGGTGCTGCGCCGCAAGGATGTGAATGACTTGAACGACAAGCACTGGACGAATGATTGGTGGGGGTGGAGTACGTATTTGTTGCTTAAGGACTATAAGCCCAACACGCCAGCTTGATCACCGCCGCCTGTCGCAACTGTGATTTCTGACAGTTACGCCCAAGTCGGCAAAAACTCATAAATAGCCTCAAGAGCCCCAGGGTGGATTCTTGGGGCTTTTTAATGCAACCCGCTTGCTCGTGCATTTAACGTTTTTATCTCCCTCACGCCATGAGGTTCATATGCGTATCTACTGCCATATCCGATCAACATCCTCAGGTCGCGCCAACAAACCCAATTATTTCGAGCTGGAAAGGGAGGCTCAGGTAGGCGATTTTGTCTATTTCAAGCTGGCGGACTTGTGGGTGGTTATAACAGCCAAATACATTTTCATGGCTGAGGGGGGCGGAGACAGCATTATCGTGCTCGATGCCCTGGCCACTGTTCCGCCAACGACCATTCGCCCACCGGCGGCTTGATCAACCTGCCCGTTCTGCCTCTTCATGGGCATGGCGCAGCCGCTCACGGCTGTTGGTCAAATGCAAGCGCATCGCCGCCCGCGCCGCATCCGAATCCTGGCGGGCAATCGCCTCATAGATCTCTTCGTGTTCGCGGCTCAAACGGCTCATGTAGTGCTGCTGGTCATCATGGGCCAGGCGCGCTGAATTCAGGCGGGTGCGCGGAATGATGCTGGTACCGAGGTGCGTCATGATGTCGGTGAAGTAGCGGTTGCCGGTGGACAGCGCGATTTCCAGGTGGAAGGCAAAGTCGGAGGCCACCGCATCGCCTGCGTGGGCCGCGCTTTCATTCAGGGCATCGAGCGCAGCGCGCATGGCGGCCAGTTGTTCGTCGCTGCGACGTAGAGCTGCAAGACCGGCGGACTCCACTTCCAGGCTGATACGCAGCTCAAGAATCGCCAGCACATCACGCAATGTCACCACAGTGGCCGGGTCGATGCGAAAGCCGCTCGGGCTCGGCGTGTCCAGCACAAAGGTGCCGATACCATGACGGGTTTCCACCTGTCCCGCCGCCTGCAGACGTGAGATAGCCTCCCGCACCACCGTGCGGCTGACCCCATGGGCCTCCATGATCGCCGACTCGGTGGGCAACTTGTCACCCCGCTTGAGCTGGCCATCGCGGATCTGCTCGGACAACACCGTGACCAATTCCTGGGCAAGGCTGCGGCGCTTGCGGGGAAGACGAGGGGCGGTGTTGGCGTTTTCCATGATGAATCATCTTTCTCGGTGAACTTGAGCACGCATCATAGCCCATGGTGGTTGTACGATCACCGTCCGGGCGCGACTTTCATCCACATCCTTCACGCAAAAAAATGCCCCGACACAGGTCGAGGCATTTTTTCGACAAACCCCGAGGGGAACGCCGTTTATTTCACCACTTTCAGGCTCGGCCGGCCGCTGGGACGCGGTGGCTCGGAATCCGGTGGCGGTTGATCATCGCCCTGTTCGCTTTCGATCGATTCGTCGTCCTCGAAAGGCGACTCCAGATCGAACACCATGCCTTGACCATTCTCCCGGGCATAGATGCCGAGGATGGCGCCAATCGGCACGTACAGCGTATGCGGCACGCCGCCGAAACGCCCTTCGAAGCTGACCGCTTCGTTGTCCATGTGCAGGTGGCGCACGGCACTGGGTGATACGTTCAGCACAATCTGCCCGTCGCTGGCAAAACCCTGCGGTACCTGAACCGCAGGAAATTCGGAATTGACCAGCATGTGCGGGGTGCAATCGTTGTCCACAATCCACTCATAGAGCGCGCGGACCAGGTAGGGTCGACTGGAGTTCATCAGCGGCTCCTTAAGCCTTAGCGCATATCGCGTTCGACACCAGACAGACTCGCCTGGAAAGCCTCACGCGCAAACTGGCGCTCCATGTAATCAAGCAGCGGCTTGGCTGGCCGCGGCAGTTCAATACCAAGAATCGGCAAACGCCAGAGTATCGGTAATAGGCAGCAATCCACCAAACTTTGTTCCTCACTGAGGAAAAAAGGCTTATCGGCGAACAGCGGCGAAACGCCGGTCAGGCTTTCGCGCAATTCCTTACGCGCCTGTACACGTGCCGCCTCTTTGCTGCGGGTATCCAGAATCAAATCCACCAGCCCGCACCAGTCACGCTGGATCCGGTGGATCAGCAGGCGGCTGTTGGCACGCGCCACCGGGTACACCGGCAGCAAGGGTGGATGCGGGTAACGCTCATCCAGGTATTCCATCACGACGGTCGACTCCCACAACGCCAGGTCACGATCGACCAGGGTGGGCAAGCTGCCGTAGGGGTTCACTTCGATCAGTTTGGGTGGATGACGACCTGCTTCCACACTGATGATCTCGGCGCTGACACCCTTCTCTGCGAGCACGATGCGTACTCGGTGGGAATAGTGGTCGGCGGGGTCGGAGTAACAGGCCAACCGGTTGGTCACGCCCATGGCGGTCCTCCTCGCTTGTTGAAATTATCGAAAGCTCAAAAACGAGCGCGCCCAGAGAGCATCTCTGTAACGCCTGGAACAACCAGACCGCTACGTATTCAGAGATGCCGCTGGGCGCGCAAGATTAACAGCAATTGCTTACGGTTGGATCAATGCACATCCTTCCAGTATTCGCGTTTGAGCAGATAGGCGAATACGAAGAAGAACGCCAGGTACAGCAACACATAGGTACCGATGCGCTGATGCTGCAGTTTGACCGGGTTGGCCGAGTAGGCCAGGAAGGTCACAAGGTTCTTGACCTTCTCGTCGAACTGCTCGTCTGTCAACGAACCTGGGGTTTCTATCTTCAGTTGATCGCACGCTTCATGGGTCAAAGGTGTGCCGGTCAACGGATCGTATTGCTTCTTGCCGTCTTCAACGACCTGAATCTGCTTGCATCCTACCACTTGCTTGCCTTGCAGGCCGACCAGAACGTTAGGCATGCCGACGTTCGGGAACACACGGTTGTTCACGCCATAAGGGCGCGCCGGGTCTTCGTAGAAGGATTTCAGGTAGCCGTAGAGCCAGTCGGTGCCGCGTACACGTGCCACCAGGGTCAGGTCGGGCGGTGCCGCGCCGAACCAGGTCTTGGCGTCGGCGGGCTTCATGCCGATGGTCATGTGGTCGCCGATCTTGGCGCCGGTGAACACCAGTTTCTCCAGCATCATTTCATGGGGGATACCGAGGTCATCGGCCACCCGCTCGTAACGCTGGAACTTGGCGCTGTGGCAGCCCATGCAGTAGTTGGCGAACGTACGCGCGCCGTCTTGCATGGCGGCCTTGTCAGACACGTCGATATCGACTTTTTCCAGCGCCGGGCCACCGTGCTCGGCGGCGAAGGACAGGAGCGGCAGCGCCGCAAGCATCAAAGCAACGAATAACTTTTTCATCAGCCAGTCACCCTTTCCGGAACCGGTTTGGTCTTCTCGAGCCGGGTGTAGAACGGCATCAGAATGAAGTAGGCGAAGTACAGGAAGGTGCAGACCTGCGACAGCAACGTACGCTCAGGGGTTGGCGCCAATACGCCGAGAACACCCAGGATGACGAAGGCAATGCAGAACACCCACAGCCAGATCTTGCTCAGCCAGCCCTTGTAGCGCATGGACTTGACCGGGCTACGGTCGAGCCAAGGCAACACGAACAGCACCGCGATGGCCGCGCCCATGGCGATCACGCCCATGAGTTTGTCGGGGATCGCGCGCAAGATCGCGTAGAACGGCGTGAAGTACCAGACCGGAGCAATGTGCTCGGGCGTCTTGAAGGCGTTGGCCTGTTCGAAGTTAGGCTTCTCCAGGAAATAACCGCCCATCTCCGGGAAAAAGAACACGATCGAGCAGAACACGAACAGGAACACCACCACACCGACAATGTCTTTCACGGTGTAGTAAGGGTGGAACGGAATGCCATCCAGCGGGATGCCGTTTTCGTCCTTGTGCTTCTTGATGTCCACGCCATCCGGGTTGTTGGAGCCGACCTCGTGCAACGCCAGGATGTGCAGCACCACCAGGCCCAGGATCACGATCGGCAGGGCCACAACGTGCAGGGCGAAGAAGCGGTTCAGGGTAATGCCGGAGATCAGGTAATCGCCCCGGATCCACTGGGTCAGGTCGTTGCCGATCACCGGGATCGCACCGAACAGCGAGATGATTACCTGGGCGCCCCAATACGACATCTGGCCCCACGGCAACAGGTAACCCATGAAGGCTTCGGCCATCAACGCGAGGTAGATCAGCATGCCGAACACCCACACCAGCTCACGCGGCTTCTGGTACGAGCCGTAGAGCAGGCCACGGAACATGTGCAGGTAGACGACGATAAAGAATGCCGACGCGCCGGTGGAGTGCAGCAGACGCAGGATCGAGCCGTACTCGACGTCACGCATGATGTACTCGACCGAGGCGAACGCCTCTTCCGCCGACGGCGTGTAGCTCATCGTCAGCCACACACCGGTGACGATCTGGTTGACCAGCACCAGCAGGGCCAGGGAGCCGAAGAAATAGAAGAAGTTGAAGTTTTTCGGCGCGTAATATTTGCTGAGATGGTCTTCCCACATTTTAGTGGCGGGGAAGCGCGCATCCACCCAATCCATGAACTTGCTCATCACGCGTTCTCCTTATCGAGGCCAATGACAATGAGGTCGTCAGTTTCGTAGGTGTGCGGAGGAACCGGCAGGTTCAGGGGAGCAGGCTGGGATTTATAGACGCGGCCAGCGAGGTCGTAGTGGGAGCCGTGGCAGGGGCAGAAATAACCGCCGACCCAATCCTTGCCCAGGTCGACAGGGGCCACTTCCGGGCGGAAGGTTGGCGAACAACCCAGGTGGGTACACAGACCGACCAGCAGCAGGATCTCTGGCTTGATCGAACGCACTTCGTTTTTGGCGTAGGCGGGCTGGTCGGACTTCTCGGATTTGGGGTCAGACAACTGGCCTTCGATCTTCTTGAGATTCCCCAGGATTTCCTCGGTACGACGAACAATGAACACCGGCTGGCCGCGCCACTCAGCAATCATCTGCTGACCTGGCTCGATCTTGCTGATATTCACCTTCACCGGTGCACCTGCGGCTTTCGCCTTGGCACTGGGAAACCATGACCCCACGAACGGGACCGCAGCCCCCACCGCTCCTGCAGCACCCACCACGGATGTGGCTGCTACCAAGAAGCGACGCCGGCCTGCATTCACGCCGTCATTGCTCATTCAGTCCTCTCCCATCAGCTTTTTGGCCTGTTAAATCAGGCGTCTACTAAGTGTTGAATCTTTACTTATAAAAATTTTGCCGAATGGTAATGAAAAGCCCCACGTCTGACAAGGGAATTGCCCGGGGCTCCGCCTCCAGGCCTTGTAGTATAGGGGGTCTACGGATGTGGCAAGTTGTCACGGCGATTTTTCTGCATAAATCGCAGGCAATAAAAAACGCCCAGCTCCGTGAGGAGGCTGGGCGTTTTTGTGGAACGTAAAGCGGATTAACGCTTCGAGTACTGCGGACGCTTACGCGCTTTACGCAGACCGACTTTCTTACGTTCAACTTCACGAGCATCGCGAGTCACGAAGCCAGCTTTGCGCAGGGCGCCACGCAGGGTTTCGTCGTACTGCATCAGAGCGCGAGTGATACCGTGGCGGATTGCGCCAGCTTGACCACTTACACCGCCACCGATAACGGTGACGTAGATGTCGAACTTTTCAACGGTCTCGGTCAGTTCCAGCGGCTGACGAACTACCATGCGGGCAGTTTCGCGGCCGAAGAAGTTGTCCAGGGAGCGGTTGTTGATCGAGATGTTACCAGTACCCGGACGCAGGAAAACGCGAGCGGTTGCGGTTTTGCGACGGCCAGTGCCGTAATTTTGAGTCGCCGACATAATGAACTATTCCGTTAAAACTTCAGTTCTTGGGGCTGCTGAGCAGCATGAGGGTGTACAGCGCCCGCATAGACTTTCAGCTTGCGAAACATATCGCGACCCAGTGGGCCCTTAGGCAGCATGCCTTTGACCGCGATTTCGATCGGGGCTTCAGGCTTCTTGGCAATCAGGCCTTCGAAGTTGGAAGACTTGATACCGCCTGGGAAACCGGAGTGACGGTAGTACATTTTGTCGCTTGCTTTGTTGCCGGTTACACGAACCTGCTCAGCGTTGATGATCACGATGTAGTCACCGGTGTCAACGTGAGGGGTGTACTCAGGCTTGTGCTTGCCACGCAGACGGCTGGCGACTTCAGTGGCCAGACGACCCAGGGTCTGACCAGCGGCGTCGACGACAAACCAGTCGCGCTGAACTGTTTCCGGTTTTGCAGTAAAAGTTGTCATTCTTTAATAGCCTCAGGGGCCGCCCTGTAAATTAGACGGCGGATCTTACTGAATAGTGCGTACTTTGACAAGTCAAAGGCAGCCGGATACAGACGCTATCGGGGGCTCGGGTCGGCGCGTCCGTTCAACGGCAAGATTCTTCGGCAGGCGGCGCATCACTTCCACTGCAGAAAGAGGTGGGCAATTATGCAGATTGCGAAAAAAAATTCAACCTGCTTTTATGATTGTTTTCCCTGAAGGAGTACCCGATGGATTATCGACAGCTGGGCCGTACGGATCTGAACGTGAGCGCGATAGCCCTGGGCACCATGACCTGGGGCGAGCAGAACAGCGAGGCAGAGGCCTTCGCGCAGATCGAGCGGGCCAAGGGCGCGGGGATCAACTTCCTCGACACCGCTGAAATGTACCCGGTGCCGCCCAAGGCCGACACCTATGCCACCACCGAACGCTACATCGGTAATTACTTCAAGAGCCGTGGCGACCGTGCCGACTGGATCCTCGCCAGCAAGATCGCCGGCCCCGGCAACACCATCGACTACATCCGCGACGGCCACCTGCGCCACAACCGCAAGCACATCGTCGAAGCCCTGGACGCCAGCCTCAAGCGCCTGCAGACCGACTGGATCGACCTCTACCAACTGCACTGGCCGGAACGCAGTACCAACTTCTTCGGCCAACTGAGCTACAAGCACAAGGACGAAGACAACCTCACCCCGCTGGAAGAAACCCTCGAAGCGCTGGATGAGCAGGTGAAGGCCGGCAAGATCCGCCACATCGGCCTGTCCAACGAAACGCCGTGGGGCACCATGAAGTTCCTCGCCCTGGCCGAAGCCCGTGGCTGGCCGCGTGCGGTGTCGATCCAGAACCCCTACAACCTGCTCAACCGCAGCTTTGAAGTGGGCCTGGCGGAAGTCGCGATTCGCGAGCAATGCGGCCTGCTGGCGTATTCGCCCCTGGCGTTCGGCATGCTCAGCGGCAAATATGAGAATGGCGCCCGCCCAGCGAAAGCGCGACTGACGGAATACAGCCGCTTCAGCCGTTACTTCAACCCGCAGTCGGAAGCGGCATGCAGCCGCTACGTTGCACTGGCGCGGGAGCATGGGCTGGACCCGGCGCAGATGGCGCTGGCGTTTGTGACGCAGCAACCGTTCGTGACCAGCAACATCATTGGTGCCACGTCGCTGGAGCAACTGGATAACAACATTGCCAGTGCGGATCTGAAACTGTCGAAAGAGGTATTGGAAGGGATTGAGGCGATTCAGAAGGATCACCCGAACCCAGCGCCTTGATTGATCTTAAGACCGCTATCGGGGGCAAGCCCCCTCCCACATTTTGATCTGTGAATACATTCAAGTGTGGGAGGGGGCTTGCCCCCGATTTGGCCATCAGCAGAACCGCCCAATCAAAGCGCCCGCGCAATGATCTCCTTCATGATCTCATTGGTCCCCGCATAAATCCGCTGCACCCGCGCATCCGCCCACGCCCGGGCAATCGGGTATTCCCACATGAAGCCGTAGCCTCCGTGCAACTGCACGCACTCATCGAGCACCTTGCATTGCAGGTCGGTAGCCCAGTACTTGGCCATCGCCGCCGTGGGCACATCCAGCTTGCCTTCCAGGTGCAACGCCATGCACTTGTCGACAAACACACGGCCAATCTGAATCTCGGTCGCCATCTCCGCCAGCTTGAAGCGGGTGTTCTGGAAATCGGCAATCGCCTTGCCGAACGCCTGGCGTTCACGGGTGTACGCCAGGGTCCACTCCAACGCCGCCTCGGCGGATGACAGCGCGCCAATCGCCACGGTCAACCGTTCCTGAGGCAGCTCCTGCATCAGATAGGCGAAGCCCATGCCGGCCTGACCGAGCAGGTTTTCCTTGGGCACCCGCACATCCTGGAAGAACAGCTCCGAGGTGTCCTGGGCCTTCATGCCCACCTTCTCCAGGCGCTTGCCCTTGTCGAAGCCTGGCGTGTCGGCTTCCACCAGGAACAGGCTGGTGCCCTTGGCGCCGGCCTTGGGATCGGTCTTGGCGACCACGATGACCAACTCGGCCAGGTAGCCATTGGTGATGAAGGTTTTGGAGCCGTTGATCACGTACTCATCGCCGTCCAGCACCGCCGTGGTCTTCACGCCTTGCAAGTCGGAACCGGCGCCCGGCTCGGTCATGGCAATCGCCGTGACCAGCTCGCCGGAGATCAACTTGGGCAGGTATTTGTGTTTCAGCGCTTCACTGCCGTAATGCAGGATATAAGGCGCCACAATGTCCGAATGCAGGGAAAAGCCGATGCCGGTCAGGCCCAGCCGGCTGATCTCTTCGATCACCACCGCGCTGTATAAAAAGTCCGCGCCCAGCCCGCCATATTCTTCCGGCAGGTGAGAGCAGAGCATGCCCGCCTCCCCCGCTTTGCTCCACAAATTGCGGTCGATGTAGCCCTGTTTCTCCCATTGCCCATGGAACGGCGCGGCGTCCTTTTCGAGGAAGGTGCGCACGCTCTCGCGGAAGAGTTCGTGTTCCGGGCTGAACAAGGTTCTGGGAATCATGGGTCACCTGCATGGATTGTCGGACAAGAGCGAGCCCACAGAGACTATGCCGCGAAGGCAGCACGGGACACTGGACACATGCGACAAAAAATAAGACGATCCAGCCGTCTGGTGACCACTTTCCCCTATAAGAATAAATGAAATTATGTCTAACCAAATCTCCACGCCCTTGCGGCGCGTCAGCATTTTGGCCATTGATCGGGTATTCGCTTCCACCCTCATGCAAGCCAAGGATTTCTTCCACCTCGCCAGCCTGCGTTACGGCAAGCAACAAGGCCTGGGCCTGACGCCAGGGTTTGAAACACGCCTGGTCAGCCCCGATGGGCAATCGGTGTGCAGTTTCAGTGATGTGATCATGCCGGTGGACGGCGGCCTGGAAGACGCCGACATCATCGTGCTGCCGGCCTTCTGGGATGACTTCGACACCTTGTGCGCCCGCTACCCGCAAGTGCTGCCGTGGCTGCGCGAACAGCATGCACGCGGTGCTGTGTTGTGCGGCGAAGCCACCGGGGTATTCTGGCTGGCCGAAGCCGGCCTGCTCGATGGCAAGGAAGCGACCACCTACTGGCGTTTCTTCAATGCGTTCGGCGAACGTTTCCCCAAGGTCCAGCTCAACCAGGACAAGCACCTCACTGACGCCGACAACCTGTATTGCGCCGGCGGCACCACCTCGGCATGCGACCTCTACATCTACCTGATCGAACGCTTCTGTGGCGCCAACATCGCCCAGGCCGTGGCCCGCGATATCCTCTACGAAGTGCAGCGCAGCTATTCGCCAGGACGTATCGGGTTTGGCGGACAGAAGCTGCATCAGGACGTGATCATCCTGCAGATCCAGCACTGGCTCGAAGAACACTTCGCCGACAAATTCCGCTTCGAAGACGTGGCCCGGGAACACGGCATGAGCATCCGCAACTTCATGCGCCGCTTCCAGACCGCCACCGGCGACAAGCCGCTGCACTACCTGCAACGGCTGCGTATCGAGACGGCAAAGGGCCTGCTCTCGGGCAGCCGCAAGAGCATCAAGACCATCAGTTATGAGGTGGGTTACGACGATGCGAGTTTCTTTGCACGGCTGTTCAGGCAGCACACGGAGTTGTCGCCGAACCAGTATCGCCAGCAGTTTCAGCAAGCGGCGTAGGTTCGCCGCTTGACGAAGCAAACGACCCTGTACACCGCAATGGTGCAGGGTCGAATTGAGAACCCTATGCCCGCCTACAAGCCCCTCACCCAATTCCTACTGACGAATAAGATGAAGTCGCTAGGTTGCGCCTTGGGCGCCTGCCATTTTAAACGAGGTCGAAGCCGTTGATTTCTGCCGAGCTACGGTCCGAATGCACAAAGGGCTTTTTCCAAACCGACTTACTTGAAATCAGGACGGAGACTCAATCATGTCATCCATAGGCAGCAACGCTCAATCGTTCAACCCAGCTGTACAACCAAATAAGTTAGACGCAAGTCAATTCAACGAAAATCTGACCGATCAGTTGAATCCACAAATGGATGAGAAAAAGAACAAGGAGGAGAAATATCCGGAGCTGGAGTTAAAAGTAATATTCAAGGGTCCGGACGGCGCGCTCTACGAGTTAAAAAAGGGCGAAATGCTCCTCATAGAACCGGCACCACCCAGCACAGACCAGATCACTTATTAACCAGCGCCCAAACTATAAAAGGACCGCAATCGCTGCGGACCTTTTATAGGCGTTACGTCAAGTTACGGCTTGTGCCCACGCGACAGGAACTCATGGGACTGCATTTCCAGCAAGCGGCTCAGGGTGCGCTGAAATTCGAAGTTTAGGCGACCGCCGGTGTACAGGTCCTTCAACTCAACTTCCGCTGAGATGATCAGCTTCACGTTACGGTCGTAGAACTCGTCGACCATGTTGATGAAACGTCGCGCGATGTCGTCGGTGGTAACGCTCATCTGCTCCACGCCGCTCAGGATCACCGCGTGGAAGATCTTGCCCAGTTCGATGTAGTCGTTCTGGCTGCGCGGGCCGTCGCACAGTTGGCGGAACTCGAACCAGGCCACGTCGTCGCAGGTGCGCAGCGCGATGATTTCGCGGTTCTCGATCACCAGCTTGTCGTTTTCCACCGCCTGGGTGCATTCCGGCGTAAGGGCACGGAAGCTCTTTTTCAGGCTTTCGTGGGCCGCCTCATTGAGCGGGAAGTGGAACAGCTCCGCTTGCTCCAGGTGACGCAGACGGTAGTCGACGCCGCTGTCGACATTGACGATCTCGGTATGCTGCTTGATCAACGCAATGGCCGGCAGGAAGCGTGCGCGTTGCAGGCCGTCCTTGTACAAACCGTCGGGCACGATGTTCGAGGTGGCGACCAGGGTCACGCCGTTCTTGAACAGCTCTTCCATCAGGGTGCCGAGGATCATGGCGTCGGTGATGTCGGAGACGAAGAACTCATCGAAGCAGATCACCCGCGCTTCTTCGGAGAAACGCTTGGCGATGATGGTCAGCGGGTTTTTCTCGCCCGGCAGGGTCTTCATCTCTTCGTGCACGCGCTTCATGAAGCGGTGAAAGTGCGTCCGGACCTTTTCCTTGAACGGCAGCGCTTCGAAAAAGGTGTCCACCAGGTAGGTCTTGCCCCGGCCCACGCCCCCCCAGAAGTACAGGCCCTTGACCGGCGTGTGGTCTTTCTTGCCAAACAGCTTGCTGAACATCCCTGGCTTGCTTTGCGAAGCCGCGAGCAGGTCATCGTACAGGCGCTGCAGATGACGCACCGCCGTTTCCTGGGCCGCGTCATGGAAGAATTCAGGGCGTTTCAGATCAGCTTGATATCGTTCTAGGGGCGTCATAATTTCGTTAGCAAGGCAACAAAAACGGGCCGTCACTGTAACGACGGCCCTGGATAATGGCAATCAACCCTTGGTCGGGTTAATCCTCGAGGGGGGTCAACGCGACGCGCAGAGCGGCGATGGCCGCATCGCGGGACGCTTCGTCGGCGAACTCAGCACTGTCCGCCACCGTCACGCCGTCCAACCACACGCTGAAGCCCAGGGCCTCGGTACGCAGGTCCAGCGCGTCGCCGCTTTGCAGTTGCTTGGTCACTGCGCCCGCCGCCTTGCCATCGGCAAAGTTGCGCGACAACAGCAGTTGCTCGCCGTCGGCGGCCAGCAGGCGGAAGCGGAAACTGCCGTCGTCTTCACGGAAGCTCACGAAGCGCGCGGCTTTCGCCGCTTTCTTCTTGGCGGCGACTGGTGCCGCAGCCTGGTTGACAAACGAACGCAGGCCCACCGCTTCACGCAGTTCAGCCAGGAACGGCGCCGCCACGGCACGGGCCTTCTTGGCGCCGATCAGCAGCAGGTCTTCCATGTCAGAAGGGCTCGACATCAGTTGATGGTAACGCTCGCGGGCTTCACCCAACTGGCCGTCCAGCAGGTGGAACAGGCGGTTCTTCGCCTCGCCCCAACCCAGCCCTTGCAGCAGTTCGGCACGGAATTCTTCTTCCTGCGCCTTGGTCGCAAACGCCTGGTACAGGGTGAACAGGTGCGAATTGTCCGGGTCCTTGGCTTCGCCCGGGGCGCGGGAGTCGGTGACGATCCGCGAGATGGCGTCCTTCATGTCCTTGGCGCTGGTGAACAATGGGATGGTGTTGTCGTAGCTTTTCGACATCTTGCGGCCGTCCAGGCCCGGCAAGGTGGCGACGCTTTCTTCGATCAACGCCTCGGGCATGGTGAAGAATTCTTTACCGTTGCCGAACAGGTGGTTGAAGCGCTGGCCGATATCACGGGCCATTTCCACGTGCTGGATCTGGTCGCGACCGACCGGCACCTTGTGCGCGTTGAACATCAGGATGTCCGCCGCCATCAGCACCGGGTAGCTGTACAGGCCCATGCTGATGCCCGCATCCGGGTCTTCGCCGGCTTCCACGTTCTTGTCCACCGAGGCCTTGTACGCGTGGGCGCGGTTGAGCAGGCCCTTGGCGGCAACACAGGTGAGCAGCCAGGTCAGTTCGGGGATTTCCGGGATGTCCGACTGGCGATAGAACGTCACCCGGTTCACATCCAGGCCACCGGCCAGCCAGGTCGCGGCGATTTCCATGCGCGAGCGCTGGATGCGCTGCGGGTCATCGCATTTGATCAGGGCGTGGTAGTCGGCCAGGAAGTAGAAGGAGTCGGCATTGGCGTCCTGGCTGGCGAGGATCGCCGGGCGGATCGCACCGGCGTAGTTGCCCAGGTGCGGCGTGCCGGTGGTGGTGATGCCGGTGAGGATGCGGGTACGAGTCGTCATGGGTAATCGCTTATCAGACTGCTATCAATTCGAGAGGCGCGGCAGCACCAGATCCTTCAGATCGGTGAGCTTGCCGTGAAAAAAGTGTCCGCATTCTGCCACTTTCAGCAGCTCATGGGGGCGATTCAAGGCGGCGGACCAGTCGTAGACGGTCTGCGGGTCGACCACTTCGTCGGTTTCCGGCTGGATAAGGGTCAGTGGGCAGGCCTGGGGCAGCAGGTCGCTGTCACGCAGGCGCATCACCGCGGCGGCGACCATGAACAGGTGCGAGAGTTTTTCGCCCTTGGCCTCCAGGCGGCCACCCAGGCTGGCGGCCACGTAGCCTCCGAAGGAAAACCCGAGCAAGGTGATCGGCAGGTCGGGGTGTTTTTCCCGCAACCAGGTAGCAGCCGCTTCAGCATCGTCCACTTCACCGGTGCTCATGTCGTGGGTGCCGGCACTCGCGCCGACGCCACGGTAATTGAAACGCAAGGTGATCAAACCGGCATCGCGGGCGGTGCGTTGCAAGGTCGATACAACTTTATTGAGCATGGTCCCGCCCTGCACCGGGTTAGGGTGACAGATCAGCGCCAGGCCACGTGGCTCGGGGTGATCCAGGTACAGGGCTTCCAATTGGCCTACCGGGCCATCGATCAAAACGGGGGTTTCACGCATGAGCAAGGAATGAACTCCGTGACCTCTCAAAGGGTCGACTCGTCTAGCTAAAAGTCTGTGCTTGGCATCATTGCGAGCTTAATCGCGGTATACAGCGCAGGTTTGAGCCGTTAACGTAAAGCAAAGCCGTTTATAGAGGAAGGACTCGTGGAACACTCGCTCTTAGTTTGGTTGTTGCCGACTCTTGCCCTGGTTGCCGGTGTCGCCATTGGTTTCCTGGTTGCTCGCTTGCTGCCGAATGCCGCGCCTAACCGCACGCAGCGTCAGCTGGATGATATCCAGGAACGTTTTGACAGTTATCAGAACGAGGTTGTTACCCACTTCAACAGCACCGCGACCCTGGTCAAGAAGCTCACCCAGAGCTACCAGGAAGTACAGGATCATCTCGCCGATGGCGCCAACCGCCTCGCCCTCGACGACATCACCCGCCAGCGCCTGCTGGCCGCGTTGCATTCCGATGCGCCGCAGCCCCCACGGGAACGCCTGACCCCACCGCGGGAAAACCAGGAGCCGCCACGGGACTATGCGCCAAAAACGCCGAACGCCCCTGGCATGCTGGATGAGCATTACGGTTTGAAGAAGTAAGTCGTCTTCAAGTACAAAAAAGCCCGGCTGATCAATGATCAGCCGGGCTTTTTTTGGGGCCTACCTGCTCGACTGGAATCGCTGCCGGCCGCTGAAAACGGGGCTTAAATCACAGCCTGGTCAACGCCTCGTGGCTGGACCTGTGATTGCAGCCGTCCTGCTTGTTCATCAGATGAATCACCGACGTTGCCAGTCGAGCCAGTGAATTCACGACACTGGCCGCAACCGGCCCGGTACAACCGCTCATGCATCCGCTGTTTTTCTCTTCGGTGGCCATTGCACGGGTAGGCTCAGGCTGGGGAGCGGCTGAAGGTGTGGCACTCTGGGCGGTAGCCGCGTAATAGGAAGGCTGGGTGGTTGAAAAAGCATTCACCGAATTCATAAAAAACCTCTGGATCAGTAGGAAAAATAGGGGATCCCCCCACCCCTTGAGTGAGTGTCCTCCCCAAAACGGTTCCTTTTCTGACCCGGCCTCACATCATACTGGGACTTGTTCCTGCAACTGCCCCCCCTCGATCCGCACATGCCGTCCATGGAAGCGCTTGAGGCTGCTGCGATGGCCGACGCTGACGATGCTCAGCCCCGGCAACTCATCGATCAACGCCTGATACAAGGTCGCCTCATCCTCTTCGTCCATGGCCGACGTCGCTTCGTCCATGTACAGCCATTGCGGCGCGAACAGCAACGCGCGGGCAAAGGCCAGGCGTTGCTGTTCGCCCGGCGAGAGCATGCGTTGCCAGTGGTTGGCTTCCTCCAGTCGGCCGATCAGATGGGGCAGGCGACAGGTTTCCAGGGCCTGTGCATAACGTTCTGCCGGGTAGACGCTGTCGTCCTGTGGATAACTCAACACCGCCTTCAACGTGCCAATCGGCAAGTAGGGTTTCTGCGGCAGGAACAGATAGCGCTCGGCCGGCAGGCGGATATTGCCGTGACCGTTGGGCCACAGGTTGCCCATGGCCCGCAGCAACGTCGACTTGCCGCTGCCGGAACGACCGCTGAGCATCAGGCGCTCGCCCTCGGCAACGGTCAGGTCGGCGCCTTGCAGCAGGTGACGGCCGTCGGCTAGGTCCAGACTCAGGTCCTTGACCTGCAAACCTACGCCCTGATGCTGCAGGCCAATACCCATGGTGCGCGTTTCGTTGTCTTGCATGGCCTGGCCGAAACTCAGCAGACGATCACAGGTGGCGCGCCAACTGGCCAGCAATGTATAGGCGTCGACAAACCAACTGAGGCTGCCCTGCACGCTGCCGAACGCCTGAGCCACCTGCATCAGCACGCCCAGTTCGATCTTGCCGGCGAAGTAACGCGGCGCCGCCACCACAAAAGGAAAGATGATGGCGATCTGCGAGTAACCGCTGGTGAAGAAACTCAGACGCTTCTTGAGCTGCATGATGCTCCAGAAGTTGCTCCATACCCGTGCGAAACGCGCGCTCAATTGATGGTGTTCGTTAGGCTCACCGTTGAACAGCGCGATGCTTTCCGCGTTCTCCCGCACCCGCACCAGGCTGAAGCGCAGGTCCGCCTCAAAGCGTTGTTGACGGTTGCTCAAGCCGATCAGTTTTCGACCAATCACATGCGTCAGCCAACTGCCGATCACCGCATACACCAGCGCGGCCCAGAACATATAGCCGGGAATCGTGATGCCCCACACTTCGATGCTGCCGGACACCCCCCACAGGATCACCGAGAACGACACCAGGCTCACCAGGTTGCTGATAAAACCCAGCCCCAGGGTCAGGGTGCTGGCGGTAAATGCATTGAGGTCTTCGGAAATACGCTGGTCGGGGTTATCGGTGTAACCGCCGTATTCCAGGTGGTAGTAGTTCTTGTGGCCCAGCCATTGGGCAAAGTAGCGTTCCGTCAGCCAGCGGCGCCAGCGGATGGTGAGCATCTGTTGCAGATAGGACGAGAACACGCCGGTTACAATCGCCACCACCGCAATCACGCTGAAGTACATCAGCAGGTGGGTAAAAGCGTCGTAGTCCTTGTGCTCCAGCGCGTTGTAGAAATCGCGGTTCCAACTGTTGAACCACACCGATACAGCGACGCTGAACAGCGAAAGCCCCAGCACCACCAACAGCAGCAGCCAGGCGATGCCCTTCTCTTCACTGCGCCAGTAGGGCGTAATCAACCCCCACACCCGCCGTAGAAATTGCCCACGCACCGCGTCGTTGACCGCGGAATACTCAGCGTTCTGATTCATTGTTTCGCTCGGCGCAGTAGTGTGAGTGGATCATAAGGTAGGCTTTAGCGCAGCGGGCAATTCGATGTCGCTCATTCAGTCAGCGTTCAGTATTTATTTGACTTACATCGGCTGGCAACCAGTACTCGAAACCGTCCCACTTACTCTCGGCACTTTGGAACACGCTCAGAGAGAAAAATCCTATATGACCCTTCCCACGTCGATACAATTTGTACGCCTGCCCCCACAGACCATACCTACCGTCCAGGAGCAAACCATAGATGACTCCAGACAACTGCCCGCCTCGCCTGGACGGATCACGGAAGTCTATGAAACGGTCGACGCGTCCCACAGTAGCCAAAGCGTTGAACGCCTTATAAAAAATGCCAGCCAAACCATCCTGACGCCGGCACAGGAAACCTCACAAATAATTGCGCAAGCGTTGCGCAAAAAATTCAACCTGCAGCTGAACCCCGACCATACCTATATCGTAACGACCAACTACGACACGACCAAACCGGCACCGTCGGATGGCAAGATACTCAACCAAATTAGCCTGACCGAGGCCGCACTGACCAACGTACGCAGGAAAAACAATGACGATGAATCGCCTACCGGACTGGCGCGGACGCACCCGACAGCCTCAAGACTGTTGAATATTTTTCATTCCTTTCCTCTCGTGTCAGTCATTCAGATGGCCCACGATTTCATGAGCCCGACATACGAGTACGTCGTTCGAGGCACAGACACCTCAAAGGACTCAGTACCGAATCTGTCGTCAAAGGTCTCGCTTACGCCACAACAATTTCGGGATCTGGTATGGGAAACCGAGCTGATTACGCCTTACAAATCCTACTTGGACACGTTCTGGGCAACCCATGAAAAACCCTACGAGCTACTCACCAAGATAGCCCTCGTTCAAGCTGCCCTTGCACAACAAAAGGACGGCAGCCTGAGCAATGAAGAAACCCGCCTGGTCCTACGTGCATCGGGCCTTCAACCTGGAAAGCCTTGGTCTGAAACCAGTGTCAAGAACCTGGAAGCCCCGTATGCCAAGGACCCCGACGTCGACGTTGGTCTACTGTCGATCAATGGCGACGTATCTACCGACCTGCTGTACATCATCGACAAAAAGACCCGCCTGGACAGCCACGGCAAACCGATTAAAACCACCCTGCTGCATATTCCGGGCAACTCATCACCCCTGCACAGGTTTGATAACCCCGAAGCCATGAAAACCTGGCTGGCCGACCAGGCGGCTGACCCGATCAAGCGGACGGCGTTGCTTAACCACTTCACCAAGAACGACCAGGACGACAAGTTTTTTTCTGACGGCGTGAAGCAGTCCCTCGTGGGACTGGGGGGCTGGACCGAAGCACAGAAACCCAATGCGCTGGGCTTTACCTCACTCAGTGATTGGGACCCTCAGCGCTATATTACTCTGGAGCCCCTGAACGGCGACCCATTCAAGGCCATGACCCAGCGTCAAAAAGAGCGCGCCTATGCCGACGCCGATCACGACATCACTACCGATGGCGATGTAATCAAGGACGCCGCACTGAAACTGGCAGAGGCCGCTACTGCCACAGCGTTGCTGCTGACCCCGTTGGCGTTTGTCATGCCGGAGGTAGGCCTGGCGCTGGATGCGATCTACACAGGGGCCGGCATTACAGAGGTGGGCGTCGGTATCGATGATCTGGCCCACGGCAAATCCCGCGGGACCGACCGGATCGTGTTTGGCGTGCTCAAAGCAGTGCCCGGTATCGCCGGCAGCGCATCCAAGCTCGACAGAGGGACGGCGTCGATTGAATCGGCGGTGGCAGACGAGGCTATCGAAGCACCCAACAGCCCTCCAACCGAAGACGTGACAACGCCGGCACCCACCGAAGCCGCCAATCGCCTGCGCCCCTCTGAATCTAACAACATCAGTGCCCATGCCGTCGAAGACGGCGAAAGGCTTATAGAGCACGCAACGAAGAACGCCAACAACATCTATCACCTCCGTGACGCCGACGGCCTGGACCGGTGGTTCATTCGACACACAGATCATTCGGAGATAGAACGGGTATATGAACTCAAAAGCAATTTTAAACTAACCGATCAGTACGCCGAAATTATTGACCCCACCTCCAGGCAATCGATCATGACTGTGCATCTCGACAAGGAGGGCATTTGGGTACAACTGGACAAAGGCGCAGGTATAAATTTCCCATGGAATGCCAGTAACTCCTCTGCCAAAGCTCAACTTGCGCAAGACATCAGCCGGATAGACAAAGACGAAAATGCACTGAGTAGCGCAGAGCGCGAGCGGGTGCTGGACGAGTTGACCCGCTTGACGCAGACGTCCAGGGCTGAAGATTACGAGAGCCTGAATGAGTACACCGAAGCCGGTTCGGGCGAAATCAATGAAATCCTTCGCACGGAGGTCGATCCAAACAAGTACCCACCGAATGTGAGCGAATTCCTGTCCGACCTGGATGAACAAGCCGAATACAGCGGCAAGGCCTATCGCTACGCCTTTGTTACATCAGAGGGCGCTGACAAACTCAAAAACGGTGTTGGGAGAGTATTCAGGGACAGCGGCATCCAATCGGCGTCGACCCAGGCCTTCAACGCCAAGGGCTGGGCAACCTGGGCAAAAGACACGCTGCCCGTAAAAAACCGCCAACCGGTAATTTATATCTTCGATGAGTCGATTGCCAAAAAGAACCTCTCCAGCAGCATCCTCCCCGACCACGTTGCGATCGAACCGCAAGCCTCACTCGAAGTGAGCGCTGCCAAGATAAAAGACGGTATTTTGTATGTATCCTTCAAAGCCCCCGCCAAGTTGCCGGATCAGCGCTATAACCTGTTCGACGGCCGTGTTGCCTTTCCCTACTGAGTAACCACTCTGGCGAAGAAAAAGCCCGGAAAGTCCGGGCTTTTTTGATCCAGCATTGCTCAACGCCGTACCGGACGCTTCTGCAACTTGCGCTGCAAGGTACGGCGGTGCATGCCCAGGGCGCGAGCGGTGGCGGAGATATTGCCTTCGTGCTCGGTCAGCACGCGCTGGATGTGCTCCCATTGCAGGCGGTCCACCGACATCGGGTTTTCCGGCACCAGGGTGTCGAGGTCGGCGTGTTCGGAGAGCAAGGCGGCCAGCACATCGTCGGCGTCCGCCGGCTTGCACAGGTAGTTGCAGGCACCGCGCTTGATCGCCTCGACGGCGGTGGCAATGCTGGAGTAACCGGTGAGGATCACCACGCGCATTTCCGGGTCGAGTTCCAGCAGCTTGGGCAGCAGCACCAGGCCGGAATCGCCGTCCATCTTCAGGTCGAGCGCGGCGTAGTCCGGCAGGTCGGCCTGGGCGATGGTCAGGCCCTCTTCGGCGGAGCCAGCGGTGCTGACGCGAAAACCGCGGCGGCTCATGGCGCGCGCCATCACGCGGGTAAAGGTGGCGTCGTCATCTACCAGCAACAGGTGCGGCAGTTCTTCGCCTTCGACTTGGATCTCGTCACTCATCGATATCTCCTCGTGCGACACGGGGCAGGCGCAGCTCGGTGAGCGTGCCACCTTCCTCATGACTATAGAGCTTCACTGAGCCGCCCGCGCGGGTCACGCTGGCCTTGCTCAAAAACAGGCCAAGGCCGAAGCCTTTGCCCTTGGTGGTAAAGAAGGGCTTGCCGATCTGCTCGGCAATGGCCAGCGGCACACCTGCGCCGTGGTCGCGAATGCTGATGGTCACGTCTTCGGCATCCCAGTCCAGCTGCACACCCAGGCCTTCAGGGCAGGCGTCGGCGGCGTTGTTCAACAGGTTGAGCAGCGCCTGGGTCAGATCCGGTGGTGGCGCCATGCGCGGCACCGTGCCCTGCCCTAATAGATGAAAACGGTAACTGGCTTCGGGGCGCATCAGGTGCCAACGGTTCAGGGCTTCATCGAGCCACTGGGTCACGTCCTGCATCTCCACCGCCAGGCGGCGATTGGCCTCGGCGGCGCGTACCAGTTGCTGCAAGGTCTGCTTGCATTGCTTGACCTGTTCGCGCAGCACGCCGAGGTCTTCCTGCAACGCAGGATCGTGGTGGTCCTGGGTCATTTCGTTGAGCAGCACGCTCATGGTGGCCAACGGTGTACCCAATTCATGGGCAGCGCCGGCGGCCTGGGTGGCGACAGCCAGCAGTTGCTGATCGCGCAGGCCTTCTTCACGGCGAATGGCGCGCAGCTCTTCCTGGCGGCGCAGTTCTTCGGCCATGCGTGCGGCGAAGAAGGTGATGACGGCGGCGGACAGCGCAAAACTCAGCCACATCCCGTAGATCTGCAGGTTTTCCCGGGCGATGGGAAAGGTTTGCAGCGGGTAGAAGCGCGCCAGTAACAGGGTGTAGAGGGTCAGGGCGATGCCCGACAGCACTACCGAATACCGCCACGGCAAGGTCACGGCGGCAATGGTCAAGGGCACCAGGTAATAAGACACGAATGGATTGGTGGAACCGCCGGAGAAATACAGCAACACACTGTGGATAAACAGGTCGCAAGCCAATTGCAGGGCGTACTCCAACTCGGTCACCGGCCAGGTGGTGCGCAACCGGATGGCGGTGAACACGCACAGTACGATGGAGAAACCCAGGGTCACGCCCAGTTGCAGCCACGGCAGAGGCAGCAGGTCGAACCAATAGGCGAGCCCGACGGAGCCGGCCTGTGCGGCCAGCACCAGCGTGCGGATGAACGTCAGGCGCCAGAGGTTCTGGCGGGTGGCGGAAGTCAGTTTTACGGCGGCGAGCATGAGCTCTCCCGGTGAGCGCTGCAGGCGGATCGGCAGGAGTATAAACGAAGCAGACCCACCGGCACGGCGCGTGTGGCTCTTTGCCGCAGGCCGGGCAAATGACCGTTCGTCGGCATCGCTACAACATGTAGGTAATGTGTAAACCCGAAGAACCCGGTGCCACCGTCTACAGTCATACCGAACACGATCACCTCAAGGAGCTTTCATGTCTCGTTTCACTCGCAGTGCAGCTGTCATCACCCTCGGCGTGGCCACCCTGGCCAGCCTTCCGGCCGTGGCCGCCGAAGGATTGAACTACAACCAGATTTCCCTGCGCGCCGAGGTCAGCCAGGAAGTGGCCCGCGACAAGATGATCGTCACGCTGTACACCGAGTCCCAGAACAGCGACCCGGCCAAACTCGCCGCCGAAATCACCACCACCATGAACAAGGCCCTGGGCCAGGCGCGTGAAGTCAAAGGCGTAACCCTGCGCCAGGGCAGCCGCAACAGCTACCCGATCTACGACAACAAGAACCAGAAGATCACCGGCTGGCGCGAGCGCGCCGAGCTGCGCCTGGAAAGTGCGGACTTCCCGGCGCTGTCCAAGCTCACTGGTGAACTGCAGAGCACCCTGAAAATGGAAAACATGGAGTTCTCCATCGCCGACACCACGCGCAAGTCCAGCGAAGATGCGCTGCTCAAAGATGCAGTCGCCGCATTCAAGGCTCGCGCCCAACTGGCCACTGATGCGCTGGGCGGCAAGGGCTACAAGATCGTCAACCTGAACTTCAACACCAATGGCTACCCGATGCCTTACGCCCGTGGCGGGATGATGATGAAGGCCGCGATGGCTGATTCAGCACCCACACCTGAAGTGGAAGCCGGCACCAGCCAAGTCAACATGAGCGCCGATGGCGTGATTGAAGTGCAGATGCCATGACCCCTACCTGATAGACATGAACGGCGTTACCCTCGGTGGCGCCGTTTTCGTTTGGGCAGCTTATATACACCTGCCACTTCAGGGGTCTCCATGGAAAGAATTGCCTTAAAACCGCTCCTCCTCGCCGCCGGACTGCTGGCCTTCATGCCAGTGGCCCACGCGGCCAGTACCCTGGTCTATTGCTCCGAAGCCAGCCCCGCCGGCTTCGACCCCAGCCAGTACACCAGCGGCACCGATTTCGATGCGTCGGCCGAGACCGTGTTCAACCGCCTCACGCAGTTCAAGCGTGGCGGCACCGAAGTCGAACCGGGCTTGGCGACAAGCTGGGACATCTCCAAAGACGGCCTGACCTACACCTTCCATCTGCGCGATGGCGTCAAGTTCCACACCACCGATTTCTTCACCCCTACCCGCGATTTCAACGCGGATGATGTGCTGTTTACCTTCAATCGCCTGCTGGATGCCGACAGCCCGTTCCGCAAGGCTTACCCCTCCGAGTCGCCGTACTTCACCGACATGGGCTTGAATACCACGATCAAGAGCGTCGAGAAACTTGACGACTATACCGTGCGCTTCAACCTGAACAACGTCGATGCGTCGTTTGTGCAAAACCTGGCCATGAGCTTTGCCTCGGTGCAATCGGCCGAGTACGCCGCGCAACTGCTCAAGCAGGGCAAGGCCGAAGAGATCAACCAGAAACCGGTGGGCACCGGGCCGTTTGTGTTCAAGCGCTACCAGAAGGATTCGCAGATCCGCTACGTGGCCAATAAACAGTACTGGAAACCCGAGGATGTGAAACTCGACAACCTGGTGTTCGCCATCACCCCGGATGCCGCGTCACGCCTACAGAAACTCAAGGCCGGCGAATGCCAAGTCAGCGGTTATCCGCGTCCTGCCGACATCGAAGTGATGAATCAGGACCCAAACCTGCGTGTACTGCAACAAGCCGGTTTCAACCTGGGTTTCCTGGCCTACAACGTGACCCACCCGCCGCTGGATCAGCTCAAGGTGCGCCAGGCCCTGGACATGGCCATCGACAAGCCGGCGATTATCAAGGCGGTGTACCAGAGCGCCGGACAATTGGCGCAGAACGCGCTGCCTCCAGCGCAGTGGTCTTATGACCCCACCATCAAGGACGCGCCCCATGACCCGGTCAAGGCCAAGGCGCTACTAAAAGAAGCAGGGGTTGCACCAGGAACTACCATCAACCTGTGGGCAATGACCGTGCAGCGCGCTTCAAACCCGAACGCACGCATGTCGGCACAAATGATCCAGCAGGATTGGGAGAAGATCGGCATCAAGGCCAATATCGTCAGCTATGAATGGGGCGAATACATCAAGCGCGCCAAAAATGGCGAGCATGACGCCATGATTTATGGTTGGACGGGCGACAATGGCGACCCGGATAACTGGCTCGGCGTGCTCTACAGTTGTGCTGCGGTGAAGGGCAGCAACTACGCCAAATGGTGTAACCCGGCCTATGACAAATTGGTGCAGCAGGCCAAGGTCAGCAACGACCGCGAACAGCGCATCAAGTGGTATCAACAGGCACAAAAAATCCTTAAGGAACAGGTACCTATAACGCCTATTGCAAACTCGACGGTTTTCCAGCCCCTGCGCAAGGAAGTTCGGGACTTCAAGATCAGCCCCTTTGGCCTGACACCGTTCTACGGCGTGAGTCTAGATAAGTAACAGAAGCGCCCCAACCGAGTGCGCCAGACGCCTCGGATGGGCCTTTTTGGTGCGACGGATGCACCGAAAAAACCCTCGAAATATACGCAAATATGTCGAAACTTTCATAATTGCGACATTCCTGTACGTTCGTACCACTGTTTCAGCCTCGCAACGGTTCAGCATCTTGCAATGGGTATGGCGCCTGCATAAGTATCCGCAGGCCGACTCACGAGGTCGCCCTCACCACCAAAAATGACAACAAATCATGAGGCCAACATGCTTAAACACGCAGTCATTCCGTTAATTGTTAGCGCTGGCCTTATGGCCGCAGCTCCTTTCGCCCAAGCGGCGACTAACCTGGTGTTCTGCTCCGAAGGGAGCCCGGCCGGTTTCGACCCAGGCCAGTACACCACCGGAACAGACTTCGATGCCTCGGCCGAAACCATGTTCAACCGCCTGACCCAGTTCGAACGCGGCGGCACCGCTGTGATTCCTGGGCTGGCTACCAGCTGGGACGTGTCTCCGGATGGCTTGACCTACACCTTCCACCTGCGTGATGGCGTCAAGTTCCATACCACCCCGTACTTCAAGCCGACCCGTACCTTCAATGCCGATGACGTGCTGTTCACGTTCAACCGCATGATCAACAAGGACGATCCATTCCGTAAGGCCTACCCCACCGAGTTCCCGTACTTCACGGACATGGGGATGGACACCAACATCAAGAACATCGAGAAAGTCGATGACCATACTGTCAAGTTCACCCTTGGCACCGTGGACGCCGCCTTCATCCAGAACCTGGCGATGAGCTTTGCCTCGATCCAGTCGGCTGAATACGCCGCCCAACTGTTGAAAGAAGGCAAGGCTGCGGACATCAACCAGAAGCCGGTCGGCACTGGCCCGTTCGTGTTCAAGAGCTACCAGAAAGACTCGAACATCCGCTACACCGGCAACAAGGACTACTGGAAACCTGAAGACGTGAAGATCGACAACCTGATCTTCGCCATCACCACCGACCCGTCGGTGCGCATCCAGAAGCTCAAGAAAAACGAATGCCAGATCACCCTGTTCCCACGTCCGGCCGACCTCAAGGCGCTGGAAGCGGACAAGGACCTGAAACTGCCGAACCAGGCCGGTTTCAACCTGGGCTATATCGCCTACAACGTCATGGACAAGGTCAAGGGCAGCGACCAGCCAAACCCATTGGCTGACCTGCGCGTACGCCAGGCGCTGGACATGTCGGTGAACAAACAGCAGATTATCGACTCCGTGTACCAGGGCGCCGGCCAACTGGCTGTCAACGCCATGCCGCCGACCCAATGGTCGTATGACACCACCATCAAGGACGCCAAGTACGACCCTGAGAAAGCCAAGTCGCTGCTCAAGGAAGCCGGCGTCAAGGAAGGTACTGAAATCGTTCTGTGGGCCATGCCGGTTCAGCGTCCGTACAACCCGAACGCCAAGCTGATGGCAGAAATGCTGCAAAACGACTGGAAGAAGATCGGTCTCAACGTGAAGATCACCAGCTACGAGTGGGGCGAGTACATCAAGCGCTCCAAAGGTGGCGAGAACCAAGCCATGATCATTGGCTGGAGCGGTGACAATGGTGACCCGGACAACTGGCTGAACGTGCTGTTCGGCTGCGACTCGCTGTCCGGTAACAACTTCTCGAAATGGTGCGACAAGAAATTCGATGGCATCGTGAAAGAAGCCAAGGCCACGTCGGACGTCGCCAAACGCACCGAGCTGTACAAGCAGGCGCAACATATCCTCAAAGATGCAGTCCCGATGACACCTATCGCGCACTCGACGGTGTATCAACCCATGCGCAACACCGTACAGGACTTCAAGATCAGCCCGTTTGGCTTGAACTCCTTCTACGGCGTGAGCGTAAGCGGCAAGTAAGAAGCCATGACGGCGACGGTTCATAACGTCGCCGTTATTGCATCCGCCTGGCCCGTAGGAAACAGACCACGCTCGCAATCGTTGCCTCCTACAGCAACGAACTGCGATGCACGGCGCCGTTGCCTACAGGGTCAATCCGATTTGGCGCATTTACTGCGAAGTCCGCGACCCATAACGTCGTAGGACAGCAGAGGCTCCAAACTCGGAAAGGCACTTGCTGCGTGTGGGATCAGTGATGTCCCCCTGGCTGAATGCCGGGGTGATTGCTCGCTGATGACAACTACAAACAAGGATCGGGATCGTCATGCGCCATACCACCGTTCTATCCGCAATTTTTGGTACCAGCCTGCTGGCTGCGGCCACAATGGGCCACGCCGCTGACAAGCGCAGCCTGGTGTTCTGCTCGGAAGGCAGCCCGGCCGGCTTTGACACCGCGCAGTACACCACCGCCACCGATAACGATGCGGCCGAGCCGCTGTACAACCGCCTGGTTGAGTTTGAAAAAGGCGAGACCGGTGTCGTACCCGCGCTGGCAACCAAGTGGGATATTTCGCAGGACGGCCTGACTTACACCTTTCACCTGCGTGAAGGGGTGAAATTCCACAGCAACAAGGAATTCAAGCCGACTCGGGACTTCAACGCCGACGACGTGCTGTTCACCTTCAACCGCATGCTTGACCCCGACCATCCGTTTCGCAAGGCCTACCCCACCGAGTTTCCGTACTTCAACGGGATGAGCCTGAACAAGAACATTGCCAAGGTCGCGAAAACCGACCCGCACACCGTGGTGATTACCCTGAACACGGTCGATGCCGCGTTTATCCAGAACATCGCCATGAGCTTCGCCGCGATCCTGTCGGCCGAATACGCCGAGCAATTGCTCAAGGCCGGTAAGCCCAGTGACATCAACCAGAAGCCGATCGGCACTGGCCCCTTCGTGTTCCAGCGTTACCAGAAAGATTCGCAGATCCGCTATGTGGCCAACAAACAGTACTGGGACCCGAGCAAGGTCAAGCTCGACCAGCTGATTTTCGCCATCAACACCGACGCTTCGGTGCGCGTGCAAAAGCTCAAGGCCGGCGAATGCCAGGTGACCCTGCATCCGCGCCCGGCTGACGTCGACGCCCTCAAGGCCGACCCGAACCTGAAACTGCTGACCAAGCCGGGGTTCAACCTCGGCTACATCGCCTACAACGTGCGCCACAAGCCGTTCGACCAGCTTGAAGTGCGCCAGGCGCTGGACATGGCGGTGAACAAGCAGAGCATCCTGAATGCCGTGTACCAGGGCGCCGGGCAATTGGCCGTAAACGCCATGCCGCCGACGCAGTGGTCCTACGACGAGACTATCAAGGACGCCGCCTACAACCCGGAAAAAGCCAAGGAACTGCTCAAGGCTGCCGGCGTGAAGGAAGGCACCGAAATCACCCTGTGGGCGATGCCGGTGCAACGGCCGTACAACCCCAACGCCAAGCTGATGGCCGAGATGCTGCAAAGCGACTGGGCCAGGATCGGCCTCAAGGTCAAGATCGTCAGCTACGAGTGGGGCGAGTACATCAAGCGCACCAAGAACGGTGAGCACGATGTGAGCCTGATCGGCTGGACCGGCGATAACGGTGACCCGGACAACTGGCTGGGCACCCTCTACAGCTGTGACGCCATCGGCGGGAACAACTACTCCATGTGGTGTGACCCGGCGTACGACAAGCTGATCAAGCAAGCCAAGGTCGTGACCGACCGCGAACAACGGACTGTTCTGTACAAACAGGCGCAGCAACTGCTCAAGCAGCAGGTGCCGATCACGCCCGTCGCCCACTCGACGGTCAACCAGCCGTTAAGCGCCAAAGTCGAAGGGTTCAAGGTCAGCCCCTTCGGCCGCAACGTGTTCTCGGGCGTCAGTATCACCCCATAAGAAAATAACCGGATTGCGCAGGGCGGCCCCCGCCTTGCTGCAAACGCGCGGCCTTTTGTTGGGATTTTTCCTACGCCAAACGTTTGCAATGGCTTGAACGAGTTACACACCCAATAGCCGGATCACCAAAAAAGACCGGCATTAAAAAGAGAACCAAAGGAGCTTCAACCCATGAAACTGAGCAGCAAAGCGCTTCTGGCCCTGGCCATCAGCAGCATCACGGCCACCGCCTACGCGGAACCCGCCAGCCAGGACTTCGTGCCGACCACACTGGCCGGCACCAGCGCGCAAAGCGAGGCCAAGGGCTTCATCGACGGTCAAAGCCTGGGCGGTACCACTCGCAACTGGTATGCGAACGAAATGAAGTTTCGCAACGACCGCTTCAGCTATCGCAAAGACGGCGTGAAGACGCCGATCTCGCGCCGTATCAACTGGGCCCAGGGCACCATCCTCAACTACACCTCGGGCTTCACCCAAGGCACTGTCGGGGTCAGCACTGAAGTCGCTGCCTACAACTTCATCGCCCTCGACCGCGACCGCAAAGATATCGCCGGCGGTTCCAACCGTACCCTGGCGGATTCCGGCGGCGACGCTGTAGGCCAGTGGAGCAAACTGGGCCTGGCCAACGTCAAGTTCCGTGTCTCCAACACCACCTTGACCGCCGGTCGCCAGAACTTCAGCACCGGTATCGTCGACACCATCGGCAACCGTGCGCTGCCTTCGAGCTTTGAAGGTGTGAGCTTCAACAGCGAAGAGTTCAGCAACCTGTCGTTCCAGGGCGGTATCTTCGATCGCGTTTCGCCGCGTACCGAGCAGAGCCTGTCGAAATTCCGTTCCGAATACGGCAATGGCCAGGAAACCGACAAGGTCAAGACCCTGGGCTTCAACTACCAGCCGTTCAAGAGCCTGAAAACCAGCGTGTTCGCCGCCAACGTCGAAGACTTCTGGAACCAGTACTACTTCGGCGCAACCCACGAACTGGGTGATGCTCAGACCCTGGCACTGACCACCGGCCTGAACTACTACAAGACCACCGACACCGGCAGCAAGAAGATGGGCAACATCGACAACGACACCTACTCGTTGTCCCTGGGCTTGACCCACCAGGCCCACAGCCTGACCTTCTCGTACCAGGAAGTGAACGGTGACGAGTACTTCGACTACCTGCACGAAACCAACGGCATCTACCTGGCAAACTCCCTGACTTCGGACTTCAACAGCCCGAACGAGAAGTCTTTCCAGATCGCCTACGCCATCAACATGGCCGAATACGGCGTGCCAGGCCTGAAGTTCAACGTCTACTCGGCGCGCGGTTGGGGCATCGACGGTACTCACTACAACGGCACCGCCTACGGCGAAGCCGGCGCATCGCGTAGCGACCTGCGCCTGATGGACGGCGAGAAACACCAGGAATACGGCGTTGGTACTTCCTACGCAATTCAGAGCGGCCCGCTCAAGGCCACTACGATCCGTGGCACCTACGTGACTCACCGCGCCAGCGCCCAACAAGCTGACGGCAACATCAAAGAGTTCCGCCTGGTCACCACCATCCCGTTCAACATTCTTTAATCAGCGCCAAGTAAGCGGCGGGCTCAGGACGAGCCCGCCGTCTACGCTTGTCTGGTCCCATCGATTGCAGAGGGCTCCGAATGAAATTGCTCCCACTACAAGCCGCCATGGCTGCCGCGCTGTTGAGCGTGGCCATCGGCGTTTCGGCCAAACCACTGGTGGTCTGCACCGAAGCCAGCCCGGAAGGTTTCGACCCGGTCCTGTACACCACGGCCGTGACGGCTGACGCCGCTGCTGAAACCATGTTCAACCGTTTGGTGGACTTCAAGCCAGGCACCACTGAAATTGTTCCCGCGCTCGCCAAGAGCTGGGAAATCAGTGACGACGGCCTGACCTATACGTTCCACCTGCGCGATGACGTCAAGTTCCACACCACCGACTATTTCAAACCCACGCGTAACTTGAATGCCGATGACGTGCTCTGGAGCTTCCAGCGCCAGTTGGACCCGAAACACCCTTGGCATAACAAATCCACCACGGGTTTCCCCTATTTCGAAAGCATGGGCTTCAAGGAACTGCTCAAAAGTGTCGAGAAGACTGATGACCACACGGTGGTCTTCACCCTGACGCGCCCTGAAGCACCGTTCCTGGCCGATGTCGCGATGCCGTTTACCGCCATCCACTCCGCTGAATACGCCGACAAACTGCTCGCCGCCGGTAAGACCGATGAGCTCAATAGCAAGCCGATCGGTACCGGCCCGTTCATCTTCATCCGCTACCAGAAAGATGCCCAGGTGCGCTTCAAGGCCAACCCGGAGTACTTCCGTGGCAAGCCGCCGGCCGATCCGTTGATCCTGGCCATTGCGGTCGACAACAACGTGCGCCTGCAGAAGCTCAAGGCCAACGAATGCCAGGTCGCGCTATATCCCAAGCCCGATGACCTGCCAAGCATCAAGAAAGACCCGAACCTGAAGGTCGATGAACTGGCGGCGATGACCACCGCCTACACCGCACTGAACACCACACACAAGTACATGAGCGACGCGCGGGTGCGTCACGCGATCAACATCGCGTTCGACAAAAAAGGCTACAACGAATCGCTGTACGGCAAAGGCAACGCTGTCGATGCCACCGGCCCGTTTCCCCCCACGCTGCTGGGCTTCAACGACAAGCTGAAAAACCCACCGCGCGACCTCGACAAGGCCCGTGCCCTGCTCAAGGAAGCGGGTGTGCCGGAAGGCACCGAGTTCACCCTGTTCACCCGTAACGGCGGCGGCCCGACCAACCCTAACCCGATGCTCGGCGCCCAGCGCATGCAGGCGGATCTGGCGCAGATTGGCCTGAAGGTGAATATCAAAGTCATGGAATGGGGCGAAATGCTCAAGCGTGCTAAAAACGGTGAACACGACATGGTATCCGCCGGATGGGCGGGGGATAACGGCGACCCGGATAACTTCCTCACGCCGAACCTGAGTTGCGATGCAGCGAAAAACGGCGAAAACTACGCGCGCTGGTGTAACAAAGAGTTTCAAGACTTGATCGACAAGGCGCGCGCTGTGGCTGAACCCGCACAACGCGCTGCACTCTATGAACAAGCCATGGACGTTTTCGACAAGGACCAACCATGGATCCCCATGGCTTACCCGAAAATGTTCACCGCTATGCGCAAGAACGTCGAGGGTTATACCCAAAGCCCTCTGACGAACAATAACTTCGCCACCACCCAGGTGAAGTAAATAAGAAAAACGCTCGGCGCCGTCGACATTGACGGCGCCGGACCTGCCTAACCGGCTGATTGAGGTACACGACAAGATGTTTAGTTTTATTGCCCGCCGACTGGGGTTATTGATCCCCACGTTCTTCGGCATCACGTTGCTCACGTTTGCGTTGATTCGCATGATCCCTGGCGACCCCGTCGAAGTCATGATGGGCGAGCGGCGCGTCGACCCCGAGATGCACGCACAGGCAATGGAACGCCTCGGCCTTAACAAGCCGCTGTATGCGCAATACCTGGATTACGTCGGCAAACTCGCCCAGGGTGACCTTGGCGAATCGCTGCGTACCCGCACCAGCGTGTGGACTGAATTCACCGCCCTGTTCCCCGCGACCCTGGAACTGTCCATGGCCGCCCTGTTGTTCGCCGGTATCCTGGGCCTGTTGGCCGGGGTGATCGCGGCCCTGAAACGAGGATCCCTGTTCGACCATGGGGTGATGGGCATCTCCCTGGCGGGATATTCGATGCCGATCTTCTGGTGGGGCCTGATCCTGATCATGTTCTTCTCGGTGAGCCTGGGCTGGACCCCGGTTTCCGGGCGTATCGACCTGCTCTACGACATCGAGCCGCGCACCGGCTTCATGCTGATCGACACGCTGCTGGCTGACGAGCCGGACGCGTTCTTCGACGCCCTGCACCACCTGATCCTGCCGGCCATCGTGCTCGGCACCATCCCGCTGGCGGTGATCGCGCGGATGACCCGTTCGTCGATGCTCGAAGTGCTGCGCGAAGATTACATCCGCACCGCCAAGGCCAAAGGCCTGTCGCCGACGCGCGTGGTGTTCGTGCACGGCCTGCGTAACGCACTGATCCCGGTGTTGACCGTGGTCGGCCTGCAAGTCGGCACGCTGCTGGCCGGTGCGGTCCTGACCGAGACCATCTTCTCGTGGCCCGGCATCGGCAAATGGCTGATCGAAGCCATTGGCGCGCGGGACTACCCGGTGGTGCAGAACGGCATCCTGCTGATCGCCTGCCTGGTGATCCTGGTGAACTTCGTGGTGGATATCCTCTACGGCTTCGCCAACCCACGCATCCGTCACCAGCGCTGAGATCATGACCATGACCACACCTACTCCAGTGTCAGCAGTCGATCAAAGCCTGCTGTACCCGTCCCCGTACAAAGAATTCTGGCAAGCCTTCTCCAAGAACAAAGGCGCGGTTGCCGGCCTGCTGTTCATGTTGCTGATCGTGTTCTGCGCGATCTTTGCCCCGTGGGTTGCACCGCATAACCCGAGCGAGCAATACCGCGACTTCCTGCTGACCCCGCCAGCCTGGCTGGAGGGTGGGCAGATGCAATTCCTGCTCGGCACCGACGAACTGGGCCGCGACCTGCTTTCACGCCTGATCCAGGGCTCGCGCCTGTCGTTGCTGATCGGCTTGTCGTCGGTGGTGATGTCGCTGATCCCGGGCATTCTGCTGGGTCTGTTCGCCGGGTTCTTCCCGCGCTTGCTCGGCCCGACCATCATGCGTCTGATGGACATCATGCTGGCCCTGCCGTCGCTGCTGCTGGCCGTGGCCATTGTGGCAATCCTCGGCCCTGGCCTGATCAACACCGTGATCGCCATCGCTATCGTGTCGCTGCCGTCCTACGTGCGCCTGACCCGCGCGGCGGTGATGGGCGAACTGAACCGCGACTACGTGACCGCCGCGCGCCTCGCCGGTGCCGGCCTGCCGCGCCTGATGTTCATTACTGTGCTGCCCAACTGCATGGCACCGCTGATCGTCCAGGCCACCCTGAGTTTCTCTTCGGCGATCCTCGATGCAGCGGCCCTTGGCTTCCTCGGCCTTGGCGTACAACCGCCAACCCCGGAGTGGGGCACCATGCTGGCTTCGGCCCGTGACTACATCGAACGCGCCTGGTGGGTGGTAAGCCTGCCGGGTCTGACCATTTTGCTCAGCGTGCTGGCAATCAACTTGATGGGCGACGGCCTGCGCGATGCGCTGGACCCGAAACTCAAGAACGCCGCCTGAGGAGATTCCCATGTCACTGTTAGAAATCAAGAATCTCAACGTGCGCTTCGGCGACAAGACCGCCGTGCCGGTGGTCGATGGCCTCGACATTTCCGTCGACAAAGGCGAAGTACTGGCCATCGTTGGCGAGTCGGGCTCGGGAAAATCCGTGACCATGATGGCGCTGATGGGCCTGATCGAGCACCCCGGCATCGTCACCGCCGACGCCCTGAACTTCGACGGCAAGGACATGCTCAAGTTGAGCAATCGCCAGCGTCGCCAGATCGTCGGCAAAGACCTGGCGATGGTGTTCCAGGACCCGATGACCGCGCTGAACCCCAGCTACACCGTGGGCTTCCAGATCGAAGAAGTGTTGCGCCTGCACCTGAAAATGTCCGGCAAACAAGCGCGCAAACGCGCCATCGAACTGTTGGAAAAGGTTGAAATCCCGGGCGCTGCCAGCCGTATGGATGCCTACCCGCACCAACTGTCCGGCGGTATGAGCCAGCGTGTAGCAATCGCTATGGCGATTGCCGGCGAGCCGAAACTGCTGATCGCGGATGAGCCCACCACCGCACTGGACGTCACCATTCAAGCGCAGATCATGGACCTGCTGCTGGCCCTGCAGAAAGAACAGAACATGGGCCTGGTGCTGATCACCCACGACCTCGCGGTCGTGGCGGAAACCGCCCAGCGCGTGTGCGTGATGTATGCCGGCCAAGCGGTGGAAGTCGGCCAGGTGCCGCAACTGTTCGACATCCCGGCGCACCCGTACAGCGAAGCCCTGCTCAAGGCGATCCCGGAGCACAGCCTGGGCGCCACGCGCCTGGCCACGTTGCCCGGTATCGTACCCGGCCGCTATGACCGTCCGCAGGGCTGCCTGCTGTCGCCGCGATGCCCGTACGTGCAGGAAAACTGCCGGAGCCAGCGCCCCGGCCTTGATCCGAAAACCAACAGCCTTGCGCGCTGCTTCTACCCCTTGAACCAGGAGGTGGCGTAATGGCCGTCGTTCTTACCGCCCGCGACCTGACCCGTCACTACGAAGTGTCCCGTGGCCTGTTCAAGGGCCACGCCACTGTGCGCGCCCTCAATGGCGTGTCCTTTGAGTTGGAAGCCGGCAAGACCCTCGCCGTTGTAGGCGAGTCGGGTTGCGGCAAATCCACCCTGGCCCGTGCGCTCACATTGATCGAAGAGCCGTCTTCCGGTTCCTTGAAAATCGCCGGCCAGGAAGTGGCCGGCGCCGACAAGGCCCAGCGCAAGCAATTGCGCAAAGACGTGCAGATGGTATTCCAGAGCCCGTACGCGTCGCTCAACCCACGGCAGAAAGTTGGTGATCAACTGGGCGAGCCGCTGTTGATCAACACCAACCTGTCCGCCGCCGAACGCCGCGAAAAAGTGCAGGCGATGATGAAGCAAGTGGGCCTGCGCCCCGAGCATTATCAGCGCTACCCGCACATGTTCTCCGGCGGCCAACGCCAACGCATCGCCCTGGCCCGCGCGATGATGCTGCAACCGAAAGTGCTGGTGGCGGATGAACCGACCTCGGCGCTCGACGTATCGATCCAGGCCCAGGTGCTCAACCTGTTCATGGACCTGCAGCAGGAATTCAACACGGCCTACGTGTTCATCTCCCACAACCTGGCGGTGGTGCAGCATGTCGCCGATGACGTGATGGTGATGTACCTCGGTCGCCCGGTGGAAGTGGGCCCCAAGGAAGACATCTACGCACGCCCGCTGCACCCGTACACCCAGGCGCTGCTGTCGGCCACCCCGACCATCCACCCGGACCCGAACAAGCCGAAGATCAAGATTGTCGGCGAGCTGCCCAACCCACTGAACCCACCGCCGGGCTGCGCGTTCCACAAGCGTTGCCCGTATGCGACGGCGCGGTGCAGCAGCGAGGAGCCGCAACTGCGGGCCTTGGATAACCGCCAGGTGGCCTGCCATTATGCGGAGCAGTTCGTCGCGTGATGCTCGGCTGGAGCGGTCTCCCCCACTCCAGCTAGAGGTTGACGCTCCGAGTTCCACAGCCCCTGCCACCAGGTTGCGCATCAGCCTAGCGGCAGGGGCTTTTTATTAATGATTCAAAACACACCACGTGTGTAGTCCATCCTTAAATACTGCTGTTTTCAGTGCAACTTTATTATAGTACGCACGCCTCTATTCCTAAACCTGTAACACCATCTAAGCCTCTATTGTTAATTGCAAAATCAATGATTAGATTCAGTCGCCTCATCATTGAAAATCGATAACGCCATGAAATATCGCCCCGTATCACGTTCTCTTGAGCACTTGCTGAACACCATTTACCAGGACGACGACATCACCATGGGTGAGTTTAAGCGGCTTCAGGCCGAGTCGGATATACGCTGGGAAAACGTAATAAAAGAATTGGGCCACAACAACACTCTGATCTCTTTTCAGAGCGCCATGGATGTAGCCCTGCACCTATTGTATTTGTGTGTCGAACATATCAAGCATCAAGAGCTGAGTGATTTTAACGAGGCCCTTGTGAAAGATGCGGTTCATGCACAAGTTGAGACCGTTCGGGCTGGGGCCAATCTTGCACTGAAACAACTTCAGGTCGGACCAAACACGTTATAAGAGGACGGGAGGTGGCTTGCCACCTTCCATCCTTTAAATCCTCCATAGCCTTGGACACTATGTCTGGCTGTCGCCTTCAGCGTCCGGATCATCGCTGTCCGGCTCGTCGGTGGTGGAGTCATCGTCGTCCTCACTGCCACCCTGGCCCTTGTCGCCAGGCTCCGCCTCGGACTTCGCCAGTTGCAGATCCTGGCAGTGCCCCGAAGCCACAACACCGCTCTGCACCGGGCTATGCGCCCAGGCCGACGACATCCCCAACGACAACAGCACCAGCACTTTTATCAACAGCACAACTCGTTGAAAAATACTCATGGTTGATTCCGTCCAGTCAGTAGGTCAATCCCGCGCGACAGCCGTCTACCGCCGCCAGTATTGACGCTAGCCCCGATGCCGGGTTTACGCCAAGTCTCAGGTCTCACCGTCGTCGAAGGTAGCACTGTCCTCCCCCTCGTTATAGGGATTTTCCGCATCCTCCTTGGGCGCAGGCTGGGCCTGGGGCTGCCAGCTGCCAGAGTTGACCTCCTGCTGCTTTTTCTTGGTGACAGGGCCCGTGTCCTTCCATTGGGGCGTGCCGGCGCCGGCCAGGGCCAATGAGGCGAACAAGCCCAAAGCCCCCAGCAGCACCAGTTGAATGACGCGTTGAGTTATACGCACGGTGGCCTCCTATTCCGTCGATGGGTGAGTGAAATACTTCAAACGCTAGACGGGATGTGGGTTTCTCGCCAATAGCCCTGATCGATGAAGATCAAAATGTGGGAGGGGCGGTGCGACGATTCGACTTGCCCCCGATGGCGGCGTACCAGCCAGCGGATTTATTGATTGACCCACTGCTATCGGGGGCAAGTCGAATCGTCGCACCGCCCCTCCCACATTTTTATTTGTGTTTGGCCAATAAAAAGGGCGAAGCCATCACAGCTTCGCCCTGTTCTTTACCGCTTGGACCTTAATGGTGCTCACGGGTCGCGCGGAATTTCACATCCGGCCAGCGTTCTTCCATCAGCGCCAGGTTCACCCGGGTCGGCGCCAGGTAGGTCAAGTGCCCACCGCCGTCCACCGCGAGGTTTTCCACGGCCTTGTTGGAGAACTCTTCCAGCTTCTTCTTATCGCTGCACTCGATCCAGCGCGCGGAGTACACGGTGATCGGCTCATACGAGCACTCCACCTTGTATTCCTCTTTCAAGCGGCTGGCGACCACATCGAACTGCAGCACACCGACGGCGCCGAGGATGATGTCGTTGCTGCGCTCGGGGAAGAACACCTGGGTGGCCCCCTCTTCCGCCAGTTGCTGCAAGCCCTGGCGCAGTTGCTTGGATTTGAGCGGGTCGCGCAGGCGTACACGGCGGAACAGTTCCGGGGCGAAGTGCGGGATACCGGTAAAGCCCAGCGCTTCGCCTTCGGTGAAGGTGTCGCCGATCTGGATGGTGCCGTGGTTGTGCAGGCCGATGATGTCACCGGCGTAGGCTTCTTCGAGCTGTTCACGCTCGGAGGAGAAGAACGTCAGGGCGTCGCCGATGCGCACGTCCTTGCCGGTGCGCACGTGGCGCATCTTCATGCCTTTTTCGTATTTGCCGGAGCAGATGCGCATGAAGGCAATGCGGTCGCGGTGTTTTGGGTCCATGTTCGCTTGGATCTTGAACACGAAGCCGGTGAATTTCTCTTCGACCGGTTCCACGGTGCGCTCGTTGGCAACACGGGCCAGAGGCTTGGGCGCCCAGTCGACAACGGCGTCGAGTACATGGTCGACACCGAAGTTGCCCAGGGCGGTCCCGAAGAACACCGGGGTCAGTTGGCCGTCGAGGAACTCCTGCTGGTTGAACTCGTGGCAGGCGCCCTGCACCAGTTCCAGCTGATCGACAAAGCGGTCGTACTCGTCACCCAGGTGGGCGCGGGCTTCGTCGGAGTCGAGTTTCTCGATGATCTTGGTTTCGGTGCGCTCGTGACCGTGGCCGGCGGTGTAGACAATGATGTAGTCGTCAGCCAGGTGGTACACGCCCTTGAAGTCGCGGTAGCAACCGATCGGCCAGGTGATCGGCGCGGCCTTGATCTTCAGGACGGCTTCGATTTCATCCAGCAGCTCGATGGGGTCGCGGATGTCGCGGTCGAGTTTGTTGATGAAGCTGACGATCGGCGTGTCACGCAGACGGCACACGTCCATCAGCGCGATGGTGCGGGGCTCGACGCCTTTACCGCCGTCGAGGACCATCAGCGCCGAGTCCACCGCGGTCAGGGTGCGGTAGGTGTCTTCGGAGAAGTCTTCGTGGCCCGGGGTATCGAGCAGGTTGACCATATGGTCGCGATACGGGAACTGCATGACCGACGTGGTAATGGAGATACCCCGTTGTTTTTCCATTTCCATCCAGTCGGAGGTGGCATGGCGGTCGGATTTGCGGGATTTCACCGTGCCGGCCACTGCGATTGCCTTGCCCATCAGCAAGAGCTTCTCGGTGATGGTGGTTTTACCGGCATCGGGGTGGGAAATAATGGCGAAAGTGCGGCGTTTCGCGACTTCGGCGGCCTGGTGGGTCATGGGAAATCGCCTGGCAGGTGAGTCAAAAAAGGGCGGCGAGTATAGCGCAAACCCAGGAGGACGGACCACCGTTCAGCCCATTGGGGGTGGCTAAATGCTGCCAAGTGTGGAACCTTTTAAAAGGTAGAGACGTCCACTCCCCTGCTACCGCACTCGGAACAGGGGCTGATAAATCAGCAAGTTAGCCTGACGAGGCTGCGCTCATGGCTCGATCGCATACCGCGTTGCCGGTATCGGCGAGCTGCATTTCGCGACCACATTCAGAGGCAGCCAGGAATGGCATTGCCGCCGGAGAATGTGGGCGCCGACAGAAGAAAAAAGGAGTCCGCCTGTGGCTATTCGCTATGGCAAAGGGCTGATAGGAGGAGCGGTTGTCGTCGCCCTCTTGGCCCTGCTGGTCCACTGGATCGGCATCAACACGATCGAACTGTACCGCGACGATTTGTTGTTTTACCTGCAAGCTCATCTGATCCTCGTTCTTGTCTCCATGCTGGCCGCCCTGATTGTGGGCATCCCCGCCGGTATCCTGCTCAGCCGACCGCACATGGTCGGGCGCGCAGAACGCTTCATGCAGATCTTCAACATCGGCAACACCGTCCCGCCCCTGGCCGTACTGGCCATCGCCCTCGGCGTCCTTGGCATCGGCAGCGGCCCGGCCATCTTCGCGCTGTTCCTCGCCTCCCTCCTGCCTATCGTGCGCAACACCTACGAAGGCCTGAAAAACGTCCAGGGCTCCCTGAAAGAAGCCGCCACCGGCATCGGCATGACGCCGCGCCAAGTGCTGTTTCGCGTGGAATTGCCCAACGCCGTGCCAATCATCGTCGGCGGTGTGCGTGTGGCCCTGGCGATCAATGTCGGCACCGCGCCGCTGGCGTTCCTGATCGGTGCCAACAGCCTGGGCAGCCTGATCTTCCCTGGCATCGCCCTGAACAATCAGCCGCAATTGCTGCTCGGCGCTGCGTGCACCGCGCTGCTGGCGTTGTTGCTCGACGGTCTGGTGACTCTGGCCAGCCGCCTCTGGCTGGAACGCGGGTTGCGTGCGTCTTAAGGAACCGACATGAAAAAACTGACATTGATAATGAGCTGCGTCCTGCTCTTGGCAGGCGTTGCACAAGGCGCCGAAAAACCGGTGATCCGCATCGGCGCCCGGGTGTTCACCGAACAGACCCTGCTCGCCGAAATCACCTCCCAGTACCTGCGCACCAAGGGCTATGACACCCGCGTGACCGGCGGACTGGGCAGCAACCTGGCGCGCAGTGCCCAGGAAAGCGGGCAACTGGACCTGATCTGGGAATACACCGGCGTGTCGCTGGTGGCCTACAACCATGTCGACGAGAAACTCGACAGTGAACAATCCTACGCTCGGGTGAAAGAACTCGACGCGAAAAAGGGCCTGGTCTGGCTCTCCCCGTCGCGCTTCAGCAACACCTACGCCCTGGCATTGCCGGAGAACGTGGCGAAGGAATTCCCGCAGATCAACAGCATCAGCGACCTGACCCAGGCCCTGGCGGAAAAAACCAAAGGCACACGCCTGGTCGCCCTGGACACCGAGTTCGCCAACCGTTCCGACGGCCTGGCCGGCATGGTCAAGCTGTACGACATGAACCTGACCCGCAAGAACACCCGGCAGATGGACGCTGGCCTGGTCTATACCGCGCTGCGTAATGGGCAGGTGTTCGCCGGTTTGGTCTACACCACCGACGGCCGCCTGAATGCCTTCAAATTGAAGTTGCTGGAAGACGACAAGCATTACTTCCCCGACTACACCGCCGCGCCGGTGGTGCGCCAGGTTTATCTGGATGCGCATCCACAACTGGCCGCCGAGCTCAAGCCGCTGGCCGCGCTGTTCGACGACGAAACCATGCGCCAGCTGAACGCCCGGGTCGACGTCGACCATGAAAGCCCTTCCACTGTTGCCGCCGATTTCCTGCGCCAGCATCCGATCAATCAATAAGAGGAGAAGACATGGAATTCCTGAACGCCTTTTCCCATCTTGATTGGGCCCAAGTCCTGCACCTGACCGGGCAGCACATCACCCTGGTCGGCATTGCCGTGATCCTCGCGATCCTGATCGGCGTGCCCCTGGGCATCCTGATGACGCGCTTCCCGACGCTTGCAGGCCCGCTGCAAGCCAGCGCCACGGTATTGCTGACCGTACCGTCCATCGCCCTGTTCGGCCTGCTGCTGCCGTTCTACTCCAAATTCGGCCAGGGCCTGGGGCCGATGCCGGCGATCACCGCCGTGTTCCTCTACTCCCTGTTGCCGATCATGCGTAACACCTACCTCGCCCTCACTGGCGTGGAGCCTGGCATTCGCGAAGCCGCCAAAGGCATCGGCATGACCTTCGGCCAGCGCCTGCGCATGGTCGAGTTGCCCATCGCTGTGCCGGTGATCCTCGCCGGTGTGCGCACCGCCGTAGTGATGAACATCGGTGTGATGACCATCGCCGCCACCATCGGCGCCGGTGGCCTGGGTGTACTTATTCTGGCTTCCATCAGCCGCAGCGACATGTCGATGCTGATCGTCGGCGCCGTGCTGGTCAGTCTCCTGGCCATCTTCGCCGACCTGCTTCTGCAATGGCTGCAACGCTCGCTGACTCCAAAAGGACTGCTCAAATGATCGAACTTCAAAACCTGTCCAAGACCTTCCAAAGCAACGGCAAGACGGTAACGGCCGTGAACGATGTAAGCCTGACCGTCAACGAAGGCGAGATTTGCGTATTCCTCGGCCCATCGGGTTGCGGCAAGAGCACCACGCTGAAAATGATCAACCGCCTGATCAAGCCCACCTCGGGCAAGATCCTGATCAATGGCGAAGACACCACCGATCTCGACGAAGTGACCCTGCGCCGCAACATCGGTTATGTGATCCAGCAGATCGGCCTGTTCCCGAACATGACCATCGAGGAAAACATCGTGGTGGTGCCCAAGCTGCTCGGCTGGGACAAGCAGAAATGCCACGACCGCGCCCGCGAGTTGATGAGCATGATCAAGCTGGAACCCAAACAGTACCTGCATCGCTACCCGCGTGAGCTGTCCGGTGGCCAGCAACAGCGCATCGGCGTGATCCGCGCACTGGCGGCCGATGCGCCGCTGCTGCTGATGGACGAGCCGTTCGGCGCAGTCGACCCGATCAACCGCGAGATGATCCAGAACGAATTCTTCGAGATGCAGCGCGCGCTGAACAAGACCGTGATCATGGTCAGCCACGACATCGACGAGGCCATCAAGCTGGGTGACAAGATCGCCATCTTCCGTGCCGGCAAGCTGCTGCAGATCGACCATCCGGACACGCTGCTGGCGCATCCTGCCGACGAGTTCGTCAGCAACTTCGTGGGCCAGGACAGCACCCTCAAGCGTCTGCTGCTGGTGAAGGCCGAGGATGCTGCGGACAACGCGCCGTCGGTGAGCCCGGAAACTCCAGTGGCCGATGCCCTGGAGCTGATGGACGAAACCGACCGCCGCTATGTGGTCGTCACTTGTGCCGAGAACAAGGCGCTGGGTTATGTACGCCGTCGCGACCTGCACCGTCAGACCGGGACTTGCGGCCAGTATCTGCGCGAGTTCAACGCCACGGCGGCGTACGACGAGCATTTGCGCATCCTGCTGTCACGCATGTACGAGTTCAACCGCTCGTGGTTGCCGGTGATGGATGCGGAGCGGGTGTTCCTCGGGGAAGTGACGCAGGAGTCGATTGCCGAGTACCTGAGCTCTGGTAAGTCGCGTGGGGGCAAGACCAGTATCGTGTCGCCAGCTGAAACTGCCTTGGCCTGACACAACACAGGTCAACATGTGGGAGGGGGCAAGCCCCCTCCCACATTTGGCTCTATGGTGGGCCAAGGAAATCCCGCTGATTTGCCCCATTCGGGGAACATCATTCCGTCACACCGGTCGGTTACATAAGTAGCTGCACGCGGCTGTGCGACGAGCGCGTGCAAAAACGCGACATTTTTAGTTGATCTATGGCCCCTCACGTCCTAAAGTTCGCGCCGAACGTCCATGCTGGAAACGATCCATCCGGCTCAAGTACTGACGACGAGACAGCAAGGCCAAGGGAAGCGGTTGATCCCATGGCCTTTTTGCTTTCGGCGACATGCCTTGGGAAGTAGGCGAACCAAAGTGGGGATACGGAGGACGTTCATTTGCACCCATTGACTAAATCAGTTTGCCCTTAGGAGTTCCCAGCATGTCGATCAACGTCGAAGATTATTTCGCGCGCGCCACTTTTGACAAAATGAAGGCGTTCGCCGACAAGCAAGAAACCCCGTTCGTGGTGATCGACACCGCGATGATCAGCCAGGCCTACGATGACCTGCGCGCCGGTTTCGAATTCGCCAAGGTCTATTACGCGGTCAAGGCCAACCCGGCCGTCGAGATCATTGACCTGCTCAAGGACAAAGGCTCGAGCTTCGACATCGCTTCGATCTACGAGCTGGACAAGGTACTGGGCCGCGGCGTCAGCCCTGACCGTATCAGCTACGGCAACACCATCAAGAAGTCCAAGGACATCCGCTACTTCTTTGATAAGGGCGTACGCCTGTTCTCCACCGACTCCGAAGCCGACTTGCGCAACATCGCCAAGGCCGCGCCGGGTTCGAAAGTGTATGTGCGTATCCTCACCGAAGGCTCGACCACGGCTGACTGGCCGCTGTCGCGCAAATTCGGCTGCCAGACCGACATGGCGATGGACCTGCTGATCCTCGCCCGCGACCTGGGCCTGGTGCCGTACGGCATCTCGTTCCATGTCGGTTCGCAGCAGCGCGACATCAGCGTATGGGACGCGGCGATCGCCAAGGTCAAAGTGATCTTCGAGCGCCTGAAAGAAGAAGACGGCATCCACCTCAAGCTGATCAACATGGGCGGCGGCTTCCCGGCCAACTACATCACCCGCACCAACAGCCTGGAAACCTACGCCGAAGAAATCATCCGCTTCCTCAAGGAAGATTTCGGCGACGACCTGCCGGAAATCATCCTGGAGCCGGGCCGTTCGTTGATCGCCAACGCCGGTATCCTGGTCAGTGAAGTGGTATTGGTTGCACGTAAATCCCGTACCGCCGTCGAGCGCTGGGTGTACACGGACGTGGGCAAGTTCTCCGGCCTGATCGAAACCATGGACGAAGCCATCAAGTTCCCGATCTGGACCGAGAAGAAAGGCGAGATGGAAGAAGTGGTCATCGCAGGTCCCACCTGCGACAGCGCCGACATCATGTACGAAAACTACAAGTACGGCCTGCCGCTGAACCTGGCGATTGGTGACCGCTTGTACTGGCTGTCGACCGGTGCGTACACCACCAGCTACAGCGCGGTTGAGTTCAATGGCTTTCCGCCACTGAAATCGTTCTACGTGTAAAACGGCCGCACATAAAAAACCCATGACATGTCATGGGTTTTTTTACGCCTCAAGAAAGGCTTACCGCGCGTTGTTGATAGGCATCGGCCATCGCCCGGATCCGCGGATCATTCGCCGCTACCAGGGCCTTGTGCGCCACCCGCAAGAACTTCAGGTTCCCGCCCGCCAACGCCTTGCGCAACCATTCCAGCGCCGCGTCGATCTGACCTCTGTCGGCCAGCACCGCCGCATAGCTGAACTGCCCGCGAAAATCACCGGCCTCGGCTGAGCGTCGATACCAGTCCACAGCGGCGTCCAGGTCCTGTGGGCAGAACCGACCATCTTCCAGGTAACGCCCCAGCAGGTTCATCGACTTGGCATGCCCCTGCTCGGCCGCCCGGCGATAACAGGCCAATGCTTGTCGTTGGTCCTCGGCGACACCGCGCCCCGTGGCCAGCAGATTGGCGTAGTTGTACTGCCCCCAATCCAACCCTGCTTCGGCAGCCGCCCGATATTCCCGCGCCGCCGCCGCCTCATCGACATCACATCCCCAGCCATGCTCGCGGCAACGCCCAACCATGTTGCGGGCCATCAAATGCCCGCTGTGCGCAGCGATCTGGAACCAGCGCAAGGCCAGTGTCTCATCGCGTGCGATGCCACGCCCTTCGAGCAGGATTTGCCCGAGCAACGCCTGGGCATCGACCACTCCTTCCTTCGCCGCCATCAGGATTGCCTGGGCAGCGCGCACGGGGGAATCGTCGAGCATCGCTTGCAGTTGCTCAACGTTGAGCACCTCTTCCCGACGCAATAAAAAGCCCATGTCAGACCTCGACCCAGCGGCGCAGCAGGTTGTGATACGTACCGGTGAGTTGAATCAGCGCGGGGTGGTCAGGCACATCGGCGGTCAGTTGCTGGATCGCACCGTCCATTTCAAACAGCAGGGTGCGCTGGCTGTCTTCACGTACCAGGCTCTGGGTCCAGAAGAACGAGGCATAGCGTGCGCCACGGGTCACTGCGTTGACTTTGTGCAGGCTGGAGCCGGGGTACAGCACCATGTCGCCGGCCGGCAGCTTCACGCGCTGCAGGCCGAATGTGTCCTGGATTTCCAGTTCGCCGCCGTCGTATTCGTCCGGGTCGCTGAAGAACAGCGTCGATGACAGGTCGGTGCGCACCCGCTCGTGGCTGCCCTTGGGTTGGCGCACGGCGTTGTCGATATGAAAGTCGAAACTGCCGCCCGCCGTGTAGCAATTGAGCAGCGGCGGAAACACCTTGTGCGGTAACGCCGCTGACATAAACAGCGGGTTCTGCCAAAGCCGTTCAAGCATCGCCGCGCCGATTTCCTTGGCCAGCGGGTGGCCCTCGGGCAATTGCAGGTTGTGCTTGGCCTTGGCGGACTGGTGCCCGGCGGTGATTTTACCGTCGGCCCACTCGGCGTTTTCCAGGGCCTGGCGGATGCGCTGCACCTCCTCACGAGAGAACAGGCCGGGGATGTGCAGCAGCATGGGGCAGTACCTGAATTCAGAGAGGCGCCAATGGTATTGATTCTTATCCGCCCTGTAAAACGCCAGGACGAACGAGATCGTAAAAACCGTAAGCAAAAAGTGTAAAGAATGTAAATTCAATGCAATTAGCAATGTATCGCAATTGATAGAAAGTCTTGTTCGCCCTATATTCCGCGACCTCACATCCTTGGGGAAAGGACACGTCATGTCGCGCACCACTACAAAAATACCTGCCGGTTCACCACGCATGCTGGCTTCAGCCATCGGCGTTGCCCTCAGCGCCAGCTCTGTCGCCCATCTGGCACAAGCTGCCGAAGACACTGAACAAAAAGGCCAGCGCAACAGCATTTCCCTGGGCGCCACCAGCATCACCGGGGAAGCGCAGGACAACACCTCCTACCAGGTCGAAAAAGCCTCGTCGCAGAAATACACCGCACCGCTGGTGGATACCCCGCGCTCGGTCACCGTGGTGCCGCAACAAGTCCTCAAGGACACCGCCGCCACCTCGTTGCAGGATGCCTTGCGCACCGTGCCGGGCATCACCTTTGGCGCGGGCGAAGGCGGCAACCCCCAGGGCGACCGCCCGTTCATCCGCGGTTTTGATGCCCAGGGCGACACCTACCTGGACGGCGTGCGCGACACCGGTGGCCAGAGCCGTGAGATCTTCGACATCGAGTCGATTGAAGTCAGCAAAGGCCCGAACTCATCGTTCGGCGGTCGCGGTTCAGCCGGCGGCAGCCTCAACCTGGTGAGCAAGACCCCACAAGCGCGGGACTTCACCAACGGCGGCTTCACCTACGGTTCCGACCAGACCCGCCGCTACGTACTCGACGTAAACCGCCAGTTCCTCGATGACAGCGCCGCGTTCCGCCTGAACCTGATGAGCCACGAACAGAACGTGGCTGGCCGCGACGCGGTCAATTACGACCGTTGGGGCGTGGCACCGTCGCTGACCTTTGGCCTGGGCACCCCGACCCGCGTCAACCTCAGCTACTACCACCTGGAAAGCAACGACCTGCCGGATTCGGGGATTCCCTACGGCTATGGTTCGTCGACCGCCACCGCCCATGTGCATGACAAGCCCAACGATGGCGGCGACAGCAATAATTTCTACGGTTTGAAGGACCGCGACTTCCGCAAGACCCGCGCCGATATCAGTACGTTCTCCATCGAGCACGACCTGAACGACACCATGACGCTGAAAAACACCCTGCGCCATGGCAGCACCGGCCAGGACTACATTCTTACCCAGCCGGACGACAGCAAGTTCAACGTCAACCGCTACGGCACCGTGTGGCGTCGCGCCAATAGCCGGGTTTCGACCACGACCACCACCACCAACCAGACCGACCTGTTCGGCACGTTCCAGGCCCTGGGTTTCAAGCACAGCTACTCCACCGGCCTGGAGTTCACCGGTGAAGAAACCCGCGTCAGCAGCTACACCATCAGCCCCAACGCCAACCCGGTGTGCACCGTGGCCAAAGGCAGCCTGGGCGGCCAGTGCACCTCCCTGAGCAATCCGAACCCGGATGACGCCTGGACCGGCAGCATCGCCCGCAACTACTACGGCACCGCCACCAAGGCCACCAGCCGTGGCGCTTATGTATTCGACACCATCGAGCTGGACCCCAAATGGTTGCTGAACGTCGGCCTGCGCTACGACACCTTCGACACCGTGGCCAACACCGACTCGGCCACCGGCCGCAGCAAAATCAAGGAAGACAGCCAGTTCTTCAACTGGCAGGCCGGCCTGGTCTGGAAGCCAGTGGAAAACGCCAGCATCTATGCGTCCTACGCCACATCGGCGACACCTGCCGGTGGCCTGGTCGGTGAAGGGTCGGACGGCAACCCACTCTCAGCCGGTGCCGCCACCAGCGACCTGCAGCCCGAAGAAACCGTCAACTACGAGTTGGGCACCAAGTGGGACCTGTTCCACGATCGCCTGTCCCTCACCGCTGCGGTGTTCCGCACCGAAAAGAAAAACACCCGTATCCTCGTGGACGCGCTCACCTATCAGAACGCCGGCGAATCCCAGGTCGACGGCCTGGAACTGTCCGCCAGCGGCAAGATCACCGACCAGTGGCAAGTGTTCGCCGGCTATAGCTACCTGGACAGCGAGCTGGTCAAATCCGGCCTCAACGGGCGTAACGGTGTCGTCAGCGCGGGTTCGAACAAAGGCAACCAGATGCCGAATACGCCGAAGAACACCTTCAGCCTGTGGACCACTTACGACGTCACCTCCAAGCTCACCCTCGGTGGCGGTGCGTTCTACGTCGACCAGGTTTATGGCGACGCCGGCAACACCGTCTATGTACCGTCCTACACCCGCTACGATGCCATGGCCAGCTACAAACTGACCAAGAACGTCGACCTGCAACTGAACGTACAAAACCTGACCGACAAGGTTTACTACGACAAGGCCTTCTCGACACACTTCGCCAACCAGGCGGCCGGTCGTACGGCCCTGTTGACCACCAGCTTCCATTTTTAAGCAGCAGCGTCGCGCAGCAGAGGGCCCCACGCATCGGATGCGTGGGGCTTTTGCGTGTAAAACAGAATGTTTCTCGACAAGCCACGGCATAATGCGCGCCGTGCCCTACATATCCGGATAGACGAGGCGGTCAGACGTGTTGAAGAAAACCCTGTTCCAGTTGCACTGGTTCTTCGGCATCACTGCCGGGCTGGTGCTGGCCTTGATGGGGATCAGCGGGGCTGCGGTCTCGTTTCAGGATGAAATACTGCGGGCGCTCAACCCCAGCGTGCTGACCGTGGAAAAACGCGAAGCCGGTGTGCTGCCGCCCGCCGAACTGGTGCGCAAGCTGGAGGCCACCGAAGGCCAGACCGTGGCCATGCTGTTCGTCGAAAGCGAAAGCGGCAACGCCGCCCGCGTGTTCTTCACCGCGCCGCCCGGCGAGCGCCGTGGCCAACTGCGCTATTTCGATCCCTACACCGGCGACTACATGGGCGACGTGCTCGGCCAGGATGTCTTCGGCTTTCTGCTGCAGTTCCACCGTTTCCTGGTGATGGGCGATACCGGGCGCAACATCACCGGCGCGTGCACGCTGATCCTGGTGTTCTTCTGCCTCTCCGGCCTGTACCTGCGCTGGCCGCGCCAGGTGGCGAGCTGGCGGGCCTGGCTGACGCTGGACTGGCGCAAAAAGGGCCGTGCCTTCAACTGGGACCTGCACTCGGTGTTCGGCACCTGGTGCCTGCTGGCTTACCTGCTGTCGGCGTTGACCGGCTTGTATTGGTCCTACGACTGGTACAGCCAGGGCCTGACCAAGCTGTTGTCCGACGCCCCGCAAAACGAACGGGTGCGCAAGCGCGGCCCGGCGCCCGAGGGTGCGGCGCCAGTGGCCAACTACGATGCGATCTGGAGCAGCATCTACAGCAACGCCGGCCCAGGCTTGAGCGCCTATAACATCCGCATGCCAGCGGTCGCCGGGCAACCGGCCATCGTCTACTACCTGTTGAAAAACTCGCCCCATGACCGGGCGCTGAACCAGATCAACCTCGACCCGGCCACCGGCGAGGTCAAATCCCACGACCAGTACGCCAGCAAAAGCCTCGGTTCCAGACTGCTGACCAGCGTCTATGCGCTGCACACCGGCAGTTACTTCGGCTTGATCGGGCGGATTGTCCTCACGCTCAGCTCGGTGCTGATGCCGCTGTTCTTCATCACCGGCTGGCTGCTGTACCTGGACCGCCGGCGCAAAAAACGCCAGGTGCGAGAGGCGCGCAAAGGCCTCACAAGCAACCCCAGTAACGCCCCGGCCTGGCTGATCGGTTTTGCCAGCCAGAGCGGTTTCGCCGAACAGCTTGCCTGGCAAACGGCCGGGCAATTGCAGGCCGCCGGCCTGCCGGTGAAGGTGCAGCCCCTGGGCAGCGTCAGCCAGGACGACCTGCGCCAGTCGGAAAACGCGCTGTTTGTGGTCAGCACCTTCGGCGACGGCGAAGCGCCTGACAATGCCCGTGGTTTCGAGCGCAGCGTGCTCGGCCAGGACCTGTCCCTCAAGGGCCTGAACTACTCGGTGCTGGCCCTGGGTGATCGCCAGTACGAACATTTCTGCGGCTTTGCCCGCCGCTTGCATTTCTGGCTGACCCATCAGGGCGGCAACCCACTGTTTGCGCCCGTGGAAGTGGACAGCGGCGACACCACCGCCCTGCTCCACTGGCAACAACAACTCGGCCAACTGACCGGCCACGCCCCGGCATCCGCCTGGCCGACGGCCCAGTATGAAAACTGGACGCTCAGCCACCGCTCATTGCTCAACCGCGACAGCAGCGGCTCGGACGTCTACCTGCTGGGCCTCACCTCACCGTCGCCACAAAGCTGGCAAGCCGGCGACCTGGTGGAAGTGCTGCCACGCAATTGCCCGTGGGCCATCGAACACTTCCTCGAAGGCCTGGGCCTGGCCGGCAGTGACAGCGTATTGATCGACGGCATGGCGCATACGCTCGACCAGGCCCTGGCCACCCGCCAGTTGCCGACCCATCGCGCGCACCTGGTCGGCCTGCACGCCCAGGCGCTGGTGGACGCGTTGGTGCCGCTGGGCATGCGCGAATACTCCATCGCCTCAATTGCCAGCGATGGCGTGCTGGAACTGATCGTGCGCCAGGAACGTCACCCCGACGGCAGCCTGGGCCTGGGCTCGGGCTGGCTGACCGAGTACGCCGCCCTCGGTTCGAGCATCAGCCTGCGTCTGCGCCGCAACAGTGCGTTCCACCTGCCACAGGCGCCGGTGCCGCTGATCCTGCTGGGCAACGGCACCGGCCTGGCGGGCCTGCGCAGTCTGCTCAAGGCCCGCATCGCCGACGGCCAGCAGCGCAACTGGCTGCTGTTTGGCGAGCGCAATATCAAGCATGACTTCCTGTGCCAGGACGAGCTGCAAGGCTGGTTGGCCAGCGGCGATCTGGCCTTGCTCGACCTGGCGTTTTCCCGCGATCAGCAAGAGAAGATCTACGTGCAGGACCGCCTGCGCGAGTCAGCGGATGTGCTGCGTAAATGGCTGGCCGACGGCGCGGCGATTTATGTGTGCGGAAGCCTGCAGGGAATGGCGACGGGGGTGGACCAGGCGCTGGTGGACATCCTCGGCAGTGAAGCCGTGGCGCGGTTGATCGAGCAGGGGCGTTATCGCCGGGATGTGTACTGACCCTCTGAACGAACAACACTCAACCTGTGGGAGGGGGCTTGCCCCCGATAGCGGTGCATCAATAGCTCAGTCATAGACTGACACGCCCTCATCGGGGGCAAGCCCCCTCCCACAATTTTTAATGCATTCCAGGTCAGGTGGGCTGGAGTTTTTGTTCGAACACCGAGACGCCATCCAGGTCCCGCAGCACCACAGTCAACTCCGCAGTCTGCCCATCAATGTTCACCTCGCCAAAAAACTGAAACCCCGCCAGCGGCGAGGTGTTCTGCGCCGGCGGTGCCTTCTCGAACACCACTTCGGGGCCAAAGGTCTTGTCCAGCGGATTAGGCCCGAAACTCCCGGCGTTCAACGGCCCGGCGACAAACTCCCAGAACGGTTCGAAATCCTGGAACGCCGCACGATCCGGGTGGTAGTGATGCGCGGCGCAGTAGTGCACATCGGCGGTCAGCCACAGGTGGTTGCGCACGTTTTGCGCCCGTAGAAAGCCCAGCAGCTCGGCGATTTCCAATTCGCGGCCTTGCGGCGCACCGGGATCGTTGTTGGCGATGGCTTCCCAGCGCGGCACGCCGGGGCTGACTTCACCGTCGGGCACGCCGAGGCCGATGGGCATGTCGGCGGCGATGACTTTCCATTGCGCCTGGGAGCCCTTGAGTTCCCGCTTGAGCCAGTCCAATTGCGCACGCCCGAGGAAGGGTTTTTCGCCGCCGAGGTTGTCATCGTTGGGCCCGCGATAACTGCGCATATCCAGCACGAATACATCCAGCAGCGGACCGTAGCTGAGCTTGCGATAAATCCGCCCGCCGCCGTCCGCTGCCTGGCGGCGCATCGGTGAGTATTCCAGCCACGCCTGGCGCGCACGGCCGACCAGGGTATTGATGTCCTTGACCCGGTAACGCTCATCTAACTGCTTGCTCGGCGACCAGTTGTTCACCACTTCATGGTCGTCCCACTGCCAGATCTGCGGCACCTCGGCGTTGAAGCGGCGCACGTTTTCATCCATCAGGTTGTAGCGGTAATTGCCGCGATACTCCTCCAGGGTTTCAGCGACTTTACTCTTGGCCTCAGTGGTGATGTTGCGCCAGATGCGCCCGTCTTCGACGGTGAGCTGCGCGGGCACCGGGCCGTCGGCATAGATGGTGTCGCCACTGTGGATAAAAAAGTCCGGCAGACGCAGGCGCATGGCTTCGTAGATACGCATGCCGCCGATGTCCGGGTTGATGCCGAAGCCTTGGCCGACGGTGTCGCCGCTCCACACAAAACGAATGTCACGGCGCTGTTGCGGCACGCTGCGCAGGTGGCCGAACCAGGGTTCGCTGGCGATGCCGGTCTGGGCGTCCTCGAAGTGCACGCGGTAGAAGATCGCCTGGTCGACAGGCAGCCCGGTGAGCTCGACGCGGGCGGTGAAGTCGCTGCGCTGGTCGGCCAGCGGCGAAACAAAACGACGAGGGTTGCTGAACACGCTGCGGGTGTCCCACTCCACCACCATCTTGGCCGGGCGGTCGCTGCGGCTCCAGATCATGGCGCGGTCGCCGAGCAGGTCGCCGGACTGCACGCCATCGGTGAGCTGCGGCCGGTCCTTGACCGAAGCGATCACCGCCGGCGCCAGGCCCGGCAACAACAGGCCGGCGCCGACGGCTTGCATCACGCGGCGGCGGCCGAGATCGAAGTGGCTCATGCAGGTGCCCTCTTGAGTATCAAAAGGGCCACTAAAGCACGCCCCGATGAAGCAGAGATGACACCTATACAGCGATCAACGGTGGGAGGGGGCTTGCCCCCGATGGCAGAGTGTCAGCCAGCACATTTATGGCTGACCCACCGCTATCGGGGGCAAGCCCCCTCCCACATTTTCAGCACCGCGTCAGACGGTCACAGTCAGTTCTTGCGCTTCGGGGCGTTTGATCAACGCATAGACCAGGCCGGTCAGCAGGCTGCCGGCGACAATCGCCAGCAGATACGGCAATGCATGGTTCATCGCATTCGGGATCACCAGCACAAACAGGCCACCATGGGGCGCCGCCAGTACGCAGCCGAAGTACATGGACAGGGCACCGGTCAATGCACCGCCGGCGATACTGGCCGGAATCACGCGCAACGGGTCCTTCGCGGCAAACGGGATCGCGCCTTCGGAAATGAAGCACAAGCCGAGGATCATCGCCGCCTTGCCCGCTTCGCGTTCGGTCTGGGCGAACTTGCGGCGTGCCAGGAACGTGGCGATGCCCATGCCGATCGGCGGCACCATGCCGGCCGCCATGGTCGCGGCCATCGGCGCGCCGCTGTGGGCCGCCAGCAGGCCGACGGAAAATGCGTAGGCCGCCTTGTTGATCGGCCCGCCCAGGTCGACACACATCATGCCGCCCAGCAGGATGCCCAGCAGTACCGCATTGGTCGTGCCCATGGTGCTGAGAAAATCAGTCAGCCCCACCAGCATGCGCGCGACCGGCGGCCCCACCAGGTAGATCATCGCCAGGCCGGTGAACAGACTCGCCAGCAGCGGGATGATCAGGATCGGCTTGAGCGCCTCCAGGCTCTGCGGCAATTTCACTGCGCGGGTGATCAACTTGACGCAATAGCCCGCGAGGAAACCGGCGAAGATGCCACCGATAAATCCTGCACCCAGGGTGCCGGCCAGCAGGCCGCCAATCATGCCCGGCGCGATGCCCGGACGGTCGGCAATCGAGTAGGCGATGTAGCCCGCCAGCAGCGGCACCATCAGCATGAAGGCGCGGTCGCCGACGGTTTTCAGCGCAGCCGCCAGGGTGCCTTCCTGTTCAAAGGCGTGAATGCCGAACACGAACGACAAGGCGATCAACAACCCGCCTGCCACCACCATCGGCAACATGAACGACACACCGGTGAGCAGGTGTTTGTACACGCCGGTTTTTTCCGGCTTGGCCACCGCGCCGCTGGCCGCGCTTTCCACCGCACCTTCGGCAAGGGCCTTGTTGAGGGTGGCTTCGGACTGCTTGAGCGCAATACCGGTGCCGCACCGGTAGATCTTCTTGCCGGCGAAGCGCTCGGTGGCGACTTCGATATCGGCGGCCAACAACACCACATCGGCATTGGCGATTGCTTCGGCGCTCAATGGCGTACGGGCACCGACCGAGCCCTGGGTTTCGACCTGCAAGTCATAACCCAGGCGCTTGGCTGTCTGCTGCAAGGCTTCGGCAGCCATGAAGGTATGGGCGACGCCGGTCGGGCAGGCGGTGATCGCAACGATGCGCGGCGCGTTCCTGGCCGGGGCTTCAGCCGCGACATACACCTGCGCCTCTTCGGCGCCACGACGCAATACGGCGTCGACATCCGCCAACGCCTGGGCCGGTGTGCTCTGGAACACGCGCTTGCCGACAAAGCGCTGCATCTCCACCGGGGTGCTGCTGACCAGCAACACCCATTCGGCGTCGTCGATGACCGACTGGGACAATTGGCGCTCCGGGCGCTGCACATCCACCACTTCAACGCTGGTACTCCAGCCCTGGCGCTGCGCGGCGGCGTCCAACAAGCGGGCGCACAGCACACTGGTGACCATGCCGTTCGGGCAGGCAGTAACAATGGCTAACTTCATCACAAACCCTCTTATTGTTCTGTCAGCGTGCGCACGTGGACGCCGCTTTCGAGGCGCGCCAACTGCGCGTCATCGCTGATGCCAAAACCGATCTGCGTCACGGCCATGGCGGCAATTGCCGTGGCACGGCGCAAGGTCTGTTCCGGGGTATCGCCGCTGAGCAGGCCGTGCAGCATGCCGGCCAGCAGCGAGTCACCGGCGCCGACGGTACTGGCCACCGTCACCTTTGGCGGCGTGGCCTGCAACGCCGCGCCTGGGCGGTACCAAGTGACGCCGGCAGCGCCATCGGAAACCACCACATGTTCCACGCCTTGCCGATGCAGTTGGCTGATTGCATCCGGGGCATGCCCCAGGGCATCGGCCAGTTCTTCAGTGTTGGGCTTGACCATCCACGGACCCGCCTTCAAACCGGCGCGCAGTGCTTCGCCGCTGGTGTCCAGGGCGACTTTCAACCCGAGGTTTTTCAGTTGCTCCAACAGCCCCTGGAACCACTGCGGGCTGATGCCACGCGGCAGGCTGCCGGCCACCACCACCGCATCGAATTGCGCACCGATGTCGGCGATGCGCTTGAGCAGCGCGGCTTGCGCCGCGTCACTGACCACCGGCCCCGGCGCATTGATATCGGTGACCCGGCCGTCCTGTTCGGCAATCTTGATATTGCTGCGGGTTTCGCCCGGCACGCGAATGAACGCGTCACCAAACCCACGGCGGGCGATCAGTGCCTCGAAGGCCTGGGGGTTCGCCTCGCCGAGGAAACCGCCCACGCTCACCTGATGGCCCAAATCCGCCAGCACCTGCGCCACATTCACACCCTTGCCGGCGGCATGGGTCAGCAGGGTTTCGCTGCGGTTCACTTCACCCGGTTCCAGGTGCGCCAGGCGCACCGTCAGGTCCAACGCCGGGTTCAGCGTCAGGGTCAGAATCCTTGCCATCTACACGGCCTCCACTAGGGCACGCACTTCGGCGGGCGAACCCACCGCCAGTGCTTGTTGCGCCAGGCCCCGGGCCTCGCTCAGACTGAATTCACGCACCCGCGCCTTCACTTCCGGAATGCTGCGGGCCGACACGCTCAACTCATCCACACCCAGGCCGATCAGCACCGGCACCGCCAGCGGGTCCGCCGCCAGCTCGCCGCACACCCCCACCCATTTGCCATGGGCATGGGCGGCGCGCACGGTGATGTCGATCAGTTGCAGCACCGCCGGGTGCAGGCCATCGGCCTGGGCGGACAAGGTGGGGTGACCACGGTCGATGGCCAGGGTGTACTGGGTCAGGTCGTTGGTGCCGACGCTGAAGAAATCCACTTCCTTGGCCAACACTGGCGCGAGCAAGGCCGCCGAGGGCACTTCGATCATGATCCCCAGTTGCAGGTCCGCCACCGGGATTTCCAGGCGCAGGCGCTCGGTCATATCACGGGCGGCACGCCATTCGTCGACGCTGCCGACCATGGGGAACATGATGCGCAGCGGGCGGCTATCGGCGGACCGTAACAGCGCGCGCAATTGTGCTTCCATGATCTGCGGGCGTTGCAGGGTGAGACGGATGCCGCGCACGCCAAGGAAGGGGTTTTCTTCCTCGGCAATCGGCCAATACGGCAACGGTTTGTCGCCGCCCACATCGAGAGTACGCACCACCAGCGGGCGACCGCCAAGACCGTCGAGCACGCGGCGGTATTCGGCCTCCTGGGTGGCTTCGTCCGGCGCCTGCGGGTGGGCCATGAAAATCAGTTCGGTGCGCAGCAGGCCGATGCCTTCGGCGCCCTGTTCCACCGCGCCGGCAACCCCAGCGCTTTCGCCGATATTGGCGAACACTTCCACGGCATGGCCGTCGCGGGTCAGCGCCGGTTCATGGCGTTGCGCCGAAGCGGCTTGCAGGCGTTGTTCGCGGGTGTCGCGCTCGACCGTGGCGCGTTGCAGGGTGGCGGCGTCGGGGTCGACATGCAGGCGACCGCGCTGGCCATCCAGCAGCAAGGGGGTGCCGGAGGCCAGCAGCAACACCGCCGGGCCGGCGCCGACCAGCGCCGGGATACCGAGGGCACGGGCGACGATGGCGCTGTGGGCCGTCGCGCCGCCTCGGGCGGTGAGGATGCCGGCGACGCGCGCGGGATCAAGACGCGCCACGTCCGACGGACCGACCTCGTCCATCACCAGAATGTAGGGTTCGCTCGGCTCCTGGGCGGTTTCGACGCCGCACAGTTGCGCCAATACACGGCGGCCGATATCACGCAGGTCGGCGGCGCGCTCGGCGAGCAAGGCGTCCTGCAACGATTCCTGCTGCCGGGCGGCCGCTTCGATCACACTCATCCACGCGGCTTCGGCGCTCTCGCCTTGCTTGAGGCGGGTGTCGACTTCGTCGGTGAGTTCCGGGTCGTCGAGCATTTCCTGGTGGGTGATGAAAATCTCGCGGATCGCCTTGGAAGGGTTGCGTTCGATCAGGCCCTGGATGTCGCGGCGCACTTCGCCCAGGGCGCTGTGCAGGCGCTGGCGCTCAATAGCGGAGGACTCGCCGCGCAGGGGGTAATCGAACGTTTGCTGAACCTGGATATGCGCGGGGCCAATAGCGATGCCCGGTGCGGCGGCAATGGCCTGGACCTGGCTGCCGCTGGTCGGCGCACTGACAACCGGCTCGATATCCAGGGCTGCCGGTTGGGCGCTGACCGTCGGTAGCGGCTCGACCTCTTCACCGAGGCCTTCCTCCACAGCGGCGAGCAACGCGGGCAGCGCATCACCGGCAATCGTCGGCTCGGCGACAAACTCCAGCACCTGGCCACGCCGTGCGCCGAGGCTCAACAGCTTGCTCAGGCTTTTCACCGACACGGCGCCGACCGGGCCGTCAACGATGCGCACGCGGATGTCGCCGTCAAAACTTTTCGCCAACTGCGCGAGGATCTTCGCCGGGCGTGCATGCAGGCCATGGGCGTTGGCCAGGGTGACGCGGGCGCTGGGCCAGTCCGGAGGCAGTTCGCCGCCAAGCACTTCGAGCACGGCTCGGCTGCTGGTGGCGCGGCCCAGTTCCTGGCCGCGACCTTCGATGAGCAAGGCGCACAGGCGCTCCAACAGCGCTTGGTGGGCTTCACCGAGGCTGGCCAGACAGAACAGGCCATGGAGCGGCTGACCAAGGTAACGCATGGGCTTGTCCGGGGTGACAAACGCCAGGCCCGGGCGCTTGACGGTCTGTTCACTGTGCAACCACCACAGGCCATCGCCCAGGGGCAGCGCGTCAACCTGCTGCAACACGGCGGCGAAACCATTGCTCACACAATCGGCCTGGCGCAACAGGCGTGCGCCGCGCCAGACCAACTCTTCGAAGTCGTCGGCGGACACACCCAGGCTGATCATCTGTGCATCCAGCGCCAGTTCCTGCGGTGCGCCTTGCAGCAGTTTCAGCAGGACTTCGGCGCTTCCGGCACGGCGCAATGCCTGGCCCAGGTCGGTTTCACCAAGGGCACGGGTGAGCAGTTGCAACAGGCGCAGGTGTTCGTCGGATTTGGCGGCAATGCCAATGGCCAGGTACACGATCTGGCCGTCGCCCCAGTCCACCCCTTCGGGGAACTGCAGCAGGCGCACGCCGGTAGAGAACACCTGGTCGCGGGTTTCGGGGGTGCCGTGGGGGATGGCAATACCTTGGCCGAGAAAGGTCGAGCCCTGGGCTTCACGGGCCTGCAAGCCACTGAGATAACCCTCGGCGACCAGGCCATCAGCCACCAGTTTGTCAGCGAGCAGGTGCAAGGCAGCAGATTTATCCACAGCCACCTGGCCCATGGAAATCTGCTCTACAGTGAGCTCAAGCATGCCGTTCTCCTAGTTAGTGCGGTGACCGCACTAGGTATTGTTTTAAACAAACAGTGTAATGGGTGTGCATCAATAGCTGACTGAGCAGTCAGTTGGCAGTAGCTACTCAGTCGCGAACGTCGTAAAAATACGCTGGCTGAAACGTTTAATCTAGAATTTATGGCAGATTACGCGTTAATTGCGCATCCTTGAACAACCACTCGGCACTTGAGCTGAGACATTAGTCGAGTGCTGGAATCGGTTACGATTGGACAAAATGTCGGGGCAAGCTCCAGAAAACAAGGAAATCCCGGTTTGAAACTCAGTGATATCGCCCGTCTGGCCGGTGTGTCCGTGACCACCGCCAGCTACGTCATCAACGGCAAGGCCGAACAGCAACGCATCAGCAACGCCACCGTCGAACGGGTGCGGGCTGTCGTCGAAGCCCATGGCTTTACTCCTAACCCACAGGCCGCCGGGCTGCGCAGTCGGCACACGCGCACCCTGGGTTTCATCCTGCCCGATCTGGAAAACCCCAGTTACGCACGCATCGCCAAGCTCCTGGAGCAAGGCGCACGGGCGCGGGGCTATCAGTTGCTGATCGCCAGCTCCGACGATGACGCCGACAGCGAACGCCAGTTGCTGCAACTGTTCCGCGCGCGGCGTTGTGATGCGCTGTTCGTCGCCAGTTGCCTGCCGGCCAGCGATGACAGTTATCGCGAGCTGCAAGCCAAGGGGTTGCCGGTGATTGCCATCGACCGGGTGATGGGTGCGGATCAGTTCTGTTCGGTGGTCAGCGACGACCGCCAGGCGTGCCAGCAATTGACCAGCAGCCTGCTGCAACCGTTGCCCAAGCAGATCGTGCTGATCGGCGCACGACCCGAGCTGAGCATCAGCCAGGAACGTGCCGCTGGTTTCCGTGAAGCCCTTGCCGGGTTCACCGGCGAGGTGATCGTTGAACACGCAGAAGCCTTCAGTCGCGATTGCGGCCGACAGCTGATGGAGCAACTTCTCCAGCGACTGGGGCATTTGCCTGACGCGCTGGTAACCACGTCCTACGTGCTGCTGCAAGGCGTGTTCGACGCACTGCATGACTTCCCGCTCAAGTCGCGCCCGCTGCGCCTGGGAACCTTTGGTGATACCCAGTTGCTGGACTTCCTGCCGCTGCCGGTCAACGCCATGGCCCAGCAGCATCAACTGATCGCCGATACCGCCCTGCGCCTGGCCCTGGCGGCGATCGAAGAAGAACAGTATCAACCCGGCGTGCATGCCATCGGCCGGACGTTCAAGCAGCGTATTCACGAGGCTTGAGCGTGGAGCTGATCGACACCCATACGCACCTGGACTTCCCGGATTTCGACAGCGATCGCCGGGAAGTCCTCGCCCACAGCCGAGCGCTGGGCGTGCGGCGCATGGTGGTGTTGGGGGTGTATCAGCAGAATTGGCAAAGAGTGTGGGACCTGGTGCAAGCGGACGAAGGTTTGTTCGCCGCCTTTGGCCTGCACCCGGTGTACCTCGACGATCATCGCCCAACTGACCTGACGGCGTTGGGCGATTGGTTGATGCGCCTGCACGGCCATCGGCAACTGTGCGCCGTGGGGGAAATAGGCCTGGATTACTTCCTCGAACAACTGGACCGCGAACGCCAGCAAAGCCTGTTTGAAGCCCAACTCAAACTGGCCGTGGACGTCCAACTGCCGGCGTTGCTGCACGTGCGCCGCAGCCACGCCGCCGTGATCGCCACCCTCAAGCGCATCCGCCTGCCCCGCGGCGGCATCATCCATGCGTTTGCCGGCAGCCTCGAAGAGGCTCGCGAGTACATCAAGCTCGGCTTCAAATTGGGGTTGGGCGGCGCCCCCACCTGGCCCCAGGCCTTGCGCATGCACAAGGTGCTGGCGCAACTGCCGCTGGATGCGGTGGTGCTGGAAACCGACTCACCCGATATGGCGCCGGCCATGTTCCCGGGCCAACGCAACAGCCCCGAACACCTGCCGGCCATCTGCACCGCCCTGGCCGAGCGCATGGGCATCAGCCCGCTATCGTTGGCTGAGGCGAGCACACGCAATGCGTGCGAGCTGTTCAATTGGTAAGACTGGCGCGACCACTTGCAGATCCAACGTGATCCGCTGCCGGTAACGGGCATAGCGCAGCGCCAGGAAATGCACCAGCAGCACCAGCAGTGACACGTTGAACTGCCCGACTACCGTGATCAACCCCACCCATTCTGTGACCAGTGCCACGATCAGCACCATGCAGGTGAACACCGCCATGCTCGGCTGCACCAGCGCCCAATGCCCCAACAACTTGAACGCCCGCAATTGCCGAGGGCAACTCAACTGCAGGAACTGCTGGCAATACGGGCAATCGAAGGGCTCTTCGATGGCGATGGCATTCAACTGCCAAGGCTTGAGTTCAAACCTGATATCACAATGGGCGCAATGCCCTTTGATGCCGACCGCAATGGTCATCGCCGTGCTCCCTGAACTTGAATTTGTCTGAAACAAATTCTCACCCATTCACCCAGCCAGAAAAGACACCCACGGAAATCAGGACAAGCGCTACACCGGCAAGCAATACGCCCTACCTACATTTCCTACACTCGAAACGCACCGATCAATTGCTTCAACTCAATCACCTGCATCGATAGCTGCCGGCTCGCCGCTTCGGTCTGGTGTGCGCCCTGGGCCGCATGCTCGCCGGCGCGGTTGATTTCGACGATGTTCTGGTCAATGTCGTGGGCGACGGCGGTCTGTTGCTCCACGGCGGCGGCAATCTGCTGGTTCTGGTCGACGATCATACCCACGGCGCCAAGAATATTTTCCAATGCCTGCTGGACCTTTTCCGACTGCCCGACCGTGCCACTGGCCATGGAATGGCTGGTGCCCATGGTTTTCACGGCGGCTGCCACACCGCTGTGCAGGCGGCTGATCATCTGTTCGATTTCTTCGGTGGAATGCTGAGTGCGCCGGGCCAGGGTGCGCACCTCGTCGGCCACCACTGCAAAACCACGTCCCTGTTCACCGGCCCGCGCGGCTTCGATGGCTGCATTGAGTGCCAGCAGGTTGGTTTGCTCGGCAATGCTTTTGATCACCTCCAGTACGCTGCTGATGGACTGGCTGTCAGTGGCCAACTGGTTGATCACCCGTACCGACTCATCGATCTCCGAGGCCAGCCGCGCGATGCTGCCCTGCTGGGATTGCACCAGGCCACGGCCGCTGACGGTTTCATCATTGACACTGTGTGCACTGCTGACTGCCGCCGCCGCGCTGCGCGCGACTTCCTGGGCAGTGGACGACATCTGGTTCATGGCCGTTGCCACCTGCTCGATCTGGCTACGCTGCCCGGACACCGCCTGGTTGCTCTGAGCCGAGATCGTTTCCACCTGGCCGGCCTGGAGCTCGACCTGGCTGACGGTGTGCCCGACGCGCTCGATCAGGTCATGGATCTTCGCCACGGTGCCGTTGAACACCTGGCCCAGGTCGCCCAACTCATCGCGACTATGCGCAACAAAAGTGACGGTCATGTCGCCGGCCGCCACCTTGTCCATCATCGCCCCCAGGCGCCGCAGCGTGGTGCGGGTGGACGCGTAGAAACCGGCGTACAAATAGAAGATCAGCAAGAACACGGCGCTCAGGGCCGACACGAGCACCACCATGTGCGTGCGGTTTTGCGCCAGGCGTTGCTCCAACTGCTGTCCGAGGAACGCCAGGGTGGCGTCATCCAGCTGATAGGTCTGGGCCATCAACTGGCTGACGCCGTCGTAGAAGCCCTGCCAGGGTGCGTCGAGGGTTTCGGCCATCACCACCTGCTCTTCAAACAACTCGCTGCCATGCTTGAGGCTGGCGTTGCTGGCCGTGGCGAGGTTGTCGAGTGCCGCGTGGGCTGCGGTACTGGAGCCCAGGGCATCCTGCAACTTCAGGCCATATTCGGCCTGGAGTTTTTCCAGTTGCTGCAAAAGCTCGTCAAACCGTGTGCTTGACGAAGAATTGAGAAAACCCTGGCCCAGGGAATACGCGCCCATCGCCCGGCCTTCGCCCAGGGCCTGGGTGACCTGCGGGGTGACGCTGGTGATCAGCTCGCCGAGTTGGCGCAGGTCACTCTGGGCGTCTCGGCTGAGCCCGGATTGGCTGGCGACGATCTGGCTGAGCATCTGCGCCTTGTTGAGCAACTTGCCGATCAATGCACTTTTGCTCAGCAGCGACGTTTCCTGTTGCTGGGTCTTGAAGGCCGAAATCAACTCGTCGCGCTTGGCATTGAAAGCCGCAATCTGCTCGGGCTCGGTGGCCATAGCGTTGAGGCCCTGCAGGCGGTTGAGCACGCTTTGTTCCAGGGCGCTGATCTTGCCGTCAAGATCGCCGGCCTTGCCGGACTGGCCGAGGGTGGCGTTGATCTGTACCTGGTTGTTGAGGGTTTCCAGATCGCGGCGCAGGGCCAGGCTGCTGCCAAGTAAATCAAGGCTTTGCAGTTCGACGCGAGTGCCCTGGAATTCACGCCATGAGTCACGCACCAAGTAATAGTTGGTTGCCAGCATCGGTAGCAGGAACAACACGCTGATCAGGCTGAACTTCATGCCGAAGCTCAGGCGATTCATCAAGGCGACGGCGGGATAGAGCAAGCTCTTCACAGGTGAACTCCCTTTCTTTTATTTTTATTGAGGTGCAGGGCGGCAGTTAGCCAGCATCTGTATAGCTCAATTTGAGAGGGAGTTTTGTAACTTAAGGTTAATGGTTGGGGGGGGCTGCTTCGCAGCCCAACGCGGGGCAAGCCCGCTCGCCACAGGCGAGACTGCTCACTACGGCGAGCCGGCTTCTACAGGGTCAGGGTAGGACGGTCCAGATGGCGAAGCCGGCGTACCACAGCACCGCTGCGCGTAGCAGCAGCTCCCAGAGTCGGTCCAGGCTGTTGATGCCATCGGGACCGACCGCAGGGGGTGGGATTTCGGCGGCGACCAGGCCGACTTTTTCCACCAGTTGGGCGGCGCTGATGTCCCAGCTCAGCAGTTCATGGAGCATCACACGGCTGACCGCAACGAAATTTCCGACCAGGGCAAAGCTGGCGGCCAGCAGGCGTACCGGCAGCCAATCGAACGCGTGGCGCAGTTGCCCGGCCCGCTCGGCTACCAAAGGGTTTTTGCTGTGTTCACTGGCCAGTGCGAGCAGCCGATAAGCCAGTGCGGCAACCGGGCCCAGCAGGAAGTACCAGAAAATCACCGCGAAAAAACTCTGGTAGACCTGCCATAACAGATGACCCTGGACGCGTTCGAGCAATTGCTCGCCACTGTCGGCGCTCAGGCTCAGGTCACGTTCGGTCACATGCTCGGCGGCCTGCAGGTCACCCCGTCGCCAGGCATCGCGGAACGGACCAAGCCCGGCGAGCAGGTCACCACGACCCAGGCTGTAGATCACCACCAACAGGTGCACCGGTAGCGCCAGCAGCCCGTACGCCACCGGCTCCAGCACCAGCAGCAACAGCGCCAGCAAGGCCACCGGCAACAACACCAGCAACGCCAGAATCAGCCAGGGCTGCTTGCCCATGCGCGGGCTCGATTCCAGCTTGGCCAGTTCGCGCAACCAACCACCATCTCGCTGCAACCGCTGGCGCAGGGCCGAAAACTTCTCGATCCATACAGCCAGCACCAACACCAGGAAACTCATCGTGCGTGTCCTCCATCCTGCAGGGCGCTGCGAAAGCGCGTCCAATCAAAAGCGGGGCCGGGATCGGTCTTGCGTCCCGGAGCGATATCGCTGTGACCACAAATGCGCTCAGGGGTGATGCCTGGGTAAGCCACCAGCAACTGGCGGGTCAGGTCGATCAGTGCGGCATATTGAGCGTCGGTGAACGGCAGATCATCCGTGCCCTCCAGCTCTATCCCCAGGGAAAAATCATTGCAGGTGTCCCGCCCCTCGAAATACGACACCCCGGCGTGCCAGGCACGGTGGATGCAGGATACAAACTGCGTCACAGCGCCATCACGCTCAATCAGAAAATGCGCTGATACCCGTAGGTCGGCAATCCCTTCAAAGTAGGGATGTTCCGTGACATCCAGGCGGTTCTGGAAAAATTCCTGCACTTTGCCGGTGGCGAACTGCGCCGGTGGCAGGCTGATGTTATGCACCACCAACAGTGAGATTTCGCCGGCGGGGCGCTCGTTGAAGTTGGGCGACGGGCAATGACGGATGCCCTGGCACCAACCGCTGGTGGGGTCCAACTGCATACAGGTTCCTTGAACGATACAAAGTGTGACCAGTATGCCGCGTTAGACCCTCCGGTTGCGATCACTTGCCGCGATTGAGTTGACGCAGCTTGTCCACCACAGCAGTCAGGGCGCGCTCGAACAGGGGCCCGTCTTCCAGCGTGTGCAGTGCGCCACGCTTGAACGCCATTGCCAGTTGGCCGGCGCTCTTTTCCAACACCTTGAGCCCCGTGCGGCTGATGAACACATAAGTGTTGGCCGGCGCCATGATCGCTGTCAGCTTGCAGCGCAGCGTGCTGGCCTGGCCTTCCTGGAAGAGTACCCAGTCGCCCACCTTGAGTTGGAGAGCCTTGTACAGGTCAGGATCGTTACCCGGCAGCTCGGTGACCGGGTCGGGTGACGCCGTACTCAGCACAAATGGCTCACGCACCTCGATCAGCTCATCAACGCCTTCAGGTGCCTGGATATGCAACGCCTGCAAGCGCACAAAGAATTCTCGGGTGCTGAAGGGGTCAAACGCCGCGCTGGTCAAACCGTCGCGCAAGGCCTTGAGCAACCCCGGCAGTTGTTCCAGCAAACGTCGCCCGGCCTCGGTGTCCTGCTGCAGGCCGACGCTCCAGATCAACTCGTCCATGGTGCGCAGCCCAGCTTGCCATTGCACTGACTGCTCGCCGTGCTTGAGGCTCGCCAGCAGCAACACCTGGCTCCAGGCCTGTTGCAGGAACTGCACCACAGGACGCGGCAGGACCTTGCCCAACAGCCGTTTATTCAGCACATCAGCCACACGCTGGCGGGCGGCTTCAGTGCGCACACGCCCGGCTTCGGCATCGCGGGTGTGCTGTTCGAGCAAGTCGCTGCGCCGACGTTCCTCGGCGGCAAACGCGCTGAACTCGGCGAGCAATTGAGAAAAAATCGCCGGATCTTCGACAAATTCGTTGAGCAGGCGCTGCACCACTTGCTCGATGCGCAGGTAGAGAGGGTCGCATGCCTGGCTATCACACGGGCTGCAGCCCATGGCGACGGTCGCGACTTCATTGAGCAGGCGCCGCGCAGGATGGCTGGCGCGACTGAAAAAACTCTTGTCCAGCAACGCCACTTTCAGCAGAGGGATCTGCAAGCGGCCGATCAGGGCCTTGAAGGCATCGGGCACGGTACGATCATTGAGGATGAACTCAAACAGCAGCGCGACCAGATTGATCACGTCTTCGTCCGCGTCCTCCACCACCCGCGACTTACCACTCTTGACGCTGACACGGGTGAGTAATTGTTCAAGCTGGCTGCGCAGGTCGAAATCGTCCTCCGACTCAGGCTCCGGCACGTACTGCTGCAAATGGGAGAGCAGGCGCAGCAGGTCCTGGGTGGAAATGGGCAACGGCTCGGCGCTGGCCTCAAGCGTCGGCGCCACGCTGCCACGCACCGCCGTCAGCAACGGCTGAAGCGCGGCGAAGGCTTCCTGGCCATTTTCGTCACCGGACCGGTCGGCGACTGGCGAAGTTGCTTCGCGCGGATGCTCGGGTGCCGCACGCCCATCGATGCGCCGTGACGGTACGGCCTTGAGTTCAGGCAAGACGCCGGTTGCGACCAGCAGTTGATTGGCTTCACCGTATAGCTGGTCGGCGTCACTGAGCACGTATTTTTCAAAGAGCTTGAGCATGACCAGTTTGACGCGGATCTCCACGCCCAGGCTGCGCCCCGCCCGCAGGAAAAACTCACACAGCAGCGCCGGCCCCAGCGGGTTCTCACGATCATCCAGACGGTTGCCCAGTAAAGCGCTCAAGCGTGCCGTAAGTTGCCCAAGAGCCAGGCCGTCACGGTGGCGCACCCGACCCAACATGGCTTCAAGCGCCACGGCTTTTTCCAGGTCGTCCCTGGTCGAACCCGGCACGCCGTCGTAGGAAACCACCGGCACCAGTTGCAGCTCGCCCCGCCCTGCCTGGCCCAGACTGGCAAAGGCGTCGAAAAGACGCTCCATGAACACACGTTCGAAATTCTTACGCTTGAGGCGCAGATCACGCATGGCTTCAAAGAAAATATGGTGATCGAGGTTGTTGCGCGCCTTGTCGGCCATTTCGAACAGTGTGTCGTCGGCGTTATCGAACAGCTCCTGCAACCCTTGCTGCAACTGTTGCGCCGCTTTGTCGCGAACCTGCAGCAACACCACCGGCAGTCGGGCGAGCGGCGATGGCGTGGCATGCGCCTTCTTGATTGGCACCACCTTTCCGTCATTGTGCATCCTGGCCTCCTGAAACGGCGGTATTGGGCGAGACGTCAAAGCTATGACGCCAATTGCAAGGCGCGAGATTATCTTGCAAACAAGGGGGTTTGCGCCAGCACACTCTGTCATTTGGCGGTAAATGAGCAGGTCGCTGGGTTCAGACGCGCACTGCCCCTATAATCGGGGCACTTTGTCTGTGGAGCCTGTTATGCCGAACCTCCGTCTTGCCGACCTCACCGCCGAAATCGAAGCCAACGTGCGCCGCGCACTGCTGGAAGACATCGGCAGCGGCGACATCACTGCGCAGTTGATCCCGGCCGAACGGCTGGCCACGGCCACCATCATCACCCGCGATGCCGCAGTGATCGCCGGCACCGCCTGGGTGGATGCGGTGTTCCGCCAGTTGGACCCACGGGTAGCCGTGCATTGGCAGGTGGCCGATGGCGAACGCGTCAGCCCCAACCAGGTGCTGTTCCACCTTGAAGGCCCGGCGCGCTCGCTGCTCAGCGGCGAACGCTGCGCACTGAATTTCCTGCAACTGCTGTCCGGCGTCGCCACGCGTGCCCAATTTCTGGCGGACTTTGTTTCCAGCACCCAGGTCAAGCTGCTGGATACCCGCAAAACCCTGCCGGGCCTGCGCCTGGCGCAGAAGTACGCAGTGACTTGCGGCGGCTGCCACAACCACCGCATTGGTTTGTATGACGCTTTTTTGATCAAGGAAAACCATATCGCGGCCAGCGGCGGCATTGCCCAGGCGATTGCGGCCGCACACCGGATCGCACCCGGCAAGCCGGTGGAAATCGAAGTGGAAAGCCTGGATGAACTGCGCGAAGCCCTGGCCGCAGGTGCGGACATCGTCATGCTGGATGAATTGAGCCTGGAAGACATGCGTGAAGCCGTGCGCCTGAACGGCGGCCAGGCCAAGCTGGAAGCCAGCGGCGGGATCAATGAAGACACCCTGTTGCCCATCGCGGAGACAGGGGTGGACTACATCTCGATTGGCGCGATGACCAAGGATGTGAAGGCGGTGGATTTGTCGATGCGCCTGAGTATCTAGACCGTTGCAAGCGGTAGTGAGCGGGGGCAGCCCGCTCACTCACACTTCAGACTACAAGGTCATTCATCTCGCAGTACTCTTCCCATTCGACACCCAGCACTTCGGCCGCCTCTTTGTGCAAGGCCAGTCGTGCCGCTTCGAATTCTTCCGGTGTCGAGGTGTACTTGAGTGTCAGCTCCCAAGGCTGATAGCCCTGGCTCTCGGCTTCATCCTCGAATGCCCACTGGATCTGGTCGCGCTGATCATCGGCGCTCAGGTCCTTGATCTCTTCTTTAAGCTGCGGCGATTCCTCGAGGTATTTTTCGAGGGCTGCTTGATGCCGAACTTCCTGGGTCATTTCAGTCGTGGTCATGTTGTTCTCTTAGATCGAGGAATGGGGATGCATCTGGGTCATCAAGGTTGCGCAGATACAAAAGAGCAGGCTCAAATGCCGGCTCGTCTGGCCTTCAGAACCATTCTGGGATCATCTGAAAACGGTGTTGCCATGGTGCCTTTTTGCCCGAGACAGGAATCGAACCTGCGACCTTCGCGTTACGAGTGCGCTGCTCTACCGACTGAGCTACACGGGCGGTGGGCTAAAGCTAGCACTGCATTGGGAGTCCGGCAACTTGCGGCCTTCAGCGCGCAATCACGCCCTGGGCCCAGAAACGGGGTTGCAGCAGGCCGACATGAGTGTCCAGGTACTGCTGCTGGGCTTGCTTGATGTGAGGCACATCGCGAGCTGCGATAAAAACCAGCAGACCGACAGCCAGCACACTCAGCACTTTCCAGGCTGCCCAGGCCAGTGGCAACGCGGCGGTTCCCGGGGTTTTCCACACATGCAACGCCATCAGCCAGCCCACCACCAGCGCCAGCCAGACCTGGGAATTGGGCATCACCATCACGCCGTCGACCATGGACTGCACCAACGCCCCTACCAAGGCCGCAAACAGGCATAGCCGCAACAGATCAGCACGAGTGTTGGAAAGCGCTCGTTCACGCAACACACCGAACGTCGCCCAGCCGCCTCGCCACGCCAGAGCCACCACGCACAAGGCCGATGGCACCCCCCATTCACTCGCCCATTGCAGGATGGCCTGGTGCGGATGAGCGGCGATTTCATTGGCAATATCGGCAAAATGCATCGGTCCGAAGCCCAACCATGGACACTCCACGATCATATGCCAAGCCTGCCACCAGATCGGACCGCGGCCCGACAGGGAGGTGGTGAGGCGGTCACTGGCGCTCTTGGAGACCTCGACCCCCAGGTAATCCGCCACTACCGTAAACACCAGCCAGTACAGCAGCAGCCCGCCAAACATCGCGGCCAGTTGCCAACCCAGCCATCGTCGCCCCGAGGCGCCAAGTACCGCCAGCACACCCCCGGCCACACACATGCCAAGCCAGGTACCGCGCGTACCACCGGCGATCGCAATCATCCACCACACGCACAGCAACGCGAACACCGCCCCCTTGAGCGGACGCGAGATCACAGGGATCAACAAAGGAAGCACCAACAGCGACAGCGTGAACGTCTGAAACTGGCCGTAGAAGCGCTTGTTGGAAAAACCGGACAGCAGCAGGTCAGGGTCCAGCGTACGTTCAGCGCTGATAAACACGAGTGTGCCTGCATACAGGTATTGAATCGACTTGATCAAACACAGCAGCACCACCACCATGACCAAGGCGCGATCCAAAGGCTCACCACCCTGGCGACGCAGCAAGGCAAACGCCACGGCAATCGACCCGCAACTGACAAACAGCGCCATTTCGGCAAGTGCCCAGAGCGGCTGATGGGCCAGCATGGATGACACCAGGCCAAGCACGATAATCAGTATCAGGCCCAGGGCGGTTGGCCTGTCCAACAACTGGCCGACAGGGACGATGGACAACCCATACATCACCGCACACGCCCCTATGGCAATCTGCATAGCCCGCTGCAAATCATGCCCACTGAAGGGTGCACATATTCCGACCACCAGCAGGCAAACCACTGTCACCAGGAAAACACTGCCACGCTGCTGTATAGATAAAGCCATCGGCCGCCTCAACTTCCCTGTGGATGGTTCGGCAACTATGCCCCGTCGGCGCCGCAGCCCTTGGCAACATATTTCGCATCAGCGGTGGTGCTGCATTTCCAACCGGTGGTGGCGTTGCGCGTCAGGCTGATGGTCTTGCCCAACACCGGCGCAGGGGCGTCGAGTATTTCGCAACTGATGGTGCCCGCGCCGGTAGCCACATCCCCTGTCACGTTGATCGTGCAATTGGCGGTGGGGCTAGTGCCGCCGATCAATGCCAAGGTCGGCACTGTGCCCTGGTTGAGGGTGTCTTCATACCCGGGCTTCAACGCGGTGATTTCAGCCAGCCCTGCAGTGAACTTGGCCTTGGCCTGGTGCGTGGTGTACATGGGCAGGCCAATGGTGGCCAAAATGCCGATGATTGCAACGACAATCAGCAGCTCGATCAGGGTAAAACCTTTTTGACGTCTCACATTCACTCTCCAGGATAGAACTCATGACAAGGCGCTTCCTGCGCCCCGTGTTGTGCAGCGGCGCCAGTGTACTCATCCGCAGGCCGTCAATCGCGCACAGGACGCACATTCTGACATTTTATCCGCCACCGCCCGCCTGTCCGAATCCGTCACCTGACTAAGCTATACATCTTCAACGACCTCTGTGCGGAACGGTGACATGGACAACGCTTCAACGATCTACGCTTGGGAAGGCATCAACCGCAAAGGGCGCAGGGTGTCCGGGCACAGCACCGGGCACAACCCTGCCCTGGTCAAGGCTCAGCTACGCCGACAAGGCATCAGCCCAGGGCTTGTACGCAAGCATTCTCCAGTTCTAGCGGGCCTCAAGCCATCTATCAAATCAGCGGATATCACCCTGCTCACGCGCCAATTGGCAACCTTGCTGAAGGCCGGGATTCCACTGCTGCAAGCCCTCGACATCATCAGCGAAGGCTTTGACAACGCTACGCTGCGTGAGCTGCTACAGGGGTTGCAACAGTCAATCGCCGCTGGCACCAGCCTTGCCGACGCGTTGCGCAAGCATCCGCGCTGTTTCGATGAGTTGTATTGCAACCTGGTGGCGGCCGGCGAACAGGCCGGTGCCCTTGAAACCTTGCTGGAGCGCGTAGCGATTCATAGGGAAAAGAGCGAGCAGTTAAAGGCCAGGATCAAAAAAGCCATGACCTATCCGATCACCGTGCTGATAGTCGCCAGCCTGGTCACCGGCGTGCTGCTGGTCCACGTAGTGCCGCAATTCCAAAGCCTGTTCGCCGGAGTCGACGGCAAACTGCCCGGCTTCACCTTGCAGGTGATCGCTTTGTCCGAGTTCATGCAGCGAGCCTGGTGGGGCGTGGCACTGGGCCTGCTTGCCGCGGGTTTTGGGTTGCGCCACGCCTACCATGCCTTACCGGCTTTCCAGCTGTGGCTGGATGCCGGTTTGTTGAAAGCACCCGTTGCAGGCAAACTGCTGAGAAAATCGGCCGTGGCCCGCTACGCCCGCACGCTGTCCACCACCTTCGCCGCCGGTGTTCCATTGGTGCAGGCGCTGGACTCGGTGGCCGGGGCCGCCGGTTCTGGGCCGTTCAGACAGGCAATCGAGCATATGCGACACGACGTATCCACTGGCATGCAACTGAATCAATCCATGGCCGTCAGCGGCCTGTTTCCCGGCATGGCCATCCAGATGACGGCCATCGGCGAAGAGTCGGGCACGCTTGACCGCATGCTGGAGAAGGTCGCCAACCATTACGAGGCCGATGTGGACACCCTGGTCGATCACCTCACTAGCCTGATGGAGCCTCTGATCATGGTGGTACTGGGGGGCATCGTCGGCGCGCTGGTGATTGCCATGTACCTGCCGGTATTCCAACTGGGGAGCGCATTTTGAGCCTGCTGCTGGGCGAGCATCCCTGGGCGTTTGTTGCGATAGCGTCGGTGCTGGGGCTGATCGTCGGCAGTTTTCTAAACGTGCTGGTGTGGCGCCTGCCGAAAATGCTCGAGCGGGAATGGCGCGCCCAGGCCCATGAAGTGCTGGGCTTGCCCGCAGAACCAGCCGGGCCGACCTACAACCTGATGCAGCCCAACTCCTGCTGCCCACACTGCAACCATCCCATACGCCCATGGGAAAATATCCCGCTGCTCAGCTACCTGTTCCTGCGCGGCCGCTGCGCGCATTGCCAAGGGGCGATCAGCATCCGCTACCCCCTCACGGAACTGGTGTGCAGCTTGATCTCGGCCTGGGTGGCCTGGCATTTCGGAGTTGGCTGGCAGGCAGGAATGGTGATGGTGCTGAGTTGGGGGTTGTTGGCGATGAGCCTGATCGACGCCGACCATCAACTGCTGCCGGATGTGCTGGTAATGCCGCTGCTGTGGCTGGGACTGATCGTCAACAGTTTCGGCCTGCTGACAACATTGGCCGACGCCCTGTGGGGCGCCGTGATTGGCTACATGAGCCTGTGGAGCGTGTTCTGGTTGTTCAAGCTGGCCACCGGCAAGGACGGCATGGGCCACGGCGACTTCAAGTTGCTGGCGGTGCTCGGCGCCTGGGGTGGCTGGCAGATCCTGCCGATGACGCTGTTGATGTCGTCACTGGTCGGGGTATTTGTCGGCTTGATCCTGATGCGCCTGCGCAACACCCTGGCATCGGCACCGATGCCTTTTGGACCGTATCTGGCGACTGCCGGCTGGATTGCATTGCTCTGGGGTGGTCAAATAAGCGACTTCTATTTGCAGTCTGTCGGTTTCAGATGACCACTCGCGTTGCAACACCCTGGATTCTAGGCCTTACCGGCGGCATCGGCAGCGGCAAAAGCGCGGCGGCCCAACACTTTATCGACCTGGGTATCGACTTGGTGGACGCCGATCACGCCGCCCGCTGGGTAGTAGAGCCTGGTCGGCCGGCATTGGAGCGCATCGCCGAGCACTTTGGTGCTGGCGTACTTCAGCCAGACGGCCAACTGGACCGCGCCGCATTACGCAAGCTGATCTTTGAAGTACCCGAAGAGCGGCGCTGGCTCGAAGCCTTGCTGCACCCGTTGATTGGCGAGGAGATCCGCAGCCACCTGGCACGCGCAAAATCGCCTTACGCGATACTGGTGTCGCCGCTGCTGATCGAATCCGGCCAGTACAGCATGACCCAGCGCATCCTGGTGATCGACGTGCCGCAATCGCTGCAGATTCAGCGTACCCTGCAGCGCGACGGCATCAACGAGCAACAGGTGCAGGCGATCCTCAAGGCCCAATCCAGCCGCGAAGACCGCCTGAAACATGCCGATGATGTACTGGTCAATGACCAGGACCTTGCCTGGCTGCACAGCGAGGTCGAGCGACTGCACCACTTTTACCTTACTTTGCGTGGAGGCCGATCATGAGCCAACCCTTGACCGTCGACTGCCCGACCTGCGGCGCACCCGTGGAATGGAAAGCGACCAACCTCAACCGGCCGTTCTGCTCGGACCGCTGCAAACTCATCGACCTGGGCGCCTGGGCCGCTGAAGAACACAAGATTCCCGTAGCCCCGGATGCCGAAGACGAGCTGTTTTCCGAAGACCTGCCGCCGCGCCACTAAGGGCGCATGAAGGCGTATTCCTGCTGGTCGTCGAGGTTCTCTGCAAGGTATTGCAGCTCGTCGGCCAGGTCTTCGAAACTGCGCACCCCCTTGCTCTGCTGCACCACTGCGCTGAGCATGGCGCGCAAGGTCAGGCCTGGGTCAAAACCGATTTCCTGTGCCGCATCCTGGCTTCTGCGCAACTCCTGCCGAGCCCATTCGTACACACTCATGATCCGCGCTCCTGGAAAAATTTCGCAGAGCATGGGCCTGCTCGGCGGCGCGGGATTTGATCCAGGTCAACGCTGCGAATCGTCGTCCTTCCAGGGCGCCGAGAGGTAGCGCGTGCGGTTGAAGGTCTCCAGCCATTCGGGGCAAAACACCACCAGGGCACTGATGACCATGCCGTTGATAAAGGCCTCGGGGAAGATGATCAACCACAGGTAGCCGACGAAATCCTCCAGCCATTCCGGCATGGCGAAACGCCCGTCGAACCACAACAGCCCCAGCCCACACAGCAGGCACAAGAGCGCCGACAGGGCTGCCGCGAAAAAACCGGAACAGAAGATATACACGAAGGGATTGCGCGGTTGGGCACGCTCGACCAGCAGCGCGCAGGTTTCAGTGACCAGCACCGGTAACCCGATAAGCAACAGGCCATTGACGCCCAGGGCAGCGAGATCCTGGCGCCCCAACAGCATCAAGCCCAACTGGGCGGCAAAACCGCCGACGATTGCCAGGGGCCAGTCCAGCAACAAGGTCACGGCCGTCATACCGATGAAGTGGTAAGACACGCCGGTATCAAAATCCCGCCGCACCAGCCACAGCATGAACAACGCGAACACCGTGCCGAACAGCAAATGCTGGCGGCGCCGGTCGGCGAACAACTCGACCCACGGCGAACGCAGGATCGCCCACAGTACCACCGGCGCGTACAGGAGCGAGCCGATGCTCATGGTTGTCGGCGCCAACATGGCGGCACTGATCACGGCGATACTCCCCGGGTCGAATAGAGTCGGATGATCAGTCTACACCGACGTTTCACAGGGGTACTTCCTGCGGTCATCGTTTGGGCGCTAAGCTACTAGCTATGGATGACTCAGATTACTTGCGCCTGCTCACCGTAGCGGCCGAACAAGCCAACGCGTTCTTGTCCAATGCCCGCAAATGGGAGCGTGAGCGTTGGGTCTGCCAGCGCCTGCTGCAAGGCTTGAACGTGCCCTACCGTGCCGAAGAATTCCACGCCGCCGGGCAAGAGCCGCCGGACGTGCTGTTTCGCGACGCCAGCTTCGAGGTGTTTTTCGTGCTGGACGAGGGTCGCCGCCTGAATGACGAATGGCGCGATGAACTGCTGCGTCGGCGCAGTGCGTTTTCCCTGAGCCAACTGGTACGGCGCGAAGCCAAGCCGAGGCGCATCCCGGCCCACGAGTTTCTGCTGCGCCTGGCGCCCACGCTGCGCAAGAAGGCGCATAACTATAAAGAGCGCGGAATGGACCTGGGCGAACTGGATATCGTCGCTTTCACCAGCCTCAAGCGCGAAGTGCTCGACCTCAACAGCCATTTTCCGCCGCCCACGGAATACCTGCGCCAGGGCTGGCGCTCGCTGTCGCTGGTGGGGCCGACCTTTGCACGGGTGCTGTTCGCTCACCCCGACGCACCGGATTTCTTGCGCAACAACCTGGGCCGCAGCATAGTGTTCGACGTAGGTATCAGCCTCTGAGCCCACCCGGACTGTAACGTGGCGCCCTTTTGCAACGTCTACCTGACGAGGCCTTTATGACCAGCCGCCTGAACCCCGATGACCAACAGCATGTCGAAGAGTACCTGCAACTCTCCCAGAACCGAGTCGAGCGCAAGCCTTTCCGGCCGTGGCTGCTCCTCGGCGTGGTGCTTGCCGTGGTAATCGGCCTCGGCTTGCTGAGTCGCCTTTTGAGTTACCTGACGCTATGAGCTGCCTGGCGCTCGCGGGGGTAACTGCTCCGATTTCTTTTAGCCTTGCGAGATATCCCCATGACCCATCGTATTATTATCGTCGGCGGCGGCGCCGGCGGCCTGGAGTTGGCTACCCGCCTGGGTAAGACCCTGGGCAAGCGCGGCACCGCCAACATCACACTGGTGGACGCCAACCTGACCCATATCTGGAAGCCACTGCTGCACGAAGTGGCGGCCGGCTCGCTGAACTCTTCGGAAGACGAACTCAATTATGTCGCCCAGGCCAAATGGAACCACTTCGAGTTCCAACTGGGGCGCATGAGCGGGCTTGATCGTGAACAGAAGAAGATCCAGCTGGCCGCCACCCTCGACGAAGAAGGCCGTGAACTGGTGCCCGCGCGCGTGCTGGGCTATGACAGCCTGGTGATTGCGGTCGGCAGCACCACCAACGACTTCGGCACCGAAGGTGCGGCGCAGCACTGCCTGTTCCTCGACACCCGCAAGCAGGCCGAACGTTTCCACCAGCAGTTGCTCAACCACTACCTGCGCGCCCATGCCGGGCAGACTGACGTGGTAGAAAAAATCAGCGTCGCCATCGTCGGCGCCGGTGCCACCGGGGTCGAGCTGGCCGCCGAACTGCATAACGCCGCCCATGAGCTGGCGGCCTATGGCCTGGACCGTATCAAGCCGGAAAACATGCACATCACCCTAATCGAAGCCGGCCCACGAGTACTGCCGGCCCTGCCGGAGCGTATTGGCGGGCCTGTGCATAAAACCCTGGAGAAGCTTGGGGTGACGGTACTGACCAACTCGGCGGTCAGCGAAGTGACGGCCGATGCGCTGATCACCAGCAGTGGCCAAGTGATCCCGGCCAGCCTCAAGGTATGGGCTGCCGGCATTCGCGCGCCGGGTTTCCTCAAGGACATCGATGGCCTGGAAACCAACCGCATCAATCAATTGCAGGTTTTGCCAACGCTGCAAACCACCCGCGACGAGAACATCTTCGCCTTCGGCGACTGCGCCGCCTGCCCGCAACCGGGCACCGACCGCAACGTGCCGCCACGGGCTCAGGCGGCTCACCAGCAGGCCTCGTTGCTGGCCAGGTCGCTGAAGCTGCGTATCGAGGGCAAGGACCTGCCTTCCTACAAATATACCGACTACGGCTCGTTGATCTCGCTGTCGCGGTTCTCGGCGGTCGGTAACTTGATGGGCAACCTCACCGGCAGCGTGATGCTGGAAGGCTGGCTGGCGCGGATGTTCTATGTGTCGCTGTATCGCATGCACCAGATGGCGCTGTATGGGTTCTTCCGTACGGCGATGCTGATGCTGGGGAGCAAGATTGGGCGTGGCACCGAGCCGCGACTCAAACTTCACTGACAACTCGGCCCCTGAGGGCACTCAATAAATGTGAGAGGGGGCTTGCCCCCGATTGCGGTGAAGCAGTCATTGATTTGTCGACTGACACACTGCCATCGGGGGCAAGCCCCCTCTCACATTTGATTTTCACCGGACTTGAGTTTTGCACGCACAAAAAAAATCCCCGTATCTTTCGATACGAGGATTTTTAATATGGTCGGGGTAAGGGGATTCGAACTCCTGACATCCTGCTCCCAAAGCAGGCGCGCTACCGGACTGCGCTATACCCCGGTAAAAAAAAGGCGACCTCTCAGTCGCCTTCTTCGATCAGTGCTTTTGGCCTCTGATCTTAAGATTCGATTCCAGCGCTAACTGGTCTCAAAAATGGTGGGTCGTGTGGGATTCGAACCTACGACCAATTGGTTAAAAGCCAACTGCTCTACCAACTGAGCTAACGACCCAAATATGGTCGGGGTAGGGGGATTCGAACTCCCGACATCCTGCTCCCAAAGCAGGCGCGCTACCGGACTGCGCTATACCCCGATATTGAAATTGGCTCCGTGACCAGGACTCGAACCTGGGACCCAATGATTAACAGTCATTTGCTCTACCGACTGAGCTATCACGGAACTACATATTTCAAAGTACTACGTTGCTGCTTACTACCTTCTCTTCGACTTGCCCGTATCGCTACGTTCATGTCTCTGAGGCGCGCTATTCTACAATCTTAAAAACCCCTGTCAACCCCTTAAATTGCTTTTAAGACAATGATTTGCGCTTGTTTCTGATTTCTTCTTGGGGAGAAGAAACCCGTGGGCTGACGTTGCTGCGGGGCGCACTTTACAAGCCTTTGCCTTACAGTTCAACGCCCTATCGAAAAAAAAGGCCCCGCAATGCGGGGCCTCCCATTTTTGCTTTGCCCTTTGGGCTTAGTGGAAGACGATCTCGTCGTTTTCCACGGTCGCCTCGACGCTGGTGCCCGGCATGAAGCTGCCCGATAGGATCAACTGGGCCAGCGGGTTCTCGATCCAGCGCTGGATCGCACGCTTCAAAGGCCGTGCGCCATACACCGGGTCGTAACCCACCGCGATCAGCTTGTCCAACGCCTCCTGGCTCAGGTCCAGGGACAGCTCGCGCTCTGCCAGACGGCCGCGCAGACGACCCAGCTGGATCTCGGTAATGCCCGCGATCTGATCCCGCGCCAGAGGCTCGAAGATCACCACTTCGTCGACCCGGTTGATGAATTCCGGGCGGAAGTGCGTAGTCAGCGCATCCATCACCGCCGCACGTTGCGCTTCACGATCACCCACCAGCTCCTGGATCTGCGCCGAGCCCAGGTTGGAGGTCATCACGATCACCGTATTACGGAAATCCACGGTACGCCCGTGACTGTCGGTCAGGCGGCCGTCTTCCAGCACTTGCAGCAGGATGTTGAACACATCCGGGTGCGCCTTCTCGACCTCATCCAGCAGGATCACCGAGTAAGGCTTACGCCGCACGGCTTCGGTCAGGTAACCGCCCTCCTCGTAGCCCACGTAGCCTGGTGGCGCACCGATCAAGCGAGCCACCGAGTGTTTCTCCATGAATTCGGACATATCAATCCGCACCATGGCCTCTTCGGTATCAAAGAGGAACTCGGCCAAGGCCTTGCACAGCTCGGTCTTACCCACGCCGGTCGGGCCGAGGAACATAAACGAGCCACTCGGACGGTTCGGGTCGGACAACCCGGCCCGCGAACGCCGTACCGCGTTGGACACCGCCACCACGGCCTCTTCCTGGCCGATCACGCGTTGGTGCAACAGGCTTTCCATCTTCAGCAGCTTGTCGCGCTCGCCTTCGAGCATTTTCGACACGGGAATCCCGGTCCACTTCGAGACGACTTCGGCAATTTCTTCCTCGGTCACCTTGCTGCGCAGCAGTTGGTTCTCAGGCTTGCCGTGCTGGTCGACCATCTGCAGGCTGCGCTCCAGGTCCGGGATCACCCCGTACTGCAACTCGGCCATGCGGTTCAGGTCACCTTTACGGCGTGCCGCTTCCAGTTCCTGGCGCGACTGCTCGATCTTTTGCTGGATCTGCGCAGAGCCCTGCACTTCGGCTTTTTCCGAGGTCCAGATTTCTTCCAGGTCCGAATACTCGCGTTCCAGGCGGACGATTTCTTCCTGGAGTTTTTCCAGGCGTTTCTTCGCCGCGTCGTCTTCTTCTTTCTTCAGGGCCTGGGACTCGACTTTCAGTTGAATCAGGCGTCGATCCAGGCGATCGAGCACTTCCGGCTTGGAGTCGATCTCCATGCGGATGCGGCTGGCCGCTTCGTCGATCAGGTCAATGGCCTTGTCGGGCAACTGACGGTCGGTGATATAGCGATGGCTCAACTTGGCCGCCGCAATAATCGCACCGTCGGTGATCGCCACCTTGTGGTGGACCTCATAACGCTCTTTCAGGCCACGCAGGATTGCGATGGTGTCTTCTTCGCTCGGCTCTTCCACCAGTACTTTCTGGAAACGACGCTCAAGGGCCGCGTCCTTTTCTATGTACTGGCGATATTCGTTGAGCGTGGTAGCACCGACGCAGTGCAACTCACCCCGCGCCAGGGCCGGCTTGAGCATGTTGCCGGCATCCATGGAGCCCTCGCCTTTACCGGCGCCGACCATGGTGTGCAGTTCGTCAATAAACAGAATGATCTGCCCTTCCTGCTTCGACAGCTCATTAAGCAGGGATTTCAGGCGCTCCTCGAACTCGCCACGGAACTTGGCACCGGCGATCAAAGACCCCATGTCCAGGGACAGCAGGCGCTTGCCTTTAAGGCCATCCGGCACTTCACCATTGATGATGCGCTGGGCCAAACCTTCGGCAATCGCGGTTTTACCCACGCCGGGCTCACCGATGAGCACCGGGTTGTTCTTGGTGCGACGCTGCAGGACCTGGATGGTGCGACGGATTTCATCGTCACGGCCGATCACCGGATCAAGCTTGCCCTCTTCGGCGCGCTTGGTCAGGTCGACGGTATATTTATCCAGGGCCTGGCGCGACTCCTCATGGTTGGGGTCGTTGACCGCATCACCGCCACGCAGGTTGTTGATAGCGTTTTCCAGGGCTTTCTTGCTCACACCCTGGCCCAGCAACAACTTGCCGAGCTTGCTGTTCTCGTCCATGGCGGCGAGCAGCACCAGTTCGCTGGAGATGAACTGGTCACCCTTCTGCTGGGCCAGACGGTCCGCCTGGTTGAGCAGGCGCGCCAGGTCCTGGGACATGTTCACGTCGCCAGTCGGGTTTTGGATTTTCGGCAGTTGGTCGAGCTCTTTGCTCAACTCCTTGCGCAGGCTGTTGACGTCAAAGCCCACCTGCATCAGCAAGGGCTTGATAGAACCACCTTGCTGTTCCAGGAGAGCCTGCATCAAGTGCGCAGGCTCGATGGCCGGGTGGTCGAGGCCCACCGCCAAGGATTGAGAGTCAGACAGTGCCAACTGCAATTTGCTGGTTAAACGATCAATACGCATTAGTCACCTTCCTTTTGAGCAGGCCGGATCTATGAAACATCCTGAATGAAGAAACCTGCCAGATACCCTTATAGATGGGGTGGGTTCTGGAAGATTCAAGCGCGCGACGGCGGATATGGACCGGGTTTGACCCAGATCAAAGGAGTCTAGCGTTCAAGCCAGACAAGGGAGGCAAAACGTCCGGTGCGAGGGCTACGCCGGTAGGAAAAGAAGCGTGGGTCGGTCACGGTGCAGTACCCTCCACCATAGACAGCAGTAACGCCGCGCGCAGCGAGGCGCAGGCGCGCGAGCTTATAGATGTCGGCCATGAACTTGCCTGGGTTGTGGCTGGGCACAAACGCTTCGGCAGTGATCGGCAACGGCTGCATGAAGGCTTGGCGTACTTCCGGGCCGACTTCGAAGGCTTGTGGGCCAATTGCCGGGCCAAGCCACACCAGTACGTCTTCAGGTTCGGCGCCGAGGCTTTCGAAAGCCGCTTCCAATACCCCTGCCGCTAGGCCACGCCAGCCAGCATGGGCCGCAGCCACGCGGGTGCCGGCGCGGTTGCAGAACAATGCGGGCAGACAGTCAGCGGTCATTGAGGTGCAGGCGATGCCAGGGGTGCTGGTCCAGCTGCCATCGGCTTCGGCAATGCGTGACGGGTCAGCCTCGACCACGCTTATCCCGTGGACTTGGCGCAACCAGGCAGGCTGAATATTAAATGCGTCGGTAAGACGGCGGCGGTTTTCGAGGACCGCTTCGAGGTTATCCCCAACATGATCGCCCAAGTTGAGACTGTCGAACGGCGCCAGACTGACGCCGCCCGCTCGAGTGGTGACGCAGGCTTTCACCTGAGCCGGCGCGGGCCAGTCAGGTATCAGCCAGTCACTCATCCGACAAACGCCTCGCGATCCTGCTTGAGCAGCGTCAACAACCAGACCAAATCGTCCGGCAGAGGCGATTCCCAGCTCATCCGCTTACCGCTCGTCGGATGATCCAATTCCAGGAAGCGTGCATGCAACGCCTGGCGCGGGAAGTTTTTCAGCGATTCAACCATGGTCTGGCTCGCCGCCGGTGGGATGCGGAAGCGCCCACCGTAGGCCGGATCACCGACCAACGGGAAGTTGATGTGTGCCATGTGCACGCGAATCTGGTGGGTACGGCCGGTTTCCAGCTTGACCCGCACGTGGGTGTGGGAGCGGAAACGTTCGAGTACTCGGTAATGGCTGACGGCCTGCTTGCCACCTTCCATCACCGCCATACGCTGGCGTTGCTGGCCGTGACGACCGATCGGGGCGTTGATCTTGCCGCCGGCTACCACCACACCAATCACGATGCATTCGTAGATCCGGCTGACGCTGCGGCTCTGCAACTGTGTAACCAGCTGCGTCTGCGCCTGAATGGTCTTGGCCACCACCATCAGACCGGTGGTGTCCTTGTCCAGGCGGTGCACGATGCCGCAGCGCGGGACATTGATGATGTCCGGCACATGGTGCAACAAGGCATTGAGCAGGGTGCCATCAGCGTGCCCGGCTGCCGGGTGAACCACCAGGCCTGCGGGTTTGTTGATGACCAGGATGTCGTCGTCTTCGTAGACGATATCCAGCTCGATGTCCTGGGCGACCCATTCTCCCTGGGCTTCCTGCTCGGCAGTCAGCTCAAGAATCGCACCGCCATGGACTATGTCTCGCGGGCGGATAACCGCTCCATCCACAGTCAGGCGGCCGTCTTTGATCCAGGCGGAAAGGCGCGAGCGCGAGTGCTCAGCGAATAATTGTGCGGCGACTTGATCGAGGCGTTGGCCGCCCAATTCGGACGGCACCTCTGCGCGAAGTTCAATTTTATCGGACATGCTCAGACTAGGCGTGGCACAGCCTTTGGTTTCGGCTGCGCGCTTGTGGTTAAATACGGCGTCTTTTGCCCCGAGGCTTTCAACGGGGCGCTCATCATAACAGGACGGCCCCGCCCAAGACAGCGGCCGTCATAGGGACGCAAGCCGCCATGCAAGTGAAACACCTGCTGCTGATCGCCATCCTCGCCATGACTGCTGCTTGCTCGTCAACAAAGGAAGTCGTCGACGAAAACCTGAGCGAAGTCGAGTTGTACCAACTGGCTCAGAAAGACTTGGACAATAATAGCTACACCAGCGCCACAGCGAAGCTGAAGGCCCTGGAGTCGCGCTATCCGTTCGGGCGCTATGCCGACCAGGCCCAGCTCGAGCTGATCTACGCCAACTACAAGAACGCCGAGCCGGAAGCCGCCAAGTCCGCCGCCGAGCGTTTTATCCGTCTGCACCCACAGCACCCGAACGTCGACTACGCCTACTACATGAAGGGCCTGACCTCGTTCGACCAGGACGTTGGCCTGCTGGCGCGCTTCCTGCCGCTGGACATGACCAAGCGTGACCCAGGCGCTGCCCGCGATTCCTACAACGAGTTCGCCCAGCTGACCAGCCGCTACCCCAACAGCCGCTACGCGCCGGACGCCAAGCAACGCATGATCTACCTGCGCAACCTGCTGGCTTCCTACGAGATCCATGTGGCCCACTACTACCTGACCCGTCAGGCATACGTGGCCGCCGCTAACCGTGGCCGCTACGTTGTGGAAAACTTCCAGGAAACCCCTTCCGTAGGTGACGGCCTTGCCGTGATGACCGAGGCTTACCAGCGCCTGCACCTGGACGAACTGGCCAGCACCAGCCTGGAAACCCTGAAGCTCAACTACCCGGACCACCCAAGCCTGAAAGACGGCCAGTTCGTGCCTCAGGTGGCCGAAGCGGACAACCGCTCGTGGCTGAGCAAGTACACCCTGGGCCTGATCGAATCCCGTCCACCGCTGCCGCCGGGCGAAACCCGTGCCAACCAGGACGTGATCAAGCAGTACCAGGACGCCAAGGACGCAATTCCTTCGGAGCTCAAGCCCCACGACGAGAACGGCGACGTGATCGAAGAGGAAGAACCGCAGGCCCTGGGCAATAACCAGGACCGTTCGTGGTTCAGCTACATGACCTTTGGTGTGTTCGACTGATTGCACCCGGCGTCATCAAGAAGGAGCCTTGCGAGGCTCCTTTTTTGTGGGTGGTATTATTGCGCTGTGCGCCTGGCACGTCCTTGGCTAAACTGGCGCATTCCTTGTCGAGAAACTGCCCATCATGCTTCGTCTACTGTTCTGGATTGCCGTCATTGCCGCCGCAGTATGGTTCTGGCGCAAGTTCAAAAGCCCGGCCGCCAGGCAGCAGCGTGCCAGCGAGCCCGACGCGGCCCTGATGGTGCGCTGCGCCCACTGCGGCGTGCATTTGCCGCAGGATCGCGCCTTGAGCTCACGCCAGGAGTGGTATTGCACCCAGGCGCACCTGGAGCAAGGGCCGAAATCTATCCAGCGTTGATCCGACCTTCCGGCGCATAAGGCGCAGGGTCGATGATCGGCGCACGTGCCAGTAGCAGGTCAGCAAACAATTGGCAGGACGCCGGCGCAAGCACCAGGCCGTTGCGGTAATGCCCGCAGTTGAGCCAGAGGCCATTGAAGCCCGGCACCCGGCCTATATAGGGAATGCCTTCCGGCGAACCGGGGCGCAGCCCGGCCCAATGTCCGGCCACCTCGGCGTCCGCCAGGGCGGGGATCAACTCCACCGCTGACGCTTTGAGGCTTTCCAGCGCGGTCAGGGTGGGGGTCTTGTCGAAGCCTTCATGTTCCAGGGTGCTGCCGATCAGAATGTGCCCGTCCCGCCGAGGAATCGCATAGCGGCCCTTGGCCAAGACCATGCTCGACAGGAAGTCCGAGGCACATTTGTACAGAATCATCTGGCCTTTGACCGGTTCGACCGGCAGCGACAGGCCCAACGTGCCGAGCAACTCACCGCTCCAGGCGCCGGCGGCCAATACGACCTGATCGCCGAAGATCGAACCATCAGCTGTGTTCACGCCCACGACATTACCCGCATCCAGGACAAAGCCAGTCACTTCGCACCGTTCATGAATGGTCACGCCAGGCAGCGCCAGCAGCGCGGCCTTGAGGGATTTGACCAGGCGCGGGTTGCGTACATTGGCGACATCGGCCATGTAGATCGCCTGGGAGTAGCCGCCACCCAAGACCGGAACGGCGTCATGAGCGGCCGACACGTCCACTTTGCTCAAGGGTCGGCCTTCACGCGCGGCCCAAGCCAGCGCTTCGGCTTCGTCATCCAGGTCCAGCCAGTAGAGCCCAGTGGTGTGAACCTCCGGGTCAACGCCCGTCGCAGCAAACAGACGCTGCGCCAGCTGTGGATAAAAATCCTGGGACCAATGGGCCAGGGCCGTGACCGCCGGGCTGTAGCGCCACGGATACAGGGGCGAGACGATGCCGCCGCCCGCCCAGGAAGACTCCTGGCCCAACCCTGCGCGCTCCAGCAGCACCACCGACTGCCCCTGCGTGGCGAGGTTGAACGCCGTCAACAAGCCGATGACTCCGCCACCGACAATCACTACCTGCTGTTGCTCTGCCATCATTTGATCCAGCCGATAAATAGGAACAAGCGCACCCGGCGCCCAATCGTCGAGCACCCTCATCATTGCCCCCAGCACAGCTTGCGCGACATCTCCGGCGCAGCGCCCGGGTTGGTTCGCGTGCCCGTGCCGGTCAGGCCGAAGTCACCGCAAGGATCGCCAGCCATCACCGAGTCGGTGACCGGTGTGGCCACCAGTTGGAAGTCCTGAGGGTTCAATGCAGCGGTGATTCTATAGTGATCATTGCCTGCACTGACGCCGCCTGCATCAATAAAACTGCCGTTCCTCGCATAAAAACGCTCCAGGTGCTGGGCTTGCTCGGTCAACAGCGCGACGATTTCAGCGCGATAGACTTTTTTCAGATAGCCGGTGTATCCGGGGTAAGCAATCCCGGCCAGAACCGCAATGATCATCCCGGCAATCAGTAACTCGATCAGGGTAAAACCCTGGCTGTCCATGCCCATTCCACTACTCCTTATTGAAGTTGTCGCCACGCCACTCGCCGAAAACGCGAGCCACCCTCCTCTTCTACCCGCGCATAGGTACTCTCCAGCACCGTGCGCAATTGCCCGTGCAGCCCGACTGCCGTCACTCGATACACCGCTGCAGGGATTTGCGCTGGCAAATGCGCGAGCCCTACCGCAGGCCCGAGGGATTGAACCCCGTATAAGCCGCCTTTCAGTGCCACCCAACTGATGCCTGAAACAGGGTCCACTCCAGGCCCGACCACCAAAAATGCCGCCTCCGGCGGTGCACAGTCGACGATCGATTGACATAACGGCAACGCTGCAAATGAACGCTGTATGGCAGATTCGCCGCGCCTCAGGCCACTCTCGGCACTTTGCAGCGACTGATTACGGTGCCAGAAACTACCGGCAATCTTTTGCTGAGTGAGCGCAGCCTGCATCGAGGACAAGCCGATCAGCGATAACAGCAGCAGCAACACCAGGCTGACCAGCAGCACCATGCCTGCCTGTCGTAGACGAAAACCTTCTGCAAGTGTCATGGCAGCCCTACCCCAGCCGGTTCCGCAGCGCCGCCACGACGGCGTAGGTTTGGTCTTTCACCCCGGCAGTCGGGTCTTGCAGCGTCATCACAATGCGCACGCTGCGTATCAAGGATTCGTCGGCCGGGCCGGCGTCGTAGCGCACCACCTCCGTTGACGCAGGCTTGGCCGACACGCCAAAACTGATATCGAACGCCTTCACGTTATCCACCAATACCGCCTTGGCGGGTGATGCAGGTGTACTGAATTTCAACTGCCCTGCTTCGAAGGTGTAGGTAACTTGGCGTAACGCAAAACGGATTTGCCCGGGTGCCGATGCCGGGGCGCTTCCAGCGTAGGCCTGGGCGCTGCCAGTGCAATCGGACAACACAGTCCAGTCAGGCGTGCCGCCCCCAACGGCGACATCCGCGGTCACCAGCGTCAGCGAGGTTGACCCACCTCCGACACGCCAAGCGACAGGCCGGTCAAAAGCGGGCGGGGCGTTGTCGATAAACGCTGTCGCCAGACAGCCGAACATGCCCGCCTGACGGATATCCTGGAGCAGCTTGCCCAGCACAAACCGCGCATCATCCTGCATCAACAAAGCGGCCTGCTGGCTGGCGTTGGTGGCCCTGGTGTTGATTGCCACCTGGCTGGCCCAGAGCACCAGTACCAACCCCATCGCCAAGGCCAGCAGCAACTCCATCAGGCTGAAACCTCGAACAAGACACCTCATTGCGCCACTCCCGGTTCATCGCGGATGCGACTGGTCAGGGTGAAGGTTTCCCGGGCGCCCGGCCTGCCAGTACCTCGACTGTCGTCCCAACTGATGCTGACCGTCACCTCGTCGCCACCGATCGACACCGAGCCTTTGGCGCTCTCCCCGGCAAAACCGCGAATGTTGGCCTCGAAATCATGCAAGTCCAGGTCGCGCACACTGGCGGCAACGTTGCTGGCCAAGGCACGCTCGGTACGCCCCCACGTGTAGTCGGCACCGGAATTGGCACGGATCCGGTCGAGCATATCGTAGGCAATGAAACTGGCCTGGCTGATCATCCTGGAACTGTCGGTGTACTTGAGCGCATTGAGCTGGATCACCGCCGCGCCAAGCAGGCCGATGGTGAGAATCGACACTGCGACCAGCACTTCGATCAGTGTCGTACCGGCTTGGTCGCGGGATAAGGCATTGGGCAAAAAGGGGTTCGTACAGGCAAGCATTACCGTCGTCATCCGTGTCGAGGTCCAAAAAAAGAGCAGTTAAAACCTGCTGTGCGGCCCAAGACTAGCGCCGGTTTTTCACCTGCGCTGCAACCGGAACAAAGGGAAATACTTTGGACATGAAGGCCATCATCCGCCCCCCAGACGGGACGCTATACCTAGGACTGCACCCAAATCCACGGAGGGATGGCCCATGCAACAACGAGGTTTCACCTTGATCGAACTGCTACTCGGGCTGATCCTGAGCGGCATCCTGGCCAACATGGCGCTGCCCAGCTTCAAGAGCCTGCTGGAATCACAGCAGCGACAGAGCGCGGCACATGCCTTGGCGCAAGGCCTGCGATATGCACGCACCGAAGCCATCGCACGCAACCGGGCGGTGGTTATTTATGCACTGAAGGACAATTGGGGCCTGGGGTGGCGGGTCATCGTGGACATCAGCGGGCGCGGCCCCCAGGACGATGACAACCCGGTGCTGCTGGAGCGCCAGGCCAGTGGGCAAGTGCTGATCGTGGGCAATGGGCCGCTCAAGACCCAGGTGCGCTTCAGCGGGCTGGGTGAACCCATCTTTTCAGGAGGAGGTTTCCGTGCCGGCACCGTGCATGTGTGTGCCACGGACCAGGCGCAGAGCCTGCACCAGGTAGTGCTGGCGCCCAGCGGGCGTATCAGCCTGCGCAGCGAGCGTGCCGAGCAGGCATTGTGCCGGAGTTGATCCGGCACACCGGGTCGTCACAGCAGCGAGCGAACCCGCAGCTCCTTGGGCATGGAGAACGTAATGTTTTCTTCGCGGCCAGCCAGTTCATCGGCACCGGTGGCGCCCCAGGCGTGCAACTGCTGGATAACGCCGCGCACCAGCACTTCCGGAGCGGAAGCACCCGCCGTGATGCCAATGCGCTCGACGCCATCGAACCAACTGCGCTGCATATCTTCGGCACCGTCGATCAGGTACGCCGGTGTTGCCATGCGCTCAGCCAACTCACGCAGGCGGTTGGAGTTGGAACTGTTGGGGCTGCCGACGACCAGGACCACATCACATTCGTCTGCCAGTTGCTTGACCGCGTCCTGGCGGTTCTGGGTGGCGTAGCAGATGTCGTCCTTGCGCGGGCCGCCAATGGCCGGGAAGCGACTGCGCAGCGCGTCGATCACGCGACTGGTATCGTCCATGGACAGGGTGGTCTGGGTCACGAATGCCAGGCGCTCGGGGTTCTGTACCTGCAGGTTGGCGACATCCTTTTCGTCTTCCACCAGGTAAATGGAGCCGCCATTGCTGGCATCGTACTGCCCCATGGTGCCTTCGACTTCCGGGTGGCCGGCGTGGCCGATCAGGATGCACTCGCGACCGTCACGGCTGTAGCGCGCGACTTCGATGTGCACCTTGGTGACCAGTGGGCAGGTAGCATCGAAGACTTTCAGGCCGCGGCCTGCCGCTTCGGTACGCACCGCCTGGGAAACACCGTGGGCGCTGAAGATGACGATCACATCGTCTGGCACCTGGTCGAGCTCTTCGACAAAGATGGCGCCACGTGCACGCAGGTCTTCGACCACGAATTTGTTGTGGACGACTTCATGACGCACGTAAATCGGCGGCCCGAAGACTTCCAGGGCGCGGTTGACGATTTCGATCGCCCGGTCCACACCGGCGCAGAAGCCACGGGGGTTGGCGAGTTTGATTTGCATGCTGTGCCTCGTGTCTTGCCCTGTAGGAGCGAGCTTGCTCGCGAAGAGCGTTAACGGCGTCGCGTCCATTCTGGTTAAACGCAGCGCCTTCGGGTCTTTCGCGAGCAAGCTCGCTCCTACAGTAGGCCAGAGTCGTCAGTTAGAGCGCTTTAACGTCGATGATTTCAACGTCAAAGGTCAAGGTTTTACCGGCCAACGGATGGTTGAAGTCGATGGTCACTTGCGCGTCATCAAAAGCTTTCACCACACCCGGCAGTTCGGTATTGGCCGCATCGTTGAAAATCACCAGCAGGCCTTCCGACAGGTCCATGTCCTGGAACTGCGAACGCGGGATGATCTGCACGTTTTGCGGGTTGGGCTGGCCAAAGGCGTTTTCCGGCTGGATCTGCAGGGTGCGCTTGTCGCCGGCCTTGAAGCCGAACAGGGCCGCTTCGAAACCCGGCAGCAGGTTGCCGTCGCCGACCTTGAAGGTGGCCGGGGCTTTGTCGAACGTGCTGTCGACCGTGTCGCCATTCTCCAGGCGCAGTGCGAAATGCAAAGTGACTTCCGTGTTCTGGCCGATGCGTTGCTCAGCCAATACCTGATCAGTCATTGACGGTCTCTCCGGTTTTCTTGCTTTTGAACATATCCAGCGCCAGCATGATTGCACCGACGGTGATGGCGCTGTCGGCGAAGTTGAACGCCGGGAAGTAATGGCGGTTCTGCCAATGCACCAGGATGAAGTCGATCACATGGCCCAGGGCAATGCGGTCATACAGGTTGCCGAGCGCGCCGCCCAACACCAGGGCCAGGGCGATGGCCAGCCAGGTGTCATCGCGACCCAGGCGCTTGAGCCACACCACCAGCACCGCACTGACCACCACGGCGATCAGGGCAAACAGCCAGCGCTGCCAGCCACCGCTGTCAGCCAGGAAGCTGAAGGCGGCGCCGGTGTTGTAGGCCAGGGTCCAGCTGAAGTAATCCGGGATCACCACGATTTGCTGGAACATCTGCAGGGAGCCTTCGAAATGAGCCTTGCTGACCTGGTCGATGACCAGGACCAGCACACTCAGTACGAGCCAGCCCAGACGTCCGAAACGACTGGCGTTAGGCATAGTGACGAACCTCGCCAGCGCCCGAGATGTTGTCGACGCAACGACCGCAGATTTCCGGGTGCTCAGGGTTCACGCCAACGTCCTCGCGGCAGTGCCAGCAACGGGCGCATTTAGGGAAGGCCGACTTGACCACTTTGAGCTTGAGGCCCGGCACTTCGGTGGCAACCGCGTCCGCCGGGGCCTGGGCGAATGGCGCCAGGCTCGCGGTTGAAGTGATCAGCACGAAGCGCAGTTCGTTGCTCAGCTTGGCCAGGTCGGCGGTGAGGCCGTCTTCGGCAAACAGGGTGACTTCGGCTTGCAGGTTGCCACCGACAGCCTTGGCCGCACGCTGTACTTCCAGCTCCTTGTTCACCGCAACCTTCACGGCCATCACGCCTTCCCAGTAATCGCGGCCCAGTTCGAAGTCAGCCGGCAGTTCGGTCAGGCCTTCGTACCAGGTATTGAGCATCACCGACTCGTTGCGCTCGCCCGGCAGGTATTCCCACAGCTCGTCGGCGGTGAACGCCAGGATCGGCGCGATCCAGCGCACCAGCGCTTCGCTGATGTGATACAGCGCGGTCTGCGCCGAACGGCGCGCCTTGCTGTTGGCGCCGGTGGTGTACTGGCGGTCCTTGATGATGTCGAGGTAGAAACCACCCAACTCCTGCACGCAGAAGTTGTGGATCTTCGAGTAGACGTTCCAGAAACGGTATTCGCCGTAGTTTTCCTGCAACTCGCGCTGCAGCAACAGGGTACGGTCCACCGCCCAACGGTCGAGGGCGAGCATGTCTTCGGCCGCCAGGAGGTCGGTGGCCGGGTTGAAACCGGTCAGGTTCGACAACAGGAAGCGCGCGGTATTACGGATACGACGGTAGGCATCGGCGCTGCGAGCCAGGATCTGGTCCGACACGGCGATCTCGCCCGAATAGTCGGTCGACGCGACCCACAGACGCATGATGTCGGCGCCCAGGGTGTCGTTGATCTTTTTCGGCTCGATCACGTTCTTCAGCGACTTGGACATCTTGCGGCCCGTCTCGTCGACGGTGAAACCGTGGGTCAGCAGTTCGCGGTACGGCGCATGGTTGTCGATGGCGCAACCGGTCAGCAACGACGAGTGGAACCAGCCGCGGTGTTGGTCCGAACCTTCCAGGTACAGGTCGGCACGCGGGCCGGTTTCGTGCCCCATCGGGTGCGAGCCGCGCAGCACATGCCAGTGAGTGGTGCCCGAGTCGAACCACACGTCGAGGGTGTCGCTGATCTTGTCGTACTGCGGCGCTTCATCGCCCAGCAGTTCGGCGGCGTCCAGCTTGAACCAGGCTTCGATGCCTTCCTGTTCGACACGCTGGGCCACTTGTTCCATCAACTCGACGGTGCGTGGGTGCAGCTCGCCGCTTTCCTTGTTCAGGAAGAACGGGATCGGCACGCCCCAGTTACGCTGGCGCGAGATACACCAGTCAGGGCGGTTGGCGATCATCGAGTGCAGGCGCGCCTGGCCCCAGGCCGGGACGAACTTGGTGTCTTCGATGGCCTTGAGCGAGCGGACACGCAGGGTGTCGCCATTGGTCGGCTCTTTGTCCATGCCGATGAACCACTGCGCGGTGGCGCGGTAGATCAGCGGGGTCTTGTGCCGCCAGCAGTGCATATAGCTGTGCTTGATGGTTTCGGTGTGCAGCAGCGAGCCGACTTCCGACAGTTTTTCGATGATCGAATCGTTGGCCTTGAAGATGAACTGGCCGCCGAAGAACTCCAGCGACGGTGCGTACACGCCGTTGCTCTGCACCGGGTTCAGGATGTCATCGTTGACCATGCCGTAGGCTTTGCAGGTCACGAAGTCGTCCACGCCATAAGCGGGCGCGGAGTGAACGATGCCAGTGCCGGCGCCCAGTTCAACGTAGTCAGCCAGGTAAACTGGAGACAGACGGTCATAGAACGGGTGACGGAAATTGATCAGTTCCAACGCGGAGCCGGTGGTGGTGGCGATGACCGACCCTTGCAGCTCGTAGCGGGCCAGGCAGGCTTCGACCATTTCTTCGGCCAGCACCAGCAGGCGGTCACCGACGTCCACCAGGGCGTAGGTGAATTCCGGGTGCACGTTCAGCGCCTGGTTGGCCGGGATGGTCCACGGGGTGGTGGTCCAGATCACGATGGCGGCCGGCTTGCCCAGGCTTGCCAGGCCGAAGGCCTCGGCCAGCTTGGCGTCGTCGGCGACCGGGAAGGCCACGTCGATAGTCGAGGACTTCTTGTCTTCGTACTCGACTTCCGCCTCGGCCAGGGCCGAACCACAGTCGAAGCACCAGTTCACGGGCTTGAGGCCCTTGAACACGAAACCGCCCTTGACGATTTCGGCCAAGGCACGGATTTCACCGGCCTCGTTCTTGAAGTTCATGGTCTTGTAGGGGTTATCCCACTCGCCGAGCACGCCCAGGCGGATGAACTCGGACTTCTGTCCTTCGATCTGCTCGGTGGCGTAGGCACGGCACAGTTCGCGGGTCTTATCCGCGCCCAGGTTCTTGCCGTAGGTCACTTCGACTTTGTGTTCGATCGGCAGGCCGTGGCAGTCCCAACCCGGGACATAAGGCGCGTCGAAGCCCGACAGGGTTTTCGAACGCAGGATCATGTCCTTGAGAATCTTGTTCAGCGCATGACCGATGTGAATCGTGCCGTTGGCATAAGGAGGGCCGTCGTGCAGGACGAATTTCGGACGATCCTTGCCAATCTCGCGCAACTTTCCGTACAGGCCAATACTGTCCCAGCGCTGCAGGATCTGCGGTTCGCGCTGTGGCAGGCCGGCCTTCATTGGGAAGGCGGTGTCCGGAAGGTTTAGCGTGGCTTTATAGTCGGTCATTTAAGGCTCTTCGGTTAGCGATGGGCGCTAGGTGCGGCTAGTGCACGGGCGGCGGCGACATCCGCATTGATCGCCGTTTTCAACGCCTCAAGGGAGGCGAAACGCTGCTCTTCACGCAGCTTTTGGTGGAAAACCACCGTCAAACGCCGGTCATACAGATCACCGGCAAAATCCAGCAGGTGTACTTCCAGGTGGGCCTTGCCATCACCTGCAACCGTGGGCCTGACGCCTATGTTGGCGACTCCCGGCCACGATTGGCCGTCGATGGCGACGCTTACCAGGTAAACCCCGGTCAACGGCACACGACGGCGCTTGAGTTGCACGTTGGCGGTTGGCGTGCCCAGTTGGCGCGCCAGCTTCTGGCCGTGCAGGACCCGTCCGGCAATGCGGAACGGGCGACCGAGCAAACGCTCGGCCAAGGCGAAGTCGGCGGCGGCCAGTGCGTTACGCACCTGGGTACTGCTCACGCGCAGGCCGTCCAATTCGACGGTTTGCGCGGCTTCGACGGTAAAACCCTGGTTGACGCCGGCCTGTTGCAGGAAATCGAAATCCCCGACGCGGTCGCAACCGAAACGGAAGTCGTCGCCGACCTCCAGATGCTGTACGCCCAGGCCATCGACCAGGATGCGGTCGACGAACTCGGCCGCACTGAGGCTTTGCAAACGCTGGTTGAAAGCCAGGCAGAGGACGCGGTCCACGCCCTCTTCAGCCAGCAACTGCAGCTTGTCGCGCAGACGGGCCAGGCGTGCCGGCGCAGTCTCGGGCGTAAAGTATTCCCGCGGCTGCGGCTCGAAAATCACCACGCAGCTGGGCACGCCCAACTCGACCGCACGTTCGCGCAGCCGGGCCAGGATAGCCTGGTGGCCACGGTGAACACCGTCAAAGTTGCCAATAGTGGCGACGCAGCCCCGATGCTCGGGGCGCAGGTTGTGGAGACCTCGAACCAGCTGCATAACGCGCTTCTTGCTCATAAAGTGGTCGATTATAACCACACCCGGCCCCGGACGACAGGCAACTGAACAGGCCAAATGGGTCGAATCGATAAAACAACCGTTTTATCGCGGCAAACTCTCTAACCCAGGGACTTGCGATTGAAATCCCGCAATCGGAAGCCTTGCAGCAGCAACATCCCGAAGTACACCACCACACCGGCAACGACCAGCGCACCCAGGCGCAGGAAGCGCTCCAGCATATGGCCCTCATCCCAAGCGGGCATGAAGTGCATCAACCCCAGCAACACAGCCGACATCGCCCCGACCGCCACCAGCAGCTTGAGGGTGAACAGGCCCCAGCCGGCCTGTGGCTGGAACATCTGCTGCTTGCGCAACTGGTAAAACAAAAGCCCTGCGTTGATGCACGCGCCCGCACTGATGGCCAGGGCCAGGCCGGCATGGGCCAGCGGACCGATAAACACCAGGTTGAGCAGTTGCGTGACGATCAGCGTGAAAATCGCGATTTTCACTGGAGTACGGATGTTTTGCTGGGCGTAGAAGCCTGGGGCGAGCACTTTGATCACGATGATGCCGAGCAAGCCGACGGAATAGGCGACCAAGGCATGTTGCGTCATCAGTGCGTCGTGGGCATCGAATTGGCCGTATTGAAACAGTGACACAGTCAGCGGCTCAGCCAGGATCCCCAAGGCCAGTGCGCATGGCAACACCAGCACGAAGCACAGGCGCAGGCCCCAATCGAGGATGCGCGAGTATTCCTGGCGGTCCTTGCTGGCGTAGGTGCGCGACAGGGTCGGTAACAAAATCGTGCCCAGGGCCACGCCGAGCACGCCGGACGGCAGCTCCATCAGGCGGTCGGCGTAGTACATCCACGACACCGAGCCCGATACCAGCAGCGAGGCGAACGCCGTGTTGATGATCAGGGAAATCTGGCTTACGGAAACACCCAGGATCGCCGGCAGCATATTGCGCATCACGCGCCATACGCCAGTGTCCTTGAGGTTCAGGCGTGGCAATACGAGCATGCCGATCTTTTTCAGGTGTGGCAGTTGGTAGAGCAGTTGCGCCAGGCCACCGGCCAATACGGCCCAGCCGAGCGCCATCACTGGCGGGTCGAAGTACGGCGTGAGAAACAGCGCGAAGATGATCATGCTGACGTTCAGCAGGGTCGGCACGAAGGCTGGCACCGAGAAGCGGTTCCAGGTATTGAGGATCGCCCCGGCCAGGGATGACAGGGAGATCAGCAATATATAAGGAAAGGTCACTCGCAGCAGATCAGTGGTGAGCGCGAATTTTTCCGGGGTATTGGCAAAACCGGGGGCCGTGGCCCAGATCACCCAGGGGGCGGCGAGCATGCCAAGGATGGTCACCAGCATCAGCACCAGGGTCAACAGGCCGCAGACGTAGGCGATGAAGGTGCGGGTGGCTTCTTCGCCTTGCTGGGTCTTGTACTCGGCCAGGATCGGCACGAATGCCTGGGAGAAAGCACCTTCAGCGAAGATCCGCCGCAGCAGGTTGGGCAATTTAAACGCAATAAAGAAGGCATCCGTGGCCATGCTGGCGCCAAAAATGCGCGCCAGCAGGGTGTCACGCACAAACCCCAGGACCCGGGAGATCATCGTGATAGAGCTGACGGCGGCCAACGATTTGAGCAGATTCATTGAAAGAGTTTGCGCCTTTAGATAAAGAGCAGGCGTACAAAGCGCCCACTTATGCGATACTGCGCGCCTGCAACAGCACAGAGCCAAAGCTCGCGAGTTTACAGGTCAAGCGCCGGAAATAAATCACCCGCCTCTTCAGATCGACCACTCAGCAGTTCGCATCAGCCGCCCTTGACAACCCATCAAGTCATCGGCATGATTCGCGGCCTATTTTGTTTGCTATTTCCTAAAAAGTCTTTCGAGGAGCTCGACGGTGGCCAACACACCTTCCGCCAAAAAACGTGCAAAACAGGCTGAGAAGCGTCGCAGCCACAACGCCAGCCTGCGTTCCATGGTTCGTACCTACATCAAGAATGTAGTTAAAGCCATCGACACCAAAGACGCTGAAAAAGCCCAAGCTGCTTACGTTCTGGCTGTGCCAGTTATCGACCGTATGGCCGATAAAGGCATCATCCACAAGAACAAGGCCGCTCGCCATAAGAGCCGCCTGAATGGCCACATCAAGGCTCTGAGCGTTGCTGCTGCAGCCTAAGTGGTAACAACTGCCACGCAGCCCCGGTTGCGAAACAGTTAAGAAATGCCCCGTACCGAAAGGTCCGGGGCATTTTTGTTGTGGGAGGTGGCAAGCCCCCTCCCACATTTTTTCAAGCGCAAAAAAACGCCCCGAACCAGTCGGGGCGTTTTTGCTACCGATTGATCAAACCATAATCAATGGTGGTGACCGCCTTCACCGTGAACGTGGCCGTGGGCCACTTCTTCCTGGGAAGCGTCGCGGATGGCAACGATCTTCACTTGGAAGTTCAGGCGCTGACCAGCCAGCGGGTGATTGCCGTCGACGGTGACGTCGTCGCCGTCCAGATCACGGATGGTGACGATCTGCATTTGGCCGTCCGGCGCGGAAGCGTGGAACTGCATGCCCACTTCCAGCTCGTCGACACCTTCGAACATGCTGCGGCTCAGGGTGCTGACCAGTTCGGCCGAGTACTCGCCGTAGGCATCTTCAGGTTCTACGGCAACGGTCAGCTCATCACCGACGCTCTTGCCTTCCAGGGCCTTTTCCAGGCCTGGGATGATGTTACCTGCGCCTTGCAGGTAGACCAGCGGCGCGCCGCCGGCTGAGCTGTCGATGACCTCACCAGCGTCGTTGGTCAGGGTATAGTCGATGGAGACAGCCTTGTTAGCGGCGATCGTCATGGGGCGAGACCTTTTGCATAAGAATGAAGAACGGACAAGTCTAAACAAGGATTTGCCCGAAAGCGAACAGAACCCGGACAGACGGGACCGATCAACGGCATCCTTCATCATCGGGTTCCACCAGGACGACGACCAGCACTGGGTTGCCGAGCTGTCCTGCGGCCACACCCAGCACCTGCGCCACCAGCCGCCGTGGCAGTCACGCGCCTGGGTACAGGACCCCGCGCAACGTATTGAAAAAATAGGCCAGCCCTTTGCCTGCGGCTGGTGTGCGCGGGAGCGCGAATAACGATAACCTTGGCGCCTGATTCGCGGTAGACGCTCAGCCATAGAGCGCCACCCAAGCCATGCACCTCCAGAGAATCCGCATGCAGACTTTTTTTATCGCGCCCACCGATTTTGGTGTGGGTCTGACCTCCATCAGCCTTGGGCTGGTGCGTACCCTCGAACGGGCCGGACTGAAAGTCGGTTTTTTCAAGCCGATTGCCCAGCCGCACCCCGGCGACACCGGCCCCGAGCGCTCCACCGAACTGATAGCGCGCACTCACGGCCTCAAGCCGCCGCAGCCGCTGGGCCTGGCCCACGTAGAGCGCATGCTCGGCGACGGCCAGCTCGACGAGTTGCTCGAAGAGATCATCACGCTGTACCAGCAAGCCGCCGTGGGCAAGGACGTATTGATCGTCGAAGGCATGGTACCCACCCGCAGCGCCAGCTATGCGGCGCGGGTCAACCTGCACCTGGCCAAGAGCCTGGATGCGGAAGTGATCCTGGTGTCTGCCCCGGAAAACGAGGTGCTCACCGAACTCTCAGGTCGCGTGGAATTGCAGGCCCAACTGTTCGGCGGCCCGAAAGACCCGAAAGTGCTCGGCGTGATCCTCAACAAAGTGCGCACCGACGAAAGCATGGAAGCCTTCTCGGCTCGCCTGAAAGAACATTCGCCGCTGTTGCGCAGCGGTGATTTCCGCCTGCTCGGCTGCATTCCCTATCAACCGGAACTCAACGCACCGCGTACCCGCGACGTGGCCGACCTGATGGGCGCGCAGATCCTCAACGCCGGCGACTACGAAACCCGGCGCATGACCAAGATCATCATTTGCGCGCGCACCATGCGCAACACCGTGGAGCTGCTCAAGCCCGGCGTGCTGGTGGTGACCCCCGGCGACCGCGACGACATCATCCTCGCCGTCAGCCTGGCCGCGATCAACGGCGTCCCCCTGGCCGGCCTGCTGCTGACCAGCGACACCCTGCCCGACCCACGCATCATGGAGCTGTGCCGTGGCGCGTTCCAGGCCGGGCTACCGGTGCTGTCGGTGAGTACCGGCTCCTACGACACCGCCAACCAGCTCAACAGCCTCAACAAGGAAATCCCGATTGATGACCGCGAGCGCGCGGAAATCATCACGGATTTCGTTGCCAGCCACCTCGATGCGCGCTGGCTGCACCAACGTTGCGGCACACCACGGGAAATGCGCCTGTCGCCGGCGGTGTTCCGCTACCAGCTGATCCAGCGCGCCCAGGCTGCCAACAAACGCATCGTGTTGCCCGAAGGCAGCGAGCCGCTGACCGTGCAAGCCGCCGCGATCTGCCAGGCGCGGGGCATTGCCCGGTGCGTGCTGCTGGCCAAGCCGGCTGATGTGGAAGCGGTTGCCCGCGCCCAGGGCATCGAATTGCCCGAAGGCCTGGAGATTCTCGACCCGGACCTGATCCGCCAACGCTATGTCGAGCCGATGGTGGCGCTGCGCAAGAGCAAAAGCCTCAACGCCCCCATGGCTGAGCAACAGCTGGAAGACACCGTGGTGATCGCCACCATGATGCTCGCACTGGATGAGGTGGACGGCCTGGTGTCTGGCGTCATTCACTCCACCGCCAACACCATCCGCCCTGCCCTGCAGCTGATCAAGACCGCACCGGGTTGCACCCTGGTGTCATCGGTATTCTTCATGCTGTTCCCCGAGCAGGTGCTGGTGTACGGCGACTGCGTGATGAACCCGCACCCGAGCGCCGCCGAACTGGCGGAGATCGCCCTGCAAAGCGCTGACTCGGCGGCTGCGTTCGGCATCACCCCGCGCGTGGCGATGATCAGCTATTCCAGCGGCGATTCGGCCAGCGGCGAGGAAGTGGAAAAAGTCCGCGAAGCTACCCTGCTCGCCCACGAACAGCAAAGCTCGCTGCTGATCGACGGCCCGCTGCAATACGACGCCGCCGCCAACGAAAACGTGGCCCGGCAATTGGCCCCCAACAGCCAGGTCGCCGGCAAGGCCACAGTGTTTGTGTTCCCCGACCTGAACACCGGCAACACCACGCACAAGGCCGTGCAGCGCAGTGCCGATTGCGTGAGCCTGGGGCCGATGCTCCAGGGCCTGCGCAAACCGGTCAACGACCTGCCGCGCGGCGCCCAGGTGGACGACATCGTGTACACCATCGCACTGACTGCGATCCAAGCCGCCAACCGACCTATGGATATCTAAATGCTGGATTTTCTACCTGCCGCTGTGCGCGGGGTGATCGCGTCGCTGTTGTTGGCGCTGAATACGATCCTGTTGTGTTCGTTCCTGTTTATCGTGGCGTTGTTCAAGGCCTTGCCGTTTGCCAAGCGCTTCAGCGAATGGCTGATGAACCACACCCATGAGGCCTGGGTGACCAACAACAAGGGCTGGATGAACCTGGTACGGCGCACCCGCTGGCACATCACCGGGCTGGAAGGGCTGGACTACCAGCACTCGTACCTGGTGACCAGCAACCATCAGAGCTGGGTCGACATCATGGTGCTGCAATACGTGCTGAACCGGCGGATTCGCCCACTGAAGTTCTTCCTCAAGCAGGAGCTGATCTGGGTGCCGGTAATTGGCCTGGCGTGGTGGGCGCTGGGCTTCCCGTTCATGAAGCGCTACACCAAGCCCTACCTGGAAAAACACCCGGAAAAGAAAGGCAAGGACCTGGAAACCACCCGCAAGACCTGTGCGAAGTTTCGCGACAACCCCGTGGGTATTTTCAACTTTGCCGAGGGCACGCGGTTTACTGCCGGTAAACATGCCCAGCAGAAATCGCCGTTCCGCTACCTGCTCAAGCCCAAGGCCGGAGGCATCGCGTTTGTGCTGGATGCCATGGGGGAGCAGTTGAAGTCACTGGTGAACGTGACCATTCACTACCCGGCTGGGCGCCCAGGTTATTGGGATTTGCTGTGCGGGAATGTGCGGGACGTGGTGGTGCACTTTGAGGAAGTGCAGATTCCGGCTGAGTTCATTGGCAAGAATTATGAGCAGGATGGGACGTATCGGTTGGCGTTCCAGGGGTGGATCAATCGGTTGTGGGAAGACAAGGACCAACTGCTGGAAAAGCTGCACAAAGACTTCCCAGGTAAACAGTGATCAAAATGTGGGAGCTGGCTTGCCTGCGAAAGCGGTGGATCTGTTGTAAATATATCAACTGGCAGGCCGCTATCGCAGGCAAGCCAGCTCCCACATTGGCAGTGTGCACATTTGTTAATAGGTAAAAAGCCCGCCACCGATCACTCGGTGGCGGGCTTTTTCGTGGCCGCGAGGGTTAGATCGCGCCGCGCTGACGCAACAGCTCCAGCACTTGCTTGACGCTCTCTTCCAGCGACAGGGCCTGGGTGTCGATCACCAGATCGGCATTCAACGGCACGTCGTACGGGAAGGATTCGCCCGGGATGTTATCCCCACCGGCCGCGTACAGGCCTTGCGGATCACGCTCGGCGCACACCAGTGGCGAGGCCTGCACATAGACGGTCAGCAGGCGATCATCGCCGATCAACGCCTTGGCCTGTTCACGGCCTTCGGCATCCGGCGCAACGAACGCAGCCAGGGTCAGCAGGCCCGCTTCGTTGAACTGACGCGCCACATGCGCGGCACGACGCCAGTTCTCGGTGCGACCGGCACGGTCCTGCGGCAAGCCCCTGTTCAGGTCGTGGCGCAGGTTCTGGCCATCCAGCACAAATACCGCACGCCCCATGTCGAACAGCCTGCGCTCGACCGCATAGGCCAGGGTGCTCTTGCCGGCGCCAGACAGGCCGCTGAACAGTACGGTCGCCGGTTGCTGGCCGAAGCGCAGTGCGCGCTCCTCGGTGGCGACATGCGCAAGGCTGCCGTGTTGCGCAGAGCCGCCATGATTGACCGGCGGCGCGATGATCATGCCCGCAGCCACCGTGCCATTGGTCAGGCGGTCGATAACAATGAACGCGCCAGTGGTGCGGTTGCTGTCGTAGCCGTCCAGGGCGATGGCCGCATCAAGGCTGACCTTGACCCGGCCGATCTCATTCAACTGCAACGAACTCGCCGGGCCTTCAGCCAGGGTGTTCACGTCCACGCGATGCACGATGCTGGTGATGGAACCCGGCACGTAGCTGGTGGCGCGCTTGATGTCGTACTTCTTGCCCGGCAGCATCGGTTCTTCGGCCATCCACACCAGCATGGCGTCGAAGGCGTCGGTCACTTGCGGCACGTTGTCGGCATGTACCAGCAGGTCACCACGGGAGATGTCGATCTCGTCTTCCATGGTCAGCGTCACCGCTTGACCAGGGCCGGCGTGCTCCAGCTCACCTTCGAAGGTGACGATGGATTTGACGCGACTGCTCTTGCCCGACGGCAGCACCACGACTTCATCGCCCTTGTGCACGATGCCGCTGGCCAGGGTGCCGGCGAAACCACGGAAGTTCAGGTTCGGACGGTTGACGTACTGCACCGGGAAACGCAGGTCGGTGTAGTTGCGATCGTTGGCGATCTCGACGGTTTCGAGGATCTCCATCAGCGACTGGCCGGTATACCAGGGCGAACGCTCGCTCTTGTTCACCACGTTGTCGCCCTTGAGCGCCGACATCGGCACAAAGGCCAGGGTGCTCGGCTTGAAGGCGATACCGTCGGCGAACTTCAGGTAATCGGCCTTGATCTGCTCGAATACGCCTTGGTCGAAGCCATTGATGTCCATCTTGTTGACGGCCACCACGATGTGCTTGATGCCCAGCAACGAGGCGATGAAGCTGTGACGACGGGTCTGGGTCTGCACGCCATAGCGCGCGTCGATCAGGATGATCGCCAGGTCACAGGTGGAGGCACCGGTGGCCATGTTGCGGGTGTACTGCTCATGGCCGGGGGTGTCGGCGATGATGAATTTGCGCTTGGCGGTGGAGAAGTAGCGGTAGGCGACATCGATGGTGATGCCCTGCTCCCGCTCGGCCTGCAGACCGTCGACCAGCAAGGCCAGGTCGATGTCGTCACCGGTGGTGCCGGATTTCTTCGAATCGCGGGTGATGGCTTCCAGGTGATCTTCGTAGATCATCTTGGAGTCGTGCAGCAGGCGCCCGATCAGGGTGCTCTTGCCGTCGTCGACGTTGCCACAGGTCAGGAAGCGCAACATTTCCTTGCGCTCGTGCTGGCCCAGGTAGGCGAGGATGTCCTCGCTGATCAAATCAGATTGATGCGACATGACAGCCCCTTAGAAATAGCCTTGACGTTTTTTATCTTCCATCGAGCCGGCACCATCGTGGTCGATGACACGGCCCTGGCGCTCGGAAGTTCGCGTCAGGAGCATTTCCTGAATGATGTCCGTCAGCGTCTCGGCTTCGGACTCCACCGCGCCCGTCAACGGGTAGCAGCCAAGGGTACGGAAACGTACTTTCTTTTTGACGATTCGGGCTTTGTCTTCGTCGGACAGGTGCTCGAGGATGCGGTCGTCGTCGATCATGATCAACGTGCCGTTCTTTTCGATCACTTCACGTTCGGCGGCGAAGTACAGCGGCACGATTGGAATGCCTTCCAGGTAGATGTACTGCCAGATGTCCAACTCGGTCCAGTTGGACAGCGGAAACACGCGGATCGACTCGCCCTTGTTGACGTTGCCGTTGTAGACGTTCCACAGCTCGGGGCGCTGGTTCTTCGGGTCCCAGCGGTGCTTGCTGTCGCGGAACGAGTACACGCGCTCTTTGGCGCGGGACTTCTCTTCATCGCGACGGGCACCGCCAAAGGCTGCGTCGAAACCATGCTTGTCCAGGGCCTGCTTGAGGCCTTCGGTCTTCATGATGTCGGTGTGCTTGGCGCTGCCGTGGGTGAAGGGGTTGATGCCCTGCGCCACGCCGTCCGGGTTGACGTGGGTGATCAGGTCCAGGCCCAGCTCTTCGACCATTTTGTCGCGGAACTTGTACATCTCCTGGAATTTCCAGCGGGTGTCGACGTGCATCACCGGGAACGGCAGCTTGCCCGGGAAGAAGGCTTTGCGCGCCAGGTGCAGCATCACGGCGGAGTCTTTACCGATCGAGTAGAGCATCACCGGGTTGTCGAACTCGGCGGCGACCTCGCGGATGATGTGGATGCTTTCCGCCTCCAGCTGTTTCAGATGCGTCAGTTTGTCGACCATGGTTACTCACGGAAAAACGATCTTATGGACGGCCAGCGGGCCGTGTTCGAGCGGGGCATGCTAGCACAGCACCTGCTTCTATTCAGGCGGCCTACTAGACCGAAACGGTATATGAATATGCCCCCAGGTTTGGCCCTCAAATCGGGTTGGGGCAGTCGATGAACAAATGCTCCAACGCGAAGCGCCGCGCCAGGTAATCGCCCAGCGCCTGTACGCCGTAGCGCTCAGTGGCATGGTGACCGGCGGCGATGAAGCTGATGTCGTTTTCGCGGGCGCTGTGGAAGGTTTGCTCGGAAGCCTCGCCGCTGAGGAACAGGTCGACACCGGCCGCAATCGCGTCGTCGATGTAGCCCTGGCCACCACCGGTGCACCAGCCGACGCGGCGGATCATCTCGCTACCTTCGATCAGCAATGGCTCGCGGCCCATGACGTCCTGCACGCGGCGTGCAAAGTCGCGGGGCGACAGGGGCTCGGCGAGCGAGCCGACCAGCCCGACGATTTTGGGATTGTCCGGGTCCAGCGGGCCCTCGACGGTAATGTCCAACTGACGGGCCAACTGCACGTTGTTGCCGACCTCGGGGTGCAGGTCCAGCGGCAGGTGGTAGGCCAGCAGGCTGATGTCATGCTTGAGCAACGTCTTCAGGCGGCGCTGCTTCATGCCAGTGATGCAAGGGTTTTCGCCTTTCCAGAAGTAACCGTGGTGCACCAGGACCAGATCAGCCTGGGCTTCGACGGCCGCGTCCAACAGGGCCTGGCTGGCGGTCACGCCGCTGACGATGCGCATGACCTGGGGCCGGCCCTCGACCTGCAGGCCATTGGGGCAGTAGTCGGCAATTTTCGCGCTGCCGAGGTAGCGGTCTGCTTCCTCGACGAGGGTGGTAAGGGGGACGGCCATAAAAGACTCCTAAATATCCGGTTCGCAGGCGTCACAGCCTCGTATAATGCGCGACATTATGGGCGCTCTCCCGCCCCCTGCAACCTGTCAGGACTTACTTGATGCTCAAGGCGCTGCGTTTTTTTGGATGGCCATTGCTGGCTGGCGTGCTGATCGCGATGCTGATTATTCAGCGTTACCCCGAGCTGGTGGGTCTGCCCAGCCTGGATGTGAACCTGCAACAGGCGCCGCAAAGCAACTCGGTGGTGCAAGGCCCGGTGACCTACGCCGATGCCGTGGTGATCGCCGCTCCTGCCGTGGTCAACCTGTACACCACTAAAGTCATCAACAAACCGGCCCATCCACTGTTTGAAGACCCGCAGTTCCGCCGTTACTTCGGTGACAACGGGCCCAAGCAGCGTCGCATGGAATCCAGCCTGGGTTCCGGGGTGATCATGAGCCCCGAAGGTTACATCCTCACCAATAACCACGTGACCACTGGCGCCGACCAGATCGTGGTCGCCCTGCGTGACGGCCGCGAAACCCTGGCCCGCGTAGTGGGCAGCGACCCGGAAACCGACCTCGCGGTACTGAAGATCGACCTGAAGAGCCTGCCGTCGATCACCCTCGGCCGTTCCGACGGTTTGCGCGTGGGTGACGTGGCGCTGGCCATCGGCAACCCGTTCGGCGTAGGCCAGACCGTGACCATGGGCATAATCAGCGCTACCGGGCGCAACCAGTTGGGCCTCAACAGCTACGAAGACTTCATCCAGACCGACGCCGCGATCAACCCAGGTAACTCCGGCGGCGCATTGGTGGACGCCAATGGCAACCTGACGGGCATCAATACGGCAATCTTTTCCAAGTCCGGCGGCTCCCAGGGCATCGGGTTTGCGATCCCGGTGAAGTTGGCGATGGAGGTGATGAAGTCGATCATCGAGCATGGTCAGGTGATTCGCGGCTGGCTGGGGATTGAAGTACAACCATTGACCAAGGAACTGGCCGAGTCGTTTGGCTTGACCGGACGCCCAGGCATCGTGGTCGCCGGGATCTTCCGCGATGGCCCGGCACAGAAAGCCGGCCTGCAACTGGGGGATGTGATCCTCAGCATCAACGGCGAACCGGCCGGTGATGGCCGCAAGTCGATGAACCAGGTGGCACGGATCAAGCCGACCGACAAGGTGGCGATCCAGGTCATGCGCAACGGCAAAGAGATCAAGCTGCTGGCGGAAATCGGGCTGCGTCCGCCACCTGCGCCGGTCAAGGAAGAGCAATAAGCCACCTTGAACAGGTGCCCGCTCTCGGGCACCTGTAAACAGATATTTCAAAGCAATTCATTCTCATTAGGCATGTTATATTGTTTCAATATCGCTATTGGAACGCTCTATCATGCCGTCTCGAAGAATCGCCCCCTTGGCTGGCCTGGCCTTGGGTTTGTTGCTCGACCCCGCCTTCGCCGAAGAAAACACCCTGGAACTCGATACCATCAGCGTCACCACCGATGCCTATGAGTCCACCACCGGCCCGGTCAAAGGCTACCGTGCCACCCGCTCCGCCAGTGCGACAAAAACCGACGCCGCCATTCGCGACATCCCGCAATCCATCAGCGTGATTCCCGCCACTGTGCTCAAGGACCTGGGCAGTACCAGCGTGGAGCGGGCCCTGGAATTTGCCGGCGGCGTGTCCAAGCAGAACAACTTCGGCGGCCTGACCCTCTACGAGTACAGCGTGCGTGGCTTCACCACGTCGGAGTTCTATCAGGACGGCTTCAGCGCCAACCGTGGCTATCCGAGTACACCGGACGCGGCGAACATCGAGCGTATCGAAGTGCTCAAGGGCCCCGCCGCCAGCCTGTATGGGCGCGGCGATCCCGGTGGCACGGTGAATATCGTTACCAAGAAGCCCCAGCCTGAAGCCTTCACAACCTTGCAAACCAGCGCCGGCAGTTGGGACCGCTATCGCACCGCGGTGGACGTGAACACCCCGCTGGACAGCGAAGGCAACGTGCTGTCGCGGGTCAACCTGGCGGTGGAAGACAACCACAGTTTCCGCGATCACGTGCAGAGCAAGCGGGTATTCGTCGCGCCGTCGTTCAGTTGGCAACTGGACCCGGATACCAGTCTGCTCGTCGAGAGTGAATTCGTCCGCCACAGCTCTACCTTCGACCGTGGCATCGTCGACGCCCCCGGCGTATCTCGCGCCACCTTCCTCGGCGAACCCAACGACGGCGATATCGACAACCACAACAACCGTCTCCAGGCCACCCTTGAGCATCACCTCAACGATGCGTGGAAACTGCGCCTGGCCAGCCACTACAAACAAGGCAGCCTGTGGGGTGACGCCTCGGAAAACCGTGCGCTGAACATCGACGGTCATACCGTTAACCGCCGCTACCGCGAACGCTCAACCGGCTGGCACGACAGCATTACCCAACTCGAACTGCGCGGCCTGTTCGACATCGGCAGTTGGCAGCACGAACTGCTGGTCGGCACCGAATACGAGGACTACCGCAAGAAGGAGCGCGTGACCACTATCGCCGACAGCGCCTACGCCATCGACATCTACAACCCGGTCTACGGCCAACCCAAGCCCAACGGCCTGCGCTCCGGCACCGACTTCTTCGAACAGACCAAGAGCCACGCGCTGAACCTGCAAGACCAGATCGTCTTCACCGATCGCCTGCGCGGCATGGTTGGCGCGCGCTTCGAGCATTTCGAGCAGAGCACCGATGACTTCACGCGCAACCACATCAAGAGCCGGCAAACCCACGACGCCTTGACCCAACGCGCCGGCCTGCTTTACCAGCTCACACCGCAAGTCGGGGTGTTCGCCAATGCCTCCACCTCGTTCAAACCCAACAGCGGCCTGGACGCCAACGGCAAAACCTTCAAACCGGAAGAAGGCGTGGGTTACGAAGTCGGGATCAAAAGCGAACTGTTCGATGATCGCCTCAGCACCACCCTCGCCGCGTTCCATATCGAAAAGGAAAATGTGCTCGCGCTGGACCCGTCCACCAATACCAACCGCGCCATGGGCAAGGCACGTAGCCAGGGCTTCGACCTGCAACTGACGGGGCAAGTGACGGAGGCCGTACGCGTAATAGGTGCCTTTGCGTACATCGACGCCGAAGTCACCAAGGGCGACACGACCATTCCCGCCGGCAGCCGGATTCTCGGCGTGGCCAAGCGCAGCGGCAGCCTGTTGGGGGTGTATGAGTTCCAGGATGGCGCGTTGCGGGGTTCAGACCTGGGGGCGGCGTTCACCTATGTAGGGGATCGCTCCGGCGAGGCTGGCACGGGTTTCGAGCTGCCGGCCTACCACACGGTTGATCTGCTGGCCCATTACAAGGCCACCGACAACATTACCGTGGGCTTGAACCTCAACAACCTGTTTGATGAGAAGTATTACGAGCGGTCGTACAGCAACTACTGGATCAGCCCGGGCGAACCGCGCAATTTCACGGTCAGCCTGACCCTCAACCTGTAACAAAACCAAATGTGGGAGGGGGCAAGCCCCTCCCACACCTTGATCTTCACTTTGTTCGGTTACAGCGCCGTCGGTGCGCGCTCGCAAAGGGTATTGAGCGCCTTCGCCCACTGCGGATCATCATTCAGGCACGGCACCAGCACCAGCTCCTCGCCGCCGGCCTCGCGGAACTGCTCCAGCCCGCGATCGCCGATCTCCTCCAGCGTCTCGATGCAATCGGCGACGAACGCCGGGCACATTACCAGCAGCTTTTTCACGCCCTGCTGGGCCAATGCTTCAAGGCGAGCCTCGGTGTAGGGTTCGATCCACTTGGCGCGGCCCAGGCGCGATTGGAAGGCCACCGACCACTTGTCTTCGGGCAAGCCCAGGCGTGCGGCAAAGTCGCGGGCGACGCTGAAGCACTGCGCGCGATAGCAGGTCTTGAGCACCTCGGCGGACGCATTCTTGCAGCAGTCGGCATCCTTGAAGCAGTGCTGGCCGGTAGGATCGAGCTTGGTCAAGTGGCGCTCAGGCAAGCCGTGGAAACTCAGCAGCAGGTGGTCGTAATCCTGTTCCACGTAGGGCCGCACGCTGGCGGCCAGAGCGTCGAGATATTCGGGCTGGTCGTAGAACGGCTGCAGGATCGAGAATTGCACGTCGAGCTTTTTGTCGCGCACCACACGCTTGGCTTCCTCGATCACTGTGGTCACGGTGCTGTCGGCAAATTGCGGGTACAACGGCGCCAGAGTGACCTGGCGGATGCCTTGGGCTGCGAGGCGGGTCAGCACACTTTCAATCGATGGCTCGCCATAACGCATTGCCAATTCCACCGGGCCCTGGGTCCACTGCGCGGTCATCTGCTGTTGCAGGCGACGACTGAGTACCACCAGCGGCGAACCCTCGTCCCACCAGATGGAGGCGTAGGCATGCGCCGACTGCTCGGGGCGCTTGATCAGGATCAGCGACACCAGCAAGCGCCGCACCGGCCACGGCAGGTCGATCACATAAGGGTCCATCAGGAACTGATTGAGGTAGCTGCGCACATCCGCCACCGAAGTGGACGCCGGCGAGCCCAGGTTGACCAGTAACAACGCGTGATCCGTCATGCAACATCCTATCTTTAGAGGCGGCCGGACAAGTCATCCAAAGCCGCACGCAACTCAGTGAACTGAAAAGTGAAACCGGCAGCCAGCAAGCGCTCGGGCAGCGCCTTCTGCCCGCCCAGCAACAGGCCGGACAACTCACCCAGGCCCACCCGCAATACAAAGGCCGGCAACGGCATGAGCGCCGGGCGGTGCAGCACCTGGCCCAGGGTTTTCGCAAACTCGCGATTGCGCACCGGGTGCGGCGCGCAGGCATTATAGGGACCGCTGGCGTCAGGCTGGTGCAGAAGAAAATCAATCAGGGCGATTTGATCCTTGATATGCACCCACGGCATCCACTGCCGACCACTGCCGACAGGCCCGCCCAGCGCCAGTTTGAACGGCAGCAACAGCCGCGACAAAAAGCCGCCCTGCGCCGCCAGCACCAGGCCGGTACGTACAAGGACCACACGAATCCCCAGGGCTTCGGCGCGCTGGGCGGTTTCTTCCCAGGCGATGCACAACTGACTGGGGAAATCGTCCTGCACCGGGCCGCTGGCTTCGGTCAATTCGCGCTCGCCGCCATCGCCGTACCAGCCCACCGCCGAACCGGAAATCAACACCGCTGGTTTTTGTTCCAGGCCCTCAAGCCACGCCAGCAAGGTCTCGGTAAGGCTGATGCGGCTGCTCCACAACAACGCCTTGCGCTTGTGGGTCCAGGGGCGGTCGGCAATAGGCGCGCCCGCCAGGTTAATGACCGCGTCGACCGGGCCGATAACCTCTTCAAGGCGGCTGACTCCCGACACCTGGGCGCCGCATACCTTCGCGACCTGGTCCGCGTGGCGACTCCACACGGTCAGGCGATGGCCCTGGGTGAGCCAGTGTTGGCAGAGTTGGCGGCCAATCAAGCCAGTACCGCCGGTCAGCAAAATATGCATGGGACGCTCCTCATGTAACGTTCGCCGCCGATCACTGGTCTATTTTATAAACAGGGATCATTTGTTAGCAGGCGTAACGCTGGCTTAAGCCTCAGCTTTAACCATAGGTTACGCCGTTAGAACTGGTACGCCAAAACTTATACCAAAAAACAATATTGTACAGCTATTGGTGTCCGCGTAGTCTGTGCACAACGGTAAAACGAGGCCTCCCATGACTGTTCCCATCGCGATCATCGGCACCGGCATCGCCGGTCTCTCCGCCGCCCGAGCGTTAAGAGACGCGGGGCACGCTGTACAACTCTTCGATAAAAGCCGCGGCAGTGGTGGCCGCATGTCCAGCAAGCGCAGCGATGCCGGCTCCCTGGACATGGGCGCGCAATACTTCACCGCCCGCGACCGGCGCTTCGTCAACGAAGTGCAACGCTGGCAAAGCAACGGCTGGGCCGAGCAATGGAAGCCCCAGCTGTACAACTTCAAGTCCGGCCAACTCACCCCGTCTCCCGATGAACAGATCCGCTGGGTCGGCACGCCGCGCATGAGCGCGATCACTCGCGCCCTGCTCGACGACCTGCCAGTGGAGTTCGGTTGCCGCATTACCGAGGTGTTCCAGGGCAAACACCACTGGAACCTGCTGGACGCGGACAGCGAAAACCATGGCCCCTTCAGCCACGTGATCATCGCCACACCTGCGCCCCAGGCCACCGCCCTGCTGGCCGCCGCGCCCAAGCTGGCGAGTGCCGCCGCCGGGGTGAAAATGGATCCGACCTGGGCCATCGCCCTGGCCTTCGATAAACCCCTGGATACCCCCATGGAGGGCTGCTTCGTGCAAGACAGTCCCCTCGACTGGCTCGCGCGCAACCGCAGCAAACCTGGGCGTGATACCACCCTCGACACCTGGGTGCTGCACGCCACCAGCGCATGGAGCAAGGCCCACCTGGACCTGCCCAAAGAGGCGGTGATCGAGCACCTGCACGGCGCCTTCGCCGAACTGCTGCACAGCGCGATGCCGGCGCCGTCGTTCAGCCTGGCCCACCGCTGGCTCTACGCACGGCCGTCCAGCAGCCACGAATTCGGCGTACTCGCCGATGCCGACCTGGGCCTGTACGTGTGTGGCGACTGGTGCCTGTCGGGCCGCGTGGAAGGGGCCTGGCTCAGCGGCCAGGAAGCCGCGCGACGCTTGATCGAGCACCTGCAATGAACCGCATCAACCCCGCCAAATTGCTGCTGTCGAAATGGACAGCAGCCCACCCTCGCAACAAAGAAAAACACTTTCTGGTCACCGAGCTGTTTCGTGATGAAGAAGGCACGGTGCTCTACATTGAACTGCAAGCCGTGATGACGCACCGCAGCGAACGCCTGCCCTGGCAAACCCTGCAGGATATGGAAGCCTGGAAAATCGGCTGGAAATAGATCACTCGCAAAACTTGTACAAATAATTTGACTTGTACAGTATCGAACCTATGATGAGATTTAGTTGTACAGGATTTATATCTTGTACAGGAATCTTGCAGAGGGTTCGTGTATGTCCAGCACCACCAAACCGAAGATCGCCATCAGCGCCTGCCTGCTGGGCGAGAACGTGCGCTTCAACGGCGGCCATAAACAATCCCTGTTGTGCAGCCAGACCCTCGCCGACTATTTCGACTTCGTGCCGCTGTGCCCCGAAGTCGCCATCGGCCTGGGCATTCCACGCGAACCGATCCGTCTGGTGGGCGATCCCGCCCACCCGCAGGCCGTCGGTACCGTGCACCGCGAGCTGAACGTCACCCAACCGTTGGACGAGTACGGCCAGCAGATGGCCGCGGAACACACCGACCTGTGCGGCTATATCTTCATGCAAAAATCGCCGTCGTGCGGTCTGGAGCGGGTCAAGGTCTACCGCGACAACGGCACCCCTGTGGACGGCGGTGGGCGCGGCATCTACGCCCAGGCCTTCTGTGCGCGCCATCCCAACCTACCGGTGGAAGAAGACGGTCGGCTGAACGACCCGGTGCTGCGGGAAAACTTCCTGACCCGGGTATTCGTCTACGCCAGCTGGCAGAAACTGTTGGCCGAAGGCCTGACCCGTCACCGTCTGCTGGCCTTTCATTCGCGCTACAAGTACCTGCTGATGGCCCACAGCCCGGCGCACTACAAGCGCCTTGGCCACCTGCTGGGCAGCATGAGCAAGGATGCCAACCTCGACGAGTTGGCGGCGGGCTACTTCAGCGACCTGATGTCCGGCCTCACCAAGTGCGCCACCCGTGGCACCCACACCAATGTGCTGCAACACATCAGCGGTTACCTCAAACAGGTCATCAGCGCTGATGACAAGCAAGAAATGCAGACCGTCATCGGCCAGTACCGCCACGGCATCGTGCCGCTGGTGGTGCCGCTGACCCTGCTCAAACACCACTTTCGCCAACACCCGGACCGCTACATCGCGCAGCAGGCCTACCTGCAACCGCACCCGGAAAACCTCAGCCTGCGAAATGCGATCTAGACCATGAAAGCTGCCCTGCTAGACGAACCAGGCGACGACATCGCCCAAGCGCTCGAAGACGGCTGGCTGCCGATCCGCGAAGTGGCGCGCCAGACCGGCGTCAACGCCGTGACCCTGCGCGCCTGGGAACGCCGTTACGGCCTGATCGTGCCCCAGCGCACGCCCAAGGGCCATCGGCTGTTCAGCGCCGAGCATGTGCAGCGCATCCATACCATCCTCACCTGGCTCAATCGCGGCGTGCCGGTCAGCCAGGTCAAAGGCCTGATCGACTCGGCCCAATCCCTTCCCGAGGCGGTGGAAAACGAGTGGCACAGCCTGCGCCAGAACCTGGTGCACGCTATCAGCGAATTGACCGAACGCCGGGTCGATGACGCCTTCAACCAGGCCATGGCGCTATACCCGCCACGCACGTTGTGCGAGCAACTGATGCTGCCGCTGCTGCGAGCGTTGGAACAGCGTTGGCAAGGCCAGTTCGGCGCGCAGATGGAGCGGGTGTTTTTCCTCTCATGGCTGCGCAGCAAATTCGGCGCACGCATTTACCACAACAATCGCCAGTTGCACGGCGCACCGTTGTTGCTGATCAATCAGTCCGATCTGACCCTGGAGCCACACCTGTGGCTCAGTGCCTGGCTCGCCAGCAGTGCCGATTGCCCGGTGGAAGTGTTCGACTGGCCGTTGCCCGCCGGCGAACTGGCCCTGGCGGTGGAGCACCTGCAACCGCGGGCCGTGCTGCTGTATTCGAGCAAGGCGCTGCATTTGTCGGGTCTGGAAAAACTTTTGGGCGGCGTCCGTTGCCCAAAGCTGATCGTCGGACCAACGGTATGCATCCACCAGGCCGAGTTGGCCGTATTAGCCCAGGACATCCCTGAATTGTTCGTCGCCGAAGAGTTGTTGTCGGCCCACCAGCTACTGATCCAGCGTGGACTCGTTTAAATGCATTTGATCTGGCTGCGCACCGACCTGCGCCTACACGACAACACCGCCCTGACCGCCGCGAGCCAGCGGGGCCCGATCGCCGCCGTGTACCTGATCACGCCCGAACAATGGCTGGCCCATGACGATGCACCGTGCAAGGTGGATTTCTGGCTGCGCAACCTGGATGACCTGAGCAAGACACTCGGCGAACTGAACATTCCCCTGCTGATCCGTACGGCAGCCACCTGGGACCAGGCACCCGACGTGCTGGGCACGCTGTGCCGTGAACTGGCCGTGGAGTCGGTGCACGTCAACGAGGAATACGGCATCCATGAAAGCCGTCGTGATGCGGCCGTGTCCAAGGCATTGGAGTCGGCGGGCATCAGCTTCCACAGCTACCTGGACCAACTGTTCTTCCAGCCCGGCAGCGTGCTGACCAAGACCGGCACTTACTTCCAGGTGTTCAGCCAGTTCCGCAAGGTCTGCTACAGCCGTCTGCACAGCGCCCTGCCCCGGATAGTCCCGGCACCCAAGGCCCAGGCTGCGCTCAAGCTGAAAAGCGACCCGATCCCAAAGACAGTCGACGGTTTCGAGCCACCCAGCGAGACCCTGCGTGCCCTCTGGCCCGCCGGTGAAGACGAAGCCCGGCGCCGCCTCGACGCTTTCGCCGACCAACAGATCAGCTACTACAAGGACGAACGCGACTTCCCCGCCAAGCCCGGCACCAGCCAGTTGTCGGCTTACCTCGCCGCCGGCGTGGTGTCGCCGCGCCAGTGCCTGCACGCTGCACTGCAGACCAACGGCGGCGAGTTTGAAAGCGGCGACATGGGCGCCATTACCTGGATCAACGAACTGCTGTGGCGTGAGTTCTACAAGCACATCCTGGTGGGTTACCCACGGGTGTCGCGCCACCGGGCGTTCCGCCCCGAGACCGAAGCCGTCGCCTGGCGCAACGCGCCCAAGGACCTGGCCGCCTGGCAGCAAGCGCGCACCGGCCTGCCGATCATCGACGCCGCCATGCGCCAACTGCTTGAAACCGGCTGGATGCACAACCGCCTGCGCATGGTCGTGGCGATGTTCCTGACCAAGAACCTGCTGATCGACTGGCGCGAAGGCGAGCGCTTTTTCATGCGCCATCTGATCGACGGCGACCTGGCGGCCAATAACGGCGGCTGGCAGTGGAGCTCGTCCACCGGCACCGACTCGGCGCCGTACTTCCGGATTTTCAGCCCCTTGAGCCAATCGGAAAAATTCGACAGCGAAGGGGTATTCATCAAGCGCTGGCTGCCGGAACTGGCCGCGCTGAATAAAAAGGAAGTGCACAACCCCGAAGCCGCCGGTGGTTTGTTCGGCGTGGCCGATTACCCGCGTTCGATTGTCGACCTGAAAAAGTCCCGTGAACGCGCCCTGGCCGCCTTCCGCAGCCTGCCCTCGCGACAAGCCGCTGGGGGCGAGTATGAGTGACTTCCTGCGTCGCTTCGCCCAGGCCTTTTCCACGCTGGACAAGCACAACCTGCACCTGCTCGACAGCCTGTACAGCCAGGACATCCGCTTCGCGGATCCACTGCATGAAGTGCAGGGCCTGCCCGCCCTGCACCGCTACTTCGCCGAGCTGTACAGCAACGTCAGCCAGTTACGCTTCGACTTCCACGGTTTCGATCAGGTGACCGAAGGTGAAGGTTACCTGCGCTGGAAAATGAGTTTCTGCCACCCACGCCTGGCCAGCGGCAAGGTGATCCGGGTGGAAGGTTGTTCGCACTTGATGTGGCGTGACAAGGTGTACCGCCACCGCGATTATTTCGATGCCGGCGCCATGCTGTACGAACACGTGCCCGTGCTGGGCAGCGTCGTTGGCTGGCTGAAAAGGAGAATGGGATGAGCGATACATTGCCTCGACGTTATTGGCTGACCGGCGCCAGCAGTGGCATCGGTGCCGCGCTGGCCGTGGAGTTGCTCAACAGCGGCGCCCACGTCGCCTTGAGCTCACGCTCGAAAGGTCCGCTGGAAGCGCTCGCCCACCGTTACCCTGGCCAGGTGCTGGTGGTGGCCGGCGACCTGACCAACAGCCAGACCGTGCGCGAGATTGGTGAGCGCATTGGCGAGGCCTGGGGCGCCCTGGACACGGTCATTCTCAATGCTGGCACCTGTGAATACGTGGATGCCCGACAGTTTGACTCATCGATCATCGAGCACGTGGTGCGTACCAACCTGCTGGCCAGCAGTTATTGCATCGAAGCCGCCCTGCCACTGTTGCGCGCCGGGCGCACCCCGCACCTGGTAGGCGTCGCCAGCGCCGTGACCTACCTGCCGATGCCACGCGCCGAAGCCTATGGCGCGTCCAAGGCGGGTCTGCGCTACCTGTTCGAATCCCTGCGTATCAGCCTGTCGCCGGAAAACATCGACGTCACCGTGATCAGCCCGGGCTTTGTCGATACTCCGCTGACCGAGCGCAATGACTTCCCCATGCCGCTTAGTTGGTCAGCGGATAAAGCCGCACGGCACATTTTCGCCAAGCTGGAAAAGCGCCCGCTGGAAATCGCCTTTCCTGCACTGTTCATCGCCACGTTGTGGCCCCTGTCGAAACTGCCGAACCGTGCGCAACTGATCATCGGCAAGCGCATGTTGCGCAGCCCGCCGCCGAAAAAGGACGACCTGTGAAGATCGCCATTATCGGCAGCGGCATCGCCGGCCTGACCAGCGCCTATCTGCTCAGCCGCCGTCACGACATCACCCTGTTCGAAGCGGGCGACCGCATCGGCGGGCATACCCACACCGTCAATGTCACTGTCGAGGGTAAAAACTACGCGGTCGACACCGGCTTCATCGTGTTCAACGACTGGACCTACCCCAACTTCATCCGCTTGCTGGGGCAGATCGGGGTGGCGTTCAAACCGACCGAGATGAGCTTTTCGGTGTGCGACGAGCACACCCGGTTCGAGTACAACGGCAACAACCTCAACAGTTTGTTTGCCCAGCGTCGCAATATTTTGTCGCCGGGGTTCTGGGGCATGTTGCGCGATATCCTGCGCTTCAACCGCCAGGCGCCGCTGGACCTGCAGCAGCAGCGCATCAGCGCCGACATGACCCTGGGCAGCTACCTCACCGCCGGCGGCTACGGCGAGCGGTTTGTCCGGCACTACATCGTGCCGATGGGCGCGGCGATCTGGTCGATGTCCCTGGCCGATATGCTGAAGTTTCCGTTGCAGTTCTTTGTGCGTTTCTTCAAGAACCACGGGTTGCTCTCTGTGAACAACCGCCCGCAATGGTGCGTGATCGAAGGGGGATCAAGCCGCTACATCGAGCCGTTGACCCGCAGCTTTCGCGAACGGATCCGCCTCAATTGCCCTGTGCATAAAGTGGCACGCACCGACGACGGCGTGGTTATCCACAGCCCGGCCGGCAGTGAGGCATTTGATCGCGTGGTGTTCGCCTGCCACAGCGACCAGGCCCTGGCGTTGCTGGCCGACCCGAGCCAGGCCGAACAGGAGATCCTGGGCGCCATGCCCTACGCCGATAACGACGTGGTATTGCACACCGACACGCGCCTGCTGCCCGACCGCAAACTCGCCTGGGCCAGTTGGAACTACCGGCTGACCGGCAATCGCCAGGCACAGGCGGCGGTGACCTATGACATGAACATCCTGCAAGGCATCCACAGCACCACCACGTTTTGCGTCAGCCTCAACCAGACAACCATGATCAACCCGCTGAAGGTACTGGCCCGCTACACCTACGCCCACCCGCAGTACAGCCTGGCGGCGGTGGCAGCGCAGGCACGTCGCGAAGAAATATCCGGCGTGAGCAATACCTTCTACTGCGGCGCCTACTGGGCCAACGGCTTTCACGAAGACGGCGTGGTCAGCGCACTGCGCGTGGCCGAAGCCTTTGGGGAAACCCTGTGAACAGCGCCCTGTACAGCGGGTGGATCGCCCATCGGCGGTTTGCGCCCAAGGCCCATGCCTTTCGCTACCGCATCGGCCTGCTGTACCTGGATTTGAGCGAAGAACACCAAGTGCTGGGGCTTTCACCCCTGGCCGGGCGCAGCCGCCTGGCCCCCTTCGGTTTTCGTCAGCAGGACTACCTGCGTGAATGGACGCGCAGCGGCATGAACTTGAGCGATGCCGTGCGCCAGGAAGTCGGCAAGGCACTGGGGCGTACACCCCAGGGCGTTATCTGCCTACTGACCCAGGCCCGCAGTTGGGGCCTGGCTTTTAACCCCGTGAGTTTCTTCTACTGCTTCGAGGCCGACGGACGTCTGGCCGCGATCCTGTGTGAAGTGACCAACACCCCATGGCGCGAACGCTATCACTACGTGTTGCCGGCCCAGGCCCTGGACGCCGATGAACACCAGCATTTCGCCGTGGCCAAGGCCTTCCATGTGTCGCCGTTTCTACCCCGCGACCTGGAATACCGCATGAGCTTCAGCCCTCCCTCCGCCAGGCTGGGCGTGCACATGGCCGATTGGCAGGGCACGCAGAAAATCTTCGACGCCACGTTGAGCCTGGAGAAAGAAACGCTGGATCGCGCCAGCCTGCATCGCTACCTGTGGCGTTTCCCCTGGATGACCGCCAAGACCTGCCTCGCTATTTACTGGCAGGCCCTGCGCCTGTTGCTCAAACGCACGCCGATTTTTTCCCACCGGGCCGCCGATGGCGCCTCTCGCACCGCAGTCGGTTACACCAAGGATCGCCGCCATGAAATCCCCTAGCTTATCGGTCAAGACTCACCGCCTGAACGTCAACGGCATGACCGCCGCGCTGCTGCGCAAGGCGGTGTTGCGCCAACTCAGCCAACTGCGCCATGGCCAACTGGTGGTGATCGAGGACGGCGAGCGCCAAGTGTTCGGCGCACAGGAAGCGCACTTGATGGGGGAAATCCAGATCCTGGACTCTGCCGTGTGGGGCCTGGTGGCGGCCAACGGCTCCATCGGCGCCGGCGAAGCGTTTATCCACGGTTACTGGACCAGCCCGGACCTGACCGCCGTGGTGCGCGTGATGGTCAGCAACCTGGACGTGCTCGATGCAATGGAAGGCGGCCTGGCACGCCTGGCGCGGCCGTTCACCCAGGGCCTGCACTGGCTCAACCGCAACACGCGCAAGGGTTCACAGAAAAACATCGCCGCCCACTACGACCTGGGCAACGACCTGTTCGAAGAATTCCTCGACCCGACCATGATGTACTCCGCGGCACAGTTTCTGACGCCCGACGACACCCTCGAACAGGCGCAGTTGAACAAGCTGGAGCGCATCTGCCAGAAGCTCGCCCTCAAACGCACCGACCACCTGCTGGAAATCGGCACCGGTTGGGGCAGCATGGCGCTCTATGCGGCGCAGCATTACGGCTGCCAGGTCACCACCACGACCTTGTCCAGGGAACAGTTCGCCTACACCCAACAACGCATCGACGCCCTGGGGTTGCAAGGCCAGGTCACGCTACTGCTGCAGGATTACCGCGACCTCACCGGCCAATACGACAAGCTGGTGTCCATCGAAATGATCGAGGCGGTGGGCCATCGCTTCCTGCCGACCTACTTCAAACAATGCGCGCGCCTGCTCAAGAACGATGGCCTGATGCTGCTGCAAGCCATCACCATCCGTGAGCAACGCTTTGAACAGGCCAAGCGCAGCGTGGATTTTATCCAGCGCTATATCTTTCCTGGCGGCGCCCTGCCCTGTGTGCAGAACATGTTGCATATCGTCAGCCGCGACACCGATATGAACCTGCTGCACATGGAGGATTTCGGCCTGCACTACGCACGAACCCTGCGCCTATGGCATGAGAACTTTCGCCGCGCCCACGGTCGCCTCGCCGAGCTGGGCTACGACCAGTATTTCCTGCGCCTGTGGGAGTTCTACCTGTGCTACTGCGAAGGTGGCTTCATGGAACGCACCATTGGCACTGCGCAGTTGCTGCTGGCCAAGCCGTCGGCGATCAACCCACCGCTGCTCGGGCGCTTCAGTGCTTAAGACGCTGGCCAATGCCGTGCTGTTTCAGTGCGGCTGGTTTGCCTGCGTGCTTGGCGGGGACAGCGCGTGGTTAATGGTGGGGCTTGCCGTGTTGGCGGTTCACCTGCTGTGGATAAGTTCATGGGCTGAGGACGGTAGGTTGATCCTGCGCGTGATGGTTCTGGGCACCCTGTTGGACACCACGTTGCGCATGCTGGGGGTGTTTGAGTTCACGGAACCGGGCACGTTGATTCCCTTCTGGTTGATCCTGCTATGGGCATTGCTGGCGACGACGTTGCGCCATTGCCTGGCCTGGAGTGCCCGTCCCTGGTGGCGTGCCGCTGCGCTGGGCGCGCTGGGCGGCCCGCTGTCTTATTACGCCGGTAGCCAACTGGCCGGGGTGCAGTTTGGTTTCGGCTTCGCGCCAACAATGGTTGCGCTGGCGTTGCTGTGGGCGATGGTGTTCGTGGGTTTGCATCGGCTGGCGCGCTGACGTCCGTCAGCCGTATCACACGTGCGTCACCCGCTTGCCTTACACTGCACGCCTATGACCAACATCCCCCATATCCAAATCGCCGAACCCGCCGTCACTTGCTCGACGTGTGCGGCCTGCTGCTGCCAGCTGGAAGTGATGCTGATCACCGACACCGGCGTGCCGGAACGCTATATCGATACCGATGACTGGGGCGGTGAAGTGATGCTGCGCCTGGATGACGGCTGGTGCGCGGCACTGGACCGGGACACGATGATGTGCACGATCTACGAGCGACGACCGCTGATTTGCCGGGAATTCGAGATGGGTGCGCCGGAGTGCCTGGAAGAGCGACAGGGTATCGCTACCGCCTACCGCTGATGCTGAATGTGGGAGGGGGCTTGCCCACTCCCACATGGGTTTTGCAGTGTTCTGAAGGGTTACAACGGCAAGGTGTAGTGCAACGAGTAGCTCTCTACCCCGTCGTTATTGCTGCTGATACCCGCGTTGGAGTAATGCGTGGCACGAATGCCCACCTCATGCCCACCCGCGAAGCGCAGGCCGAAACCCAGGCGGTCTTCGAACTGAAAGGCCTGGCCGATGTTATTGTCTTCCAGCTTGGTGCGGGAAAACACCGCCACCCCGATCCCGGCCTCGATATAAGGCTTCACCGACTCCCCGGCAAATTCATACACAAACACCGGCGAGAACGACAGGCTGCTGGCGCTGGCTCGCTTGTCCCCATCCCAATAGGTGTAGGCGCCGCTCCAGTAGCCGGTCAATCGACCGGTATCGCTCTGCCACCAGCTTTTATCCCAGTCCGATGTCAGCCCCAGGCGATAGGTCATGGTCGAATCACTGGTGCTCCCCACCCCGAACTCCAGGCCAGCAGCTTGTGCCGAAACAGAGTGCCCCACTACAGCGGCCGCAATCGCAGCCAAACAGAACAAGCGCTTCATAAGAAACATCCTTTCCGAACGAAGTTATATGGTTGTGTACAGGCTATCTCGCTATAGAAGCTGGCGTGTAGCCAGAAGTTCCAGCTAATAACGCAGGCATTTCACGAAATTTTCACGAGTCGAAGCTTCTCACAACGCCCGGATATTTCCATAGTGTCGGTAGGATATTTCTTAGGTGATACACATCACCGCTGGTCCAGAACTGTGCCGGTGCTGGATTGCCGACGGCCAACAGGTCGCGCTCACCCAGCAAACGCTTGAGTTGACGGGCCACGGCGGCGCCGGTGTCGATGAGGATAATGCTGGGGGGCAGCATCTGCGCCAAGAGCGGCCTGAGGAAGGGATAGTGGGTGCAGCCGAGGATGATGGTGTCGCAACCGGCGCTGAGCAGCGGGTCGATATACCCCTGCAACAACTGGCGCAAGGCCGGGCTGGTCAGGTCACCGCTTTCAATCAGCTCCACCAGGCCCGGGCATGGCTGGGTGATGACCTTCACATCGGTAGCGAAGCGGTCGAGCAACGCGGCGAACTTGGCGCTTTGCAGCGTGCCGGTGGTGGCAAGCACCCCAACCACGCCGCTGCGGGTGGCTGCCGCCGCCGGTTTGACAGCAGGTTCCATGCCCACCAGCGGCCAATCGGGAAAATCCCGACGCAGATCAGCCACGGCGGCAACCGTAGCGGTATTGCAGGCAATAACGAAGGCTTTGGCGCCCTGCGCCTGGAAAAATGCCGCCACCTGCCGGGAGCGCTCAAGGATAAACGCCGGGCTTTTCTCGCCGTAGGGGATGTGCCCGCAATCGGCCACGTACAGCAGTGATTCCTGGGGCAATAGCTGCTGGATTTCATCCAGCACGGTCAACCCGCCGATACCGGAATCGAACACACCGATCGGCGCGCCCTTAACCATGTGGCGCCCCGCACACAGTGCAACCGGGGTCACGCTTGACGCGCAGCTCGCGAAAACGTGTGGCCAAGGCGTCGATCAGCAACAAGCGTCCCACCAACGGCTCACCGAAACCGGCCAGCAGTTTCAAGGCTTCCAGGGCTTGCAGGCTGCCGACCACACCGACCAGTGGGCCGACCACGCCAGCCTCACTGCAGGTCAGTTCGGTATCGCTGCCGTGCCCATACAGGCAGTGATAGCACGGGCTCTCGGCGCGACGCGGGTCGAACACCGACAGTTGCCCTTCAAGACGGATCGCAGCGCCGCTGACCAAAGGCTTGCCGGCACCGACACAGGCCGCGTTGACGGCTTCGCGGGTGGAGAAGTTATCACTGCAATCAAGCACCACGTCTACCGCTTCGACCGCCGCAGCGAGGGAATCGGCATCCAGCGCACTGCGATGGGCCACCAGTTTGATTTCAGGGTTGAGGGCGGTCAGGCGACGCAGGGCCGAGTCGACCTTGGTCTGCCCGACGCTGTCGGTGTCATGGATGATCTGGCGCTGCAGGTTGGTCAGGTCGACCGTGTCGAAGTCCGCCAGATGCAACTCGCCGACGCCGGCGGCAGCGAGGTACAACGCAACGGGCGCACCCAGGCCACCAAGACCTACGATCAGGGCACGGCCGTTTTTCAGGCGAAATTGGCCGTCTATGTCGACATGCTGCAACAGAATCTGTCGGCTATAGCGCAACAGCTCCTGATCGGTCAGCACGGCCGGCGCCCCAGGGTGATGCGTTCGTGGCCACCGAGGTCGATGCGGCTGTGCACTTCTTCGAAACCTTCACTCAACAGCAGGTCACGCACCGCCGGGGCCTGGTCGTAACCATGTTCCAGCAGCAACCGCCCACCGGCATTCAGGTGGGCCGGGGCCTCCTTGATGATCAGGCGCAGGTCGTCCAAGCCATCATGACCGGCCACCAGTGCGCTGGCTGGTTCGAAACGCACGTCGCCGGCCACCAGGTGCGGATCGTTGGCGGCAATGTACGGCGGGTTGCTGATGATCAGGTCATAGCGATGACCTTGCAGCGCGCTGAACCAATGGCTGTTCAGCACCGTAGCGTTAGCGAGGTGCAACCGCTGGCGATTGCGCTCGGCCAGGGCCACGGCTTCCAGCACACGGTCGACGGCGGTGACCTGCCAGGCCGGGCGTTCGCTGGCCAGGGCCAGGGCGATGGCGCCGCTGCCGGTGCCCAGGTCGAGGACCTTGGCGAGGGTGGCGGGCAACAATTCCAGCGCGGTTTCCACCAGCAACTCGGTATCTGGCCGCGGGATCAGCGTGTGAGGCGCGACCTCCAGGTCCAGCTTCCAGAAGCCTTGTTGACCGAGGATATAGGCCACCGGCTCACCGCCACGACGGCGCTGCAGGTAGCCGGCAAAGATCAGCGCATGCTCGCTGCTGACGATTTTCTCGGGCCAGGTGTGCAGGTAGCTGCGGGACTTGCCCAAGGCAGCCGCCAGCAACAATTCGGCATCCAGGCGTGCCGTGGGCGAATCGGGCAGGTCGGCGGCACGCAGCAGGCTGGCGATGATGGTCATTTATTCACCTATCGCGGCCAGTTGATCGGCCTGGTATTCGGCGAGCAACGGTTCGATCACCGCGTCCACACCACCGGCAAGGATTTCGTCCAGGGAGTAAAGGGTGAGGTTGACCCGGTGGTCGGTGACCCGGCCCTGGGCAAAGTTGTAGGTACGAATGCGCTCGGAGCGGTCGCCCGAACCCACCAGCAACTTGCGCTCGCTGGCAATCGCGTTGGCGGCGGCGCTGGTCTGCTGGTCATTGAGCTTGGCCGACAGCCAGGACATGGCCCGCGCACGGTTCTTGTGCTGGGAGCGCTCTTCCTGGCACTCCACCACGATGCCCGACGGCAAGTGGGTGATGCGGATCGCCGAGTCGGTCTTGTTGACGTGCTGGCCACCGGCGCCCGAGGAGCGGTAAGTGTCGATGCGCAGGTCGGCCGGGTTGATCTCGATGGCCTCCTGTTCGTCCGGCTCGGGCAATACGGCCACCGTGCAGGCGGACGTGTGAATACGACCTTGGGATTCAGTCGCTGGAACCCGCTGCACGCGGTGCGCGCCGGACTCGAATTTGAGCTTGCCGTAGACGTTGTCGCCCTCGACCCGTGCAATCACTTCTTTATAGCCGCCGTGTTCGCCTTCGTTCTCCGACAGGATCTCTACCCGCCACCCGCGACGTTCGGCATACCGCGAGTACATACGGAACAGGTCGCCGGAGAAGATCGCCGCCTCGTCGCCGCCGGTGCCGGCACGGATTTCGAGGAACACGTTGCGCCCGTCGTTCGGGTCCTTGGGCAGCAGCATGCGTTGCAGGTCGCCTTCCAGCTCGGCGAGTTTTTCCTTGGCTTCGCGGACTTCTTCCACGGCCATTTCACGCATGTCCGGGTCGCTGTCCTTGAGCAGTGCCTGGGCACCTTCAAGGTCCGCCTGCACTTTCAGCAGGTTTTTATAGGTGGCGACCACGGGCTCAACTTCGGCGTATTCCTTGGAATAGGCACGGAACCTGGCCTGATCGGCGATGATCTCGCCATCGCCGAGCAGGGCGGTCAGTTCTTCGAAACGATCCTGGAGCACGTCCAGTTTATTGAGCAGTGACGCTTTCATTGCGGTTTTTTATCCGAAGAGCTATCTGACGCGCCCTCACCGAGGGCAAAGAGTTCCTGGGCCATGGCCAGCGCATCGAGGCGGCCTTCGGCGGTAAGCTTTTTCAGCTGCACGCTGGGCGCATGCAGCAATTTATTGGTGAGGCCACGGGCCAGTTGCATCAGCACTTCTTCGGCGCTGCTGCCATTGGCCAGCAAGCGCTGGGCCTTGATCAATTCCTCGTCGCGCAGGCGTTCGCCTTGCTGACGATAGGCCTTGAGCACGTCCACCGCCGCCAGTTCACGCAGGCGCACCATGAAGTCTTCGGCGCCGGTGCTGACCATTTCCTCGGCGGCCTGGGCAGCACCCTGGCGGCTCTTGAGGTTTTCGGCGACCACTTCGTGCAGATCGTCGACGCTATAGAGGTAAACGTCGTCCAACTCGCCGACTTCGGGCTCGATATCCCGGGGAACAGCAATATCCACCATGAAGATCGGCTTGTGCTTGCGCAGCTTCAGCGCGCTCTCGACCGCGCCTTTGCCCAGGATCGGCAGTTGGCTGGCGGTGGAGCTGATGACGATATCGCTGCGTACCAGCTCCGCCGGAATGTCCGCCAGTAACACCGCATGGGCGCCGAACTGCTCGGCGAGGATGCTCGCGCGTTCCAACGTACGGTTGGCGACCACGATACGCTTCACGCCCAGGTCATGCAGGTGGCGGGCGACCAGGGTGATGGTCTCGCCGGCGCCGATCAGCAGGGCCTGGCTGCGTTGCAAGTCACTGAAAATCTGTTTGGCCAGGCTGACGGCGGCAAACGCCACAGACACCGGGTTTTCACCGATGGCAGTGTCGGTGCGCACCTGCTTGGCGGAATTGAAGGTGGCCTGGAACAGCCGCCCCAGCAGCGGGCCTACTGTGCCGGCCTCGCGCGCCACGGCGTAGGCGGATTTCATCTGGCCCAGAATCTGCGGCTCGCCCAACACCAGCGAATCGAGACCGGCCGCCACACGCATCATGTGACGAACTGCCGCATCCTCTTCGTGCACATAAGCGCTGGCGCGAAGGTCATCGAGGTCCAAATGATGGTAATCGGCCAGCCAGCGCAGTACGACATCCGCTGAAAGATGCTCCTGCTCTATATAAAGCTCGCTGCGATTGCAGGTCGAAAGGATCGCAGCTTCGCGACTGTCGGTGAGCCGGCAGAGCTGCTGCAGGGCCTCAACCAACTGCTCCGGCGTAAACGCCACGCGCTCGCGCACGTCTACGGAGGCAGTCTTGTGGTTAATACCGAGTGCGAGGAAGGCCATTCAATATCGCTGATGATGTCGGGAAGCCGACAATTGTCCTACTTCGAAAGATTCAGAACAACCACCGTCGTCTATTGTCCTAATGCCTTGTGTCTATAAAGGCATCAACTGAGACTCGGTTATGTTTGGCCGAAGGCTTGTGTCATGATGATCCGACCGCAGGTTAGTCGTCCTCTTCCTATATGAATAGATCTTCCGCGTTGCTCCTCGCCTTTGTCTTTCTCAGCGGCTGCCAGGCCATGGCTCCCGTGTCGCCGGACGGTACGCCACCGGTGGAAGACAGCGCCCCCGCCCCTGAAAAGCCCAAGGTTTATTCTTCGTTCACCGAAGAAACGGTGTACAGCCTGCTGACTGCGGAACTGGCCGGCCAGCGCAATCGCTTCGACATTGCGTTGGACAACTACGTGACCCAGGCCATCAACACCCAGGATCCGGGGATTTCCGAGCGGGCCTTCCGCATCGCCGAGTACCTGGGGGCCGACCAGGCTGCGCTGGACTCTTCGCTGATCTGGGCGAAAAACGCCCCGGACGACCTGGAAGCACAGCGGGCGGCAGCCATTCAACTGGCACGCGCCGGGCGCTATGACGACTCCATGGTCTATATGGAGAAAGTCCTGCAGGGCAAAGGCGACACCCATTTCGACTTCCTCGCGCTGTCGGCTGCCGACACCGACCAGGACACGCGCAATGGCCTGATGAAGAGTTTCGACCGCCTGCTGCAAAAGCACCCGAAGAACAGCCAGCTGATTTTCGGCAAGGCGTTGCTGCTGCAACAGGATGATGAAGCCGACGCCGCACTGAAGCTGCTGGAGCAGAATCCGCCGGAAGAAGGCGAAATCGCCCCGATCCTGCTGCGTGCACGCCTGCTTCAGAACCTCAACCGTGGCAAGGAAGCGATTCCGCTGCTGGAAAAAAGCCTCAAGAAGTATCCGGACGACAAGCGCCTGCGCCTGACTTACGCCCGCATGCTGGTCGAACAGGACCGCATGGAGGACGCCAAAGTGCAGTTCGCCAACCTGGTCCAACAATACCCGGACGATGACGAATTGCGTTATTCCCTGGCACTGGTCTGCCTGGAAGCCAAGGCCTGGGACGAGGCCAAGGGTTACCTGGAAGAGCTGATCCAGCGTGAAAGCCATGTAGATTCGGCACACCTGAACCTCGGGCGCATCGCCGAAGAGCGCAACGATCCGCAAGCCGCCCTGCTCGAGTACGCCCAGGTCGGCCCCGGCAACGACTACCTGCCCGCCCAATTGCGCCAGGCCGATATCCTGATGAGCAACGGCCGCACCGACGAGGCGGAGAAACGCCTGGCCGCCGCACGGGATGCCGAACCGGATTACGCGATCCAGCTCTACCTGATCCAGGCCGAAACCTTGTCGGCCAACAATCAGGGCGAGCGCGCCTGGAAGCTGCTGCAACAAGCGTTGCTGCAATTCCCGGACGATTTGAACTTGCTATACACCCGCGCCATGCAGGCGGAAAAACGCAATGACCTGGCGCAGATGGAAAAAGACCTGCGCCTGATCATCAAGCGCGATCCGGACAACGCCATGGCCCTCAACGCCCTGGGCTACACCTTGTCCGACCGCACCACGCGCTACGACGAAGCCAAGGTGCTGATCGAGCAAGCCCACAAGCTGAACCCGGAAGACCCGGCCGTGCTCGACAGCCTGGGCTGGGTGAATTACCGCCTGGGCAACCTGGACGAGGCCGAACGCTTGTTGCGCCAGGCACTGGAACGCTTCCCCGACCAGGAAGTCGCCGCGCACCTGGGCGAAGTGCTGTGGGCCAATGGCAAACAGCGTGAAGCACGGCAAATCTGGGAGAAATTCCTCAAGGAACAACCAGAAAGCCCCATCCTGCGCGGCACCATCAAGCGCCTGACCGGATCCGAGACCCTTTAAACCTATGTTTTTGCGCCATGTTGTTATTTTCAGCTTCATCGCCCTGCTCGCCGGTTGTGCGGGCATCGGCAGCCGCGAATCCGTTGAAGGCCAGGGCAACCCGGCGCAATGGAAGCAGCACAAGGACCAGCTCAGCAGCATCGATGGCTGGCAGATCGAAGGCAAAGTGGGGGTTCGCGCGCCGAAAGACTCCGGCAGCGGCACCTTGTTCTGGCTGCAGCGCCAGGACTACTACGATATTCGCCTGTCGGGTCCGCTGGGCCGTGGCGCCGCACGCCTGACCGGCCGGCCGGGGCAAGTCAGCCTTGAAGTGGCCAACCAGGGCCGTTATGAGGCGACCTCGCCGGAAGCGTTGCTGGAAGAACAGATCGGCTGGAAACTGCCGGTGTCTCACCTGGTGTGGTGGGTCCGTGGCCTGCCAGCGCCTGATAGCAAGAGTCGCCTGAGCCTGAACGGCGACAGCCGCCTGGCCAGCCTGGAGCAGGATGGCTGGCAGGTCGAATATTTGAGCTACGTGGAGCAAAGCGGCTATTGGTTGCCCGAGCGCGTCAAGCTGCATGGTCCCGACCTTGATGTCACGCTGGTGATCAAGGACTGGCAACCACGCAAACTGGGGCAATAACGTGTCCGTACAAAAATTGACCCTGCCCTCCCCGGCCAAGCTCAACCTGATGCTGCACATTCTCGGTCGCCGTGAAGATGGCTATCACGAGCTGCAGACGTTGTTTCAATTCCTCGACTATGGCGACGAGCTGACCTTCGCCGTGCGCGACGATGGCGTGATCAGGCTGCATACCGAATTCGAAGGCGTGCCTCACGACAGCAACCTGATCGTGAAGGCCGCAAAAAAACTTCAGGAGCAATCCGGCTGTCCGCTCGGCATCGATATCTGGATCGATAAAATCCTGCCCATGGGTGGCGGCATCGGTGGTGGCAGCTCGAATGCCGCGACAACTCTGCTGGGTCTGAATTACTTGTGGCAACTGGGTTGGGACCATGATCGCCTCGCCGCGCTGGGCCTGACGCTGGGTGCCGACGTCCCGGTTTTCGTGCGTGGGCACGCGGCTTTCGCCGAGGGCGTGGGGGAGAAACTCAGCCCGGAATACCCCGAGGAGCCGTGGTATGTCGTGCTTGTTCCGCAAGTATCTGTAAGTACAGCAGAAATTTTTTCAGATCCGTTGTTGACACGTAACTCTTCTCCCATTAAAGTGCGCCCCGTTCCCAAGGGAAACAGTCGAAATGACTGCTTACCGGTTGTAGCAAGGCGTTATCCAGAGGTACGTAACGCTTTGAATTTGTTAGGTAAATTTACCGAAGCAAAATTAACCGGAACTGGAAGTTGTGTGTTTGGGGGCTTCCCAAGCAAAGCTGAAGCTGATAAAGTCTCGGCCCTTCTTACAGAGACCCTTACAGGGTTTGTAGCAAAGGGAAGCAACGTTTCGATGTTGCATCGCAAGCTGCAAAGTCTGCTCTAAAGGAATCGAGTGTCAGGCACTCGTTGCAACAGATACAGGGGCGTCGCCAAGCGGTAAGGCAGCAGGTTTTGATCCTGCCATGCGTTGGTTCGAATCCAGCCGCCCCTGCCATTTTCCTATACTCATCCAGGTTACCCTCAGCCTCTAGGTACTGCGCGTGTCCAAGATGATGGTCTTTACGGGGAACGCCAACCCCGATCTGGCTCGACGTGTCGTACGTCAGCTGCATATCCCTCTCGGTGACATCTCTGTCGGTAAATTCTCCGACGGTGAAATTACAGCCGAGATCAATGAAAACGTTCGCGGTAAAGACGTCTTCATTATTCAGCCGACTTGCGCTCCGACCAACGATAACCTGATGGAACTCGTCGTGATGGCTGATGCCTTCCGCCGCTCCTCAGCGACTCGAATCACAGCTGTAATCCCTTACTTTGGTTATGCCCGTCAGGATCGCCGTCCGCGTTCCGCACGTGTGGCCATCAGCGCGAAAGTCGTTGCTGACATGCTGACCGTGGTAGGCATCGACCGTGTTCTCACGGTTGACCTGCACGCTGACCAAATCCAGGGGTTCTTCGATATTCCGGTAGATAACATCTACGGCTCCCCCGTATTGGTGGATGACATCGAAGACCAGCGCTTTGAAAACCTGATGATCGTGTCCCCGGACATTGGTGGCGTCGTGCGTGCACGGGCCGTTGCCAAATCCCTGGGCGTGGACCTCGGGATCATCGACAAACGCCGCGAGAAAGCCAATCACTCTGAAGTGATGCATATCATCGGTGATGTCGAAGGGCGTACCTGTATTCTGGTTGATGACATGGTCGACACCGCCGGCACCCTGTGCCACGCGGCGAAAGCCTTGAAAGAGCACGGTGCGGCCAAAGTCTTCGCCTACTGCACACACCCTGTGCTGTCGGGCCGAGCGATCGAGAACATCGAGAATTCCATGCTGGACGAACTGGTGGTGACCAACACCATCCCGCTGTCCGCTGCTGCTCAAGCCTGTTCGCGTATCCGTCAACTGGATATCGCACCGGTTGTTGCCGAAGCGGTTCGCCGCATCAGCAATGAAGAATCGATCAGCGCGATGTTCCGCTAAGGGTAAAACCTTCGGCACATCCTACTGACGAAAAGCGCCCCGCCCCGACATTCTGTTGGGGCGGGGCTTTTTTGCCCATGTCGAGGCCGGCGCTGGTCGCAAACGCCGCTCGATGATGGCTATTTTGGAGATACAAAATGACTGACTTTACTCTGAACGCCCAAGCGCGTACTGACCTGGGGAAAGGTGCGAGCCGCCGCCTGCGTCACGCCGCCAACATCCCAGCCGTTGTATACGGTGGTAACAAGCCTGCTGAATCCGTGACCATCCTGGCCAAGGAAATCGCCAAGCTGTTCGAAAACGAAGCGGCCTACAGCCACGTTATCGAGCTGAACGTCGACGGTGCCAAGCAGAACGTCATCGTTAAAGCAATGCAGCGTCACCCATCCAAGCAATTCATCATGCACGCTGACTTCGTTCGCGTTGTCGCTGGCCAGAAACTGACCGCTATCGTGCCAGTGCACTTTGTTGGTGAAGAAGCTCCGGTCAAGAAAGGCGGCGAAATCTCGCACGTTGTGAACGAAGTTGAAGTAACTTGCCTGCCGAAAGACCTGCCTGAGTTCATCGAAGTCGACCTGTCGGCCGCTGAAATCGGCACCATCGTTCACCTGTCCGACCTCAAAGCCCCTAAAGGCGTTGAGTTTGTCGCACTGGCTCACGGTGATGACAAAGCAGTTGCCAACGTTCACGCTCCACGCGTTGCTCCAGAAGCTGAAGAAGGCGCTGCAGAGTAATCCACTCTGTATTGCCGGAGCTTGAGGAAACATCGCGGACCGAAACGTAGCGAGAAAGCGGGCGATAACGCGGCGTTTACTCTTGAGTAAATGATGTAGTGTCGTCCACTTTCGCCGCACTCAGGTCTGGCGATGTTATCCACAACTCCAAAGGAAGGGCCCCTGTCGTGACTGCCATTAAACTGATCGTTGGCCTGGGAAATCCAGGCGCCGAATACGAACAGACGCGGCATAACGCGGGGGCCCTTTTTGTTGAGCGCATCGCCCACGCACAAGGTGTAAGCCTTGCGGCCGATCGCAAATATTTCGGCCTGACCGGGCGCTTCTCGCATCAGGGCCAGGATGTTCGTCTGCTGATTCCCACCACCTACATGAACCGCAGCGGCCAGGCTGTCGCGGCGCTTGCGGGCTTCTTCCGGATCAAACCCGAAGAAATCCTGGTGGCCCATGACGAACTGGACCTGCCACCCGGCGTTGCCAAGCTCAAGCTCGGCGGCGGGCATGGCGGGCACAACGGCCTGCGCGACATCATCGCGCAGCTGGGTAATCAGAATAATTTCTACCGCCTGCGGCTCGGCATTGGCCACCCAGGCGTCGCCAGTATGGTTTCAAATTTCGTCCTGGGTCGTGCGCCACGCGCCGAACAGGAAAAACTCGATGCCAGCATCGACTTTGCCCTCGGCGTGCTGCCGGATATCTTCGCCGGTGAATGGAACCGCGCGATGAAAAACCTGCACAGCCAGAAGGCCTGACTCTTACCGAGGGGAAACACCATGGGATTCAATTGCGGCATCGTCGGCCTGCCCAACGTCGGCAAATCCACCCTGTTCAACGCCCTGACCAAGTCCGGTATCGCAGCGGAGAACTTCCCCTTCTGCACCATCGAGCCCAACAGCGGTATCGTGCCGATGCCGGATCCACGCCTGGACGCCCTGGCGGCCATCGTCAATCCCAAGCGCATCCTGCCGACCACCATGGAATTCGTCGACATCGCCGGCCTGGTTGCTGGTGCGTCGAAAGGTGAAGGCCTGGGCAATAAGTTCCTCGCCAACATCCGCGAGACTGATGCCATCGCCCACGTGGTCCGCTGTTTTGAAGACGAGAACGTGATCCACGTCTCCAACAGCGTCGACCCGAAACGCGACATCGAGATCATCGACCTGGAACTGATCTTCGCCGACCTCGACAGCTGCGAGAAGCAACTGCAGAAAGTCGCGCGCAACGCCAAGGGCGGCGACAAGGACGCAGTGGTCCAGAAAGGTCTGCTTGAGCAACTGATCGCGCACTTCACCGAAGGCAAGCCGGCACGCAGCCTGATGAAGAACATGGGCGCTGACGAGAAGGCCGTGATCAAGGGCTTCCACCTGTTGACCACTAAGCCTGTGATGTACATCGCCAACGTCGCTGAAGACGGTTTCGAGAACAACCCGTTGCTCGACGTAGTCAAGGCCATCGCCGACGAAGAAGGCGCCATCGTGGTGCCGGTGTGCAACAAGATCGAAGCGGAAATCGCCGAGCTTGATGACGGCGAAGAAAAGGACATGTTCCTCGAGGCCCTGGGCCTGGAAGAACCTGGCCTGAACCGCGTGATCCGCGCCGGTTACGAAATGCTCAACCTGCAGACCTACTTCACCGCCGGTGTCGAAGAAGTCCGCGCATGGACCGTCAAGGTCGGTGCTACCGCACCACAGGCTGCTGGGGTGATCCACACGGACTTCGAAAAAGGGTTTATCCGCGCCGAAGTGATTGCCTACAACGACTTCATCCAGTTCAAGGGTGAGGCCGGTGCCAAGGAAGCGGGCAAGTGGCGCCTGGAAGGTAAGGAATATATTGTTAAAGATGGCGACGTGATGCACTTCCGTTTCAACGTGTAAGTATTACCTGCCCTCTAAACAGTAAAAAAGCCGATGCTTAGCATCGGCTTTTTTGTGGGCGACTATTTATATATCGCACCGATTAAAAGTTTAAGCCAAACATTCAGAAAGCTTCAGACTTCTCCTATCGCCTCTTTGGCCGTTAGCTAAAACACAAAGCATCAATATTAGAATACAACTTATCTTACGCAGCCTGAGGTACATAAAGACCCAAGGAGCACGTGACAACCGTCTTAAAATTCTATCTACTGAAGCGAGCCTTCGACAGCATTACCTGCAATGACGTAATAGCAATTATGGAGTTATCATTCGATGTCGGCGCTCGACCACATGGAAAATGAGACGGAGTTATACCTGATTGACGACCCCGATATTAGAAGCATGTTGGGTAGCACGGCTACGTTTAACATCGATATCTTATTACTAGGGGAAACCGGCACTGGCAAGGATACATTGGCTCAGCGAATTCATCATCTATCCGGCCGGCGGGGTAACTTCATCGCCGTAAACTGCGCAGCTATCCCTGAAAGTCTTGCCGAAAGCCAATTGTTCGGCGTCAACAGCGGCGCTTATACCGGCGCGATACAATCACGCGCCGGTTATGTCGAGGCCGCCCACCTGGGCACGCTGTACCTGGATGAAATCGACAGCATGCCACTGAGCTTGCAAGCCAAATTGCTGCGCGTACTGGAATCACGCGGCGTGGAGCGCCTGGGTTCGACCCGCTTTATCCCGGTGGACATGCGCGTCATAGCGTCAGCCCAGCATTCGTTGCACGAAATGGTAGAGCAAGCCACCTTTAGGCGCGACCTGTACTTCCGCCTGAACGTAGTCAACATTCAGCTACCTACCTTGCGGGATCGACGCGACTGTATCGTTTCACTGTTTCTGGAGATGATCCAGAAAGAAGCAGAATATTTCAAACTTCCTGCCCCTCCTCCACCCGAGAGCCTGCTGCAGCAACTGTTCGCTCACTCCTGGCCGGGCAACGTTCGCGAGCTGCGTTCAACGGCGAAGCGATTTGTATTAGGACTGCCAGTGCTCTCAAATTCGCCCACGCCCCACCAGGACAAAAAAACAAGCCTGAAGTCAAGTCTGCAGCAAATAGAGAAAATGCTGATTGAGGCGTCTTTGCGCCGCCATGGATACTGTGTAAATACAGTGGCCACTGAATTAAGTGTTTCCAAGCGTACGCTGTACCACAGGATCAAACATCTGGAAATTTCACTGGCGTGAGGCCAATGTCGTTCGTTTTCTGACTGAAAGGCCACAGTGTTTTAATCATAAACATCCCTGGAATGCCTTGCCTATCAAGGCATTGGCTGCATACATAAATACACTCATTGAAATATACAATTAGAAACATTTAATCCCGGCGCACAGGGAACCCAACCTTCTCGACAGCCACACAGATAACACCCAAGCAATTATATGCTGGGATAACTAAACTCAAATATAGCTAGGAGATCATATGACTAATCCAGTCGGTCAAGGCTACGCTCCCTCTTTCCTATACCCTGGTCTAAGTGACGTAGAGGCGGAGAGTAAAATAATAAAGGAGAAGATCCAAAGAGACACCTTAGATAATAACTGGCTAGGCGCCGAGATGAAAAACGTTAACGACATGCTACAAAAAGCCAAAGGTCAGTAAATAATCAGTTGATCTACCGGTTGCCTCTTGTCCCTATGGACAAGAGGTAACCCTGTTGCCAGCCTAAAGGTCACTACATCTGCTCTCATACAAAGTTACTTTACGTAATCAATGAGCCCACATGCCATGCGAATAAAAGAAACTTACTTTTCAGATCAGTCCGATAGCGATGGCGTTACCTACTCAGCATCTGAGCAACCAGTTTCCGGTAGTGATGCTAGTTTTTTTTCATCAATGCTTGAAGGCTCAAGCGATGCGAAGGCAGTGCCCTCAAGGTCGGCTGCCCCGCAGCTTTTTATTGAGGCATCCAATCAGCTCAGCGCCTCAATGAACCGTTTTACCAAACTGGTCCGCGCACCTAAAAAAGAGCTGGATTTTGAAGTCTACAAAACGTTCCCTCGCGACTTCTTCAACGCACAACTTACTCCACATCTATTGACGAAATGCCTCGCCAAGACGACCCAAGGCCTCGACAAAATATGTAACCTGCAGTAATGACAATGAGCCCTTCTCTCCTTGCCGTCATGTTCATTGGTATTGTATCCCTATTAGGCGGATGCAGTGATCGCGTGGAACTTCATCGCCAGCTCTCCGAACAGGAGGCCAATGAAGTCGTTGCCGAATTGGCTGATAAACATATTCGTGCCACCAAATTTCCGGCCAAGGACGGTGTTGTCATCACGGTTAACACCGCTGATATCGGGCGTGCCGTAAGAACGCTGGAAGCCGTAGGACTACCCAGAGTCGCGCGCACCACGCTGGGGGATACATTCCGCAAGGAAGGGGTAATTTCAACGCCGCTGGAGGAACGGGCACGCTACATCTATGCCTTGTCCCAGGAACTTGAGGCCACCTTGTCCAACATTGACGGCGTCATCGTCGCACGCGTGCATGTGGTACTGCCTGAACGCATCGCTCCGGGGGAGCCAGTACAACCGGCATCTGCTTCTGTATTCATCAAGCACGATCCACGGCTGGACCCCGATAATATCAGAGCACGGATCCGCAGATTGGTGGCGAGCAGTATCCCTGGCATGTCTACGGCAGTGGACAACTTGCAGAAACTCTCGGTGATATTCGTGCCTGCGGCGATTTACCAGGAACCTCAACGGCTAGTGTACTTCGGCCCTTTCCTGGTGCCCGGGGATGATCTCGGTTTCTGGCAAACCAGCATGATCGTTTTACTACTCGGCATGGTCTCGCTACCGCTCGCCATATTGTTCCTATACAAACGGCGTCAAAACGGTCTTCATCAGGCGGGCTCAACCGACAAATCAACGGTTTCGACTCATGACGCCTAGTCTCGACCATCAGTTTCATGAACACCTGTCGTGGGCGCGATGGTGGGTGTATCCCTGGCAATCTGCCCACGAAGACTGGAAGGGCGAAGAGTACACTGTGATTGAAACGCTTTTTCGTAGTGGACAGTCAGCACCCGACAACCTCTCAGGTTATGCAGCCTGTTTGCCCGTTGACCCACACCCCACAGTAATCCGCCTGGTTCTGGCCTCGAGGGAACAACTCAACCTAATGTTGGCGTTGGTTCACGACACCTTTAACCCCCAGGACTCAGCCCTCCTGACTAACATTCATCACCAATGGTGCAGGCGTCTTTCCAAGGCGCTGCCCCCCGTGATGCTGCCGCCCGGTTCTGACCCGCTACAACTGCTCTATAGCTGGGTAGAACCCGCGATCTGGCAGCGTCTTAGATTGCGATTCCCCCGTAAATGTGTAATCGAGATTGAGGCAAAACACCCTCTGCACGGAATCACAGGTAACCGACTCGACACACTCTGGCAGGCCGTCGTATGGCGCGCTACTACATCGGAGATGTGATGACATGCCCACCGCAGACACACGTGAGGAGTTCAACAATGTTATGCCGCTCCAACATTGAGTTATCCGGGCGCTCGTCTAGCGTGCCACGCAACATAATCCCTCGGGAAGAGCTAGCAGACTGGAAGCATGCTAATCAGTTGTTGCGTGACACAAGCATTCAAGCTGAGGAGTTGATCAGGTGTGCAGAAAAACAATGTGAGGAGTTGCTGGAAAAGGCCTCGCTTGAAATCTGGCAACGCGCCGACGCTCAGCTCAAGCGGTGGGAACGTAGTAGGCAAACGATGTGCGACAACTTAGAGCATTACGCCACCCAGATCACCAAGCAGGCTATTGGTAGCCTGCTTGACGAGACTGTAGCCTCCCAACGAGTGGCAGCCCTCGTTAAGCAATTGCTGAAAAGCCAAGTCGATGAAATCAGCGCGACACTAATGTGCCACCCACATGACCTTACAGAAGTAACGCACTGTTTAGCCCATCATGGGAGCACGCTCTGGAAGCTTACCGCCGACAATTCAATCCACTCCCAAACACTTGTATTGAAGACAGACGAAGGAGATTTCCGAATCAGCTGGCACGACATGCGCAACGCTCTTTACGAACAAGGCAAAGATCGTTGGATCGATGTCTGACCTCGCGACGCTCCAGTCGTTTATTAATATTCCCTATTTAGCAATGAATTTTCCACTCACTCGACAATCATCAGTCATACAGGTAGATCATGGACTTCTATAGCACCTTCACTTCAGAAGTTACAAGAATCCGGAAGAACGCTGACAAGGAATTCAAGTCTTTTTTCAGTGAAGCGTCACCCGACAATTGGGATGGCGAACTTTTTTTCAGGTTGGCACTTAACAAAGAGATGGCCAATTCGTTTGATCAGGATCACGCAAAACTTGTCAATCAGTCACTCAAAACTACCATTGATTTTTTCACGTAAATGAACCATTCAATTGGCAACTGGCTGTGCAACAAAGAAGAACAAATGACATTATTTGAAGAGGACGGTGACGTCACCTTGACCAATCAGACAAACGTTCTGTTGCTTGGCGCCGAACTGACTTCAACTCGAACTGACGGCGTCGCTCTACAGTATTGGGCGCGCCTGGGTACCGCCAATCTCGCGCATTTCCAGCGGGCACTGGCTCAGAATCGAAACACGGGTGCGCTATGGCTTACTCAGCGTCTGAAAGGCGAACTGATGAGGCGCATGTGCTCAACCGTGTGGTCGCCTTGCTCAATCAGCGCGATACATGGCGAGCCATCTTCGCACGTCTTGGGCGCCCCTCCCTGAGCGTCAAGCCCTTCCCACTACGTTCACAGTTGTACTAACCAGAGCACTTTCCATGAATAACAAGACCCGCGAGCGCAGGAGTCTGCGTTTTTATTCGTCCGGCGTTTTATCAAAATGCGCCCTTTGGTGCAGCCTTTGCCTGCTTTGCTCGCTATTGATCCCGCTAAGCAGCACGTTGGCTGCCGTTCCCGCAGAATGGAAAAATACCGCCTACGCCTACGAGGCGGAGCACAAACCCCTACGAGACGTACTCGAGGACTTCGCCCAAACCTTCGGTACTCAATTGCAAATCGAAGGCCTGCTGGAAGGCAACGTCAACGGCAAGATCCGCGCGAATACTCCTCAGTCACTGCTGGACAGACTAGGGATTGAGCATCGCTTTCAGTGGTATCTCTACAACAACACCCTCTACATCAGCACGCTGGACCAACAGGACTCCGCGCGCCTGGAAGTCTCGTCGGAAACGATCAGCGACCTCAAGCAGGCGCTGACTGATATCGGACTGCTCGATAGCCGTTTCGGCTGGGGAGAATTACCGGAAGATGGTGTGGTACTTGTCTCCGGCCCCAAGCGCTACATCGAACAGATCAAGCAGTTCAGCAGTCAACGCCGCTCAGCGGATGAAAAACAGAGCGTACTGAGTTACCCGCTGAAGTTCGCCAACGCAGCTGATCGCCAAGTGGACTATCGCGGCGAAAAACTCAACATCCTCGGCGTCGCCAGCATTTTACGAGGGTTGCTGGAACCACGTTCTGGCTCAGCACTCTCCGCCCTGAGCCAACGCCCCACGCACCAGCCTGCTTTTATCACGCCAAACGTACCTCGGCTGGGCAACCCGCTGCTGGGCCAAATGCTCGGTGCAAACGGCAACACAGGGCAAGTGGACGCAGGGCCGGCGCTGCCCCCACGAGCACCGGTATCCGGCGGCCGAATACGCGTCGAAGCCGATGTGCGCAACAACGCTGTGCTGATTTATGACTTGCCTGAACGCCAGGCCATGTACCGCGAGCTAATCAACCAGCTCGACGTCGCGCGCAAGCTGATCGAAATCGATGCGATCATTCTCGATATCGATCGTACGCAGTTGCGCGAATTCGGGGTGAACTGGGGCTTCCAGAACAGCCGCTTCAAGGTCAACATGGCACCCGGTACCTCATCGCAATTGTCGATTAAGAACCGTGACCGTTTCTACGCCGATATCCGCGCGTTGGAAACAAAGGGACTGGCAACCATGGTCTCGAACCCTTCAGTGCTCACCCTGGAAAACCAACCAGCGGTAATCGACTTCAACCGCACCCAGTACCTCAGTCGTGGCACTGAATACGCAACAATTTTGCCGGTCACCGTGGGCACCAGCTTCCAGGTGGTCCCCAGGGTTACCACCAGTCGCGGCAGTCACCAGATCCATTTGGCAGTGGACATTGAAGATGGCAATTTCGACGAGTCCAACCCTGACCCCAACCACCTTGATGTCCGCCGGGGCAAGGTCAGCACCCAAGCCGTAATGGCGGAAAAGCGCTCGCTGGTGGTTGGCGGTTTCCAGGTCACTGAAAGTGCCGACAAGCAAAGCAAGATTCCCCTCCTGGGCGATATCCCACTGTTGGGCAAAGCGTTATTCTCCTCGACAGAACGCCAGAACAATCGGCGCGAACGCTTGTTCATCCTCACCCCACGGGTTATCGGCGACCAGGACGATCCGTCGCGTTACTTGCCACAAGCTGACCAAGCCGAACTGCAAGCCGCCCTCGCACCGCTGGCAAGGCGCTACTCCCCCCATCAACCGGTAGTAAAACGCAGTGACATCATTACTACCCTGGCACATCTGGTCAGTGGGGAAGTGCCCAAACCTTTCAAGGCGGCACCGATGCCCCTGGGACTGAACACTTTATGCAGCACCCGAGATTTGCTCGCGCTGAATACCGGACGCAGCCAATGGTACGCAGGCCCGGAATTCAACGTAGCGGTGGTGGTGTTGCGCAACCAGTTCAAACGTAACGTACGTATCGACGAGAAAGAGTGCAGCACCGCGCAGACCCTGGCGGTCACCGTATGGCCGCGTGCGTGGCTCAAGCCAGGTGAAGAGGCCGAAGTGTTTATCGCCATGCGCACCGTGGTGAAGGATGAACACCTCAGCGTACCCCGCCCTTCCTTGATCACTCCAGCTCAGAAGGCCCAACCATGAAACACAGCCCGTTATGCGTCATCTTGATCGGCCTGGCATTGCTCGTCAGCGGCTGTACGCCCACCTGCAAAGGCGATTCGTGCTCACGCCCGCAATCGACCAAGGACCAGATGGTGATCTGGTGGCCGTCATCCATGCGCGCCGAACCCGGCCCCGCCGGCGAGCGCCCGGACTACCAGACGGTGTCGCTGGAACGATGAGTCGCCAGGAAATGCCTGACGATCAACGCCAGGTGTTTCTGGACAGTCTGGTGAGTGGCTCTGCCACTCACCAGACCCTTGTACCCGGTAGTGTGTGCACTGCGCGCAGGGAACCGCCCCGGCATTGCCTTGCAGGCCGGCCAATTGCAACCCGTGTCGGAGCGACGCTTTGAGCAGGCACTGGCATTCGATGGGTGTTTTGTTTACCTAGACGCCCAGTACACGCTGGTGATCTGGCACGCACTGCCTGCAACCCACAGCACGCTGGACAGAATCCTTAGCCGGATGCTTTAACTGGCCAACCTGCAAGCCTTGGACATTGGCTCAAGCCGCTGATCAACGGCGTTCAAGCTCCGGCAGTTCGAGGGTTTCGCGCTTGGCTTCATCATCGAGTTCGCGCAAGGTGCGGTAAATCAGCGCCACCGCCTGCAAGGTCTCGCGAGGGATGCTTGCTCCCAGCTTATTCGTGTAGAGCGTGCGAGCCAGCCATACACATTGGATCACCGGCACATCAGCCGCCTTGGCGCGCTGGATCAGTTGGCGGGCCTCAGCATCCGTGCCTTTGCTGACCAGCAAGGGCAGCGGCGTTTTACCTGGGCGGTAGTACAAGGCGACTGCAAAGTGCGTCGGGTTGACCACCAGCATGTCGGACTCTTCCAGTTTGGGCAGTTTGACCTTGGGTTCTTCCTGAGCCAATTGATACGCCAGTGAACGCCGCTGGCCTTTGACGTGAGGGTCGCCCTCCATCTCCTTGTACTCTTTGACCACCTCGACCTGGGTCATGCGCATGCGCTTGGCGAAGAAGTGCTTCACCATGACGAAGTCGATAAGCGCCAGTACCAGCAGCATGCCAAGGCAGGCATGCAGCAAGTGGCGAAACAGCGCTATCAATGCCAGTAGGTAATTTTGCAGATCACTGGTAGCCAAGTTGATCAGCGTACCCAATGAGGGCCAGATCACCACATACAGAATCAAAGCGATAAGGCAGGCTTTCACGATGCTCATCAGTAGGTTCATCAACTGTTGGGCAGAGAACATTTGCTTGACTTGACTGAGCGGATTGAGGCGGTTGAAATCCAGCTTCAGGGTCTCTGGTGCAAACAGCATCCCGAACTGCATCCAACTGCTGATCAGCTTGGTGGTAATTGCCATTGCGGCCATCAGCAGAGCGAATGAGAAAAACACCACCATCCCTTCAAGCAGCACCTCCTCCAACGCTCGCACAAAAGGCTGAGTCAAACGTGATATCGGCAGCAGCATCAGTTGCTGGAAGCGTTGCAGGCTAGTCTCGGCAGTGAACAGGGCAATCTCGCTGATGGCCGTCAACGCCAGCAGCTTTGACACATCCTGGCTTTGGGCGACCTGGCCTTTCTTACGCTGGTCACGCAGTTTCTTGGCTGACGCCGGGTGCTTTTTTTCGCCGGAATCACTCATGGGATGGCGACCTTGATCAGCAGCCTCAACGAGTGTTTAAGATCGCCCAACAGCCCCATGCGCCCGATGATCAGGTCCTGCAACAGCGCAAAGTAGAGCAAGAGGATACCTATTCCCGCCAGGCTCTTGACCGGTGGTGCCAACGTACTCACTTGTAACTGCTGGCTGTAAACCCCAAGTAGCGCGATGCCGAACTCCAGCAACAACAGCACCGCAATAAACGGTGCAGCGTAGAGCATCATGTGCCTAAAGGTGTCGCCCAACAGGTCGATGAATACGCTCATGCCATTTGCCGCCGGCAGCGGGAACCACACCGTGGGTGGCCAGATCAGGTAACTGTCCCAGATCACTTGGGTCAGCGTGCCCAACCCCAGGCTCACCATCAGCAGAAAAATCGCCAGCTGCTTGAACAAGTGTCCGATCGGCGTCGCATCCGGCCCCAGCGATGGGTTGAGCTGCCCACCGGCCAAAGCGCCGCGCTGGTTATCGAGCAACGCCCCCACTGACTCAAACATCCAGAACGGCATCGACAGCAGCACACCCATCAGAATCCCCAGGGCCACCTCCTTGAGCACCAGCGCACTCAGCAGCATCGCGGAATAATCCTGACCTGCCAGCGCCGCATGAATACCCGGTGCAGGTATCAATGCCAGGACCATCACGATGGTATGCCGCGGCATGCCCTTTATATGCTGAAAACAGAACGCCGCCACCAGGATGCCACAGGGGTAGATACGCGCCATGCCGACCAAAAGGCTGGGCAAATACTCGAGATACAGCAGCACGGGCAGAGTCTCAGTTCAGGGCCGATCGGCCGATCATGTCAAAGGTCAGGTTGATCAGTTGGATCAGCTCCACGCCAATCCAGCGGCCGGTCATGATCAACGTGATACCCACCGCCACCAGCTTGATGCCGAAGGGTAACGTCTGGTCCTGCACCTGCATCAACGCCTGTACCAGAGACGTCATCACGCCCACCACCACCGCCACGATCAACGGCGGTGCCGATAGAACAACCACCAACAGCATGCCCTGCTTGAACAGCACAATGGGTTCCATAAGCCACTCAGAGATAGGAGAGGAACAGACTGTCAAGCAACCGTGACCAACCGGACACCATCACGAACAACAGTAATTTGAGCGGCAAGGAAATGGTCATCGGCGAGACCATTTGCATGCCCAACGCCAACAGTAGGTTGGAGACAATCAAGTCGATGACAATGAAGGGGATATAGATCAGGAAGCCGATCTCGAACCCCGCCTGCAGTTGCGACAGCACAAACGCCGGGATCAACAGAATCAAGTCTTCGCGTTGCACCTCCCGGGCCAGTTGAGCGGGCCACAGACGTGACGTGTTTTCCAGCAGATGTGTCAGCACATCCGGGTCGACGTTACGCAACATGAAGGCACGCAACGGTTTAATCACTTCACTTCCCGTCTGCAGAAGCGTCTGCACATTGCTCAGGTCCAGCGGTGCGGCTTTGATGTTCTCAGCTATTTCATACCCCACCGGCGCCATGATAAATAGCGTGGTTGCGAGCGCGATGCCATTGATGGCCATGCCCGGCGGCACCTGCTGCACACCAATGGCGTTACGGGTGATCATCAGCACTATCACGATCTTCAGGAACGCCGTGCAGACGATCAACAGCATGGGCATCAATGACAATGCCGCTAAAAAGACCGCCAGGACTAAGGGGTCCAACCCCTGAAGTATCATCGGCCGAACATCACACGGGATAACTGCAAGCCCAGACGCCCGTCGACTTCAACCAACTGTCCCTGGCCAATCGGTCGATCGCCATAATAGAGGCCAGCCATGCCTGGCGCATAACCGGCGATGCCCAGCACCGCGCCCGGCGCGAGGTTACGCAACTCGCCCAGGGTCAAGTTCAACGTGCCGCAGCGCACGTTCAGCGCCATGCTCAGTTCGTCGAACGGCTCGTGACCGAATACGTCCATCACAGGCTCATCACCCTCATCCCCAGCGTAGTCGGGGGCTAGATATTCTTCGTCCACAGACGTCTCCTCAATTGAAGTAAGGGTCAGGCCTAACGGCCCGCTGTCATCGTCAATGCGCCCATACAGTCGCTGTGTGCCAACCTGTAGGTAGCCGCTGCCCTCGGCCACAAAGAAGCTCTGCTCAAGCACCAGCACATCACCAGTGCGCAGGCTGCGTACCTGGGCGATCGGCAACTGCAGGCGCCCCAGGGTCACTGCAATGGTCAACCGAAACGACGCGGGCATCGGTCGGGCCGTGGCGCGCCATGGGCCGGCGTCGCACAACACCAGAAAACTCTCGGGAGCCAGCCACACATACCCTTCGACCCGGGCTTTACCCAGGGCCACACTGAGCCGGCAGCCAAACGCCTTGGGGAGTTGTTCGGCCTCCAGCAATCGCACATAGCCCAACACGGCTTTCACCTGAGGGCTCAGGTAAAACTGGAACAACGCCCAAAACCAGGAATCCGGATCGTTGCCGGAGGGGGCTAACGTCACGGGGCATTCACCCAGCAGGCTGAGCAACGGCCCAGCTTCAGCGAGAGCCAGCACGCCACACGCGGTTTCGAAGAACATCGCCTGGCCACCGGCGGGAGCACGTCCAGGTTCGAGCAGCATCTGACCTGCCTGCCCGGCCACATGGAACACCAAGCTCATGCCGCGTCCCAGTCGACGTCGCGCAGCAGCTATGTCGCCGTTGATCGAAGGTAATGTCAAAAGCGGCACTATCATGTGCTGCCGATAGTAGGTAGAGACAGGCTGACCGACCGCCCCAGCGTCAGTGCAAACCGATCTTCACACTGTTGCCGTACGCCGCTAAGCCAGCGTGCGGTCGCCTCCTCTTGCGCTTCCAGATCGATACTCCAGCTACTCTGTTCGCGGCGCACACTGGCGTTGATCCGCCCCAGGCGGGGCAAGTACAACACAGCTTGGAGCGGCCACTGCGAAGTGGCCTGCAGACGAGGCACCAGTTGCTCGGTCAGCGCCTCAATCATGGCCGTGCCGCCCGAGGCTTTTGTTCCCCGCAGGGAACCTCGATCGCCTGCCCCCTCATCGTCACCGGCCCAGAACTGGGCGAACAACCGCGTCAATTCCGCCGGCACCACGCCCGCAGTTCCCGGCTCTCGTTCCTCTCGTGACTCATTCGAGCGTGGGCGTTCAGCAGGTTTGTCTGATACCTGGTTCATGTTGGCTCCTGTGCCAGTAAAAGAGATAGTTCCTGGAGTTTTTCCACCTGTCGCAGGCAATCGGTCACCTTTTTCTGAGCAGTGCCAACGCGGGCTTGCTTGTCTTCCCGCTGGTCTTGCAATGCCGCCAATTGCCCCATTTCTCTGCGGGTAGTGGCGGACAACGAGCGCTCCTGAGCACTCCAGGATTTCAGGGCCTTAAGGGTCAATACCTGACCCTGATGCTGATCGAGCAATTGAGTACTTCGTCGAGCCTCCTCCTGCCGAGTCTGCTCAAGTGCATCCTCGGCCTGCCGGATATGCGCAAACAGCGCCTGTTGGGCCCGCTTGGCCTCACGCAAGGCACGCTCTGCCCGGTCCGCTCGGTGGCGGCGCAGGCGTCGCAGCGTCTCGACTTCACCGAGCAGCACATCAGAATGGGACATAGGCAGTCAGCTCCTTGAGTTGATCCAGTGTCGCGGTCATCGGCGAAGGCTCACGCAAGTCCTGGCGCAAGAAACCATCGACAGCCTGGCGACTCTCCACGGCAAGGTCGGTCAGGGCATCACTTCCAGACTGGTACTCCCCCAGCTTGAGCATCAGCTCGATCTGCTGATACGCCGACAACAAACGTCGCAACGCAGTACCCGCCTGGATATCCGCAGGCTCGGCGACGTTGCTCAAGATCCGCGACAAGCTCGCCAGCACATCGACCGCAGGATAGTGCCCACGCTCGGCCAACTTACGGGACAGCACGATATGACCATCGAGCAACGAGCGAACTTCATCAGCCACCGGGTCGTTCATGGAGTCCTGCTCGATCAGCACCGTATAGATCGCCGTGATCACGCCCTCATTTGTTAACCCGGCGCGCTCTACCAGCCGCGGCAACAGGCTGTAGACAGAAGGAGGAAGGCCGCCGCGACCAAGGGGTTCGCCAGCCGCCAGGCCGATTTCACGCTGGGCCCTGGCAAAACGCGTCAGGGAATCGATCAGCAGCAACACACGCTTGCCCTTGCGGCGAAAACCTTCAGCCAGCGCGGTCGCCGTAAATGCTGCACGTGCTCGCTCCATGCTGGAACGATCGGACGTGGCACACACCAGCACCGCCTTGGCACGCAGTTGTGCATCGAGCTCATGATCAAGAAACTCGCGCAGTTCGCGACCCCGTTCGCCGATCAGGCCAAACACGATGACGTCGCACTCCACGTTACGGGCGATTTCGGCCAACAGGGTTGTTTTGCCACACCCTGCCCCCGCGAACAGTCCTACACGCTGTCCTTCGCCCAGCGTCAGCAAACCATCGATCGAGCGAACACCGGTTGCCAGTGCACGGTTGATCCGTGGCCGTTCGGTGGGCAATGGCGCCTCACACAGGACTGCGCTGGTATCCGCCAAGTCAGCTTCGACAAACGCGCTGGGCCCATCTCCCGCGATCGCCCGCCCGAAACCGTCCAGCACCTGGCCCAGCAGTGCCTCGCTGACCCGTACCCGATGGGATACCCCTAGGCGCTCGACACCAGCGCCCACCTGTACACCTTCCAGGTTGCCCAAGGCGCTGAGTACGGCATCCTGCTGGTCAAAACCGATGATCTCGGCGAGCATGCAGTCGCCTGGCCTTTTCTCCACCTGGCACAAATCCCCGATACGCGCCTGGGGCAATCGGCACTGCAGCAACATGCCATTGACACGCTGGATCCGCCCACGCATCGACACGGGCGCGAAGGCGGCCAACGACTGGACCTGATGCTGGTGCCAAGCGTCGAGACGCGCCTGTACTTCCGTGCTCACCAGCGCACCTCATAACGCTGCGCGCCGTCGAACACCACTTTGCCATTGTCGATCAGCACCAGGCGCAGGCCATCCACTTCATCACCAACAAACAGCCGGCTACCTTCCTCCAGCACGACGTGACCATTGGCTCCTCCCACAATCTGCACAATCTTGAACGGCAAGGCTCCATCGCGCGCGCGCACACGGCTGATCACCGGTACCGCGCTGTCGTATTGTTCGCCAAAACGGTTGAGCATGCGTGCGACCAGCTCTACATCGTCCTGGGAAACGTCGCCATCGAGCGCGACCTGGCCATTGATCACCTGCAAGTTGACGCGCTGGCTCAACTCGCGTTCGTTGAGCATCTTCAACAGCTGTTGGCGCACGTCGAACGGTGAGGCCAACGCCTGCTTCTGCACCACTGGCGGCCTCAAGGACGCCTTGGCCTCCGGGTCCCCGGTGTAGGCCATGCCCACCACGATGAAGATGACCGTTATCGCCAGCACCAGGCTGACCAGGCGCTTTTGCTGGGAGTGGGAGATGGTAGACAAGTTGAGTTGCCGCGCCGGCTCATTGAGCGCGGGCGGTGCTACCGGTGCAGGAGCGGGTGATTGAGGCCAGGGCTCATCGGCCAGACTGACACACAGACGCACGCCTCCCACTGAAAATACATCGTTGAGCGCCAGACGCGCGATCTGAGCCAGCACCTGACCATCAGCCCCGCGCAACAACCCGGCCTCGGCCTGCACCGACCAGTTCGCATCAATGAGCCTCAGCCTTGCATGCTGCTCGGCGATACCAGGATCGTGCAGTAACAGATCGGCGTCGGTGTGAGCACCGATGCTCCACTGCTCCCCAAACAAAGGCAGCGCTGCCCCCTGGTGCAGTCCATCAAGCACGCGTAACTCAAACATCATCAAGCCCTCATTCCACAGCACCACGCATCAACTCATGCTGACCGAAGTCGAAACGCCCCAGTACTTTGACCTTTGAGGTGCTGCTCAGCTCGGCAAAGGACAACACCGGTACGTAGTTGAACTCTTCCAGCAACAAGGTACGCAGAGGGCTGCGTAAATCCTGCGCGACCAGCATCACGCTCTTGAATTTCGGGCGCACGGAAAAGGCTTGATTGAGCAGGTTGACCAACGCCGCGCTATGCTCTTCGTCGAGTGCGAAGAACACGCCGGTCTGGGTCTGGCGCAATGCCTCACGCAGGATGTTTTCACTCTGCGGCGACAGCAGCCACGCGTGCAGGCCGTCTGCTTCCCTGTACTGATGGTAGATCTGTGCCTTGAGCGCAATGCGCGCGTAGTCGGCCAGCGCCTCCGGTTCACGCTCATGCTGGCCGTACTCGATCAGTGACTCGACAATCAGCCGCACCGCCCGCAACGGCACACCTTCGCTGGCCAAGCGTTGCAACACAGCCGAAAACCGCGACAGCGGCATGATCCGCTGGAGCTCCTGGACCAATTCCGGTTGGTTGTGCTCCAGCCAGCCGAGGATCGACTTACTCTCCTGAATCCCCAGGAACTGTGGCCCGCTGAGCATCATGGCCTGCTTCATGCGTTCTACGATCAGGCTCGCCGCAGTGAAGCGCTCCAACTGCGGATCATCGAGCAACGGATCATCCGGCGGCACCCAGAGCCAATCCTGCTCATCGCGCTCCGCCTGCCCCGCTATGGCGTGCGCAGGCTCAATGGTGAATGCCTTGCGCTCAATTGCAACCAGGCTGACGACCGATGCCCTGACCATTGGCACCTCATGCACACAAAAGCGCATTTCATCGTCGGCCAGCGTGTCATCGAGTTCCACCTCGAACGATGGCAATGTGAGGCCGATATTGGTGACCAGCGCATTTCGCGCCTGGCGAATCGCATAAATAAGATCGGCCACCTCGGGCGTGCCGCGCAGCACCGGAGAGAACTGCAGCAGGTAGGGCCTTGTGGGGTCGAACCCACGCAAATCCTCATGGCCATTCTCTTCGGGGCGCACCGCTTCCTCGGCTCCAGCGTTGGGTTGTTCCTGCCGTTGGCGCTGGCGCATCAAGTAATACCCCAGGCTTCCAGTGACCAACGCTATCAGGATAAACACCACGGTAGGCATGCCAGGCACCGCCGCAAAGGCGAGCATCCCAACCGAAGCGATCACCCAGCTCTTGGGTTCGCTCGTCATCTGCCGGGCGATTTCGGCGCCCATGTTCGTGATGCCTTTGCGACCATCCGGCGCCACACGGGTGATGATCATGCCGGCGGTGAGAGAAATCAGCAGCGCCGGGATCTGCGCAATCAGACCGTCGCCGATGGTCAGCACCGAATACAGGCTGATAGAGTCGGAAGCACTCAAGCCATGCTGGAACATGCCTGTGGCGAAGCCGCCCAACAGGTTGACCACGACAATGATCAGGCCGGCGATAGCGTCGCCCTTGACGAACTTCATCGCACCGTCCATGGCCCCGAACAGTTGGCTCTCGCGAGACAACTGGTCTCGCTTGTCCCTTGCCTGCATGCCGTCGATGAGGCCGGCACGCAGGTCGCTGTCGATGGACATTTGCTTGCCGGGCATGGCATCCAGGCTGAAACGCGCAGCCACCTCGGCCACCCGCTCCGAGCCTTTGGTGATGACCAGAAAGTTGACCAGCGTCAGGATCAGGAAGATCACCATCCCCACCGCCAGGTTGCCGCCGACCACGAAATTGCCGAAGGCCTCGACGATCTCACCGGCGTCCTGCTCCAGCAGGATCAGACGTGTGGTTGCAATCGACAGCGCCAAGCGGAACATAGTGGTCAGCAACAGAATCGACGGAAACGATGAGAACGCTAATGGCCCCGGCAGGTACAGCGCCAATACGATCAACAGGCACGAGATACAGATGTTGAGCGCAATCAGGATGTCCACCAGCCAGGTGGGCAGCGGCACGATGAAAATGAACACGACGGCCATCACCACCACGGCGCCCAGCACTTCGGCGCGCTGCGCGACTTTCAGCAAAAAACGGTTGATGGCCGAAAGCGCAGTCACGCAAGAGTCTCCGGCGTTGCCGTGGCTTGCAGGTACTCACGCTCCATTTTCGTGAGTTCCCCCATTCTTACCAACAGGTTGTGCAGAAGCTGATCACGCGTCCGGTTGTCAAACCACAATGCCAGAGGGAACTTGTTGAATACCGAGTAAATGGCATTGAGGGCTATCAGGGTGCGGCTGAGTTGGCTGCCCGCTTCCAGTTCCTCCAACAGTCGTTGAAGTTCCTGGGAGTCGATGCCTGTAGTGGTGTAACCCAACAAGCGCTGCATCAGCTTCGACGTAACGCGCTCTATCCTCAGACGCTCGATCAATGCCTGGCACAGGACAAATACTCCACTCAACTGCCAACAGCTTTGCAGGCCCAGGAGCAAGGTACGCAAATGCGCCGAGGGCAATGATGACACCTTCGCCGCGATATCGTCCGCCAAGGCTTTTTGCATCACCTTGAGCCCTTTTGAAAACCGTTCGTCACCGTATACATCCAGCAGTGCCTGCAGGATCTTCATCAGGGATTGGCGCGAAACCACGTTGGTGTAATAGAGCATTCGCAGCGCCTGACGCTCTTGCAGGTCGGCACATCCCGCCCGAAGTGCAGCCGCAGTATTCAGACCTGCCTGGATCTCCCCTTTGAAACGCGCCTCAAGCTTGATGATTGCATCGCGTGCCAAGGTTGCTTCGGTGCCCGACTGGGCTTCCACATTCTTGAGCACAATAAAGGTGAGAGCGGGGTCGCCCTCGCAAAGCCCCAGCAACTTTTCAACCCCGACAAGCATTCGCAGCTGCTGCTTGAATTGCAATATGGCCATTGCCAACGTCTTCTTGGCGGGATGACCCCATTGATCATAAAGCTGATTAAGCAACTGAACCGCAGCCACAGGCAGGATGAGCTGCCGCCGATTCAGTGCCCGGCTGCTGGCTCCCACTTCCTCGTTGAACAGAAGAGCCAGGTCATCGGCTACCTGGCTTGCAGTAGGTGTGGAGGTATGACTGACACTTGGCCGATCCTCGTTGCGAATTTTTTGCAGTTCGGAAGGGAAATCAACCATGACTGGACCTGAACAGGAAGAGTATTTCCCTGTGTGGCAAAAGCAGCCAAAGCGGTTCCATCAACAAATGGTCCACTGCACATTTGAAAAAACTTGCACAAGCCTTCAACGCTTTCTGCAAGCACTTGCACAAAAGCGCGCCAACAAAAAATTTTTATACATATAAATCAATAGATTATGAAATTTTTCCGCCTGGCACAGCCAGTGCAAATGGGGTTCTCGTCGACACCTTTCGACTGCGTCTACTCCAAGGAAAAATCCATGAATATCCCTATTGAAGCTTTAGCGCACCTGGTTGGCAGCTCGCCTCAATTCATGCTTCACCTGACAGACGACCAGCAAAAAAAACTTCGGCGCTTCATTCACAAGCGCGTACTCAACCCCGAAGATGCAGACGACCTGCTGCAATTGACGTACCTGGAAGCCTGGCGTAACCGTGAACGTTTCAGCGGGAACGCCACGCTCAGCACTTGGATGTGCGGTATCGCGCAAAACCTCATACGCAACCACTTCAGGCGCTTGTATGCCAAACCCGTGCATTGCGAATTCGACGAGTCGCTGTGGCACGGCCAGGAAGACAACCACAATCTGGACTGGGAATTTGAAATCAATCGACGCCTGGAGAAAACCTTGAGCGCCATCGACCACCTACCCATAGAGATGCGCAAGACGCTCTACGCCTCACTGGAAACCGACGGTAGCTACCAGGAGACCGCCGACGCACTGGAGATTCCGATCGGCACGGTCCGCTCGCGCCTCTCTCGGGCGCGCGAACAGCTTAAACGCGCCACTCACAACTCGACGCGTTCTTAAAATCAGACGTTGCGCTGGACGGCAGGGATATCTGCCCACCGCGATCAGGCTTTTCTGACTGCGCAGGCGGGCGAATCGCGAACCACTCGTCGCCCGATCCGGCAATTTCGCTTAAACAGTTGAAAGCGTAGATAAAAACTCAAAATAAATACTTGACGCATTGCCGTTCTACGCGAATAATGCGCGCCACTTGGCTACATAGCTCAGTTGGTTAGAGCATAGCATTCATAATGCTGGGGTCCGGGGTTCAAGTCCCTGTGTAGCCACCAAGTACTAAAAACGGCTTACCGAAAGGTAGGCCGTTTTTTTATGCCTGGAGAAAAGTGCGGGGCATACTCGAAGCGCTCCTCCCCCTACGGCCCAGAGTTGCGCCCGAAAAAAGGCGCCATCTGTATTTTGACGCTCCCTTGACCCGCTGTTAGTGTCCAGCCTCCCCTCTAAGCACGGAGTGCTCCACGGTGAAACTGGACATCTACCAAGTCGACGCTTTCAGCCAGTCCCCCTTCGGCGGTAACCCCGCGGCAGTCTGCCCGCTCACCGAATGGCTCAGCGATGAGCAACTGCAAGCCATCGCCGCCGAAAACAACCTCTCTGAAACGGCCTACTTTGTACCTCGCGGCGAATTCTACGAATTGCGCTGGTTTACGCCCGAAATAGAAGTGGACCTGTGCGGCCATGCCACGCTTGCGGCGGCGTGGGTGTTGATTCACCAACTGACGGACGCGCCAGAGGTATTGCGCTTTGCCACGCGTAGCGGCGAACTTCGGGTGACGCGCAATGGTGATGAACTGTCGATGGACTTCCCCGCCAAGCAACCACAACCCTGCGAACCGCCCGATGGCATGTTGAGCGCGCTCGGCATTGAACAGGCCGACGTGTTCAGCACTGATGACTACATCGTACTGCTGGAAGACGAAGCGCAAGTCGCCGCACTGACACCAGACTTCGCCCACCTCAAGGGCCTGCCCAAACGCGGCATCGCCGTGACGGCCCAAAGCGCGAGGTTTGATTTTATCTCCCGCTGGTTCGGGCCGAATGTGGGTGTGAATGAAGACCCGGTGACCGGTTCGGCCCACACTTCATTGGCGCCATTCTGGGCTGAGCGCCTGGGCAAGAACCGGTTGACCGCCGAACAGGGCGGCAAGCGCCGTGGCCAACTGCGCTGCGAGCTCAAGGGTGATCGCGTGATCATTTCCGGCCACGGGGTGCTCTACCTGCAAGGCACGATTTACCTGTAAAAAGCACTACCCCAAGGACAACAGATCATTCTCAAAATGAACGGAGTTCAGCGCGTGTTTTCGATTTCCCGCCGTCAACTGTCGGTGATTGCCGCAGCCCTCACCCTGGCTGCCTGCCATACCCCGGTCAACCAACAGCCTCCGGCACCGGAGCTGGGTTCCGGCTATCGCACCGACCTCACGACTCAACACGCCGAGCGCCATATGGCCGCGGCGGCCAACCCGCTGGCAGCCGAAGCCGGACGCGAGATGCTGCGCATGGGCGGTTCGGCAATAGATGCGGCGATTGCAATGCAGGCAGTGTTGACGCTGGTGGAGCCGCAGTCCTCCGGCATCGGCGGCGGCGCGTTCATCATGGTGTGGGACGGGAAAAACGTACACGCGTATGACGGCCGTGAAACCGCGCCGGCCGGGGCCACCGAGCGTTTGTTCCTGAGGGGCGACGGCACACCGATGGCGTTTGCGGAGGCGCAGATTGGGGGACGCTCAGTCGGTACGCCTGGAGTATTGCGCGCGCTCGAAATGGCGCACAAGAAGACTGGCCGGTTGCACTGGGCCACGCTGTTCGAGCCGGCAATCCGCCTGGCGGAACAGGGCTTCGCCATTTCTGCGCGCTTGCATAGCCTGATCGCGGCTGACCATAACATCCCGCAATCACCAGATATGGCGGCGTATTTCCTGAATGCCGATGGCACACCGAAAGCCACCGGCACCGTGTTGAAAAACCCGGCGCTGGCCAATGTGTTCAAACGCATCGCCAAGGAAGGCCCGGACGCGCTGTACCAAGGGCCGATTGCCGATGAGATCGCACGCAAGGTGCAAGGTCATCGCAACGCGGGCAGCCTGTCCCAGGCAGACCTCAAAGGCTATAGAGCCAAGGAGCGCCCCCCACTGTGCACCGATTACAAGCAGTGGAAAGTCTGCGGCATGCCACCGCCGTCGTCGGGCGGGATCGCCGTCGCGCAAATCCTGGGCACCTTGCAGGCCCTGAAAGCCCAGGACATCGCGGCGATGCCTCCGGTAAAAAGCGCATCGCCTGCCGGCCTTGAACCAACCCCCGAAGCCGTGCACCTGCTGGCCGAAGCCGGGCGCCTGGCCTTCGCTGATCGCGGCCTCTACGTCGCGGACGCGGACTTCGTGCCCGTGCCGGTCGCGGGCCTCGTCGCACCGGAGTACCTGGCCAAGCGCGCCGCCTTGATCGGCGAGCGCAGCATGGGCATCGCCAAACCGGGCGTACCAGCGGGTATCCAGGTGGCCTATGCGCCGGACCGCTCGCCGTTGCGCATCTCCACCTCACAAGTGGTGGCGGTGGATGACCAGGGTGGCGCCGTGTCGATGACCACCACGGTGGAAGCGGCGTTCGGCTCTCATCTGATGGTGCAAGGTTTCTTGCTCAACAACCAGATAACCGACTTCTCGTTTATCCCCGAGGAAAACGGCCAGCCGGTGGCCAACCGCATCGAGCCCGGCAAGCGCCCGCGCTCGGCGATGGCGCCGACCCTGGTGTTCCATCGCAACAGCGGCGAGTTACTGGCCACGGTCGGCTCGCCCGGTGGCTCGCAAATCATCGAGTACGTCAGCAAGTCCCTGGTGGCGATGCTTGACTGGAAACTTGACCCGCAAGCGGCCATCAGCCTGCCGAACTTCGGCAGTCGCAATGGTGCCACCGAGCTGGAGACCGGCCTGTTCAGCCCTGCACTGAAACAGGCCCTCAAGGACAGAGGCCATGCCCTGAGCGAGATCGATATGACCAGCGGCATCCAGGCCATCGTTCGCATGCGGGATGCCCAGGGCAAGGTGTCGCTCAGTGGCGGCGCCGACCCTCGGCGTGAAGGCAAAGCGGTCGGCGACTGAACACTTCAAACATCGGAGAAAGCGCTCGTGCAACAGGCAGATAATCTCGGCGCCATCCCTGGCGTCGACCACGGTTTTTGTTCGATCAATGATCCGCTGCGCCCCGATGGGGTGTTCATCTGCAAGCAGGTGCATAGCGCCTCAGTGATCGAGTGGCAAGCCGACCAGGTACCCAATACCGTTGAAGCGGACGGGGTATGCACAGGTGAGCACAAGCCCATCGCGGTGATCACCGCTGACTGCCTGCCCCTTCTGATTGCCGCGCAGAACGGCGAAAAGGTCGCTGCGGTGCATGGAGGATGGAAGGGGCTGCAAAGCGGGATCATCGCCAATGCAATCAAGCGTTTTACCGACGAAGGGATTGCAGTCGACCAGTTGCGCGTGGCGATCGGACCGTCGATCAAACCGTGCTGCTATGAGGTGAGCGAGGGGTTTGTTGCGCAGTTCCAGGCTGACCAGGAGCACCTGTGGGCAACCGGGCGGGCGCCGTGGAGCGCAGCGCAACCCGCACCGTTATTGCCCGCGCAAATTGCACCGCCCCACGCCAGGCAAGCAGCAAGCGCGTGGTTTGACTTGAGCGGGTATGGCGTGATGTTGCTGCAAGCGGCCGGCATCCGGCGTGAACAAATCGAGGTGAGTGAGGTGTGCACTTACTGCACCTCCCCCACCTTTGCCAGCTACCGCCGAAGGACGCATCACCCGGAGGAAATGAAGACGTTGATCTATTCGTGGATTGCTCGTACGCAGCGGTGAGAGGCAGCTTACCAAGCACGGTCCCAGGCCCTACTCATATCGCCGACACGCAAAGTACCATGTCATTTTTTGCGATAAAACGCACCTTGAGCAGTACCCGTTATCCTGCGATTTTCTGGCCCGCCCGTTCTTGCCAGAGGCTACGTCAAAGACGTAGAATTCCGCATGTTAACGATAATAGAATCGCCTCTGTTCAGCAGGTTATGGCCTGACTATTGGACCGAAGAGGAAAGAGGCATTTTCATGGCTTTTCTAGCCAGTCATCCTGAAGCAGGGAACGTTATACCCGGCTCAGGCGGATGTCGAAAAATACGCTGGAGCCTGGAAGGTCGAGGCAAAAGTGGATCGGTACGAATAATCTACACCACACAATTGGCTTGCGGGGCCTTGGTAGCGCTACTGATATATGGCAAGGGCGCGACCGACAGTATTCCAGCGCACACCCTGTACAAAATCGCGAAGGAAATGAACCATGCCACTCACTGAGAAACAGCTGCAAGAACGGGATGCCAAACGCAACATTGGCGAAGAGCTGCTTGCCACTGTTCAGGATGTTAAAGCAGGACGATACGGCTCGGTGAAACAGGTCGAAATCACTCAAGCCGCCGAAGCAAGAAGCAAGACCGGGTTGTCGCAACCCAAATTTGCTGAGCTTCTGGGCGTTTCGGTAAGAACCCTTCAAGAGTGGGAGCAAGGGCGTCGCTCCCCTTCTGGCGCAGCACGCTCCTTGCTGCATATCGCTGCAATCAGACCGGACGTCTTTCGGGAAGTCCTCAGTAACGCCTGATGGCGTTACTGAGCCACTGATGAACGACTACCGACTGATCTTCAACCCCTTGCGCCCCGCATGCCGCTCCAGCGCCAGCTCGATCAGGCGGCTCACCAGTTCGCTGTAGCTCATGCCCGCCGCCTGCCACAGCTTGGGGTACATGCTGATGCGGGTGAAGCCGGGCAGTGAGTTGATTTCGTTGATCAACACCTCGCCATCGTCGGTAAGGAACGCATCGACCCGTGCCAGGCCGGAACAGCCCAGCACCTCGAAAGCCTCAATGGCCAACCGGCGAATACGCTCGCTGGCGTCATGACTGATATCGGCCGGCACCACCACCTGGGCGGCCTGGTCGTCGATGTACTTGCTGTCGTAGGAATAGAAACCACTGCTCACCACAATCTCGCCGCAACCACTGGCGATGGGGTGATCATTGCCCAGCACGGCGCATTCGATTTCGCGGCCTTTTACCGCCGATTCGAGCAGCACTTTTTCATCGAAGCCCAGGGCCAGTTCAACGGCAGCATGGTACTCGGCTTCGTCGCCGACTTTGCTCACGCCCACCGATGAGCCTTGGTTGGCAGGTTTGACGAACATCGGCAGGCCGATCTTGTTCACCGCGGCCTCAAACGAAGTACGCGCCGCATTGCTGCGGGTCAGGGTGATGAATGGGGTGACGGCAATCCCGGCATCGCGCAGCAAGCGCTTGCTGATGTCCTTGTCCATGCACACCGCCGAACCGAGCACGTCGGAACCCACGAAAGGCAGGTCGGCCATACGTAACAGGCCTTGCAGGCAACCATCTTCGCCGAGGGTGCCGTGGACGATGGGGAAGATCACGTCGACATGTTCCAGCAGGCCGCTGCCGGAAGTCTCCACCAATTGCTGGCTGGCCTTGCCGGGCACCACCGCCAGTTCGCGGTTGGACTGGTTGAGGGCGATCAACGCCGGGTTTTCCTGGTTGAGCAGGAAGTTCGAGGTGTCGTTGAGGTGCCAATGGCCGGCCTTGTCGATACCGATCAACACCGGCTCGAAGCGCGAGCGGTCGAGCGCATCGACGATATTGCGCGCCGACTGCAACGACACTTCGTGCTCAGCCGAACGGCCACCAAAAATAATACCTACCCGCACCTTGCTCATGACCCGACCTCACTGTTGAACGTAAGGCTTCTTACCACGGGCCGTCAGCGATTCGCTACCAGATGTGCGCCGAACAACACATAGCAGCCACCGGCAAAGCGGTCGAGCCACTTGCGCGACCGGCTGTAGAGCGTGGCCATGCGTTCGCTGGAAAACACCAGTGCCACGCTGGAATACCAACTGAACGACAAGGTGGCCATGGTGATCACCGCCAGGGTCAGCAGCATCGGCGACGGCGAAGGCGGCATGGTTGACGCGAAGATGGTGGCAACAAACAAAGCGGCCTTGGGGTTGGACAGATTACCCAGCAACCCCAGGCGCCACGCGGAAAACAGCGAGCGCCGGGCGTCATCCGGCAGCACGTTCTGGCTCATGTTCGGTGAAGACCGCTTGAACAGTTTCAACCCGAGGTAGATCAGGTAGCAGCCGCCGATGATCTTGAACGCCAGATACAGCATCGGTGCCGCCGTAAACAGCGACTTGATGCCCAGGCCACCCGCCAGGCCCCACATGATCGTACCCGTGGCCACTCCCGCCGATGCCACCACACCATGACGGCGCGAACAGCTGGCGGCCAGTTGCGCCGTGTTGAAAAAGTTGGGGCCAGGCGTGACCACCGCGACGGTCCACAGCAAGGCCAGGGAAACCAGGGGCGTCACATAGGCCGGGTTGAGAAAATCCATGGTGGGCAGCTCCATCAGCGCGAGGCACGAGCGACGATCATAGGCCTCTGCCCTGCCCTGCACAATCGTACAAGACCCCGGCAGACAAGGGATGCAGACTGGGTTAACGTATTTCCCTCTCTTTTTTGTGACCCCTTACCATGGGCAAACCCACCGCCACCCTCGACTGGTTGCACCGCGCGCCCCATGCCAGTGGCCTGGACCGTATCGAGGCATACTTTGCCGGCTTCGCCTTCGACCCGCATCGCCACGACACTTACGCCATCGGGCGTACGTTGACGGGCGTGCAGAGCTTTCACTACCGCGGCGACATGATCCACAGCGTGCCGGGCACAACCATGGTGCTTCACCCCGATGAAACCCACGACGGCCACGCCGGCAGTGAAGAGGGCTTCAAATACCGGATGATTTACGTAGAGCCGTCGCTGATCCAGCAGATTCTCGGCGGCAAGCCGTTGCCGTTTATCCCGGGCGGCCTGTCTACCGACCCCAGGCTGTTGCGCGCCAGCGAAGTGCTGCTGCAGAACCTGGACAACCCCATCGACCCATTGCAGGAACAGGACGCCCTGTTCGACCTGGCCCATGCGCTGAACAACGTCTCGGGCGGGATCATCAGCCGCAAGACGTTCGACTACGTGGCCGCCGAGCGCGCCCGGGAGTTCATCCACAGTGCGCTGGGCCGCAGCATCACCCTGGATGAAATGGCCGACCACGCCGGCCGTGACCGCTGGGCCTTGTCGCGGGATTTTCGCCTGCTGTTCGGCACCAGCCCCTATCGCTACCTGACCATGCGCCGCCTGGACCTGGTGCGCAGCCTGCTGGCCCAGGGCCAATCGCTGGTGGACGCGGCGATGACGGCCGGCTTCACCGACCAGAGCCACATGACCCGGCAGTTTCGCAGCACCTACGGCATGCCGCCGTCGCGCTGGGTAAAGATGCTCGGGCGCTGACTAGGCTTAGAGCGCGTGCCCATCAATCGGCTGGCCGATGGTGAGAAAATGCCCGCCCGCCACATGGTGCAAGGTGCGCAGTTCATCATGCCCTTCGAAGTGCCAGCGGCCGTCGCTGAATACGCGTTCGTCGGCATAGGCCGCGACCACTTCACCCAAAAACAGATCATAGGCCTGCTGGTTATGAGGCTCGGGCAGCAGTCGGCATTCCAGCCAGGCCACGCAACCTTCCAGCAGCGGCGCGTCGATGTGTTCACCGCGGAACGTGTGCAAGCCGTAGGCGGCAAACTTATCCGTGTCGGCACCGGTGGTGTTGCCCACGGTTTGCACAAGGTCGGCCTGGCTCGCGCAAGGCACCTGCAACACAAAGGTGCCGGCGCCTTCCAGCAGTTGGCGGGTCCAGGTGGCCTTGTCCAGCACCACCGCTACCTTCGGCGGTTCGAAATCCAGCGGCATGGCCCAGGCCGCGGCCATGATATTGCGCTGGCCGTTGTGGGCAGCGCTCACCAGCACCGTAGGGCCGTGGTTGAGCAAGCGGTAGGCCTTGGACAGCGGGACCGGGCGACGGTGGGTAGGGCTCATGGACAGTCGACTCTTGATACCAGAAAGCCCCTACGATACCTGAAGCCCTACGCTCAACTCGACAGTTGGTTGGCGAACTGGCCCACCGCGCTGACCACCTTCTGCGCCCCGTCCTGGATCTCCACGATCACCGTGCCCGCTTCGGCAGCCAGCGCCAGGCCCTGTTCGGCTTGCAGGCGACCGTCGGTCATCAGGGCGACCGCGTCGCGGGCCATGTCCTGGTTCTGACGGACCACGCCGACAATTTCCTCAGTGGCCTTGCTGGTGCGCGAGGCCAACTGCCGAACTTCATCGGCGACTACCGCAAAACCACGACCTTGTTCGCCAGCACGCGCCGCTTCGATGGCGGCGTTGAGCGCCAGCAGGTTGGTCTGCTCGGCAATGCCGCTGATGGTCTTGACGATGGTGCCGATCACTTGGGATTGGGCGTTGAGCGCCTCGATACCGTCACCGGCCTGTTGCATGTGCCTGGCCAGGTCGCGCATCACATCCACCGCCTGGGTCACCACGGTGGTGCCGCGCTGGGCGCTGTTGTCGGTTTGCAACGAGGTGCTGTAGGCAATGTTCGCCGCGTCGGCGACCGCCTGTTCCTGGTTGACCTGGTCGGTGATCACCGTGGCGAACTTGACCACTTTGTACAACCGGTCATTGGCGTCCAGCACCGGGTTGTAGGTCGCTTCCAGCCACACCACGCGGCCATGGCTGTCGACCCGTTTAAAGCGTGCCGCGACGAACTCACCGGCGTTCAAGCGCTTCCAGAAGTCCTGGTACTCGGTGCTGTTGTATTCCTCTGGCTCGCAGAATATCCGGTGATGTTTGCCCTGGATCTGCGCCAGGCTGTAACCCATGCCCCCGAGGAAACGGTCATTGGCGCTCAGCACGTGCCCGCCGAGGTCGAACTCGATCACGGCGGTAGAGCGCACCAGCGCGTTCATGAGGTTTTCATGCTCGCGGGAAGCCTCGATGGTGCGGGTGAGGTCGCTGGAATAAATCGAAAAATGCTTGATGCGCCCCTCGGAGCTGCGCACCGGCTGCAGAATCGAACGCAGCCAGGCTTCCTGGCCATTGCCCCGCATCAGGCGCACGGTGCCGGCGAAATGCTCGCCGCGCACCAGGGCGTTCTTGAAGCGTTGCTGGAACTCATCCCTGCGCACGTGGGCCGGCTCCAGGTCTTCGATCGCACGCCCCAGCAGTTGGCCACTCTGGTAGGCCAGCTCCTGCAGGAAGTTGGCATTGGCCCATTCCACCCGGCCTTCGGCGTCCAGCGTCAGGCACAGCATTTCACTTTCCAGGCTCTCCTTGACCTGATTCAAGCTGGACAACTCTTCGCGAAGAGCCGACAGCTCCTGCTTCAAACGGGTGTTGAACATGGGGCACCGAGGATCAAATGAGGGAGATGAATCCGACCTGCATCGGCGCTGCCGGCATTTTCTTAAGCGAGCTTGAGGCCCTCGCCCAAGTATTTTTTCGGCCACATCAGCTGCCGTTGTTTCGGCACACGCCCATCACTTGATACTCAAGGGTCTTGAGCTTGCCGCTGGAGTCTTCATAGGTCATGCGCGACGGCACCGCGTTGCACGAGCGGATCGGCGGCGTGACGTTGACCACCTTGGCGATGTCCAGCTTCATGCCATAGCGATACGCCTGCACCTCGGGCGCCGGCTTGCCCTTTTTGGCGGCGTACTCGGCCATGGCTTTTTCATTGCGCTCCATCATCAGTGCGAACGTACGGTCCCCCCCACCTTCGGCCAACGCACCGAACGACAGGATGGCGGTTAAAACACCCAGCGCGACTTTATAAAACTTCATGATTAGTTCCTCGACTGAAAGATTCAGTGCGCAGACTAACCAACTGACCCTGACGCAAACTTCACCAGAGCATTACTTATTTGTTAGATAAGTGTGAGTTTCCAGAATTGTAATCTTCGTGCCACTTCTTCGTTATCTGCGGTTTGCAACTATCAGCCCGGGCCAGATCAATAAGAACGCCCGCTCTCATAAGAAGCTGAAACTGCCAAGCACCAGGAGCGAACCATGCGTATCCGTCACTACAGCCTTCCCCTTTCACTGTGCGCCGCTTTCCCGCTGGCTGCCGTGGCCGTGGAGGACCCGCCCGAGGGCTTTATCGAAGGCAGCCGCGTCAATGTGCTGGCGCGTAATTTTTACTTCAACCGCGATGATCGCAAAGGCCAGTCCAGCCCCACCGGCAATGGCTATTCAGAGGCCTGGGCACAGGGTTTGATCGGCCGCTTCGAATCTGGTTTTACCCAAGGCACCGTTGGCTTTGGCGTGGATGCGTTTGCCATGGTCGGCATAAAGCTGGACTCGGGCACCGGCCGCAGCGGCGGCAAAGGCTCGTTCGGCGTGCAGCCGGTGGACAGCGAAAACCACCCCGAGGACACCTACAGTAAAGTCGGCGGCGCCGCGAAACTGCGCATGCTGGATACCGTCATCAAGGCCGGCGACGTATTCCCGCTGACCCCCGTCGTGGCCTACGGCGATTCACGCGTGTTGCCGGAAAGTTTTCGTGGCGTGACCGCACAGAACACCAGCCTCGAGGGCCTGACCCTGCAAGGCGGGCGCTTGAGCGGCATGAGCCAACCGAGCGAAAGCGGCATGAACAAAGGCTTCGCGACCTTTTACGCAGGCCCGGTCGACTCGCCCTGGGTCGGTTATTTCGGCGGTGATTACACCGTCAACCAACACCTCAGCGTCAGCCTTTACGGCAGCCGCTTGAAAGATGCCTGGGACCAGTACTACGTCGGCAGCGCCGTCAGCTATCCGCTGGGTGAAGATGTCTCGCTGTTCGGCGACGTCAACTACTACAAGGCGGTGGACGAGGGCCGGAAAAAGCTCGGTGAATTCGATAATGCCATCTGGAGCGCCCGGCTCGGAGTGAAGGTCGGCGCCCACAGCCTGGCCCTCTCCCACCAGCGCAACAACGGTGATGACGACTTCGACTACCTGCGCCAGTCCGACTCGATCTTCCTCAACAACTCGATCCAGTACAGCGACTTCAACTCGCCCAAGGAACGCTCATGGATGGTGCGCTATGACCTGGACATGCAGGCATTCGGCATCCCCGGCCTGTCGTTCATGACCCGCTACGGCAAAGGCACTGGCGCCGATTACAGCAACGCCAACGCGGTGTACATGCGTCGCGATGCAGCCGGCGCCCCACTGACCGACCAACGCCGCTGGGAGCGGGATATCGAGGCCAAATATGTGGTGCAAAGTGGAAACTTGAAGGATTTATCACTGCGGCTGCGCCAGGCGACCGTGCGCTCAAGTGCATTCGAGTCGGACTTGGAAGAAGTTCGGCTGATTATCGAGTACCCCATTGCGGTGCTTTAAGGTAGGCCAATTACATTCACTTGCCGATGCGCTACATCTCTTCACAGGTTGAAGTCTGTCAGAACTGTAATATTGGTCTCACCTTCTCGTTAAGTTGCACTTTCTACACTGCACACCGAACACCTCTCATCTCTGCGGCTTTCGTGTAGCTCCTTTGGAACAGAGATGAATTTTTGCGCCCCGGTCGGGGCGTTTTTTTTGTGTGCAGGCTCAGTGACGAATCGTCGCACCTGTCTGACATGGCTTGACCCTAAAGCTACTTCACGGTCCAGAGTTTTCCTACAGCCTCCCCCGCCTCGCCATGAGGCCATGCCCTTTTCGTTTTCTTTAAAGGTAACTCCCCATGCGTATCCTTGTGGTTGAGGACGAGCAAAAAACCGCCGACTACCTGCAGCAAGGCCTGACCGAAAGCGGTTATGTCGTCGATTGCGCCGCCAGCGGCATCGATGGCCTGCACCTGGCCCGGCAGCACAGCTACGAATTGGTGATCCTTGATGTGAACCTGCCCAACACCGACGGTTGGGAAGTGCTGGAGCAACTGCGCCGCGACGGCAATCAGCGCGTGATGATGCTGACCGCACGCGGTCGGCTGGCCGACAAGATCAAGGGCCTGGACATGGGCGCCGATGATTACCTGGTCAAACCCTTTGAGTTTCCCGAACTGCTCGCTCGCGTGCGTACGTTGCTACGGCGCAGCGAGCACATCCCGGTGCCGGACGTGCTGCGCGTCTCGGACCTGGAACTGGACCCGCGCCGGCATCGCGCCTACCGCGGCAACCGCCGGATCGACCTGACCACCAAGGAGTTCGCCCTGCTGCATGTGCTGATGCGCCAGTCCGGCGAGGTGATGACCCGCACGCAGATCATCTCGCTGGTGTGGGACATGAACTTTGACTGCGACACCAATGTGGTGGAGGTCTCCATCAGCCGCCTGCGCGCCAAGGTCGATGACCAGAGCGAGGTGAAGTTGATCCACACCATTCGCGGCGTGGGGTATGTGCTGGAGGCGCGGCCATGAAGACCAGCAGCCTGTCGATGCGCCTGGGGTTGACCGTCAGCCTGATGGGCGCCGGGCTGGTTGTGCTGCTGGCAACCCTGGCGTACCTGGCCCTGACCCACGAATTGGACAAGCTCGCGCGCAAGGGCCTGGAAAACAAAATGGAGCAACTGGCCCATACCCTCGGCCAAGGCCTCGATGAACACCGCATCACCAACCGCCCCCATTCACTGCTGGACCTGGTGATGGGCCACGACAATATCTACCTGACCATCATCGGCGCACGGCCCGATGCACCGGTACTCCTCAGCGTCGGCGCCAGGCCCCAGCAACCGCTGTTGCTCGACGTGCCCACCGGCAAGAACCTGGCCTATTTGAACTGGGTCGATGGCCAGGGCAATCGTATTCTCAGTGCGACGCGCCTGATGCCCCTGCAAGGGGGCGAATACGTACGCGTGTTGTTGTCGCTGGACCGTTCCGATGATGAAGCGTTGCTCAGTGCCTACCTGCGCTCCACGGTAATCGCCCTGCCGATGCTGCTGATCCTGATCGGCATGGGCGCCTGGTGGCTGGTGCAACGCGGGCTTGCGCCCTTGCAGCAGTTCAGCCGGGTGGCGGCCAAGGTCAGCACCCAGGACCTGACCCATCGCCTGGCCCTGGACAACCTGCCCAAGGAACTCGGCGAATTGGCCCAGGGCATCAATTTCATGCTGCATCGCCTGGACGCCGGGGTGCAGCAGCTGTCGCAGTTCTCCGACGACCTGGCCCACGAACTGCGCGCCCCGCTGACCAACCTGATGGGCAAGGCCCAGGTGACCCTGTCCCGCGAGCGGCCCTCGGCGGAGTACAAGGCCGGCCTGGAATCCTGTACCGAGGAAATGGAGCGTCTGTCGCGCATCGTCTCCGACATGCTGTTCCTCGCCCAGGTCAGCCACCCGGCGGCACGGGCCGGGTTTGCCCCGGTGTCGCTGGCCGAGGAAGCGCAACGGGTGATGGCACTGTTCGCCCTCAGCGCCGAAGACAAGCAAGTGACCCTGAGCCTGCGCGGCGATGCCTGGGTAACGGGCGACCGCTTGATGATCCAGCGCGCCATTTCCAACCTGCTGTCCAATGCCATTCGCCACACCCCCTGCGACTCCAGCGTGTTGCTACTGGTGGAAAGCTACGACCGGAGCGTGGCGCTGTCGGTCGGCAACCCTGGGCGCGGTATCGAGGCCCATCACTTGCCCCACCTGTTCGAACGTTTCTACCGCGCCGACAGCAGCCGTACCCGCGCGGAAGGCGGCACCGGACTCGGCCTGGCGATTGTGCAGTCGATCATGCACCTGCATCAGGGGCACGCCGAGGTCAGCAGCCAGCCGGGCCGGTTCACACGGTTCAGCCTGGTGTTTCCTCTTCCTTGCGATGGGCCCACTGATACAGGGCCGGCAGCACCAGCAGGGTCAGCAATGTTGAGGAAATGATCCCGCCGATCACCACCGTCGCCAAGGGCCGCTGCACTTCGGCACCGGTGCCGGTGGCAAGCGCCATGGGGATAAACCCGAGGGACGCCACCAATGCTGTCATCAACACCGGACGCAGTCGGGTCAGCGCGCCTTCGTTGATCGCCATCGACAACGAGCGCCCTTCCTCACGCAGGTTGCGGATAAAGGCGATCATCACCAGGCCGTTCAGCACCGCCACGCCGGACAAGGCGATAAAGCCCACCCCCGCCGAGATCGACAGCGGAATATCCCGCAGCCACAGCGCCATGATCCCACCGGTCAAGGCGAACGGAATCCCGGTGAACACCAGCAGGCCGTCCTTCAGGTTGTTGAACATCATGAACAACAGGCCGAACACCAGCAGCAATGCCACCGGCACCACGATGCGCAGGCGCTCGGAGGCTTCCTTCAACTGTTCGAACTGGCCGCCCCAGGTGGTCCAGTAGCCCGCCGGTACTTTCACCTGGGCGATCAAGGCAGCCTCGGCCTCCTCGACAAACGAGCCGATATCCCGGCCCCGCACGTTGGCGCTGACGATCACCAGGCGCTTGCCATTCTCGCGGCTGATCTGGTTCGGGCCGAGCACCAGGTCCAGACTGGCGACCTGGGACAAGGCGATAAACCCCAACTGGCCAGCCGCATTACCCGGCACCGGAATCAACAGCCGAGACAGCCCGTCGATATCGGTGCGCAACGCGTCGGACAAACGCACGACCATGTCGAAACGCCGGTCACCTTCATACAACGTACCGGCCTGGCGCCCACCGACAGCGACGGCAATGGTGTCCTGCACATCGCCCACATTCAGGCCAAAGCGCGCAGCCTTGTCGCGGTCGATATTGATGGTCAGCACCGGCAGGCCGGACGTCTGCTCAACCTTCACTTCCGAGGCGCCATCAAGCGTCTGCAAGGTCTCGGCGATTTCCCCGGCGGTGGTGTTGAGCACGCCCATGTCATCGCCGAACACCTTCACCGCCACATCACTGCGCACCCCGGAAATCAGTTCGTTGAAGCGCAGTTGGATCGGCTGCGACAACTCGTATGCACTGCCTGGCACAATCGCACTGGCACGCTGGATATCAGCGATTAACGCTTTCCGGGACTTCTTCGGGTCGGGCCATTGGTCCTTCGGCTTGAGCATCACGTAGCTGTCGGAAATATTTGGCGGCATCGGGTCTGAGGCAATTTCCGCGGTGCCGGTACGTGCAAACACCCGCTGGATTTCCGGCACCTGGGCCATCAAGGTTTTTTCCAGTTGCTGCTGCATCTGCACCGATTGCGTCAGGCTGGTGCCGGGCACGCGCAAGGCCTGCTGGGCGAAGTCGCCCTCACTGAGGCTGGGGATAAACTCGCTGCCCATGCGGCTGGCAACAACGCCAGAGGCGACGATGGTCAACACGGCCAAGCCGAACACCAGCGGTCGGCGCGCCATCACCCAGTCCAGCACCGGTGCGTAGACCCGGCGCGCGGTGCGCATCACACTATTTTCTTCTTCCTTGACCTTGCCGGTGACGAACAGCGCAATCGCCGCCGGCACGAAGGTCACCGACAGGATCATCGCGCCCAACAGGGCGATCACCACGGTAAACGCCATCGGGTGGAACATCTTCCCGGCCACCCCGGTGAGGGCGAAGATCGGCAGGTACACCACCATGATGATCAGTTGCCCGAAGATCAGCGCCCGCCGCGCTTCCTTCGCCGCCGCGAACACCTCATGCAGGCGTTCGCTGCGGGTCAGCAGGCGACCATGACGCTGTTGCGCGTGGGCCAGGCGGCGGATGGCGTTCTCGACGATCACCACTGCGCCATCGACGATAATGCCGAAGTCCAGCGCGCCGAGGCTCATCAAGTTGGCACTGACCTTGTTGGTGAACATTCCGGTAAAAGTGAACAGCATCGCCAGGGGAATCACCATGGCAGTGATCAGCGCAGCGCGGATATTGCCGAGGAACAGGAACAGCACCGCGACCACCAGCAACGCACCTTCGAAGAGGTTTTTCTTCACGGTGGCGATGGCTTTTTCGACCAGGTGGGTGCGGTCGTAGACCGTGACCGCCACCACGCCTTCGGGCAGCGAGCGGTTGATCTCTTCGAGTTTTTCCGCCACAGCCTGGGACACGCTGCGGCTGTTTTCACCGATCAACATGAACACCGTGCCGAGCACGACTTCACGGCCGTTTTCGGTGGCGGCGCCGGTGCGCAGTTCGCGGCCGATCTCGACCTGGGCCACATTGCGCACGCGAATCGGTGTGCCGTCCGAGCTGGTGATAACGATATTGGCGATGTCGTCGATGGACGCCAACTGGCCCGGTGCCCGGATCAACAGTTGCTCGCCACTGCGCTCGATATAGCCAGCGCCGACGTTGGCATTGTTGCGCTCCAGCGCCGTGACCAGGTCATTCAGGGTCAGGTTGTAGGCCGCCAGGCGCTTGGGGTCGGGGGCAATCTGGTACTCCTTGGCGAAGCCACCAATGGTGTTGATCTCGGCCACGCCCGGCACGTTGCGCAGTTGTGGCTTGATGATCCAGTCCTGGATAACCCGCAGGTCGGTGGGCGTGTAAGGCGTGCCATCGTCTTTGCGTGCGCCGTCCTCGGCCTCGACGGTCCACAGGAAAATTTCCCCGAGGCCGGTGGAAATCGGCCCCATGGCCGTTTCGATGCCGCTGGGCAATTGTTCGCGGGCCACTTGCAGGCGCTCGTTGACCAGTTGCCGGGCGAAGAACAGGTCGGTGCCGTCCTTGAAGATCACCGTTACCTGAGACAACCCGGAGCGCGACAACGAACGGGTCTGCTGCAATCCGGGCAAACCGGCCATGGCGGTTTCGATGGGGAAGGTGATGCGCTGTTCGGTTTCCAGCGGTGAATACCCGGCCGCCGCCGAGTTGATCTGCACCTGTACGTTGGTGATGTCAGGTACCGCGTCGATGGGCAATTTCTGATAGCTGGCGATGCCGACACCGGCCATCAACAGCACCGCCAGCAGCACGATGATGCGCTGCTCGATGGCAAATTGGATAAGGCGCTCAAACATGGGGAATCACTCGCAGGATCAATGGGCGTGCTCGGCCGAGCCTTTGCCCAGTTCGGACTTGAGGATGAAGCTGCCGACCGTGGCCACCTGCGCCCCGGCATCGAGGCCCTGGCGCACTTCGACGTAGCCGTTTTCGCTCGCACCAAGCTCCAGGTGACGGGTGATGAAGCCCTCCGGGGTACGTACGAATACCGAGGGTTTGTCCTCGACGGTCTGGATCGCGGCCTGCGGGACGGTGACCTTCGCCTGGTAAGAATCCGTCGCCAGTTGCACGCTGACAAACAGCCCAGGGCGCCAGGCGTCATCGGGGTTGGGCACACTGATGCGCACGGTGGCCGTGCGCGTCTGCTCACCGAGCAGGTTGCCGACGTACGCCACAGTGCCCTGCACTTGGGTGCCCATTTCGGTGGAGCTGACGGTGACCGGTTTGCCCACCCTGACCTTGTTCAAGTCCTTGGGAAACACACCGAAGGTCACCCACACCTGGGACAAGTCCGAGAGGGTGAAAGCGTTGCTGGTTTCGCTGACGACTTCACCGACACCCAGGTGTTTTTCCACCACCACACCGGCGAACGGGGCGCGCAACTCGTAGCGATTGCCGCCAACCAGCACAGCGCTACCGCTTAATGCGGTCATCTTTTGACGAGCGTTGTTCAGGGCAATCTCAGCTTCCTGCAGGGCCTGGCGCGCCAGCAGGTAATCCTGTTCGGCGGAGATCCTGTCCTGCCACAACTGGCGTTCACGCTGAAAGGTGGTACGCGCCAATTCAACCCGGCGCTCGCTGGCGGCCAGCTCACTGCGCTGGTCGGAGATCTGCTGGCTGGCAATCACCGCCAACAGCTCACCCTTCTTCACCGATTGGCCGAGGTTGGCCTTGACCGACTCCACCACACCCGCCACACGCGGGATGATATGGGAGGTGCGATCTTCGTCGAAACGCACCTCGCCCGGCAGTACCAGCATCGTGCTAAGGGTGCGGGGCTCGGCCTGGGCCAGTTGAATGCCAGCGGCCTGGATCTGCTGCTCGGTGAGTTCGAGTGTGCCTTCTTCTTCATCGGCCCAGGCAACGCCGGACAGCATCAGGCCCAGGGCAATGGCAAGTGCCACACCGTGTCGGTTGTTCATAAAGGACTCCAAAGACAATCAAAACCGGGCGAGGTCGCCGTAGATCCGTTCGATACGCACCCAGGCGTCAGTGGCCTGGGCGGTGGCGGTGAGGTACTGGGTGCGCGCAGCGATCAGGGTGCGCTGGGCGTCGAGCACGTCGAGGTAGCTGAACTTGCCCATCTCGAAACCACGGGTGGCGCTGTCCACTGCACTTTGCGCGGCGGGCAGGATCTGCTGGTTGAACGCGCGCACTTCGGTATTAGCGGTTTGCCACAGGTCCAGCGCCTGGCGGGTTTCAGTGCGCAGGCGCAGTTCGGTGGCGTTGCGCAGGTCACGGGCCTGGTCGGCGCGGCGGGTGGCGGCGAGCACGTTGCCCTGATTGCGGTTGAACAGCGGGATCGGCATCGACACGCCCACCAGGTTCACGCGCTCGCGCACGCTGGCGTCGTACTGGCTGCCGATGGACACATCGAGGTCGGGAATGCGTTGGGCTTTTTCCAGGCCGACGCTGGCTTCGTTTTGCAGAATGTTCAGCTCGGCCAGGCGCAGTTCAGTGGTCTGCTCAAGGCGCGTCAACAACTGTGCAAGCGGCGGCAGGGGCGGTGTGGATTGGGACGGTGTAGCGACCGCCTGGAAATCCGCGCCGGCACTGCCGGTGCTGGCGGCCAGGCGGCGATAGGCGTCGGTGAGGCCGACCTGTGCGCGGTTCAATTCCAGGCGCATTTCCGATAGTTGCACCTGCGCACGGGTTGCCTCTACCGGCGACGCTTTGCCCGCCGTGACGCGACCATTGGCAACGCCCAGGCCGCGCTCGGCCACGGCCATGGAACGCTGCGCCAGGTCGAGGCGTTCCTGGGCACGCAGCGCGCCGTAGTAGTTGTCGATGACGTCGGCGCGCAGTGTGTTGCGGCGCTGTTCCAAGGTCAGGGCGGCGGCGTCCTGGGCACGGCTGGCCACGTCAATGCGTGCACCACGCTTGCCGCCCAACTCCAGGGCCTGGCTGAGCTTGATGGAGGTGGTGCGAGAGTTGCGACGGGTGTCTTCGGCGTCCCAGGAGAGCACCGGGTTGGGGATCAACCCGGCCTGCTGGCGGCCGCCCTGGGCGATGTCGACTTCCCATTGTGCAGCCGCCAGGTCAGGGTTATTGGCGAAGGCGGTCTGCAAGGCTGAATCGAGTGTGAGGGTCTGTGCCTGGGCCGCGCCGGCAACCAGCCACAACACACCCGCCCCCATGAGTTTTCTAACGGAAATTGCCATAACGAGAGTTCCACGCCCATGAAGTACAAGCGCAGGCAATGTAGCGGCCGCGACTTATCAGGGCGGTGGAGCAAAGATTACAAATCCGACAGCAATGGCTCTGCGGCGGGCATTTCGACCGCCCGCAGCTGATCGCACCAAAACGGTACATAAGCACTTGGCCAGCGCGGTATCGGGTATGCTTTTCGGGCAGGAAACAAAAAGAAACAATTTCCCCAACCTGTTCGATAAGGAGTCCCGCCTTGGAGTTATCGACTGCCGCGTGGATGGTTCACGACACTCGCCTTATGTTTTGTGTACTGCTGGCCATCGCCAGCATCATCGTGCTGATCAGCGCGACCAAGTTGCCGCCATTCCTGTCGATCCTGATCGGCACCTTTATCGCCGGTGTCGGCGCCGGCCTGCCGCCGGAAGAAGTGGCCAAGGCCTTCAGCAAAGGCGCCGGGGCGATCCTCGGTGAAGCCGGGATCATCATTGCGCTGGGCTCGATGCTCGGCGCATTGATGGCCGAATCCGGCGCGGCCGACCGCATTGCCACCACCTTGCTCGGGCTGGGCAAGGGCAAGTCATTGCCGTGGGTAATGGCGCTGGTGGCGATGGTGATCGGCCTGCCGTTGTTCTTCGAAGTGGGCCTGGTGATGATGGTGCCGATCATCTTTGTGATGGCCAAGCGTTCGAACCAGCCACTGCTGAAAATCGCCATCCCGGCACTGGCCGGCATGACCACCCTGCACGCTCTGATGCCACCGCACCCAGGCCCGCTGATTGCGGTAAGCGCCTTGCACGCCGACCTCGGCCTGACCATGTTGCTGGGTTTCTGCCTGGCGGTGCCGGCGGTGATCCTGGCTGGTCCGATCTATGGCAACTGGCTGTCCAAGCGCCTGCAGGTGGATGAACCGGCGGACATCGGTGCACTGTTCAGCGCCCCGCCCAAGGCGCCGCGCCAGCCGAGCTTTACCGTGTCGTTGCTGATCATTCTGTTACCGGTGATCCTGATGCTGGGCAGCACGCTGGCCAAGGTCGCGCTACCGGCCGACAGCAGCGTCGGCCTGACCTTGAAGTTCCTCGGTGAACCGCTGATCGCCCTCGGCCTGGCCGTGATCGCCGCCGTGATCTGCCTGGGCTGGGCCGCAGGCATGCCAAGAGCCGACGTGGGCAACACCCTGCGCAAAGCCCTCGCCCCCATCGCCGTATTGCTGCTCACCATCGGCGCCGGCGGCGGCCTCAAGCAAACCCTGCTGGATGCCGGCGTGAGCCAGACCATCAGCAAGGTCGCCGAAGGTGCGCACATGCCGTACCTGCTGCTGGCATGGCTGATCGCGGTTGCGTTGCGCCAGGCAACGGGTTCGGCGACAGTCGCCACCACCACGACGGCGGGCATTCTCGCGCCGATGATGGCCGGGTTGGCGGTGACGCAAAGCTCGTTGGTCGCGCTGGCTATCGGCGCCGGCTCGGTGTTCTTCTGCCACGTCAACGACGCCGGGTTCTGGATGGTGCGTGAGTACTTCGGCTTGCAACTGAAGCAAACGATCTGGGTGTGGTCGGTGTTGCAGACGATTGTTTCAGTCGTCGGTCTGGTGGGGACGCTGGTGCTTTGGCATTTCCTGACCTAAAAACGCCGTACTGAGGGGAAGAGCTCTTCCCCTCAATGGTTTTACTGATGCAAAACAAAACGAGCATCGAGCTTGCCAAGCAACTCAAATGTATTCATGTAAGGCACACCGAACAGTGAGCACACATTGGGAATCGTGAACTTGCGTTTGATGTCCGGGTTATAGACCTCATGCGTGACAACCACTGCGCCCGTCGACATGGCCTTGGCAATCAACCAGGGATCGGCGCCCTCAAGGAACTCCTCGAACGCTCCCGCCTTCATCGCAGGCACCTGCTCCGCAATTTTTGCGACTATCTGTCCAAATGCAGTCTGAGTCGCCCCATCGCTGGCGTCTTCGAACAAGTGCGTATTGCCTTTAACCCATTGGGTCAAATCATCATTGCCCCGGGCGAGTTCGTCCCTGACGGGCACGATACTGGCTATCTCCAAAGCCTGGTGCTGCTGAAGAATCCATGCCCAGTAACCTGGGCAAACCGTTATTGCGTAATAGCGGTTCTTGGCCTCGATCAGCGTGTTCGAATCCAATAGATGCTTCATGCCGATAGTTTCATCCCATAAGTCTTCAACTTGGCAGGCTGCATACCCAGCAGTTTCCCCGCTTCTCGCAGCAGAATCCGCCCGCTCTGCGCTTCTGCCAGAACAGCCTTGCTCAAACGGGTGCTGTTTCTGATTGCCGCGGTGCGGTAGTAGTCCCCTCCACTGCCGTCCTTATCTCGATACGCCTGCAAGATACGACGGTAATAGGCGCCATATTCATCACTGCTGATGTAGCCAAGATCACGGGCACGACGGGCAATCACCAAAGTGCTGACGCGAAAGCGTCCGGCCAAGGGAGCCAGGTTTCCTTCCCAGTGAATATTCGAATCCCAGTGCCCCCGAAAAACCAGCTCCGGCGCCAAGAACTCTCCCGCGACAGCATTGCAAAAAGCTTCTTCCTGGCGGGCACTGTGACTGTTGCCATCGGAGACACCCGTGCTGCCAATCCAGATATGCGCCAGCTCATGCATCAATGTAAAAAGCCGCGCCGTGGGTGCGTCCGCACTGTTGATGAACACCACGGGAGCCATCGCGTTGCTGATCGCAAATCCTCGAAACTCACTCACATCAAGTTTTCGGTGGGTGTTTCCCATGGCAACACCGCTGCGCATGACGAGAATGCCAGCGTCCTCGGCGCCACTTACCAAGGCCCTGAAATAGTCCTCATAGCTCATACGGGCAAAGTCATCCGTCACACCGAGGACGCGACGAATATCTGCAACCACGTCCTTGATGGGCGAACGATTGCTGAAACTTCCCACGAAAGGCAGCGGAGAACGCTCGTGGTCCTGCAAGTACTCCAAATACCAGTCTTGTTTACGGAGCACGTCTATCACGGTGTCTATTAGATTCAAGCTGGGTTTGTCAGGAAAAACACCCTCCCCAGTACGCAGATCGGGGATAGAAAGATGATCCTGCGGCGGAACCTTGAGGAAAAGAAAACCAAAAGGGATATGTGCAATAACGGCCCATTTTTGCGCTTGGTTAAACGTAGGAAGGCTCTGACCTACTTCCCACTCCCTGACACGCCCCAGATGCACCGTGAGACTTTTGGCAACCTTTGCCTCAGACAAACCCGCCCGCTGGCGAGACCAGGAAAGGATGGCGGGATTGATAAAAGCCGTCTGGTTCATAAGGTTCTGAATGCTGCTCAGGGGTGGCCAGGACTATAGAAACGGCGGCAAATCCGGTCAATTGATGGCCCTACGTGGCATTTGTAACAGCATCCACGGCATGCTGTTTTCCAAACAACGCCACACTCCCCACCCCCACCGCCCCCATCACCACGCAATACCCCACGCAGATCCACGGGCTGGTCGGCATCAACGCAATCAGCAGCAGCGGCGTGGTACTCGCCCACAGCGCGTAGGCGATGTTGTAGGTAAAGGAAATCCCCGACACCCGCACCTGCGCCGGAAACAGGCCGACCATCACCGACGGCACCGCGCCGACTACGCCGCAACTGAGGCCCGCCACGACATATGCCGCGCCCAGCCAGATCCCGCCGTTGATCAGGCTGGCGTACAGCACCGCAATCCCCACCGGCAGCATCAGGCTGTAGACCAGCACCGCGAGCCAGGCGCCGATGCGGTCCACCAGCAGGCCGGCCAGGACGCAGCCGATGTTCAGGAACACGATGCCCAACGCGCTCAAGGCGAAGGTATGGCTGGGGCTCATGCCGAAGGTTTTCTGCATCATGGTCGGGGTGATGACCACCAGCACCACCACAGCGGAGGTGAGCACACAGGTGAGGATCATCGCGGGCAGCAACACCGCGCGATGGTCACGCAGCACGGTACGCAGCGGGAGTTCGGCGGCAGCCTGGCGGCGGGCCTGCATTTCGAGGAACACCGGGGTTTCGCTGAGCCAGCGGCGCAGCCACACGCCGATCACGCCGAACACACCGCCGAGCAGGAATGGGAAGCGCCAGGCGTAGTCGAGGATTTCTGCGGGGGTGAAGACCTGCGCCAACAGCGTGGCGGTGAGGGCGCCGAGCAGGTAGCCGAAGGTCAGGCCGGCTTGCAGGAAGCCCAGGGCATAGCCGCGATGGTGGGGCGGCGCGTGTTCGGCGACGAAGGTCCAGGCGCTGGGCACTTCACCGCCGACCGCCGCACCTTGCAGCACGCGCAGCACCAGCAGGATCAGCGGGGCGAAGTAACCGATTTGCGCGTAGGTCGGCATGATCCCGATCAGCAGGCAGGGCAAGGCCATCATCAGGATGCTCAGGCTGAACACGCGCTTGCGTCCCAGGTGATCGGCGAAGTGCGCCATCAGGACGCCGCCCAGCGGGCGCGCCAGGTAGCCGGTGACAAAGATGCCGAAGCTTTGCAGCAGGCGCAGCCACTCAGGCATTTCCGGCGGGAAGAACAGCTGGCTCAAGGTCAGCGCGAAAAACACGAAGATGATGAAATCGTAGATTTCCAGGGCACCGCCGAGGGCGGCCAGGCCCAGGGTTTTGTAGTCGGAGCGGGAAAAGCGCTGCGCCTGCGTAGGAAAGGTGGCAGTCATGTAGAGGCTCGGCAGACAAACAAAATGGCGTGCAGGTTATGAGCTGAGCCCAATGATGGCAATCGCGGCAGATATATTTGTTTTCCTCAAGGATCGATGAAGATAACTGCATTCCCATATCAATGGCCGTAGCGGAACATGCCGGAAAATTGCCTGCACCCTAATAACTATAAGAGGAAAGACTCGTGGCCGATGCTATCGAAGAAAGCCGCTATGCCCGATTTGCCCTGCGTTGTTCCAATTTCGCCGAGCGCTGGTTTCCAGACTCCTGGGTATTCGCCGCCCTTGCGGTGATCATCGTTGCCGTGGCGACCCTGGGTATGGGCGCCGCACCGACCGAGGCCGCCAAGGCCTTTGGTGATGGGTTCTGGAGCCTGATCCCGTTCACCATGCAGATGGCCTTCGTGGTGATCGGCGGTTATGTCGTCGCCAGCTCGCCGCCCGCCGTGAAACTGATCGACCGCCTGGCGCGTATCCCAAAGAATGGCCGCTCGGCCGTGGCCTGGGTGGCGCTGATCTCGATGGTCGCCTCGTTGCTGAACTGGGGCTTGTCCCTGGTGTTTGGCGGTTTGCTGGTGCGGGCGCTGGCGCGTCGCACGGATCTGCGCATGGATTACCGTGCTGCCGGTGCGGCGGCGTATCTGGGGCTCGGCGCCGTGTGGGCGTTGGGGTTGTCGTCATCGGCGGCACAGTTGCAGGCCAACCCGGCCAGCCTGCCGCCGTCGATTCTGTCGATCACGGGAGTAATCCCGTTCACCGACACCATCTTCCTGTGGCAATCCGGCGTGCTGTTGCTGGCATTGATCGTGGTGTCGCTGATCATCGCCTACGCCACCGCACCCGGCCCGAACAGCGCCCGCGATGCCAAGGCCTGTGGGGTCGACCCGGCGTTCAACCTGCCCAAACTGCAAGCCCCCGCCCGCCCGGGTGAGTGGCTCGAGCACAGCCCCTTGCTGACCATTCTGCTGGCATTGCTGGCGGCCGGCTGGCTGTTCCATGAGTTCTCGACCAAACCGGCGATCAGTGCCATTTCAGGGCTGAACACCTATAACTTCCTGTTCATCATGACCGGCGCCCTGCTGCACTGGCGCCCGCGCAGCTTCCTCGATGCGGTGGCGCGTGCGGTGCCGACCACCACCGGCGTGCTGATCCAGTTTCCGCTGTACGGCTCGATCGCCGCGCTGATGACCGTGGTCAAGGGTGGCGACGGCCAGACCCTGGCGCACCATATCTCCACCTTCTTCACCTCCATCGCCTCCCATGACACCTACGCGCTGCTGATGGGCGTGTATTCGGCGGTGCTGGGCTTCTTTATCCCGTCGGGCGGCGGCAAGTGGATCATCGAAGCGCCATACGTGATGCAAGTGGCCAATGACCTGCAATACCACCTGGGTTGGGCGGTGCAGATCTACAACGCCGCCGAGGCGCTGCCAAACCTGATCAACCCGTTCTATATGCTGCCGCTGCTGGGGGTGTTGGGGCTCAAAGCGCGGGACCTGATTGGCTTTTCGTTCGTGCAGTTGCTGGTGCACACGCCGCTGGTGTTGTTCCTGCTGTGGGCGCTGGGGACGACGTTGAAGTATTTGCCGCCGATAATGCCCTAACCAATGGATGAAGCATCTGTTGCTGCAACAGGTGCTTCATTCAGGCGCAACAGGAAAACATTCCAATAGATCAGGCAGGGCGCTCTGGATCGTGTCCCAAACCACATCAAGGTTGATATCGAAATAACCGTGGGCAATTCGGTTACGCATTCCGCGCATGCTACGCCATGGGACTTGCGGGTGACTTGACGCAAAATCCGGATACTGGTCCATGATTTTCGTCGAAGCTTCACCAATGATGATCAGGCTCATGATCACCGCTTGCTGAGTACGCTTGTCTTCCAGAAAAACCTCTTTACCCAAGCCATCAACAAAGGTGATCGCATCAGTGGCAGCTCTGCGGATGTGGCACATGTCTGATCGAACGCGTGGGCTTATCTCACGCGGATGAATGGCAATCTCTGGCTTCACCCACCAATACCTTTGATTAACCTGACTCGGACTCCTACTCACCTAGCAACAAGGAACTCCGATGACGCCCCTATCCAAATCACTGGAAGAGTTGATCACTGATATTTACCAGGACGGCAACGTTTCAGTCGCTGAATACAGGACCTTGCGCGACGACGCAGATCGCCGCATGGACGCGGTGATCAAGGAGTTCGGCCTGCACAACAACGTGACCGCCTTCCAGAAATCGATCGACGTGGCCATGCAGTTGTTGCAGACCACTGTTGTCGATGCAAAGAAGGCCAGGCTGACCGACACAGGCGAGGCCATCGTCAAGGACGCGGTGACGGCGCAGGTGGAGTACTTGCGCGCCGGCAGCGAGTTGGCGCTGCGCCTGCTGTGATCCGCTGATTCAAATCACTGTCTTCGTTCCGTCACATTGCATTGCTACCGTCCTGCGAAATATCTTGCAACACCTCGCCAAGGACTCCCCGCAATGAGCGACGAGCACGAAGACCGCCCTTCCCCCGATTCCGCAGCCCAACCGCCAGTCGACACCAGCCGTCGTCGTTTCCTGGGGGGCGCGGCGGTGCTGGGGGTTGGCGCAACCTTGAGTGCCTGCGGCAATACCAGCGAAGCACCGGGTAAACCGGTGGCGCGGCCGCTGACGCCGCAAGAGTTGGACAAGGCCTTGCGTGAGCAGGTGAAAACCGTGGTGGTGGTCTACGCCGAAAACCGCAGTTTCAACAACTTGTTTGCGGACTTCCCGGGTGTTGAGAAACCGCTGTCGGCGCTATCCGCCGCTGACACGCAGCAGCGTGACCGCGATGGCAGCCTGCTGACGACCCTACCTCCAACCTGGGGGGGTGTGCTGCAAGTCGGCCCGCAAACGGTGGACGGGGTGACCTACCCCAGCGAAGTGCAATTCCAGGAAAACCTGCCCAACGCGCCCTTCGCCCTCAAGGGCCCGAACGCCGAAGACCTGCCGCTGAGCCTGGTCACCCGTGACCTGTGGCACGTGTTCTACCAGAACCAGATGCAGATCAACGGCGGCAAGAACGACAACTTCGTCGCCTGGGCCGACTCCGGCGGCCTGGTGATGGGCCATTACGCCCAGAGCCGTTATTCCCTGCGCCTGTGGGACGTGGCCAAGGAGTTTGTGCTCTGCGACAACTTCTTCCAGGGGGCGTTTGGTGGCTCGTTCCTCAACCATCAATACCTGATCAGCGCCACCGCGCCGTTTTACCCGAATGCCGCGCAATCGGTGGCCAAGGCGCAGATCGCCACGCTGCAAAGCGATGACCCCACCGACCCGCGCCTCAAGCCCCTGGACAAGTCCCCCGCCAGCGCGATGACCGGCCCGCCGCAGTTCGGCCCCAGCGCGCTGACCCCGGATGGCTACGGCGTGAACACCCTGGCTCCGCCGTACTGGCCGACCTGGATCCGCGACCCGGAAAACCCGGACTATTCCAAGCCTGACCTGCCCAACGTGCTGGTGCCGCAAACCCACGAACACATCGGCGACAAGCTGTCGAAGAAGAACGTCGACTGGGCGTGGTACGCCGGCGCCTGGCAAGCGACGCTGGACCAGTTCAAGGATTCGGGCGGCATTCCAAAAATCCCGAACTTCCAGTATCACCACCAGCCGTTCAACTACTTCAAGCAGCAGGGCCCCGAGAACCGCGTCGAGCGCGACAAACGCCTGCGCGATGGCGGTTTGGGGGACGAGTCGAGCACCAACAAGTTCTTCGCCGACGCCCAGGCCGGCCAGCTGCCCGCCGTGACCTTCTACAAACCCCAGGGCAACCTGAACATGCACGCGGGCTATGCCGACGTGGCGTCTGGCGACCGCCATATCGCCCGTGCCTTGAAGGTGCTGCAAGAGAGTCCGCAGTGGAAAAACATGGTGGTGGTGGTGACCGTCGACGAAAACGGCGGCTGGTGGGACCACGTGGCACCGCCAAAGGGCGACCGCTGGGGGCCTGGCACGCGGATTCCGGCGCTGGTGGTGTCGCCGTTCGCCCGCAAAGGCACGGTGGACCATACGGTATACGACACCGGGTCGATCCTGCGCTTGATCACACGGGTGTTCCAGCTCGAGACTCTGGACGGCCTCAAGCAGCGCGATGACGCGATGATCGCCCGCGGTCAGAAACCCATGGGCGACTTGAGCAACGCTTTGCAGTTCAGCGTGTAGGTTTTCTTATCCAATAGCGACATGCCCGTTGAATTAGCACGCGGTTTTCCTGGTCAGCCGCTACTGTGTGGAGGTGGGCTTTCACCCCGCGCAGACGGGCTTTCGCTGACAAGGAAATAACAATGTTCAAACCAACCAGGCTGTCCTTCACCCTGGCCGCACTGATGGCGAGTGCGGTCGTACAGGCCGATGTCGATGTACCGCTGGGGAGCACGCAGCGTGTGACCAAGCTGTTCGCTTTCCCCAACAACTGTAACGTAATCTGCTTTCGACCCTGGACGCTGGAACAGACTGCCGAGCATTACCTGAATCAGAGCCTGCAACGGGATGGGTACACCCGGGCGAAAGTCAGCGTCAAAACCCATGACGGGCAGGTTTCGGCGACCTTCAGCGGCGTGCCGGACAATTATGGCCAACCGCTGACCAGCTTGCTCAATACCGCTGACCTGGCCTATCAAGGCGCGAGCAAGCTCAACAGCGATGGCAAGTGGGCCTACAACTGGTACCTGTTCCTGCCGCTGGGCATGGCCCTGGACAATCGAAAGAGCATCGAGCTGCTGCACTTCCCGCCGGAATACTCGCTGACCCAGGCCCAGGACTACCTTGAATCGGCCACCACCGACCGCTGGGCCACCTTGCTCACGGAGAATGGCATCCCGGCCACCGAAACGCCGGCCTACCAGACCATCATCGATATCGCCCCCATCGCCGCGCCTTCCAATGCGGGCAAGGACCTGGAAACCGTCTACAGCTACTTCACCGATTACCAGACGCGCATGGTCCGGGAGTTGAGCCTGTCCGCCAAAGGGGCATTGCCCATGGTAGCGTTCGGCGCGCCGGTGCGCAGCTGGATCAAGCAACAATACGGGCAGACCGTGGCAGTGCTGGGCCTGGCGCAGATCAGCCCCGCCGCAGGCCAAACTGTTTCGGTGTTGGGTGCCAACCACCCCAGTTACATCTGGTATGCGGCGAGCCCCGACACCTACGACGGTAACGAGCAGAAAGCCGACGAAGCCGGTTTGAAGGTGATGGGCCAGGATCTCAGCGCCGCCTGCTGGCAGGCCGGGATGGGCCAGAAACCCGCGAGCGATCCGAACGTACTGCTCAAGGCGTGCACGACTACCTGGCAAGTCACCCGCAAGGAGCAGACGTGCGAACTGTTCTACACCTCGGTGCGCAATCTATCCCCGGAAGATGCGAATGCCAAATGCGCCACGCCAACCATCAAGACCCAATTGAAACAGCTGCGCAATGCAGCACCACTCCCGACGATCAGCGCGCCGGTGCTGTAAATTGCACAAAAAACAGCCGATTTCTACTGTCAACATTGACAGTAGAAATCAGGTCCATGTTCGGCGAGTCTTGAGCCGCGCCCATCCGCTGCAAGACTGGTAGTCAGCCACCACCCGCAGGTCGATGCAGCCTAAACCAGGAGAGTTATGAAAACTCAGGCCATGGATAAGGCTAAAACCGCTGTGAGTGACTGCCTTTACCCTTTCAAGTCCACGCTCGGACAAGGCTACCCAACGGACAGGCAATTCGAGGCGGTGCACAACATTCAAGGGGTGGGCGCGGGAGTCAAGGCGCGCGTGGCCTTTGACAGCCGTGTGTGCATCGCCAAGATCTCAGGCCACGCCCTGAGCGAAAGACGCCTGCACACGGTGCAGTTATCGTCGCGTATCCACCTCTACGACTGCTGGTTCAGTGGCCTGCTGTCGCATTCGTGCAAACCGAACGTGTTTCTCGACTTGCACTACCTGGAGCTCTGGACGTTGCACGAAATCCCGGCCGACACCCTGCTGACCGTGGATTACGCCATGACCGAAGACGTGCTGTTCCGGCAGTTCGCCTGCCAATGCGGCGAATTGAACTGCCGGGGCTGGATTACCGGTCGCAATGAACCATTGAACGCCGAGGGGCAGGCGTTCATGGCCCAGTGGCGCGACCGTAAACGCTCTTAGGCTTCGCCCAGCGGACGCAGGCGGTATTGCGGTGGCAGTTGCTCGAAACCACTGATGGTGGTGTTCAAGCTCTTCCAGCGGCCGTCCTTGATGCCGTAGATGCAGCCATGGATCGACAGGCTCTGCCCACGGTGCCACGCGTTTTGCACAATGCTGGTGTGCCCGACGTTGGCCACTTGCTGGATCACGTTCAACTCGCAGAGACGGTCGACGCGCTCTTCCTCAGTGGGCAATTGGGCCAGCAGGTCGCGGTTCTCGTAGTAGAGGTCGCGAATGGTGCGCAGCCAGCCGTCGATCAGGCCGAACTGACGGTCCTGCATCGAGGCGCGCACGCCGCCACAGCCATAGTGGCCGGTGACCAGGATGTGTTTGACCTTGAGCACGTCCACCGCGTACTGGATCACCGACAGGCAATTGAGGTCGGTATGCAGCACCACATTGGCCACGTTACGGTGCACGAACAGATCACCTGGCAGCATGCCGACGATCTCGTTGGCCGGTACGCGGGCATCGGAACAGCCGATCCACAGGTATTCCGGGGTTTGCTGGCGGGCGAGCTTGGCGAAGAATTCGGGATCTTCCTGTTTGATCGCGTCCGCCCAGCGTTCGTTGTTATCAAGCAGGTCTTGTAGTTCGTTCATCAGGGAAAGCCTCAGGAATGATGCGCAGTTTTGTGACTGACAACTCCACGTCCAGGTCACGCCCTGCCGGCGAATAACAAGCGTGAATTAGCTTGAATCTTTAGGCCGCGCAGCCTGTCCACACACTATAAGCCCCACAGTATGAGGATTGGCCATGACTGAATCACGACGTCCCTACGGCGCTGCACAGCCCGAACCGATTGATGACAATGAAGATCGCATGGGCTCGATGCGCGAGCTCGATTTTGACGAAGACGCGCCCACCACGCATATCGGCGACGAACGGGTGCGGGAGGCCGGGCTGACTGGGGCTTCGACAGAAGACCATGAAGCGACGGACGATGACATGAGCCCTGAAACGTTGATCCATGAAGATGGAGCAAGGGATGCTCAGGAAGCGGGCGAAGGCGAACCGGCGGACTGGGACCTGAGTGTCGTCGATGAGGATGAGATCGGTGGGGGCAATGGCCTGGATGAGGCCGAATTGGCAGATATTGATCCAGTAGACGGTAACCGCTGACAAAACGTGTCCTACAGGTGGGAGGGGGCTTGCCCACGATAGCGGCATGTCAGACTGATAAGGTAACTGGTACACCGCCATCGGGGGCAAGCCCCCTCCCACAATGGGGCTATGTATTTAGTCGACCAGGGTGCAGGCCATGACGACCGCATCTTCGCGGCCACCGACAGCCGGGTAATAGTCCCGGCGACGGCCGATCTCGTTGAAGCCATAGCGCTCATACAGGCGAAACGCGCCGGTATTGCTGTCGCGCACCTCCAGGAAGCACTCCCGCGCATTGGCCGCGTAGGCACGTGACATCAAGTGCTCCAGCAGCGCCAGCCCCAGGCCGCGCCCCTGGTTTTCCGGTTTGACGGTAATGTTCAGCAGATGCGCCTCATCGAGGATGATCTGCACCACGCCGTGCCCCACCTGCTGCTCACCTTCGAACATCAGCCAGATCTGGTACTTGCCCAGCCCATCGAGAAAGATCCCACGGGTCCAGGGGTGGCTGAAAGCCGCGTATTCGATTTTCAGCACGGCGTCGAGGTCGGCCTCGGTCATCGGGCGGAAGGATAAAGCCTCACTCATCGGTTGTTTTCCAGCGCGCCATCAGCCGGCGCATGGCTTGCCAGACATCAGCCTTACGCTGTGGCTCTTCCATTAATAATTCCAGGCCCGGCAGAGCCCACACCAAGCCCAGGTTTTCGACCTGCAGCTCGCGGTACCAGGCTTCGGCATTGGCCTCGCCGGCAAAACGCACAGCGGGCAAGCCGATCAGCCACAGGCACGCGCAGGGTTCGTCTTCCAGGCGCGCCGACACAAAACCTTGCACGAAATCCCGTGCGGCCTCGGGGCCTTGATCCATATTGCCACGCACCAGCAGCGGCCAGCGCACCGGGTCGCCGACGATTTGCGGGCTGTCGGGCAGGCCGGCGGCGCGCAGCATGTCCTTGAGCAGCATGTAGGCGGGGTCGCGGGTCTGGAAACGTTCGCCGGTGGGTAACTCGACCAGCAGCAGGCAGCGCCCGGCGCGCAGCAATTGCAGGGCAAAGCGCGGTGGCGGCACCACCGGGGCCTTGACCACCGGGGCCGCCTCTTCGACCACCTTGGCGGTCTTGGTCACCGGCACGGGGCGCGGCACTTCGATCTTGGCGCGCTCGACCACCGGTCGCGTCTCCGGCGTGGGCTTGACCACCGCCACCGGCGCAGCCGCCTCCTCGCCCGAAGACTCGAACGCCTCATAGGGCTCAAGCGCCTGCAACAGCTCGGGCCGCGACGGCGCGGCAAACGGCAGTTCGGTGCGGGGCAGCCAGTTGACCACCTGCATGGCGGTCAAGTAAGCGCGACGTCGGGACTCGATAAGCACAGCTCGGCCACTTGTGGATAACTAAAGAGCGGGGATTCTACCGCTGTTCGGCAACAATCGCCCACTGCGTACTGACCGGCTGTGGATAAATCCCGCGTCCGATGCAGTACAATCGCGACTTTTAATCGCCAACCCGCCGGCCATTCCAATGATCGAACCCAAGCGCGTCTTGCGCGCCCTCGCCGAACACTGGGCCCTGCTTGAGCCACTGTGCGAACACTTCGACCAAGGCACCCTGAGCCTGGGCGAACTGCGCGCACAACTGGCCGCCCAACAACTGGACAGCACGCCACAGGACATCACCAGCCTGCTGGACGTGTGGATTCGCCTGGATATCCTGGTGCCTGTTGCCAAGAGCCCGAACCGCTTCGAGCTCAATGCACAGATCCATGACTTCCTGGCCTATCTTCGCAAGGAGCACCGGCTTGGCCTGTGCCTGGAAATCGAAGCCTACCTGCGCCACCTCGAGCGCCTGGCCGGTTACATCCAGGACGCCTTCGATATCCGTGATGGCCACGACCTGGCCCGTCAGTTGCGCCTGCTCGACATGCGCGTGCGCGACGTGCTGAAAAAACTCGCCAACGACGAACAGGCCCTCGCCGCAGTGGCCGATCGCGCCAAGACCAGCGACCGCCAGATTCCGTTGCGCCAGCGTTATGCCGAGGTCCTCGCGACCTGGGACGAATACGTCGAACCGATGATCCAACTGGTGAACGCCGACGGCGCCTTCGAGCAAGGCGTGCGCAAGGTGGAAAATGTGCTGTTGCGCATGCTCACCGAGCAGCAGCGTCTCGGCCATCTGGTGGACGACGACATGCTGCTGCGCACCCACGCGCGCATCCTGGAGATGCAGACCAGCGCCCAGCTGACTCTGCGCCACGCCCGCGAGCTGCTGCTACCGCTGCGCGAAGAAGCGCGTCGGCACAACGCCGTGACCCGTGGTGCGGCGCTGGCGTTGTCGGCCATTCGCCGTAAAGGCCTGGACGCAGTGCCCCAGGCGGCGATGCCGATGTTCACCCGGCCGCAGAGCACCTTCCTCGGCAGTGCCAGCCAGGTGGAAGCCTACGTGTATGCCCTGGCGAATTTCGAGCCGAAACCGGCGCGTTTTCCCAAGGCGCACAAGTCCCACAAGGGCGACGCCCAGCGCGCACCACGCACCGTCAAGGAAATGCTCGAGCGCTGCGAAGACGCGCTGCCGATGCCGGACCTGATGACCTGGCTGCTGGAGCAGGAACCCGACGGCGCCACCGACGAATTGCTGTACTGGTTCTCGCGCCTCTCGCGGGAAAAACGCTTCAAGCGCGAACGCCTTGAACGCCGCGACTACCACACACACGAGCACCAGGTCAGCCTGCGCTCCTTCGCCCTGCTCCCGGCCAGCCCTGATGCAGCCGAGAATTCTGCGAGCACACCTTATGCATCTTGATCTATCCGAACTGTCCCAACTGGCGCCGATCTTTCGCGAGCTGTTCAAGGGTTACCACGTCAGCCGCCGCGACCCGGAGCTGTACGCACAACTGTCGAACTTCCAGGACCAGTACCGCACGCTGTTCAAGGCCCTGGGCTTTGAGCTGGTGTGCGACACACGGGGCTTCTACTACTTCGTGCCGGACACCGCCGTGGCGGCCGCGCAGGTCAACAAGACCGCCCAGCGCCTGGCGTTGTTCACCTTCATCATCGTCGAGCACCTGGCCGACCAGGGCCGCGACCCGATTGCCGTGCTCGACGGTGGCAGCCTGGGCCGTGATGAGTTGCCGTCGTTGCTGGAGAAGTACCGCGACCTGTTTATCCAGGCCGAAGTGCAGACCCAGGAAGAACTCGAAGAAAAAATCATGCGCCGTATGACCCAGTTGGGTTTTGCCAGCGAAGACAACGGCATCTATCGCTTCCTGCCGCCGATGCACCGCTTCCTGGATGTGTGCCTGTCGGTGCAGCAAGACCGCGACCTGGCAGCCAGCGTGCACAGCGTGTTGCCGCTGCCGGCACCGGTGATCATCGACGAAGACAGCGATGAGAAATTGCTGAAAACCGATGACCCACTCGACTTGAGCGACTTCGCCGATGAAAGCGAAGAAGACGCCCTGGCCCGCGCCATTGCCGAAGAACAGGAGACCGATGCATGAGTAAGGAACGCTACGGCATCCGCCGCTTCGCCCTATTGAACACCGCTGGTTACAGCCTGGGTCTGTTCCCGCTGGAAGAGCCGCTGTCGGTATATGGCGCAAACAACCTGGGTAAATCCGCGTCGATCAACGCCTTGCAGTTCCCGATCCTGGCGCGCATGTCGGACATGAGTTTCGGCAAGTACACCCTGGAACAATCACGGCGCTTCTACTTTGCCACCGACACCAGCTACATCCTCGTGGAAGTCTCGCTGCCCCACGGCCCACACGTGATCGGCGTGGTCGGGCGCGGCCCGGGCGGTGGTTTCGGTCACCAGTTCTTTGCCTATGCCGGCAAGCTGGACCTGGCGCACTACCAGAAGAACGACACCTGCCTGCGTCAGAAGGAGCTGTTCACCAACCTTGAGCGCGAAGGCCTGAAAGCCTACGAACTCAAGCCGGATGAGCTGCGTCGCTTGCTGGTGGGTGGGCATACGTCAATCCCGCTGGACCTGACGTTGATTCCGCTGCGCTCCACCAGCGAGCAGAGCCTGAAGACCTTCCGCGCGCTGTTTATCAACCTGCTGCACATGCGTGAAATCACTGCGGCCAAGCTCAAGCAATTGTTTCTCGATGCCTTCGAACACAGCTTGCGTTCCGGCAGTGTCGATTACATCGCCGCGTGCGAAGAAGCCTTCCGCGATGTAAGGCGCATGGAGCAGGACTACAACTCCCTGGTCGCCGCCGGCCCGCTGGTAGAAGCGCTGTCCAATGGTGTTCGCCAGCGCGACGTGCTGCGTGGCAAATTACATCGCCTGTCGCCGCTGCTGGATTCGTTGCTGGGCACCTGGTCGGACTACGCCAGTGCACGCAAGGAAGAACTGACGATCCAGGCCGAGCACTACCGCAACGAGCAGGACGCGCTGCAGAACGACCAGCGTGGCGGCACCCAGGAGCTGATGCGCCTGGAGCGGGAAATCAGTGGTATCCAGCGTTGGTTGGGCGAGTTGTCGGTGCTCAAGCATCGATTTGCCCTGGTGGATGACGTCAAGGTACTGGAACAGCAACTGCTGGCGGCCAAGGATGCCCACGATGAGTTGGCCGGCGCCCTGGCGCAGTCGCGGCAGTTCAGCGCCGAGGATCTGGACGAGCGTTTGCGCGACCTTGAAAAGCGCTTGAAGTCGGTCAAGCAACAGCTCGACCATGCGGACAACAACAGCTACGCCAAACTGCGGGAAGAATTCTCACAGCAAGACGTCGAGCGTCTGATGCGCCTGTTCAACAGTTCGCTGTTCAGCCTGCCGTTGGGCGAGCACGGCATCACGCTTGACGAAGACGGCCAGTGGGTCAAATCCCTGGAGCAGATCCTCGACGGCTTCAAGGGCGAGCGCTTTGAAGTGCCGGGGCTGTCCATCGACATCTCCCATATCGAACCGCCGGCATTGCAGGCCCTGGCAGATCGCGCGGCGTTGCGTGACCAGAAGGAACGCCTGGAAAAAGAACTCAAGCAGTTGAAAACCCAGCAGGCTGTAGCCTCCGACCGTGCCGCGAGCAAGACGCAGACCGAAGCGCTGTACCAGCAGGTGCTCGATGCGCAAAAGGCCCTTGAAGACTTCCGCCGTGCACAAACCCTGAGCGCCGAAGAAGGCGAGAAGCTGGAAAACCTGGCGCAGATGGAAGCGGCGCAGGATGAGTTGAAGCGCTCCAGCGATGCGTTCACCGAGCGCGTTCAGCAGCTGTCGGCCAAGCTGCAACTGGTGGGCCGCCAGATCGGCGATATGGAAGCCAAGCAACGTACGCTGGACGACGCGTTGCGTCGCCGTCAGTTGTTGCCGGCGGACTTGCCGTTCGGCACGCCGTTCATGGACCCGATCGACGATTCCATGGACAACCTGTTGCCGCTGCTCAATGACTATCAGGACAGTTGGCAAGGTTTGCTGCGCGCCGATGGCCAGATCGAAGCGTTGTACGCCCAGGTTCGCCTCAAGGGCGTGGCCAAGTTCGACAGCGAAGATGATGTTGAGCGTCGCCTGCAATTGCTGATCAACGCTTATGCGCACCGCACGGATGAAGCGTTGACACTCGGCAAGGCCCGCCGTGCGGCGGTCACCGATATCGCACGGACCCTGCGCAACATCCGCAGCGACTACGACAGCCTTGAGCATCAACTGGCGTTGTTCAACCGTGAGATCAACAAGCGCCAGGTCTCCAACCTGCAAAGCTTCCGCATCGTACTGGCGCCGAATAAGGAAGCGCTCAAGCATATCGACCAGATCATCCACAGTGCCGGTCAGTATGAAGAAGGCGAAACCCTCTCGGTATTCGACCTGAGCCAGAGCGCCGAGCAGGACAACAAGAACGAAGAAGCCAAGGAGTACCTGGCGCGGCTGGTGGCGGCCAACCACAACCAGCTGGGCCTGAAGGATTTGTTCGAACTGGCGTTCGAGATTACCAAGGTGCATGGCCAACCGGTGATTCATACTGACATCGATGGCGCCGCGTCCAACGGCACCACCATGACCATCAAGGCGCTGACCAACATGTACCTGTTGCTGCACTTGATGGACCGCGACCAGGCCGGGCGTGTGCGTTTGCCGTATTACCTTGACGAGGCAGCGGATATCGACGAGAAGAACCAGGCCGCATTGCTGGAGACCAGCTTGCAGTTGGGCTTTGTGCCAATCCTGGCCAGTGTGAAGCCGCAGGTGTCCGCCCAGGTGGCGATCGACCTGGAAGGCGGCAGCGGGCCGAATGGGATCTACATTGATGAGGCGGACTGGAAGTACATCCGCCGTCATGATGTTGTGAAGGCAACGGTTAATGTACAGGCGGATGAGCCGCAGTTGGATGAAGTCTGACGCCCTGCGCTGAAATGCAAAAAGGCCGCGATCTTATGGATCGCGGCCTTTTTTGTGGCGCTTATTTGCCGAGCGAGATTTTAGGTGACCAAGTCAGCCACTCATCTTCGAACTTGTCGAACAGCGGGAAGGTTTGCTGTGGCCGGGCGGCATTGCCCATGCGCTCGCCATCGGGTGTGGCGAAGGCGATACCGCCGGCGACCAGGGTCTCCAGGGATTCCGTGCGTACGGTGGCGCCTTTGAACAGGCCGAAGTCGAGGCCAAAGCCACTGGTGTTCCAGAACCGGCTCCCGCCACGAACCAGCGGGGCATATTTGGGCTCGATCAGAATGTGGATCAATACACGGTCGGCAGTTTGCCCCAGCTCGTAGCCGGTGACTTTGCCCACAGTGACTTCGCGGTAGGTGACCGGCACGCCCTCCTTCAGCGAACCACGGCGGGCGGCGCTGAGGGTCAGGCTCAGGCCGGCTTCCTGATGGGCGGCTTCAGGGGGCTGGGCGAGCGCGACAAAACTCTTTTGCGGGCCGGCGTTTTTCGCAGCCGGTTGCACTTCGATGTATTGACCGGTGACCAGGGTTTCCAGGTTGGCGGTTTTCATCAGGCCCAGCTCAGGCTTGACCACCCAGAACTGGCTGCCGACGCGGGCGATGCGGTCAGCCACTTGGGTGATACGCGCACTGAGCAGTACCGATTGCATGTCGGCACTGAGGTCGACACTTTCAATCTTGCCCACGTCCAGGCCTTTGAAACGCACAGGAGTGCCGGGACGCATGCCGTCGGCGCGGTCGACCTTGATGGTCACCAGGGTACCGTGCTGGTTGGCAGCATCGCGGTCGGCAAACAGGCGGAAACGCGGGATGCGTTTTTTCAGCGGAACGTTCTGCTCGGGTGTTTCGAAGGCGATGCCACCCGCCATCAGGCTGGCCAGGGATTCACTCTTCACCTGGATTCCACCAGTGAGACCACCGGTCAGGGTGACACCACTGGCGTTCCAGAAGCGCGTCGAGCCATTGACCAGGTTTTCGTATTCCTTCTCGATGTGGACGCCGATCACCAACTGCTTGTTCTTGCGCGAGAACTGGTAGCTCTGCACCGAGCCCACCTTGACCTGCTTGTAGAGGATCGGACTGCCGACATCCAGGGAACCGAGGTTGTCGGTGAACAGCACCATGTGCAGGCCAGGGGAACGCAGGTCCAACGGTGGCGCCTTGGCCCGTGCGACGTACTCACGCTGTGGAGGCGTCCCTTTGTCCCCCGGGCGAATGGCGATGTAGTTCCCTTTGACCAAGGCTTCGAGCCCTGTGATACCCGCCAGGGAAATAGACGGTTTGACCACCCAGAACTGAGTGTCCTGTACCAGGTAATCTTCAGCCAGGGGATCGAGGGTCAGCTCGGCGTTAGCACTGGAAAGGTCCGGATTGATCTTCAGCGTTTTCAAGCTACCGACCTGGATACCTTTGTACATCACCGGAGTGCGGCCAGCCTGCAGGCCTTCGAAGTCGGAGAGTGTGACCTTGACCTTGATTCCGGCCGCAGCGGCGTCGAAATCTTCGTACAGGCGGAATGGCAGACTTGGGTCCGTAGGCGGACTGTCCTTGCGGTTCTCCGGCGTGGCGAAGGCGATACCGCCGGCAACGATGCTTGAGAGGGATTCGCTGCGCACTTTCACGCCGGAGAGGTTCGCATCGATGCTGATGCCGCTGGCGTTCCAGAAACGTGTGTGTTTACGCACAAGGCTGGCGTAGGTCGGTTCGATATAGACCTTGATCTCGACGGTGCTCTGGTCTTCGGAGAGCAGGTAGCTTTTGACCTGGCCCACCTGGATCTGCTTGTAGAACACCGGGCTGCCACGGTTCAGCGAACCCAGACGGTCAGCCTTGATGGTCAGGTGCAAGCCGGGCTTGGCGTCGGACAAGGGGGGCTCTTCGGAGAGCGCCTTGAACTTGCGCGTGGGCTCACCGTCACCAGGGCTGGCGGCGATGTAGTTGCCCGACACCAGGGTTTCCAGGCCAGTGATGCCGGCCAGGCTGACACTCGGCTTGACCAGCCAGAAACGCGTGTTGGTCTTCAGGTACTGTTCGACATCCTTGTTCATCTCGATGGTAGCAATCACCCCGCGATTGTTACCTTCGTCATCCAGGGCCAGGGCCTTGACCTTGCCCACCGGCATGCCTTTGTAGACCACTTCCGTTTTGTTGACCTGGATACCTTCGCCACTCTCAAAGCGCACCTGGATATCGATGCCCTGTTGAGAATAGGCACGCCACCCCAGCCAGCCACCGATGATCAGGGCAATCAGAGGTAACACCCAAATGGCCGACCAATTGGAGGCGGGGCGGGTTTTAGCTTTTGGCAAATCACTCATGGTCGTCGTCCGACTCCGTGTTATCCCAAATCAGTCGGGGATCAAAAGTTACTGCGGCAAGCATCGTCAAGATCACCACACTGGCGAACGCCGCAGCGCCGAGATTGGCCTCGACACTGGCAAGTCGCCCAAAATTTACAACCGCCACCAGGATGGCGATCACGAAGATATCCAGCATGGACCAGCGGCCAATGAATTCGATAAAGCGGTACATCACAATGCGTTGTTGCGCGGACAACGGTTGGTGACGCTGCACCGAGAACAGTAGCAGACCTATGCCGACCAGCTTGAACGTCGGCACCAGGATGCTGGCGATGAACACCACGGCAGCGATGGGGTACATACCATGCTGCACCAGCTGGATCACGCCCGCCATGATGGTGCTGGGATCACCCTGACCAAGGCTATTGATGGTCATGATGGGCAACACATTGGCTGGAATATACAAGATGGCCGCCGTGATCAGCAGTGCCCAGGTGCGGGTGAGGCTGTTGGGGCGGCGGGCATGGACCAGCGCACCACAACGCGTGCACAGCTGCTCATCGCTATCAGTGTCCTGTTTGTTCAATTCGTGGCATTCGGTACAAATCAGAATGCCTGCATCAATCGCCCGCATGATCATCCTCTCCTGACAACGCTTGCCAGATCTGGTGGGGCGACATCACCACCTCAAGCAGTACTTGAACCATCAGCAGGCTGATAAAACAGACCAAGCCCAGGCCAATGGTGATGGACGCCATATCGGCGAGTTTTACGATCGCCACCAGCACCCCCATCAAGTAGACCTCCAACATCCCCCAATCCTTCATGTGGTGGTAGATGCGGTACAACAGCAGTCCATAACTGCGGCCGATATTCCAGCGGATGCTGAGCAGTACTGCCAACTGGCAAATCAGCTTGAGCAATGGGATGCCCATGCTGCACAGGAACACAACGGCGGCGACGCCTTGCATGCCGGTATCGAACAGACCGACAACGCCGCTCCACACGGTATCCTCGGAGGACTGCCCAAGTAGATTGAGCTGCATGATGGGTAGAAAGTTCGCGGGTATATACAGCAACAGTGCAGCCAGCACCAAGGCGAGACTTCGCTCAACGACATTGTGGCGGTGAGCGTAAAGCTCATAACCGCAACGCGGGCATTGGGCTTTTTCGCCGAGGGAGAGCACCGGTTTGCGCATCAGCAAGTCGCACTCATGGCATGCCACCAGGTCGTCCAGTGGTAAATCCGATAGCTCTAGGGCATCAGCCGGATCAGGCATAGATAGGGCTCTGGCTCTAAAAATGGTTAGGTGCCTATTCTAGTGCTCTGGTTCAGAAATAACTGTGCAAATTTGTCGTGGGGTAGGTAGTGCTTGAGTTTCCGACCGCCCAAAACAAAACCCCTGACTGCGTTAGCAATCAGGGGTTCTGGAATTTAATCTTGACGATGACCTACTCTCACATGGGGAAACCCCACACTACCATCGGCGATGCATCGTTTCACTACTGAGTTCGGGATGGGATCAGGTGGTTCCAATGCTCTATGGTCGTCAAGAAATTCGGGTACTGAGTCGCGGCCTGGGCCTCGCTTCAGCAAATTGGGTATGTGACAGCTTTCGGTGTTTTGTGAACGTCGAACTTTCGGTTCATTTTCGTCTTCACACACCGCAATCTGATGCTCGTTAG
>NZ_FOIH01000019.1:0-12143 GCF_900111535.1 Pseudomonas sp. NFR09
AACTCGCGCCGCTGTTCAAGCAACGCTTCACCACCCCGGACACCCCGCCCGCCGAGCGCGAAGGCCCCACCGCTTATCAGCGGTTCTTCAGCCAGTTCGTCAACTACGCCGACCGCGCGGACTATTTCAGCCAGTTCACCGAGAACGCCCCAGAGACCACCTTCGTCCAGGAGCTGGCCCCCTTTGCGCCTCTGCTGGATCAGCTACGCCAAGCAACCGACCCCTTTTACATCTTCAATAAAGTCAACACTCTACCTCCACCCCCCGCGCCCAGGCAGGTGCCCAACCAAGACCCCTTCCTGAACCCGATCGTCACGCCGCCGGTGCACACCGGCCTTTTCTGGCCGGACGACTTCGACCTGTGGAACTACCTCTACGAGCAACACCGCGCCAAGCTGTATGCCGACGCCCGCGCCCACGCCGTGCCCACCGCAGACGTGGATGCAAGCGTACGCTCACGCAAACTGGCCCAGCTGCTCAATATCGGCATGCTGCTGTTGACCGGCGTGTCGATGTTCGTACCCGGGCTGGGCGAGGTCATGATGGGGGTGATGGCCAGCCAACTGCTGTATGAAGCCTTCGAAGGCGTGGTGGAGTGGGAGGAAGGCGATCGCAAGGCAGCCAAGGCCCACTGGTTGGATGTGGTACAGAACGTGGTGCTGCTGGCCGCCATGGTGGGCGCAGGCAAAGGCCTGGCCAAACTGACGGCGGTACCGGCCGAACCGGTGGTCGAGGGGTTGCAACCCGTTACCCTGCCCAATGGAAAAACCCGCTTGTGGAAACCCGACCTGAAACCCTATGAAACGCCGGTCAAGCTGCCACCCGATGCCCGGCCCGATGCGCATGGCCTGTACACACACGAAGGGCAGACGTACCTGACGCTGGAGGACCGGCAGTATCAGGTGACCAAAGACCCGGACACCGCCGCGTATCGCATCCAGCACCCGTCCCGACCCGAGGCCTACTCACCCGAGCTGACCCACAACCACGAAGGCGCCTGGCTCCACGAGGGTGAAAACCCGCAGGCCTGGGACGATGCTACCGCACTCAGGCGCCTGGGCCATACCACCGAAGGCCTGGAGACTGAACAGTTGCTCAAGGCACAAGAGGCCAGCGGCGTTTCCGCCAACGCCTTGCGCGAAGCCCACTTTAATGGCGAAGCCACCCCCCTGCTGCTGGCCGATTCGTTGCAGCGCTTTAAACTCAACCAGGACGTCAGCGCATTCATCCAGCAACTCAAAAGCGCCGACCCCGCCGTCTACAGCCAGGCTGACCTGGGCCTGCAACTGGACCTGATGAAGCGTCGCGGCCTGCTGTCCAGCACCCCGCCGCTACGGGTTGTGGATCCCCAGGGCAAAGTCCTGTGGGAGGATATACCCCATCCTTCATCGCCGTTCAGGCGTGCGGTTTATCTCAAGGAGCAACATTTGGCCCGTGGCGAGGGATTGCGTGAGGTGCTGTACACGCTGCAGGACACCGACCCACAGCTGCTCGACATCCCGGGCCAGCCCCAGGACACGCTCGACACTCGGGCCACCGGGCTGCGCCAGGCATTGGGTGAATTCGTCGAGAGCATCAAGCCGTCGTATCTGGAAGAGCGCTATCAGACACTCACAGCCAGCAACGATCCCGACATACAGCGCGTACAGCAGGCTTTCCCCAAACTGCCGACGCGCATCGCGGGGCAATTGCTCAAAGAGCTGAGTACCGAGGACGTGACCACGTTACGCAACACCGGGCGCCTGCCGGATACGGTGGCTGGACTGGCACGCTGGGCCGAGCAGGAAACCCGCGTGTCTCGGGCCTATGAAAACTTGCACCTGAATACGCCGTCCGAGCTCGACAGCCAACGCCTGGTCCTGCGCACCCTGGAGACCTTGCCGGGCTGGCAACGGGGCACCCGCGTGGAGTTACGCCTGCACTCACCCGACGGCCCATTGCTCGACGCGATCGGCGAGGCCGGCAGCACGCCAGGCAAGACGTTGGTCCAACTGGAAAACGGGCAATTCAAAGGGCCGGATTCGACGGATATGTACCAGGCCATACTGGACACACTGTCAGCCGGTGAACGTCAGGACCTGAAGCTGTTCGACGCCCACCAACTGCGCGATGCCATCGCGGCCAAGCCCTTGCCCCGCGACACCTTGCGCACCCTGCTGTTGGAGCATCCGGTGCGCAAACCCACTTACGACGCCACCCTGCGCTTGCTGGGGGGCGGGCGCGGCTACGACATGCTCAGGGCGCAGTTCAACAGCCCGGCACAGCGGGTGCGCAGGCTTTACCCGTCTTTCAGCGATGCAGAAGTCACCGCCTTCATCGAGTCACTGGGCAGCGATACAAGCCGCCAGCTGGCCCTGAGGGAAGCCGAGTACAGCCAGCTCAAAGCCGACTTGAAGCAGTGGGTCAAAACCAACATCCCACGTGTGGCTTCCAGCGACTATGAACGAACGGGCGGGTACAGCGCGGTGGTTGCCAAGGATATCAAGCGCTGCTGGCGCCGTGAGACAGGCACCTCGCTGAAAATCGTCAGCGGCATGCCCCTGGACCTGCCCGCGCTGACGGCAGACTTCAGCCATGTCACCGAGCTTGAACTGTTAACCCGACGCTGGTCGAGCAATGCTCAAACCTTTCTGGGCAACTTCACCCAACTCAAAAAGCTGAGGCTGGAAAACTGCGACCTCAAAGCACTGCCCGAAGGGCTCGAGGCAATGCCCCGCCTCACCCATCTGGAGCTGAATGCGAACAATCTGGTGCTGACCCCGCAAAGCGCCGCCCGTCTGAGCGCTTTGCGACAGTTGGAAACCCTCGATCTTTCGGGGAACCGCCTGGGTACGTGCCCGGATTTCAGCTTCATGTACAGCCTCAGACGACTGAATCTGTCGTTTACCCGGCTTGATCAATGGCCGGTGGGCCTACGGGACAAAACCAGCCTGACCTCTCTCGACCTGAGCCACAACCAGCTTCGCGAAGTTCCCGCGGTACTGCTCGAGCCGCCGCCCGAGCAATTGGAGGCCATCGCCAAGATCAACAGCGTCACCTTGCTCGACGACAACCCGCTTCCCGACGCCTATCGCGAACGCTTCGACGCCTACTGGAGGCGCCTGAGCCAACAACGTCCGGACCTGATCAGGAACACTGACGCCTTCGATATGCGCAACCCGCTGCTTGAACGTGCGCGCACGCTGTACCCGAACCGCAGCCGCCTGGAGAACCGGCGGTTTATCTGGGGGCTGGGGAACGGCGCCGAAGCAGAGTTGCTACGCCTTGAGCAAGAATTCCAGGGGCTCAATAGGCAACTCGATACCTGGGCCTCAGCAGGCGGCAACCTGAACAGCCGCACCGGCAGCGGCTATGTGCGCACCCATCAGCGTTTGTTGAATGCCCTGGCTCAAGATGATCGCTACCTGGCCAAGGAACGCATCGTCCAATGCTGGCGCAAGGAAACGCCGATGCAACATGCTCACGATGGCACCCCCATCGGCCTGGAACTGGACCTCAGCGGCCTGAACCTGCAGAGCCTGCCGGAACTGGATGCGGACTTCAGCCACGTTGGCTCGCTCAAATTGACCAACATGCAGTTGAGCACCAGCCCCGAGCAGTTCCTGCTGCGCCATCGCGGGGTGCGCTGGCTGGACCTGTCGCAAAACCAATTGCGCGAGCTGCCGACAGCCCTTGATGAGATGAACGGGCTGACCCGTCTGTTTTTGCACGAAAACCAGATTCAGCTCACTACGCAAACTGCGCAAGTGCTGGCCCAACGTACAACACTCAGGCTGTTGAGCCTGGGCAACAACCCCTTGCGCATCGCTCCGGATTTCAGCGCTATTACCGACTTACGGGTGCTGGTAATGCAGAATTGCCAACTGGAGAGTTTCCCTGGCGGGCTCGGCGCACAACCGTTACTGACAAAGGTCGAGTTGGCGAGCAACCGCATCACCAGCCTTCCCGACTCGCTCATCAACCCTACGGATGAACAACTGGCGCAGTCCGTCCGGCTCACCCGGGTGACCGGCCTCAGTAACAACCCGCTGACCGAGGCGGTGCGCCAACAGGTGGATGTCTACCAGACGCGGCTTGAGCTGGCGGGCCACAGCTCGCTTGCACAGCCCAACCGGATGGTTACCTCAATAGTGGAACAGAGGCTGCCACTGATGGTGCAAGTTCCCGACCTGGTACAGGCAAAACGCTGGGTAAGGGACCTGTCCCAACAGGAACTAGCGAAACGCCACAACCAATGGTGGCAACTGCGAGAGCTACCCCACAGTGACGGTTTCTTCGCGATGCTCAATGGCCTGGAGGAACTGCCCGAAGGCCATGCAGACTTGCAGGCCCGAGTCTGGGCGGTGATCGACGCCATGACGCAAAACACCGCCGAATCCGAAGCGCTGCGGGCACAGGTATTTGAATGGGCGGGCCGGCCCACCTGCTGTGACCGCGCCGGGTTGTCGTTCAGCAACGTGGAGGTCATGACCATGGTGCACAACGCCAAGTTGATGGCCGGCGATGTGAATCAGGGGGCTACCCTGATCAAGCTGTCCAGGGGGTTGTTCCGCCTCGACGAAGTGGAAAAAGCCGCGCTGAACGATATCGCCCGGCGTACCCAAGCGATCAATGACAACCCCGCCTTGTCGGCCGAGGAGAAACCCTACAGATCAACCGGCTGGAAGAAGTTGAAATCCGCCTGGCCTACCGTTTTGGGCTCAAGGACGCCGACCAGCTCGACTTGCCGGGCCAACCGCAGACGGCGCGATACACCGGCGGCAAAGTTAAACCAGAGGTCTTGCAAGACACCCGCGACAAAATTCTCGCACTGAACAATTCACCGGCTGAATTCCAGGCGTTGGTCGCCAGGGATTTCTGGCAGGAGTACCTGACTCAGAAATACCAGGCGCAGTTCGAAGCGCAGAGCCAGCCGTTCCATCAAAGCCTGGGGGCCTTGTACGACCAGCGCAGCGAGGGGCGGTTGACCGAGAAGGTCTACGACCAACAGGCCAAGGACTTGCAAGCCCAGCTTGCCATCCAGGAAGCCAACCTGATCGAGACCCTGACACGCACAGAGTTGCGAGCCAATCCGATCACCTGACCGCCCGGTGCCAGGGCTGCACGCTCTGGCATCGCTTGACCTATCTACCCCGGCAAACGCCAACAGGCATGGTCTGCTGCGCACTTCATCATTGCAGGAGTGCACCCATGCCCGTTTTATCCACGGCGGATCAGACACCGCCCCCCGTGTCAGACAGCCAGCACCACGCCTTGCTCGAAAACGCTGTACCCGATTGGCTGAAAAAGGCCACCGCGTCACAAAGGGATGCGCTCAAAACCGCCTCCACGGAATTGCCCGATTGGTATCAGCGCGCCCCGGCGGCCCGACGCAGCGCCTTTGAAACCAGCATCGCCAGCCAATTCGCCGCACAGAGCCAATTGGACACTACCTTGTCCAGGCTGCAAGACCTCGACACTTTCGCCCGGCCCCTGTTGGTCAACGCCTTGAAAGATCGGTTCAACGTCGAACTAGATGTCGACAAGACCTTCATCCGGCTACGAAAAACCGTGTCTATCAGCGAGTACTACATTCCCGCCGGTTGGTTCGAAGCACTCAAGCTGCCGCTGCTGCAAGCGGCTTTGCACAACTTCGAAGCGTCGGAATGTGAAGCCGGCGCGTTTCATTCGTCTTCGGGGTTCGTGGTCCTGGCGGCGAGCGGCGACTGCTATAACCCCATCACCACGACCTTGACCGTGGAGCAATTCACCGGGCTGTGTCGTTCGCTGGATATCGGCGCGAAATACCAGGCTTACCTCAAGGGTTTCCTGGAGCCCGATAACGCGGTGGCGCAGGCCGTCCTGCAGGAACGCTTCACTGCCGCGCACAAGTGCGCCCTGCGCGCGGCGGCTGAGCAGGCCCTCTTGAAAAATGACATCACCGAGGCCGACTACCGCATGGTCTTGTCGGTGATCGCCGGAGAAAAGGAGCCGGTGCTCAACGGCAAGCGCATCTGGTTGCGCGACCTGAGCCTGGCACAACATCGACTCACCGGTGTGGTGGTGTTCCTGGTCAGTGGCGAACTTCATAACGGGAGCGAGTTGCTGCTGTACGTTCCCGGCGATCCGCAGGCCCCGCTCAAGCGCTATACCCTGGGCCAGCTAAAGCCCCTGTTCAAGCAACGGTTCACCACCCCTGACACACCGCCGTCAGCGCAGGATGGGCCAACCGTCTACCAGCGCTTCTTCAGCCAGTTCGTCGACTATGCGGAGCGCGCGGACTATTTCAGCCAGTTCACCCAGAACGCCCCGGACACCACCATCCTCCAGGACCTCGCGCCCTATCAGGCCCTGATCGATCAAATACGCCGGGGGATCGACCCGTTCTACATGTTCAGCACGGTCCACCCAATGCCACCGCCTGCGCCGCCCCGGCAAGTGCCCAATCCGGACCCTTACCTGGACCCGGTGATTACGTCGCCGGCACACGGTGGATGGTTCTGGGGTGAGAACCTCGACCTGTGGACCTACCTCTACGAACAATATCGCGCCAGACTCTACGCCGACGCCCGCGCACACGCGGTGCCCACCGCCGACGTGGACGCACGCGTACGCTCACGCAAGCTGGCCCAGCTGCTCAATATCGGCATGCTGCTGTTTACAGGCGTGTCAATGTTCATACCGGCACTGGGGGAAGCCATGATGGCGGTGATGAGTACCCAGCTGTTGCTGGACACCTTCGAAGGGGTCAGGGAATGGTCGGAAGGTGATCGCAAAGCGGCCAAGGCACACCTGATTGATGTGGCGCAAAACCTGGTGATGCTGGCGGCCATGGTGGGGGCGGGAAGAGGCTTTGCCAAATTGATCCCGGTGCCTGCCGAGCCGGTCGTCGAAGCGACGTTGCCGGTGATGTCCACCGATGGCAAGACCCGCCTGTGGAAACCCGACCTGGCCCCTTACCGGGCGGGGGTCAATCTGGCACCGGATGCCCAACCGGATGCACAGGGGCTGTACCGCCACGAGGGGCAAACGATTCTGCCGCTGGAAGGCCACCCCTACCGGGTAACGCATGACGCGCAAAACGCCGAATACCGCATTGCGCACCCGACACGCCCAGAGGCGTACTCACCCAGGCTCACGCAAAACCACGAAGGAGCATGGCGTCACGAGGGCGAGCATCCCCTGGACTGGGACGACACTACGGCGCTCAGGCGCCTGGGCCATACCACCGCGCCGCTGGACACCGAGCAATTGCTCAACGCCCAACACGCCAGTGGCGTCACCGCCGATGCCTTGCGCGAAACCCATATGAACAGCGACACCACGCCGCTGCTGCTGGCCGATTCGTTGCAGCGCTTCAAAATCCACCAGCAGGTCAGTACATTCATCCAGCAGCTCAAAAGCACTGACCCCTTCGTGTTTCCCAAGGCTGACCTGGGGGCTCAACTGGACCTGATGAAGCGTCGCGGCCTGCTGTCCGGCTCCCCGCCGCTGCGAGTGATCGACACCGAGGGTCGCGTGCTCTGGGATGACGAGCCCTCACTGCCGTCCCAGCGCAGGCGCATAGTCCGGCTCACGGAGCAGCAGTTGGAGCGCGGCGAAGGCTTGCGCGAGGTGCTGGGTACCCTGCAAGGCACCGACCCCGACCTGGTCGACATACCAGGCTCGCCCCAGGACACTCTGCCCATGCGGGCCGCCAAGCTGCGCCGGCAACTGGGTGAGTTTGTCGAATCGATCAAGCCCTCGTATGTGCAGGAACGTTACCGCCAACTGACGGCCAGCACCGACGCCGATGTGCAGCGTGTGCAGGACGCCTTTCCCACCTTGCCGACGCGCATCGCCGAGCAACTGCTCAGCGAACTCAGTGCCCAGCAATTAGAGGCCTTTCGCGCCAGCGCGCGCCTGCCGGACACGCTCGCCGAGCTGGCGCAGTGGGCCGAACAGGAAACCCGGGTATCCCGGGCCTATGAAAACCTGCACCTGAACACACCGTTCGACCTCGATAGCCAGCGCCTGGCCCTGCGCACCCTGGAAACCCTGCCAGGCTGGCGCCGCGGGACCCGCGTGGAGTTGCGCCAGCGTATGCCTGGGGATGCCGAGGACCTGTTGCTCGATGCCATCGGCGAGGTGGACAGCACGCCGGTTAAAACCCTGGTGCAGCTCAGTGACGGGCAGTTCGAAGGCAACCCTTCCACGGATGTGTACGACGCCATTGTCAACGCGTTGTCACCCGGCGAGCGTATCGACATGAAGCTGGCCGACGCCGCGCAATTGCGCGCCGCCATCCAGTCCCAGCCCTTGCCCCGCGAAGCGTTGCGTGCATTGTTGCTGGAACACCCGGTGCGTAAACCTGCCTACGACCCCACGATGCGCCTGCTCGGTGGAGGGCGCGGCTTCGAGAAACTCAAGGCCCGGCTCAGCAGCTCAGCCCAGCGGGTACGCAAGCTCTATCCGTCTTTCAGCGACGCGCAAGTCGACACCTTCATTGAGTCAATGGGCAGTGATGTACGGTCAAAACTGACCCGGCGCGAAGCCGAATACCGCCAGCTCGAAGACGACCTGAACACCTGGGTCGAGGCCAACAAGCCGCGTACGGCGGGCTCCCAGTTCGACCGCGCCGGCGGCTATGCCGGCACGGTCGCCAGGGACATCAAGCGTTGCTGGCGCCGGGAGTCCGGCACTGCGCTTAAATTCATCAGCGGCATGCCGTTGGACCTGCCCGCGCTCACGGCAGATTTCAGCCATGTGACCGAACTGGAACTGCACACCCGTCAATGGAGCGCCAACGCTCAAACCTTCTTGAACAATTTCACCCAGGTTGAAAAGCTGAGCCTGGTCAATTGCGAACTCACGACAATCCCCGAAGGGCTTGATCGGATGCCCCGGCTGACCCAGTTGCGCCTGAGCCAGAACAAGATCGTCCTGACCCCGGACAGTGCCGCGCAACTCAGCGCGCTGCACCCGTTGGAAAGCCTGGAGCTCTCGGGAAACCGCCTGGGTCGCACTCCGGACGTCAGCGCCATGCACGGGTTGAAAAGACTGGACCTGTCCTATACCGGAATCGAGCAGTGGCCGACCGGCCTGCAGGACAAAACCGGCCTGGAATTTCTCAACCTGCGCGGCAACCGCCTGCGCGAAGTGCCCGACCTGTATCTCGACCCACCTCCCGAACAGTTGGAGGCGATTGCCGGGATCAACAATGTCACCTTCCTGAAAGGCAACCCGCTCCCCGACACCTACCGTTCGCGTTTCGACGCTTACTGGCGGCGCCTGGGAGATCAGCGTCCGGATTTGATCAAGACCCATGATGTTTTTGACATCAGCAACCCGCCGCTTGAACGCGCGCGTGCGTTGTACCCGAATCGCAACGCGCTGGAGACCCGGCAGTTTATCTGGGGCCTGGGGGAAGGCCTGGAAGCAGAGTTGCAACGCCTGGAACGGGAGTTCGCCCAGCTCAACACGCAGCTCAATACCTGGGCTTCCGCTGGCGGCAATGTCAACAACCGCACCGGCACCGGTTACGTTCGCACCGAGCAGCGTGCGCTGAATGCTCTGGGTCGAGATGATCGTTACCTCGCCAAGAATCGGATCATCGCCTGTTGGCGCAAGGAAACGCCGGCCAAACTGGCCTTCGATGGCACCCCCATCGGCCTGGAACTGGACCTCAGCGGCCTCAACCTGCAGAGCCTGCCGGAGCTGGATGCGGACTTCAGCCACGTCGGCTCGCTCAAATTGAACAACATGCAGTTGAGCACCAGCCCCGAGCAATTCCTGCTGCGTCATCGCGGGGTACGCTGGCTGGATATATCGCAGAACCAACTGCGCGAGCTGCCGGCGGCGCTCAATGAGATGAACGGGTTGACACGCTTGTGGCTGCACGGCAACCAGATCCAGCTCAGCGCGCACACCGCTCAGGTGCTGGCCCAGCGGTCAACGCTTCGCCTGTTGACCCTGGCCTACAACCCCTTGCGCGTCGCTCCGGACTTCAGTGCCATCACCGACATGCGTACGTTGAACATGCGCAATTGCGAACTCGAGAGCTTCCCGACCGGGCTTGGTGCACAACCGTCGCTGGTACAGATCAATCTGGCGGGCAACCGCATCTCCAGCCTCCCCGAGGCCCTCATCAATCCACCTGACGAACAACTGGCGCAGTCCTCCAGGCTCACTCACCTCATCGAGTTCACGGGCAACCCGCTGACCGAGGCGGCGCGAGAGCAGCTGAACCACTACCGGGCGCGGCTTGAACAGGCGGGCCTGAGCTCGGTCGACCACCCCGACAACCTGGTCTCCTCGGCACTGCGGCTCTTGCCGCCGCCACGCCCCCAAGCCATCGATCAGGCGCAGGCGCGGCGCTGGATGCAAGCAATGTCCCCCACGCAGATCAGCACCCGCATGGCCCAGTGGGAGCAACTGCGCGCACAGCCAGGCAGTGACGGCTTCTTCGCCATGCTCAAGGACATGCGAGAGGCCACCGCCGGCCATGCAGACCTGCAAGCCCGGGTGTGGGCGGTGATCGATGCCATCACGCCAAACACCGTGGAATCCGCGGCGCTGCGCGAGCAGATGTTCGAGTGGGCCGGACGTCCGACCTGCTGTGACCGCGCCGGGCTGTCGTTCAGTAACGTGGAGGTCATGACCATGGTGCACAACGCCAAGGCACTGGCCAGCGATGTGAGTCAGGGCGCCGCGTTGATCAAACTGTCCAGGGGGTTGTTGCGCCTCGATGAGGTGGAAAAGGCCGCGCTGCAGGACATCGCCCGGCGCACCCAGGCGATCAATGACAACCCCGCTTTGTCGGCGGTCGAAAAAGCTCAGCGGATCGCCCTGCTCGAAGAGGTCGAGATCAGGCTGGCCTATCGCTTTGAGCTCAAGAACCCGGACCAGCTGGATTTGCCGGGACAACCGCAGACAGCGATCTTTACCCGCGGCAGGGTCAGCGCAGAGGCCCTGAAAAAGACCCGCGAGGACATCCTCAAGCTGAACGATTCGCCGGCCGAGTTCCAGGCCCTGGTCTCTCGGGATTTCTGGCAGGAGTACCTGACCCACAAGTACCGGGCTCGGTTCGAAGCGCAGAGCGAACCTTTCCACACCAGCCTGGAGGCCCTGCACCGCCAACACGCCGAGGGCCGGTTGTCCCAGGCCAACTACGAGCACCAGGCAAAGGACCTGCAGGCCCAACTGGCGATCGAGGAAGCCAGCCTGATGGAGACCCTGACACGCACAGAGTTGCAAGCCAACCCCGTCACCTGACTCACCGGGCGCCGGGGTTCGCACCCTGGCGCTGTTTTATCTACCCCAGGCGCCGCCCACTGACGTGATCTGCTGTCTGCTCCCACTACCTCAGGAGAGACCGCATGACGGTTCAACCTTCGCCCGTCGAAGCCACTACCCCCGTGTCGAAAAGCGTGCACGATACGTTCCTCAAGAATGCCGTGCCCGATTGGCTGAAAGAAGCCACGCCGCAACAGTTAGATGCACTCAAGACCGCGCCCGACGCAATGCCAGACTGGTACCAGCACGCCTCTGCGGCGCAACGCCAGTCGCTTATGGACTGCATCACCGCCGGCTTCACGGCTCAGAGCGCGCTGGACAACGTCATGTCCCAGTTGCAGGACATCGACACCTTCGCCCGGCCGTTGTTGGTCAAGGCCCTCAAGGATCAGTTCAAGGTCGAGCTGGACGTCGACAAGACCTACATCTGCCTGAGAAAGAGCGTGACGATGGGTGTCTTCAACGTCACCGCCGGCTCGTTCGAGGCGCTCAAGCTGCCGCTGCTGCAAGCCGCCCTGCACAATTTCGAAGCCGCGGAATGCGAAGCCGATGCCTTTCATGCCTCCTCGGGGTTCGTGGTCCAGGCGGCGACTGGAACCGGCTTTGACCCCGTCACCACCACGCTGACCGTGGAGCAATTCACCCGCCTGTGCCGCACGCTGGATATCGGCACGCAGTACCAGGCCTATCTCAAGGCGTTCCTGGAGCCCGAAGACGCGGTGGCGCAGGCCGTGCTGCGCAACAAATTCACGGCCGCCCACACGACCGCCCTGCACGTGGCCGCCGAACAAGCGTTGATGAAAAAAGACATCAGCGACGCCGAATACCGCATGGTGCTGTCGGTGGTCGCCGGTGAACACGAACCTTTACTGAACGGCAAGCGTGTATGG